>JAFSLH010000005.1 GCA_017448545.1 Clostridia bacterium
AGGCTATCTGACAGCGGATATCAAAATCCCGTGCTGCATCTCGCACTGCGAGCGCACGGAATTTTGTAGGGCGGAAAACCGGCTAATTGCGGCGAAAAAAAGGAGAAATGGCGCAAATCGCGCCATTTCCACCAAACAGTACTATTCTATTTTAATTCGCCGCAATGATCTGGCGCCTTTTGCAACAGCACCTTAGCGCTCAAAAGGTTATTTCCATTCCCAGTCGATCAGGCTTCCGTTGACGATGTCCTGCAGCGTAACCTTGCTGAAGAATTCTTCGAACAGCTGCTGCGATTTGCCGTAAAAGTTGTAGACAGCAAGCTGCTCGTCCTTCCGTGCGCCGGGGCCGTTCGGGTCTTCCAGACAACGATTGATCTTCACGGAATCCTCGGTGCAGCGAATGATTTCCAGGAAAGTGATTTTGCTGATCGGACGGGTCAGCGCGTAACCGCCGTTTGCGCCTTTGTCGGAACGAACGAGTCCGCCGTATTTCAACTGGCGCAGAATCTTGCGCGTGTGCTCGTCGCTGCTGATTTGTGCATATTCCCGCACCTTTTGCGACGTACAGATGCCTTCGCTCTTGGCCAGATACAGCAGGCAGCGCACCGCATAGTCGGTTGTCATTGTCAATTGCATAGAAATCTCCTCCACATGAAACAGGTGCCCGATTTATGTCGGACGGCCATCGCTCATTGGCCGCCTCTTTGCTCAATCATATACTGAATATAGGAAAAAGTCAATCCGTTTTGCGAGATTATTTTCATATACCTATAACAATATAATATGTTTTGCGTAAAAATTGACCGGCAGGAAGGGAAGAAAAGGGAATCATGATCTGTTGCCGGCGTTCGTAAGAATACTCTTTTACAAACGATTGGTCTGTTTTACGATAATTTAACGGCCCCATACCGCAATATGGAGCCGTTTTTCTGTTCCGTCCGGGAAATTATGCGTTCGGGAACTCGAAGATCAGAGATTCAAACGGACGCAAGCTATATATTAAACGATATGGATACCCATCGCACTCTCCTTCGGCCGCAGAGAGGGGCGGAACGTCGATCGCGCCGCTGCCGGGCAGGCTGTCATACGTACTGAAGACGCGTTTGTACCAACCGGCAACGGGAACGCCGGCCGTGTAGTCTTGATAGGCGTTCGGCGAGAAGTTGCAGATGACGAGAACGGCGTTATTGTAGTTCCAGGGGTTGCGGCGAATGAAAGCAATCAGGTTGCGATCCGCGTCGCCGCGGTTGACCCATTCAAACGTTACCGCGTTTTTCGAGTCGGTATACAGCACCGAGTGGCTGCGATAGACGGCGAGCAGGTTGCGCACGCACTGCAGCACGTCCCGGTGACCGAAATCATCGGCAAGCTCCCAATCCAGCGAGCGGTTTTCGCTCCATTCACGTTCCTGTGCAAACTCCTGCCCCATGAACAGCAGCTTCTTGCCGGGATGCGTGAACTGATAGGTATAGAAGGACTTCAGGCCGCCGAGCCGCTCCGGCTTGCCGCCGGGCGCCTTTTCGACCATCGAGTGCTTGAGATGCACGACCTCATCGTGGCTCAGAACGAGCACATAGTTTTCGAGGAACGCATAGTCCGTCGTATGTGTCAGCGTGTCGTGGTGGTAACGGCGGAAGATCGGATCGACGGCAAGATACCGGAGCGAATCGTTCATCCAACCCATGTTCCACTTCAGCGTGAAGCCGACGCCGCCTTCGCGCACGTCGCTCGTGATGCCGGGCAGAATCGAGGAGTCTTCCGCGATCAGATACGCGTTCGTCCGGCCGCAGATTTCCGTGTTCACCTGGCACAGGAAGTCGCGGCTTTCGAGATTGATGTTGCCGCCGAACTTGTTCGGGCGCCATTCCGCGCGGGCAAAGCTCGCGTACAGCATGGCGGCGACGGCGTCCACACGCAGCGCGTCGATGTGGAATTCGCGCACCCAGTAGAACGCGCTCGAAATCAGGAAGGAGCGAACCTCCGGCTTGCCGTGGTCAAACGCTTTCGTGCCCCATTGCGGATACTCGGCGCGCAGCGGGTCGCCGGACTCAAAGAGCGGCGTGCCGTCGAAGTTCTCGAGGCCGAACGAATCTTTCGGGAAGTGCGCCGGAACCCAGTCGAAAATGACGCCGATCCCGGCCTGGTGCATTTTGTCGACGAAATAGCGGAAATCGTCCGGCGTGCCGTAACGCGAGGTCGGAGAGAAGAAACCGGTTACCTGATAGCCCCAGGAGCCGTCGAACGGATGCTCGGAAATACCGATCAGCTCGACGTGCGTGAAACCCATCCAGGTCACGTATTCGGCAAGCTCGTCCGCAAGCGTGCGATAATTCAGGAACCCGTCGTAATCCCAATCGCCTTTAAAAGCCTTTTTCCAGGAGCCGAGATGCACTTCGTAGATCGCCATCGGCCGGTCGAGCACTTTGGTATTGTCCTGCGCGGCCAGGAATTCTGCGTCGTGCCAGGTATAGGTATCGAGCGAGCTGACGATCGAAGCGTTGTTCGGACGCAGCTCGGATCGGAACGCAAACGGGTCGGACTTATAGCGGCGGGTGCCGTCCGCACCGTCCACAACGAACCGATATGCGTCGCCGTCGCCGACGGTTGCCGCAAAGCATTCCCAGGTGGCCGGATCGAACTCGGCCCGATGCATCGGGATAAAGTTGTCCCATCCGGTGCGTGCGGTAACGACGTGGACCATGCGTGCGTTCGGCGCCCAAACATTGAACCAGGTACCGGCTACGCCGTCCGCTTCACCGGGGTGCGCGCCGAATTTCCGGTACGCATCGTAATCGGTGCCTTGGTGGAACAAGTAGCTGTCCACGTCCGTCAGAACGGGGCGTTCATTGCCTTGCATAAATGACATCCTCCTCGATGTTAAACTCATATATAGTATAACACCCTTCTCGCGGATTTTCCACTGTTTTTTACATGTTTTTTCAGCAGTGATGCAGTGCAGTATGACGGAAGCGCCGCACGGGAATACTGATCGCATGAAACGTTTTTCTTTTCATTTTGACGAACCGTATTCCGCGTTTGAATTGCTCGAAACCGAACCAAGCACGCACGACGCGAACCCGAAACCGAACAGGAAGGCAGGTGAAGCGGAGGAGATTCCGTCGCGTCTGGAACAGGTGACGGCGCAGCTGATGACGACGTTTTGCGCAGACCGAAACCCGGACCTGATCCTGCGTCGGTTTCGCGTCGGGAATCGGATCGATGCGCTTGCCGCGTTTTTGAACGGTATGGCGGACGGTGTGCGGATCGACGACTTTCTGATCCGGCCCGCGATGAAAACCGATCCGGAAACGCTTTCGGAACGAACGCCGCGCGCACTGCTGCATAACGTATTTCCGGTCGATGAGATCACGCCGTCCGAATCGTTCCCCGAAGCGGTTGAAGCGATCACCGAGGGGCGGACGGCGCTGTTTTTCGCCGGGCAGCGCTGCTGCCTGCTTGCCGATACGCGCGGCTATCCGTCGCGCTCGGTCGGAGAACCGAAAACCGAAACGGTTGTGCTCGGCCCGCACGAAGCGTTTACCGAGAACCTGCGGACGAACGTCACGCTGCTGCGCAGAATCCTGCGGCGGCCGGACATGATCGCGTCGTTCGAACCTTCCGGCGGCCGAAACGGAACGAAGCTCGCGCTGTGCTATCTGGACGGAATCGTGAATCCACGGCTGTTGGCTGAAGCACAGCGGCGGCTGGAGCGGATCGAGGCGGGCGCGGTGCTGTCGATCGGCGCGCTCGAACAGCGAATTGAGGATCACCCGTGGCTGCCGCTGCCGCAAACACTAAAAACCGAGCGTCCGGATCGCGTGGCCGCTGCACTGACGGACGGAAAGGTCGCAGTACTGCTGGAAGGGAGCCCGATGGCCTGCGTGTTTCCGGCAACGCTCGGACTGCTCTTTTCGAGCGCGGAGGATGCGGCGGCGCGGCGACCGGTCGGAACGCTGCTTCGGTTTGTGCGCGCGGCGGGCGCAATCGTTTCGGTATTCCTGCCGGCGTACTTCCTTGCGCTTGCGGAGCACCACGCCGGGCAGCTCTCGGGCGAAGTTCTGTCCGTTGTTCTGTCGAGTCACGTCATGGTGTTTTTGCCGCTGCCGGTCGAAATGATCTTTCTGCTGCTTGTCTTTCAGTTGGTAAGGGAGGCGGGCATCCGCGTGCCCGGCGTGGTCGGGCATGCGATCGGGATCATCGGCGGTTTGCTGCTCGGGCAGGCGGCAGTCGCCGCACACCTCGTTTCGACGGTTGCGCTGATCGTCGTAGCGCTTGCGGGGCTCGGCAACTTTACGATCCCCGATTACAGCACGCAGCTTTGCATCGCCTATTATCGCGTCGCGCTGTGCGTCGTCGCTGCGCTCGGCGGGTTTCTCGGCATCGGGAGTATGACGCTTGTCACGATTGCAGTGCTCTGCTCGGTCAAGTCGTTCGGGGTACCGATGCTTTCGCCGCTTGCCCCGGTCGCAAACGCCGTTCGTCCGTTTCTGGTGCGCGGCAAACTCGGGAAACGGTTTGCGCCGGAGGATATCATGAACGCGGAGGGACGGTTATGAACGATCGGCTTGGGCGGTTCGGCCCGCGGGAGCTGTTCTCACTTTCCACGATCTGTACGCTGCTGTTCGGTTGTTTCTCCACCGATGAGAGCGGCCTTTACGATACGGGAAATCAGCTGCACTTTGCGACGCTCACGGCGCTGCTGCTGTCCGTGCTGTTGCTCTACGGCTGTATCGCAGGATTACGGCGGGCAGGGGCGGACAGCCTCGGCGCGCTGCTTCGTCGGATGCCGCGTTTTTGGGGAATCCTGACAGCCGCTGCGTTGACGCTTGCGCTGCTGCTTGCGGCTGCGCTGCCGGGACTGCGGTTTTTGCGCGCGCTGACCGGCTTTATCTATATCGACGCGAACCCGATGCGGATCCTGCTGTATTGCGTGCCGTGCCTTGTGCTGCTTTCGGCGCTCGGTATGGAAACGCTTTGCCGCACCGGGCGTATTCTGCTGCCGATCACGCTGTTTGTCACACTGATCGGACTCGGTTCGGATATTCCGCTCTATCGGCTTTATCGCCTGTTTCCGCTGTTCACAAGCGGGGAAAAGCTGTTGCGGCAGAGCCTTGTTTCGCTGCTGCGATTTGTGCCGGTGGTTCTGATCCTTCTTACAACTGCGCGCGGGGCGCAGGGGTGGGAGCACGTCCGGCGCGCCGGGACGATGGGACTTCTGCTCGGCGGGGCGCTGACGATTCTTGCGGAGATTTGCCTCGGCTTGTCCTATCGGTATACGGAACTGCGGGAACTGTCCGCGCCGCTGTATCGGTTGATGGTTGAAATCGACACGGACAACGCTTCCGTGCGGCTCGATCGGGTTGTGCTGTTCGTTTGGACGATGGCGGCGCTGTTCGCTTCCGCCTGCGCGGTCTATGCCGCGTCTCTTTTGCTTTCGGAAACGGCCGGCGTGCGGGACGTGCGGCCGATCGCCGTTCTGCTGTCCGCTGTAACCGGAACGGCGGTCTTGCTGCTGCGCCGCGCGGACGATCTCGGGATTCCGGCGCTGTTCTGGGTGCATCGGATCGGGTGCGCGTTTGCCGTTCTGCCGCTTGCTGCGCCGATGCCGGGGAGGAAACGCAGATGCGCCGCGTGATCGCTATGCTGCTTTGTCTGCTGCTGCTTGCTTCGTCGGGCTGCCTTTCGAAGGGCGACGTGTCGGAGTACGCGTTCGTGCTGTGCATCGGCTTCGAGCGGGGCGATACGTTCGCCTACCGTATCGTATTGCTGATTGCGATGCCGAAAGCCGGGGAGGAGGACGGCGCGACGCTCTCCACGTCGGTCTGTGCGGCGGAAGCGCGGACGCTCTACGAAGCCGTTGAAACGCTGAACGCCGGACTGCCGCTGCGGCTTCGGTTTTCGCGTACGTCGCTGCTGCTGATCGCCGAGTCGCTTCTGGAGGACGGGGAGATCGACCGGCTAATGGACTTTTCGCTCGGCGCGCTCGATATTCATTCCAACGTGCGCGTCATGGCGACGCGCGGGCGGATGCAGGAACTGTTCGAAGCGATGCAGTCCGACGCCGATCCGTCGTTCTCCAAGACGATGAAAAACATCGAAACACTTTCCACGCGATCCGGAACCGTGATCGACGCGCGCTGCCGCGCGGTTTGGGAGGCGCTCGGCTCTGCGCCGCTCGATCTTGTGCTGCCGTTGATCGGTAAGGATAAGCCGGAGCCGCAACCGGACGGCGTCGGCGCGGAACCGTATCCGAAACAGGCGGGCGCTCTCGTGCAGCAGGCCGGAAACGGCGTGTCCGTGATCGGCTGCGCGGTGTTTGATGGTTCGCGGATGGCAGGGACGCTGTCCGGTCTGCATACCCGGCTTTGCGCCATGGCGCGCGGCGTGTTTTCGGAGGGCGATCTGACGCTGTACCATCCCGAGCACGGAACGATTTCCGTACATCTTCGTGCAAAACGTTCCCCAAAAGTGACGCTTGACGGGGACGCAGCGTCGGTTCGGATTCAACTCGAAGCGGTTCCGCTGTACCCGCTTTCCGAATTGGAAGCGGATGCGGCGCTCGGTGCATGGCTCGAAACGGAGCTTTGTCGGATGCTCGGAAATCTCTTTGAGACGCTAAAGGCGTGGAATGCCGACGCGATCGGGTTCGGACGAACCGACGCGATGCGAAACCCGTTCCGCGCGACCGAGGACTGGAAGGAGCGGTATCCGAGTCTTTCGGCACAGTTCGACGTCTCGGTCACGGTTCTGCAGGCGGGAGGCGCGGCATGATCGGCTTTTTCGGATTGCAGCTGCTTGCGACAGCGTACGGCGTCGCATACATGATTCACTCTGCCAAAAATCGCCGGTGGAGCGGAGTCGTTGTGACGGGTACTCTGCTTGGATTGCTGGCCGGTCTTATGGCGCTGCTTCTTGGGCTTTCGGCGTGAAAACCCTTTACAAATCCTGCGGAAGGCGGTATGATGAAAGTGCGGTATTTTTGGCCGCGAATCCTTCCATACGGAGGCATTATGGCATATTTATCCGATATTGAGATCGCACAAAGCACGGCCTTGCAGCCGATCGAGAACAT
The DNA here is from genome assembly GCA_017448545.1 of Clostridia bacterium. Classification (GTDB taxonomy): domain Bacteria; phylum Bacillota; class Clostridia; order Christensenellales; family CAG-138; genus UBA3792. Next base: position 7,073 of record JAFSLH010000005.1, read on the forward strand.
TGCGGCGAGCATCGGCGTCGACAAAGCATACCTCGAGCCGTACGGCCGCTACAAGGCGAAGATCGACCCCGCGATCCTGAAAACGCTGCCGGAACGGAACGGCAAGCTGGTACTGGTGACCGCAATCACACCGACGGCGGCGGGCGAAGGGAAAACGACTACGACGATCGGGCTGGCCGACGGGTTGTCCCGGATCGGAAAGCGCGTGACGGTCGCGCTGCGGGAACCGTCGCTCGGCCCGGTATTCGGGGTCAAGGGCGGCGCTGCAGGCGGCGGCTACGCGCAGGTCGTACCGATGGAGGACATCAACCTGCATTTCACCGGTGATTTTCATGCGATCGGCGCGGCGAACAACCTGCTTGCCGCAATGCTCGACAACCATATTCAGCAGGGCAACGCGCTCGGCGTCGACCCGCGCAAGATCACTTGGAAGCGCTGCGTGGATATGAATGATCGGCAGCTGCGCTTCGTTGTGGACGGGCTCGGCGGAAAGGCGAACGGCGTTCCGCGCGAGGACGGGTTCGATATCACGGTCGCAAGCGAAATCATGGCCGTGTTCTGCCTGGCCGGTTCGATCACCGATCTGAAGGAGCGACTCGGCCGCATCATTGTCGGCTATACCTACGACGATCGGCCGGTGACTGCGGCGGACCTGAAAGCGGTCGGCGCGATGGCTGCGCTGTTGAAGGACGCACTGAAACCGAATCTCGTGCAGACGCTTGAGGGCACGCCCGCGTTTGTCCACGGCGGCCCGTTTGCGAACATCGCGCACGGCTGCAATTCGGTTATGGCGACGAAGCTCGCGCTGCGGCTCGGCGAATACACGGTGACGGAAGCCGGCTTCGGCGCGGATCTCGGCGCGGAAAAGTTCCTCGATATCAAGTGCCGTATGGCAGGCCTTGTCCCGGACGCGGTCGTGATCGTGGCGACCGTGCGCGCGCTGAAGCTGCACGGCGGGCTCGACAAGAAGCAACTGGCCACGGAAGATCTTGCCGCACTGGAGCGCGGCGTGCCGAATCTTTTGCGGCATGTTTCCAATATCCGCAACGTTTACGGCCTCCCGTGCGTCGTTGCGGTCAACCGGTTTCCGACGGATACGGACGCGGAGATCGAATTCATCATTGAAAAATGCCGCGCGCTCGGCGTGAACGTCGTTCTGTCCACGGTCTGGGCGGAGGGCGGAAAGGGCGGCGAAGCGCTTGCCCGCGAGGTCGTCCGGCTCTGTGAAGAGGAGCAGGGCAGCTTTGCGTATTCTTACGAACTGGACGGTTCGATCGAAGAAAAGATTGACGCCGTGGTGCGCCGCGTTTACGGCGGCGACGGCATTACGGTTCTGCCCGCGGCGAAAAAACAGATCGAGCGGCTCGAAGCGCTCGGCTTCGGACGGCTCCCGGTTTGCATCGCCAAAACGCAATACAGCTTTTCGGACGACCCGACGCTGCTCGGCGCGCCGGAAGGGTTCCGCGTGACGGTTAAGAACGTCAAGGTTTCCGCGGGCGCCGGGTTCCTCGTCGCGCTGACCGGCGATATCATGACGATGCCCGGCCTGCCGCGCATTCCGGCGGCGGAGAAGATCGACGTCGACGAAAACGGCAGAATCACCGGCCTGTTCTGAGGCGGAGCAGTACGATGAAACGAGTGGTTGCATGGCTGCTTGCGCTGTGTCTGCTGACAGGGGGCCTTTTCGCCTGCAAAACAGAGACGGCGCACGATCCGAACGAAGGAACCTATCGCGCCGTTGCCGCCGTGTTCGACGGGAGACGGATCGGGATCGAAACGCTGTATGACGACGAGCTGCTCATCGAGCTGCAAGCGGACGGTCAAGGTATGATGCATAGCGGCGCGGAGGTCGTTCCGTTTTCGTGGTCGGTCAGCGGATCGGCATTTCACGGTACGGACGGAAACGACGAGACGATCGACGGAACGATTCAGAACGGTGTGCTTGTATTAAGGAACTTCGTCAATACCGGCGTTACGATCGTGTTCTCCGGCAGCGATGATAGGAATGCAGTCGAGACCGTTTTGGCGAACCTTGCGCCGACGCCTGTGCCGACGCCGGAACCAACGGCGGTTCCGCAGGTCTTTGATCCGTCCTATTGGGCGGGGAAATGGTACGGTTATCTGGTGCTGACGGACGGGGAAGGGGCCTATGCGGACACGGTGAACCTCGCCATGGATATGGTCGGGGAGCTTACCGTCGAGGGCGAAACGGGTCGATTCGTGCTTCGAAACTATTACGCGCCGGACGGGCCGTCGACCGCGGACGTACTGGTTCGGTTTGAACAGGGCGCATCGGAAGCGGGCAGGATGGTTTCCGTCAGCGGCTGGAATTACGGCAGCGCCATTTCCGCGGGGGACTGGACGGTGGATCCGCAGATCGGCAGCATGGCGCAGTTCGATCGCATGATCGAGATATCCGCGACGCAGACCGACGAAGCGGGACATTCCTTTGCGTATTCGTATTATCTGCGCCCGTGGGGCATGGATTGGGAAGACGTTCGTGCGGCCGACACGACGGACCTCCCGTTTTGGGACATGCTGCCGAGCCATTACGATTGCTGGTATGTGTACGCCGCCAATCTGACGGCAGAGTCCGACGATGCGGCTGCTGCGCTGATCGGGTCGTGGACGAACGGCGAATCGACCTATACGTTCCTTGGCGACGGAACGGGCGCATATGCGGACGGAGAATCCGAAACGCCGTTTGGCTATACGACATTCGGCTGCACAATCGAAATGCAGTTTGACGGCACGGTACGCCAAACCGCCTTCCATATTGAGGAGACAACCCTGCGGCTTTGGAACGATTTTAGCACGGAAACGCTTTTTGAACGGAAGAACTGAGATGTTTGCTTACGAAAGAACGGCCCAGTATCACGAAACGGATCAGATGGGCGTGATCCATCATTCGAATTATGTGAAGTGGATGGAGGAGGCGCGCGTTGCCTTTTTGGACAGCGTCGGCCTTTCCTATCGCAGCATGGAGGAGGACGGCGTTCTGTCGCCGGTGATCGGCATCTCGCTCGAATACAAGCGGCCGGTGCGGTTCGGCGACGTCGTTTCGATCACGGTTACGCCGGCAAACTATACCGGCGTGCGTTATGAGCTGCGATATACGATGACGAACCGTTCCACCGGCGAGGTCTGCACGACGGCGGTTTCCCGGCACTGCTTTTTGAAGAACGGCCGCATCGTCTCGCTGAAAAAAGTGCTGCCCGAAACGGATCGGATTCTGATGCAGGACGCGATGAAGGATTAAAGAATTCCAAAAAGGAAGGATCGCCGCAATGACGCTGCAGCGATCCTTTTTCCTTACGCGTCTTTGCCGTCCTGCAGCAGCCGCTCCGACTCCTCCGGATCGAGCTTTTCGACCGCGCGCAGCTTTCGCGCGATGGCCCGGGAACGTGTGCCGATCAGGCTGTCGAGGTCGGAATTGACCTGCTGCAGTCGCTGCTGCGATTTTTCAAGCGTTTCACCGAACTTCTCAAACTCGGTCTTGACCGCGCCGAGCACCTGCCAGACTTCGCTGCTCCGCTTTTGAATCGCAAGCGTGCGGAAGCCCATCTGCAGACTGTTCAGGAGCGCCGCCATCGTGCTCGGCCCGGCGATGTTTACGCGATACAGCCGCTGCAGTTCTTCCACCATGCCGCGGTTGACTGCCTCGGCATAGAGGCCTTCAAACGGCAAAAACAGAATGGCAAAATCGGTCGTGTTCGGCGGGTCGATGTATTTTTGCCGGATGTCCTTTGCTTCGCCTTTCAGCCGCAGCTTCAGTGCGGCGACCGCCGCGTCCAGTTCCTGCGCCGAACCGCTGTCGTATGCGTCGAGCAGCTTTGCGTACGTTTCGCCGGGGAACTTCGCGTCGATCGGCAGATACACGACGCCGTCGCCCTCGCCGGGCATCTTGATCGCGTATTCGACGACGTCGCGCGAACCGGCTTTCGTCGCAACGTTCGTGTCAAACTGCTCGGGGGAGAGGATCTCGGAGAGGATGGCGCCGAGCTGTACTTCGCCCAAGATGCCGCGCGTCTTTACATTCGACAGCACCTTTTTCAGATCGGTGACGCCCGCCGCGACGGACTGCATTTCACCGAGTCCCTTATACACCTGTTCCAGCTGGTTCGAGACGAGCTTGAAGGACTCGCCGATGCGCGTTTCGAGCGTCTTTTGCAGCTTTTCGTCAACGATCTGCTGCATCTTGTCGAGCCGTTCGCCGTTCTCCTGCTGTATGGCGGAAAGGCGACGTTCCACGGTTTGGCGGATCTGTTCGAGCTTCTGTTCGTTCGCCTGCTCAAAGGACGCGAATCGCTGTTCGTTCGTCTGCTCAAACGAGGCAAATCGCTTTTCCTGCGCTTGTGCGGCGCTTTGCTGCGACGCGGCGACAGTGCGGCTCATTTCCTGCACGGCGGTCTGCACCGTGTTCAGCCGCCCTTCGTTGGCACGCTCGAACCCGGCAAAGCGCTGTTCCTGCAGCATGTTGGCGTCGTGCTGGTTGTCGGTGATGCGGTCGCCGAACGTTTCCAGATCGCGCCGCAGTTCGCGTTCCATCGTTTCAAGCCCTTTCGGACGGCGCGGGATCGCGACGAGCACAATGACCGCGATCAACGCGAGCAGGATCAGGATCGCAAGGATCAAAAGAATTGTGGTCGGTTCCATTTCAAATTCCTCCATGTATCACAAAGCCGGTCACCAGCGCAGTCTGCGCGAGAATGTAGGTCACCATGACGAACGTGTTGCCGAGCGTCGTTTTTTTGCCGAACATATCGTAGGCCAGCAGTCCGTCGGAAATGATAAACAGCAGACCGCCGCACGCGCAGAGCACGTATGCGGCCTCTCCGGTGACGATGGCGAGATACAGCGCGGAAGCGCAGGTGCAGGACAGCAGCGCGCAATAGATCGTCCCGGGCAGGCGCAGCCGCTTCGGCATACGCGGGAGCAGAAAGCGCCGCGCAACCAAAAGGCAGATCGCAACCCACGCGACGGAGATCAGGCCGACGAGGCGCAGACCGGGCTTCGTCAGCATCATGCCCGTGATATAGGCGATGTGGCCGAGCGCAAACGATGCGATCCCGCCGAGCTGGTTCCAGTGGTGCCGACCGAGCAGGAATACGTCTCCGATCCAGCCGAATCCGAGCGCGAGGAAGATCCAAAGATTCGGTTTGTTCGCGGCCAGAGCGTAGAGCACGGCAAGCGCCGGCATCAGCAGCGGTTTGCAAATGAACCGCATCACTTTGATTCGCTTGGCGTACGCAAACAGAGTCAGAACCACGATCGGAAAATAAACGAACGCCGCAACGAGCAGAACCACATCCAGATTCATAAGCGCCTCCTTCTTTCGTTCCAGTATAGCATGAACGCCGCGCTTTGCGAAGCCTTTTCCGGAAAAAAGCAGAATCTTTTCCGGAGGGAAACAAAAAAACAGGGCGTTCCGGAATCCGAAACGCCCTGCCTATGAAAGCCGAAGCTTATTTGTTCATTGCCTGCTGCACCGCAACGGCGACGGCGACGGTCATGCCGACCATCGGGTTGTTGCCTGCGCCGAGGAAGCCCATCATCTCAACGTGCGCCGGGACGGAAGAGGAACCGGCAAACTGCGCGTCGGAATGCATACGGCCCATCGTATCGGTCATGCCGTAGGAAGCGGGGCCTGCAGCCATGTTGTCGGGATGCAGCGTACGGCCGGTGCCGCCGCCGGAAGCAACGGAGAAGTACTTCTTGCCGGCTTCCCAGCGTTCCTTCTTGTACGTGCCCGCAACGGGGTGCTGGAAACGGGTGGGGTTGGTCGAGTTGCCGGTAATCGAAACGTCGGCGCCTTCATGCCACATGATGGCAACGCCTTCGCGGACGTCGTCTGCACCGTAGCAGTTGACCTTGGCGCGCTCGCCGTTCGAATACGGGGTCTTGCTGACGATCGTCAGCGCATGGTCTTCCTTCACGTCGGCGGACAGGTAATCATACTTGGTCTGCACATAGGTGAAGCCGTTGATGCGGCTGATAATCATGGCGGCGTCCTTTCCGAGACCGTTCAGGATGACGCGGAGCGGCTTTTTGCGGACTTTGTTCGCGTTCAGAGCAATCTTGATCGCGCCCTCCGCAGCGGCGAAGGATTCGTGGCCGGCGAGGAACGCGAAGCATTCGGTTTCCTCATCGAGCAGCATTGCGCCGAGGTTGCCGTGGCCGATACCGACCTGACGCTGGTCCGCGACGGAACCGGGGATGCAGAACGCCTGCAGGCCGACGCCGATCCATTTGGCGGCTTCCGCGGCCGACTTGGCGTTTTCCTTCATGGCGATTGCCGCGCCGAGCTCATAGGCCCATTTCACGTTCTCAAAGCAGATCGGCTGCGTGCTTTCCACGATCGAGTAAGCGTCAACGCCCTTGCCGTTCGTATATGCCTTAACATCCTCAAAGCTCTTGAAGCCGTACTTGTCCAGGACGGGCTGGAGCTGAGGCATGCGGCCTTCGTAATTCTCAAATAAAGCCATGTGCTGCTCCTCCTTTTATTCTTTCCGCGGGTCGATCCATTTCACGGCGCCGTCTTCCGCCTTGAAGCGGCCGTAGGTACCGAGGTTCTTCTCGTACGCCTCGTTGGGGGACATCCCCTTCTTGATGGCGTCCATCATCTTGCCGAGGCTCAGGAACTGATATCCGCAAACCTGATCGTCCTTGTCCAGCGCCATCTTGACGACATAGCCTTCGGTCATTTCCAAATAACGGGTACCCTTGGCTTTCGTGCCGTACATCGTGCCGACCATGGAACGGAGGCCCTTGCCGAGGTCTTCGAGACCTGCGCCGATGCGGAGACCGTCATCGGAGAACGCGGACTGGGTGCGGCCGTAGATGATCTGCAGGAACAGCTCGCGCATGGCGGTGTTGATCGCGTCGCAGACGAGGTCGGTGTTCATGGCTTCCAGAATGGTCTTGCCGGGCAGAATCTCGCTCGCCATAGCGGCGGAGTGCGTCATGCCGGAGCAGCCGATCGTTTCGACGAGCGCTTCCTCAATGACGCCGTTCTTAACGTTCAGACTCAGCTTGCAGGCGCCCTGCTGCGGCGCGCACCAGCCGATGCCGTGCGTATAACCGGAAATGTCCTTGATTTCCTTCGCTTGAACCCATTTCCCTTCCTCCGGGATAGGCGCAGGACCGTGGTTCGGCCCCTTTGCAATACAAACCATTTCTTCGACTTCTTTTGTGTATTGCATGTGTTGTCCTCCTTTTTCCGTAAATAGATTTGTCTTTTGGAATCCGTCGAATCCGTGCCCACGCACGTCGGTTCCAAAGCCGAGGCGCATGAGATTCCTTAACAATTTTACCATAGGTTCCGCCTAAACGCAACTTCTTTTTTACCGGAATCTTTCGTCCTGTTTGGCAGCGCTTTGCCGTCTCTTGACACACGGAAGCCGAAGAAATATAATGAAAACAGGACGGATTTACGCAGCTTTTGCGAATCGAAATGATCCGGGGAGGAGAGCAATGAATCAGCATCTTTTATCCAACGGGCCGCTGCTCGATGCGAACGGACAGCTTTGCGAGGCGGGCTATGCGACTTCGCTCGTCAAGACGTATAACCGTGCGGCGATCAGGGCGGGGAAGACCCGCATTAAGGAATGGGATTACTATCTCATCTACAACGATCGGTTCGGGATTGCGCTGACGCTGGACGACAACAGCTATATGGGCATGATCTCCGCGTCGTTCCTCGATTTCGAAAAGCCCGGCGAGCGCACGGTCAGCCCGATGTTCTGGCTGCCGATGGGCAAGAGCAATTTCCCGGCTTCCAGCGCGGCGGGGGACGTGCGGATCGCGCAAAAGGGCGCGTACGGCTCGTTCACGCATGAGGGCGATGCACGCCGCCTCGTGATGCGGATTGAGAACTTCGATGACGGTAAGCCGTTCGCCTGCGATATTCGCCTGACGGACGAACCGCGCGACTCGATGGTGATTGCAACGCCGTTCCCGCAAAAACCGACCGCGTTCTACTACAACCAGAAAATCATCGCTATGCGCGCCACAGGTACCGTAGAGTATCGCGGAGAAAAGTACATTTTCGATCCGAAGGAAAGCTTCGGCCTGCTCGATTGGGGCAGGGGCGTCTGGACGTACGAAAACACCTGGTACTGGAGCGCGCTGCAGGGCGAACTGGACGGACATACGTTCGGCTTCAATCTCGGTTACGGCTTCGGCGATACGTCAGCCGCGAGCGAGAACATGCTCTTTTATGACGGCGTCGCCCAGAAGCTCGATCGCGTCGTCTTCGAGATTCCGCAAAAAGACGGGAAGGACGATTTCCTGTCGCCGTGGCGGTTTACCGACAACGAAGGGCGGCTCGATCTGACGTTTACGCCGATCCTGGACCGTGCGAGCAAAACGGACGTGCTGGTGATCTGTTCCGATCAGCATCAGGTGTTCGGACGCTTCTCCGGCAAGGCCGTGCTCGACGACGGAACGGCGCTCGTCTTGAACGGAATGCTCGGCTTTGCGGAGAAGGTGCGCAACAAGTGGTAATCCTTGTCTTCGGCGATAGCGCGCGGCCTTTTGCTGCGCGGCCGCAAAGCGTATTGCGCCGCCGGTCCCGGTCTTAGTCTTGGTCTTAGTCTTAGTCTAAGTCTTAGTCTTTGTCTTGCAACGTTTTCGTTACGATATCGTTGCAAGTTACAACGATATCGTTGCGAGTTACAACGTTTTCGTAACGTTATCGTTCGACTGAATCCATACGATACAATTATAGTAATAACAAAAATACATAGATTGACGTATGACGCCGATAGGAGCACATCATCCGGAACGTTTTTTGCGCGTTTTTGAATTTCTTGCAAATCCGGCGGGGTGGGTTGCGTTTTTCGGGAAAGAATGGTATACTAACGGTACATCGAATATAGTGATGCAAGGAGGATACAGCGATGGAATATAAACCGGTCAATGAAGCAAATGAAAACGGCGGCAAAGTCGTCTTTGCGGAAGACGTCGTCGCAACGATCGCTTCTCTTGCCGCTTCTGAAGTAGAAGGCGTATACGGCATGAGCGGAACCACCTTTGAAGGGATCGGCGAAAAGCTCGGCAAGAAGAACTACACCAAGGGCATCAAGGTCGAAGTCGGCACGGTCGAATGCGCCGTGGATATGACGCTGATCGTGAAGTACGGCTACCGGATCAAGGAAGTCTGCATGAACGTGCAGAACGCCGTCAAGAATGCGATCGAGACGATGACGGGTCTGAACGTTGTGGAAGTGAACATTGCGGTCAACTCCGTTGTGTTCGAGCAGGAAAAGAAGGCGGAGGAGCCGCCGAAGCAGCCGAAGCCGGCGGAGCAGCCGAACCGCGTCAAATAAGCTGCGGAAGACGAATTCGTTTTTCCGATCTGCATCGACAGGCGAATGGCAGGAGGGCTTATGAATCTGTTGGAGAAAATTCTGGCGATCGTACTCGCCGTACTGATGGCGCTGCTCGGCATCGCCGCCGTGATCGGCATCATCTGGCTTCCGTTCCACGCGGCGGATGTGCAGAGCATTTACGAGTCGCTGACGCGCCCGGGCATCATTCTGCTGGTCTGCTTTATCGCGGTCGTTCTTTCGGCGCTCGGCGTCGGGTTTTTGGTCGTGCTGTTCCGGAAAAAGGAACCGACGCGGATCGCGATCAGCAAGGGCGAGGGCGGCAGCACGTATCTGACCGTTTCCGCCTTGAAAACGATTGTGACGCGGTATCTCGCGATGAAAGGCGTTCTGAACGAGAGCCGAACGACCGTGCTCAGCGCGGACGGCGGCGTCGATCTCGAAATCCGGATCGTCGTCAAGTCCGGCATGATGCTGCCGATGGTGGCGGAGCAGCTGCAGAACGACGTTCGTTCCTATCTGGAAACGACGACCGGCATTGCGGTGAAGAACGTTTCGATCGTCGTTGTGGCGGAAGCTGCCGAAGAGAACGCCAAAAAGACGCGCGTGCAGTAAGCGGAGGACAGTATGCAGGAATTCAAAGAAATGCTGCAAAAGAACAAATGGGCGATTCTGCTGGTCGTGGCGACGGTCGTTTCCGTGATCGTGATCGCCTGTCTCAGGTGGTGGGCCTTCTTGGTTCTCCCGCTGCTTGCGGCGGCGGTGCTGTTCGGACACCTTTTGGATAAGGGCGGCACGGCGGAAGTCCGGTCGTTCTTCGAGAGACTGTTCGGCAAGCGCAATTAAGAACGAAACTGTTGTTTGGGGCAAAAACATGGATCGAACTTTGGCAAGAGAAATTGCAATGAAGCTGCTGTATGCGAATACGGTCGGCGGGTCGGATACGGTGCCGGAAGCGTTGGAGCAGTCCGACGCTTTGGGCGCGCTGGACGAGGAAGGCCAGGCGTTTTCCGATGCGCTGTATACCGGAACGGTCGAGCATATGGACGCGATCGATCAGCAGATCGGCGCGCATGCGACCGGATGGGCATTTGACCGGATCGCGAAGGTAGACCTTTCGATTTTACGGCTTGCGACCTATGAACTGCTGTATCGGGAGGAAATTCCGGCAGGGGCATCGATCAACGAAGCGGTCGAGCTCGGCAAGCGGTTCGGCGGCGAAAAGTCCGCAAAGTTTATCAACGGCGTGCTCGGCGCAATTGCAAAGGCTTAATATGACGCGCGATTGCTGTCTCGGCATTGATACGAGCTGCTATACGACTTCGGTCGCGTGCGTGGCGGAACACGGCATCGTCTTTTCGGAAAGGACGATGCTTTCCGTTCCTTTTGGCGGCCGCGGTTTGCGGCAGTCGGAGGGCCTGTTTCAGCATACGAAACAGCTTGCGCCGCTGATGGAACACCTGTTTGCGGCGGTGGAGCGCGAACGGATCGGAGCCGTTGCCGTCAGTGAAAAACCGATCGGCACGGAAGACAGTTATATGCCGGTCTTTTTGGCGGGGCTGACCGTGGCGCGCGCCGTTGCCGCGTCGCTCGGCGTACCGCTGATTCTGACAAATCACCAGAGCGGACATCTCCGCGCGGCGCTGTACGGACGGGAATCGCTGCTGGGGACGCCGATTTACGGCCTGCATCTCAGCGGCGGCACGACCGATCTTCTGCTTGCACAAACGGATCGCAGCGCGCCGTACCGGATCGAGCGGATCGGCACGTCGACCGATCTGCATGCCGGGCAGTTTGTGGACCGCGTCGGCGTTGCGCTCGGTCTGCCGTTCCCGGCCGGAAAGCATCTCGAACAGCTTGCGCGGGAGGCGACGCAAAAGGATCTCAAGCTCGCAGCGTCGGTGCACGGCACGAATTGCTCGTTTTCGGGCGCGGAGTCGGCGGCCGTGCGCCTTCTGCCGACCGTATCGCGGGAAGAATTGGCCTACGCCGTCTATGATTGCCTGGCGCGGACGGTTGCGAAAATGCTGCGCAATGCCGAAGCGGCGTACGGCAGGCGGCCCGTTCTGATCTGCGGCGGCGTCGCGTCGAGTATGCTGCTGCGGGAACTGCTTGAAAAGCGGACGGATGCGCCGCTTGTGTTCGGCGAACCGTCGCTTTCGGCGGATAACGCGGTCGGCGTTGCGTATATCGGACTGGATCGGAGGGAGACATGGAATCGCTGAGTCCTGTTTTTTCGGTCCATGAATTGAATGAATATGTCGATCTGATGCTCGGGCACGATCCGAACCTGAGCAAACTGACGGTGGACGGCGAGCTTTCCGGGTGCAAGAGGCATCCGAACGGACATTTGTACTTTACGTTAAAGGATGAGCTTGCGTCGGTTTCCTGCGTCATGTGGCGGCAGAACGTGCAGTCGCTCCGGTTCCTGCCGCGCGACGGGATGCGCGTGCGGCTCGTCGGGTCTGCGGCGCTGTATACGCGCGACGGACGGTTCCAGCTGTATGCGACCGCGCTGCAGAAGCAGGGCGAAGGCGATCTGTTTGCGGCGTTTTGCAAGTATCGTGATTCGCTTGCTGCGCTCGGATGGTTTGACGAAGCGCAGAAAAAACCGATTCCGAAGCTTCCGACCTGTGTCGGCGTTGTGACCAGTGCGTCCGGCGCCGCGCTGCAGGATATCCGGAACATCATCGGGCGGCGGTTTCCGAAGATGCCGATCCGGCTGTATCCGGCGGCGGTACAGGGCGGCGGCGCTGCGGCCGAGATTGCGAATGCGATTCGCCGCGCGGATGCGGAGCGCGTTTGCGACGTTCTGATCGTCGGGCGCGGCGGCGGCAGTATGGAGGACCTTTGGGCGTTTAACGAACCGCCCGTTGCGGAAGCGATCCACGATTGTACGATCCCGGTGATCTCCGCAGTCGGACATGAAACGGATTTTTCGATCAGTGATTTTGTCGCCGACCTGCGCGCGCCGACGCCGTCCGCGGCAGCGGAACTGGCGGTTCCGGAATACGAGAAACTGCAAAGCGGCCTGGCGGATACTGCGATACGGCTGCGAAACGCGCTGCAAACCGGCGTCGCCGCCAAGCGGAACCGTCTCGAGCTGCTTTGGTCGGACGCCGTTGCTTTGCGGGCGGAACGAAAGCTTGCCGATGCGCGGCAGCGAAACGACGGCCTTTTGCAGGCGCTTTCGACGGAAACGGACCGAAGACTGGAGCGCACGAGGCAGCAAACGCAGCTGCTCGGCGAACACCTTTTGGCATACAGCCCGCAAAAAACGCTGGCTCGCGGGTTTGCATTGATTTTTGACGCGGAACGGCGCATCGTAACCGATGCGGCGGCCGTTTCCGCAGGAGATCCGATCACGGTTCGGCTGCACAGCAGCGCGGTGACCGCGGTCGTAACCGGGAAGGAGGATACGGATGGAACAGGAACGCTCCTTTGAAGAAAAACAGGCGGCGCTCGAAGCGATCGTCAAACAGCTCGAAACGGGCAACGTTTCGCTCGAAGAAATGATTTCGCTGTACGAGCAGGGCGAAGCGCTGTATCGCGACTGTGCGCTTTCGCTCGATCGGTATGAGCAGCGGCTGAACGCGCTGAAGGGAGAAGAACAGGCATGATGGAATCGTATCGGGCGCATGCGGAAGCCGCGCTTAAGGCATACAGCGCGGGGGAGGGCCTTGCGCCGATTCTTGCCGAAAGTATGCGGTACGGGCTTTTGGACGGCGGAAAGCGGATCCGGCCCTGCCTCTTGCTCTGCACGGCGGAAATGCTCGGCGCGGACCCGGAAACCACGCTGCCGTTTGCGTGCGCTCTCGAAATGATTCATTGCTATTCGCTGATTCACGACGATCTCCCGGCCATGGACAACGACGATTCTCGCCGCGGAAAGCCGAGCACGCACAAGCAGTTCGGCGAGGCGAACGGCATTCTGGCCGGGGACGGGCTTCTGACGGCTGCCGCGCTGCTGCTTTCGAAGCAGCCGGGCCACGACGCGGCAAAGACGGCGATTCTCTCGGCCGCGCTGGATATGGTCAGCGGCCAATCTTACGATCTGAACGCGTCGGATCGCTCCGAAGCCTTTTTGCGGGAACTGCACCGGCAGAAAACCGGCGCGCTTTTTCGCGCGGCAACGGAAGCGGCGGCGAACCTTGCGGATCGAAACGACCTGATGCCGGCGTTTGCCGCACTGGGCGAGACGATCGGCATGCTCTTTCAGATCACGGACGACCTCCTGGACGCGGAGCGCGATCGGGCGGAAGATAAGCTGACGTTTGTGACATTTTACGGGGAGGACGGCGCACGGGCGTTTGCCGCGGAAGCAGAACGCAGCGCGCTTGCTACGCTGGCAGACTTTGACGGCGCGGCTGCGGACGAGCTCCGGCAGCTGATTCGTGCGCTGACCTGCCGAACGGAATAACATGGAATATCGGTTTCTGAATCAAATCAACAGCATAGAAGACCTGAAACGGATGGACGAAGCGGACCTTCCGGCGCTTTGCGCGGAGATTCGCGCGTTCATGATTGAAAACGTCGCAAAAACAGGCGGGCATCTGGCGTCGAGCCTCGGCGCGGTAGAGCTGATCGTGGCGATGCACCGTGTGTTTGACAGTCCGCAGGACAAGCTGGTGTTCGACGTCGGGCATCAGGCGTACGCGCATAAGATTCTGACCGGGCGGCGCGATGTATTCCATACGCTGCGGACGGAGGACGGGCTGTCGGGGTTCCCCAAAAGGGAAGAGAGCGAACACGACGCATTCAACACCGGCCACGCAAGCACGTCGATTTCCGCTGCGCTCGGTTATGCGCGGGCGATGCGGCTGCGCAAAGAAACCGGAACGGCGGTCGCTCTGGTCGGCGACGGCGCGATGACGGGCGGTCTTGCGTTTGAAGCGATGGACGACGCGGGGCGGGAGCCGCTTTCGCTGATTGTCCTTTTGAACGATAACGAGATGTCGATCTCGAAAAACGTCGGCGGGATTTCCAACCATTTTGCGTCGATGCGGTCCGGCAGGCTGTACAATGCGTTCAAGCGCGGATTGACACGCGTGCTCGAGATGAGCAAAACGGGCAAGTGGCTGGAACTGCACATGAAGCGAATGCGGAACCGCGTGAAGAAGTTTTTGATGCCGAACCTGCCGTTCGAGCATCTCGGTTTCACCTATATCGGGCCGATCGACGGCCACGACGTAAAAAAGGTGATCCGGTACCTGGAGCGCGTGCGCGATCTCGGGAAGCCGGTGGTGCTGCATACGATCACGCAAAAGGGAAAGGGCTATTCCTTTGCCGAGGAGAACCCGGAAGCGTTCCACGGCGTTGCGCCGTTTTCGGTCGAAACCGGAAAGCCGCTGTCGACGCCGGCCGTAAGCAATTCGGCCGTGTTCGGACAAACGCTGGAGGAGCTTGCCGCGGCGGATGAACGGATCGTTGCAATCACTGCGGCGATGCCGACCGGGACGGGACTGTCCGAATTTGCCGAAGCGTTCCCCGACCGATTCTTTGACGTGGGCATCGCGGAGGAGCACGCCGTTACGATGGCGGCGGCGTTTGCCGCGGAAGGAATGCGCCCGGTCGTCGCCGTGTATTCCTCCTTTTTGCAGCGCGCGTATGACGAGCTGCTGCACGACGTCTGCCTGCAGAATCTGCCGGTCGTGATTGCGCTTGATCGCGCCGGACTGGTCGGCGAGGACGGGGAAACGCATCAGGGTATTTACGACCCGGCTTACCTCGCTTCCATGCCGAACCTCGTCGTGTATAGCCCCGCAACCCAGGCGGAATTGCGGGACATGCTGCGGCTTGCGCTGCAGCGGTCCGAACCGGCCGTCGTTCGTTACTGCCGCGGCGCGATGCCAAAAGGCGGCGGGGAAGCGCCGCTTGCGGTTGGAAAGTGGCTGCCGCTGCGTCCGGCGACGGAATCCGTGATTCTGGCAACCGGGACAATGCTGCCCGCGGCGCGGGAAGCGGCGGAAAGAACCGGCGCGGGATTGACGCATATGCGGTTTCTGTCTCCGCTCGACGAATCGATTTTGGAGGAGTATCGCAGCAAGGGAACGCGCATTCTCGTCGTGGAAGAAAACGTGGCGTCCGTTGCGCCGCAGATTGCGCTGCGGTGTAATCCGTGCCGGGTGCAGTCTGTCGCCATTCCGAATCACCCGGTCGCGCATGGTTCCGTGGCGCAGCAGCGTGCGCGGTTCGGCCTGACGGTTGACGGAATCGAGGCGGCTTGGAAGGAGTTGATGAGCCGATGACGAAAGTGCGTCTGGATGTGGAAATGGTACGGCGCAACCTTGCGCCGAGCCGCGAACGGGCCCGTGCGGAGATCATGGCGGGGGAAGTGCGTGTAGACGGCGTTTTGGCGCAGAAAGCCGGACAGGAGGTTTCCGAGACGGCGGAGATCGTGATCGTGGAGGCGGCGATTCCGTTCGTATCGCGCGGCGGATTGAAGCTCGATAAGGCGGTCAAAACGTTTCCGATCGACCTCAACGGCCGCGTCTGTGCGGACGTCGGCGCGTCCACCGGCGGGTTTACCGACGTGATGCTGAAGAAAGGCGCGCGGCGCGTATACGCGATCGACGTCGGGTACGGACAGCTGGACTGGTCGCTGCGCAACGATCCGCGCGTGACGGTCATGGAGCGCACGAATGCGCGCAACATGGCGCCGGAATGGTTTGAAGAACCGATTTCGTTTGCATCGATTGACGTTTCGTTTATTTCGCTGCGGCTGATTCTGCCGCCGCTGTATGCGTGTCTGCCGGAGGGCGGAGAGGTCGTCGCACTGATCAAGCCGCAGTTCGAAGCGGGCCGCGGCGAGGTTGGGAAAAACGGCGTCGTGCGGGACGCGGCGATCCATGCGCGCGTTTGCCGGGAGATCATGTCGTTCGCGGACGGCGTCGGTTTTTCGGTGCGCGGACTTTCTTATTCACCGATTACGGGACCGAAAGGCAACATTGAGTTCCTGCTATTCATACAAAAGCGCAGTCCCAAAATCATCCCAACAGAGACGGAATTTTGCGATTTGGCGGCCGAAACCGTGGAAAAAGCGCATAATTGCGAGGATTTCCGTTAATTTTTATTCATAAATTCCTTGCATATTTTGGAACCCGACTGTATAATGATAAGGCACTATGCAGAGATGAGGATCGAACCGTGCAGCTTGTTTTGATGGCCAATTCCATGCGCCCGGAACTGAAAGGCACCGTACTGCGGATTCGTGCGGCGGCAGAACAGGCCGGGTTTTCTTGCTTGGAAGCGACCGAAACGGATACCGAAGTACCGCCGGGAACCGACGCGATTGTCGTGATCGGCGGGGACGGAAGCCTGATTCGGGCGGCGCATCTTGCCTGTCGGAACAATATTCCGCTGATGGGGGTTCATTGCGGCCGGGTCGGTTTTTTGACCGAACTGACCGAAGAAACGTTCCCGGAAGCGCTGCGCCGGTTTGCGGCGGGCGATTATCGGGAATCCGTTCGCTCCATGCTGGCGATTTCGATCAACGGAAAGCCGCCGGTATCGTGCCTGAACGACGTGCTCGTGTTCAAAAGCTCGTTCTCCGGCGTCGCGCAGCTGGATTTTGCGATCGACGGCAACCGCGTCGGCGCGCTGTTCGGGGACGGGATTGTGGTTGCAACCCCGACGGGGGCGACCGGGTACTCGCTTTCGGCCGGCGGGCCGATTGTGGCAAACGGGCTCGACGCGATGCTGATTACGCCGATCTGCCCTCATACGCTGCATATCCGGCCGGTCGTCGCCTCGATGGATTCCGTCGTGGAGATCTCCGTTTCGGACAATTGTTTTGTCGCCTCCGACGGCGACGAGATTGCAAAGCTGCAGAAGGGCGACGTTCTTTCGATCACGCGCTCGTGCGATACGACCCGGATTCTTTCCTTTACGGATCGCAATCCGTTCCGGCTGATTGCCGAAAAACTGACTTGATTTGAGGTTGGGCATGAAAAGCAAACGACATTCCATGATTTTGAAGCTGATCGCTTCCGAAAATATCGAAACGCAGGAAGAGCTGGCGCGCGTCCTTTCGACGCACGGCTTTGACGTGACGCAGGCAACCGTGTCGCGTGACATCAAGGAACTGCGGCTGATCAAGGTGCAGACCGGCGAGGGACGCTATAAATACGCGACGGTTGAGCGTGCGGAGTCCGACATGCAGGATCGGTTTATCAGTCTGTTCTCAAACTGCGTCATTTCGATGACCGGCGCGGGCAATATTATCGTGCTCAAGACGATTGCCGGCAGCGCTTCCGCCGCGGGTGAAGCGATCGACTCGCTGCATTGGAGTGAGATCGCCGGTTCCATCGCGGGCGACAATACGATTTTTGTCGCCGTGAAGGATGGGAAGAACATTTCGGAAGTCATGAAGAAATTCCAGAAAATGATTCAATAACGGAGAACTGTTGTGCTGAATCGGTTGTCCATTCGCAATATTGCTTTGATTGATAAGTCCGACGTCGAATTCGATGCCGGCTTTTCTGCATTGACGGGCGAAACCGGCGCAGGCAAATCGATTCTGATCGAATCGGTCGGGTTCGTTCTCGGCGACCGTTCCAGCCGCGAAAGCATCCGTACCGGCGCAAGTAAAGCGACGGTGGAAGCGGAGTTTTCGCTTGCTTCGGATTCGCCGGCGCTCGCTTTTTTGAAAGAGCGGGAACTGGACGACGGGCAGATTCTCACGGTGTACCGCGAACTGTCGCAGACCGGACGAAACGTCTGCCGCGTGAACGGCACGCTCGTTTCCGCCGCCGAACTGAAAACGCTCGGCGCGCTGCTCGTGGACTTGCACGGCCAGCATGCGCACCAACAGCTTTTAGACCCCGAAACGCATATCCGGTTCATCGACGCGTATTCCGACGATCCGGACGGCATCTTGGAACAGGTATCCCATGCGCGGGAGGAAGCCGTTCGGCTGCAGCGGGAATGGAAGCAGCTGGAAGCGAGCCTGTCCCAGCGGATGCAGCGGATCGATATGCTGCGGTTCCAGATCGCGGAGATCGACCGGTTCGATCCGAAGGACGGCGAGGAGGAAGAACTCGACGCGCGGCGAACCGTTTTGCGGAACGCCGAAACGATCACGGACGGGCTGAATACCGCCTATGAATCGCTGTTCGGCGACAACGGCGTTCTGAACGCATTGTCCGAAGCGCGGGATGCGCTGCAGCGGATCGGCGCGTTCGACGCGGGCTATCGCGAACTGAGCGACCGGACCGATGAATCCTATTATAATCTGGAAGACGTTTCGTATGCGCTGCGGGATGCGCGTTCGTCGTTCTGTTACGACCCGGACGAACTGGATCAGATCGAGAGCCGACTCGCGTCCCTGCAAACGCTGAAGCGCAAGTACGGCGCGACGATTGCGGAAATTTTGGCGTACCGCGCAAAAATCGGCGAGGAGCTTGCGCTGCTGGTCGACGGCGACAATCAGGCGGAGAGCAAGGAACGGCAGTTCCGCGCGGCGCTCGCACAGTTCGAGCGGCTTGCCGTGCGGCTGTCCGACGTGCGCAAGGCGGCGGCCCAAAAGCTTTGCGAAGCGGCGCTGAATGAAATGCGCGATATGGGCATGCCGAACGCCCGGTTTGAAACGGCTTTTCGACGCATTCCAGCGGAGGAGCTTTCCGAAAACGGCGTCGACGAAGCGGAGTTTCTGCTTTCCGCGAACCGCGGCGAGCCGGTGAAACCGCTGTGGAAGGTCGCTTCCGGCGGCGAAATCTCCCGCATCATGCTTGCCGTGAAGATCGCGCTGTCCGACGCAGATCGGATCGAAACGCTGATCTTTGACGAAATCGACACCGGTATTTCCGGCCGGATTGCAAACGCGGTCGCGCAGAAAATGCACGCGCTGTCCGAACGGCATCAGGTTTTGTGCGTGACGCATCTGCCGCAGATCGCGGCGTATGCCGACGCGCAGTTTGTCGCAAGCAAAACATCCGACGAATCCACAACGCGCAGCAGTACGCGCAGGCTGTCGGAATCGGAACGTGCCGCCGAGCTTGCACGCATTATGGGCAGCGACGCCTCCGACGCCGAAGCGCTCGCGCATGCGATGCGGCTGCTTTCCGACGCAAAAAAGAATCTCTGAGGAGGGAACGATGGAACAAGACGAACAGAACGAATCCCTGCAGAGCTTTTTGATGCGACTCGGTTCCGATGCGCCCGCTCCCGGCGGAGGAGCGGCAGCGGGCGTGTCGGGTGCGCTCGGCGCTGCGCTCGGCCGGATGGTTGCGGAGCTCACGCGCGGCCGCGCAAAGTATGCGGCTTTTGAAGCAGACGCAGTCGCGGCTTCGGACGCGCTGTTGCCGTTGATCGAGCAATTCTGTCAATTGGCGGACGCGGATGCGGCGGCGTACGACGGGTATATGGCCGCACTGGCCATGCCGAAGGGAACCGACAAAGAACAGGCAGAGCGGAAAGCGGCGCTGCAGCGCGCGATTCACGTTGCGACGGACGTTCCGTGCGCGGTGATGGAAGCGTCGCAAAAGACCGTTTCGCTGCTCGAATCATTGTACGGACGCAGCAATCGTACCTGCGTCGGCGACCTCGCGGCGGCTGCGGCTTGCCTCAGGACGTCTGCAAAGACGGCATGGCTGAACGTTTTGGCTAATCTGCCGTATTTTGCCGACTGGGAAGAAGCGCAGCAGCTGTTTGAGAAGCAGCAGGCAGCCCTTTCGGAACTGACTGCGCGCTGCGACGCGCTGTACGACCGGATCGCACGGGAACTTGCGGAAAAACTCTGATTTCCTCGACTTTTGAACAGAACGCCTTCTCCGCCTGCGGAACGACCGCGGGCGGATTTTCGCACTTGCAAACACAGGGCGTGTATGGTAAACTGAACTGTATGAAATTGACGGCACAGGCAATTACATATGTGGAACCGGGAACGCCGGCGGCTCGCGCGGGAATCCGTGCGGGCGATGCGCTGCTTGCCGTGAACGGCGAACCGGTGAAGGATCTGATCGACTATGAAAAGCTGACCGCCGAGCGCGTGCTGCACGTCGACGTCTGCCACAAAGGCGAGACGCTTTCGATGCGCATCAAAAAGGATGAGTACGAACCGCTCGGTCTCTGCTTTGAAACGAGTCTGATGAGCCGGATGCAGACCTGCAAAAACCACTGTATGTTCTGCTTCATCGATCAGATGCCGCGCGGCGTTCGGTCGAGCCTGCAGGTGAAGGACGACGACTGGCGCATGTCGTTCATCATGGGCAATTATGTGACGCTGACGAATGTGGACGATGAGGAGTTTGACCGCATTCTGCGCCGTAAAGTCAGCCCGCTCTATATTTCGGTGCACGCAATCGACCCAAAAGTGCGTATCCGCATGATGAAGAACCCGACGGCGGGCCGCATTCGCGAACGGCTCGAAGCGCTGCGCGACGCCGGGATTCAGTTCCATGCGCAGATCGTTCTGTGCCCGGGGATCAACGACGGCGCGATTCTGGACGAAACGCTGTCCGCACTGCGCGAGCTTGTTCCTGCAACCGCCTCGATTGCAATCGTTCCGGTCGGCGTGACGAAGTTCCGCGAGCGGCTCGAGCATCTGGACACGTTTGACGCGGCGGGCAGCCGCACGGTGATCGAGCAGGTCGAAGCGTTCCAGCGGGAATGCCTCAGGTCGATCGGAACGCGGCTTGCGTTCCTTTCCGACGAATGGTATCTGAACGCCGGGCTGCCGATTCCGGCGGAGGAAGTTTACGAGGACTACGGACAGATCGAAAACGGCGTCGGGATGCTGCGGCTGTTTGCGACGGAGTTTCTGGAAGCGCTGTCCGATCGCGATCCGCTGCCGCAGGAGAAGTACGTTTCGATGGCGGGCGGCACGGCGGCTTCGGTGTTTTTTAACGAGCTGTATCCGGTGCTGGACGGGTACGGCATCCATTGGCGTCTGTACCCGATCCCGAACCGCTATTTCGGCGGGAACGTGCA
This sequence comes from Clostridia bacterium, assembly GCA_017448545.1. Classification (GTDB taxonomy): domain Bacteria; phylum Bacillota; class Clostridia; order Christensenellales; family CAG-138; genus UBA3792. The sequence continues at coordinate 28,330 of JAFSLH010000005.1, forward strand.
TGTCGGCGGGCTCGTGACCGGATCGGACCTTGTGACCGAACTGAAGGACAAGCCGCTGGAAAAGACGCTGATCCTTCCGAGCAATATGCTGCGCGCGAAGGAGGATGTGTTCCTGGACGGGATGACCGTCACGGAGCTTGAGAATACGCTGCATGTGAAGATCGTCACCGTTTCGGACGGCGCCGATCTGGTTGCAAAACTGTTTGAGGATATTGTATGAGTAAACCGTTGGTAGCGATTGTCGGCCGACCGAACGTCGGAAAATCGACGCTGTTTAACCGGCTGATCGGCCGGAGACTCGCAATCGTAGAGGATACGCCCGGCGTCACGCGCGACCGGATTTACGGGGATGCGGAATGGCTGACGCATTCGTTTACGCTGATCGACACCGGCGGCATCGAGCCGGCAAATGAAGATAAGATCGCGGTGCAGATGCGGCGGCAGGCGGAGATCGCGATCGAAACCTGCGACGTTATCATCTTCTTGGTCGACGGACGGGAGGGGATGACGAGCGCGGACGAGGAAGTCGCGGCGATGCTGCGTAAGTCCAATAAGCCGGTCGTTCTCGGCGTCAACAAGCTGGACGCGCCGCAGTTCCACGATGCAATCTACGACTTTTATACGCTCGGACTCGGCGAACCGATCATCGTTTCGGCAGGGCAGGGCATCGGCCTCGGCGACTTGCTCGAAGCCGTTTGCGACAACTTTTCCGCGGTCGAAGCGGCGGAGGACGAATCCGTCATCAACATCGCCGTATGCGGACGGCCGAACGTCGGCAAATCGTCCCTGGTCAACGCCATGCTCGGCGAGCAGCGCGTGATCGTCTCCGATGTGCCGGGCACAACGCGCGACGCGATCGACACGCCGTTTACGCGCGACGGGCAAAAGTACGTTTTGGTCGATACGGCGGGGATTCGCCGCAAGCGCGCGGTCGAGGATGCGACAATCGAGCGGTACAGCGTGATTCGTTCGCTGGCGGCGGTCCGGCGCGCCGACGTGGTGCTGTTCGTCTGCGACGCGACGGAAGGCCTTTCGGAACAGGACGTCAAGATTGCGGGCTATGTCCACGAAGAAGGCAAGCCGAGCGTGATTCTGGTCAACAAGTGGGACCTTGTCGAAAAGGATACGTATACGATCGAATCGTTCAAGAAAGATATGAACGTCTCGCTGAACTTCATGCCGTACGTTTCGTATCTGTTTATCTCGGCTAAGACCGGTCAGCGCGTGCAGAAGGTGCTGTCGATGGTGAACGACGTGTATGCGCAGAGCATTCGCCGGATTCCGACCGGAACGCTGAACGACATCGTCGGCGAGGCGGTGGCGATGAACGAGCCGCCGTCGCAGAACGGCAGACGGCTGAAGCTGTTCTATGCGACGCAGGTTGCCGTGCAGCCGCCGACGTTTGTGATCTTCGTCAACGATCCGGCTCTGGTACATTTCTCCTACGAGCGGTATATCGAGAACTATTTCCGGAAATCGTTCGGGTTTGCCGGAACGCCGATCCGCATCTGTTTCCGCAGCCGGACGAAGGAAGAGGTATAATATGTGGATTCAATCCTGGAATGTTCTGGTGATTCTGCTGCTGGTCGTGATGGGGTACTTCATCGGAAACGTGCAGACGGCGATTATCGTGAGCAAAATCGCGTTTCGTGACGACGTGCGCAACCACGGCAGCGGCAACGCCGGCTCGACGAACATGGTGCGCGTTTACGGCACGAAGTATGGCATCATCACATTTATCGGCGATGCGAGCAAGACGGCGATCGCGTTTGTGCTCGGACGGCTGATCGGCGGTTGGCTCGGCCTGCACGCCTCCGATGCGGCGCTTGCTGTGTCGGTCGGCGGATGTCTCGCCGCAGCCGCGTCGGTGTACGGCCATTGCTTCCCGGTTCTCTACGGCTTCCGCGGCGGAAAGGCGGCTGCCTGCAGCTTTGCGATCATGTGGTGCTTCTGCTGGCAGGCGGCGCTGGCGGCGACCGTGTGCCTCGTCGTCATCTTCCTGATCACGAAGCGCGTTTCGATTGTTTCCATCCTGACGGCGACGCTGTTTACAGTCTTTGTCGTGATCGCACATCTGATCGGATGGATTCCGCGCTATTATATCTGGTATACGCTTTCTGCGTCGGGCCTTTTGATTGTGCGGCACCGAGAGAATATCAAACGGATACTCAAGGGAGAAGAAAAGGAGCTGCATTTCAGCGCGCCGCCGCAGGTGCAAAAACCGCAGCCTGAACAGAAACAAAACGAACAAAAGACAGAGGAGAAATGAACATGGAAATGAATTTGCCTGAAAAGTATCGGCCGCTTTCCCCGTGGGGGTATTTCGGCTATACGATACTGTTTTCGATCCCGGTCATCGGATTCATCTTTCTGATTATCTTTTCGATCTCCGGAAGCAACATCAACCGGCGCAACTTTGCGCGCTCGTACTGGTGCAGCCTTGTGCTCGCTCTGATTCTGTGCGGGCTGATCGCGCTTGTCGCAGTGATTACGGGTTTCGATCCGAAAGCAATGATGGCGCAGTAACCGATCGCGCATCTCTTTTTCAGGAGCGCGCATCAAAAGAATACAACCAAGGGCCGTTAAGATTCTTTTGTGAGATTCTTGACGGCGCTTTTTTTGCATCAAAAATATATTTATATTATGTGAAGATATACCTTGACAGATGAGGTACATCGCTTTATAATATGCTTAAACAGAGAGAGGAGGAACGCGAATGTCAATTGCAGCGGATTTGATCCGGGGACATACGGATACGATCATCCTTTCGCAGCTGCTCAAGCATGACAGTTACGGATACGAGATCAACAAGACGATCCGGCGTCTTTCGGAAGGCAAGTATGAATTGAAGGAAGCCACGCTGTATACGGTGTTCCGCCGGTTGGAGGAAACCGGACTGATCACCGCGTACTGGGGCGGCGAAGCGACCGGTGCGCGCAGACGGTACTACCGCATCACGGACGCCGGACGGCGCGCGAGAGAGGAACAGCTTGCGTCCTGGAACGAAGCGGAACGGATTATTCGAAATCTTTTGGAAACGGGAGGGGAAGACAATGCGTGATCAACTGCATGCCTATATCGATCGGCTGTTTGCCGGCACGGTCGATTCACAGGCGGCGCGCGATTTCCATGACGAGCTGCTGCAAAACACGCTCGATCGCTTTGATGAGGAGATCGCCAACGGCAAAACCGAGGAGGAAGCTTACCGCATCGCGGTTCTTTCGCTCGGACAGACGGCGGAGCTTTTGAAGCCGTTTTACCCGAAGCGTGAAAATACGAATGCTTTGCGGACGGTCGCCGTCATTCTGTACTGCACGTCGTTCGTGCCGATCATCCTGCTTGCAACAATCAGCAGCAAGTTCGCACTGTTCGGCGTCGCGCTGATGTTTACGATGATTGCCGCCGCAACGACGCTGATGATTCTCAGCGGCCGGACGAAACCGACCAAGGCGGCGGAGGATGCGCGCCTGCTGCGTGCGCTCGGCGTCGGCGTCATCATTTCGAGCCTTTCGATGCTGATGCTCGGCATTCTGTATGAGAACGTCCGCGTTGTGAGAATCCTGCCGGCGCACGGCGCCGTGATCGGCCTCTGCGCAATGTTCTGCACGATCGCAGCCGGTATCGGCATGCTTGTAGCGGGCGGCGAAAAGGATCGCGCCCGTACCGTGCCGCACGTTCCGCCGAAAAGGGATTGCATGGACGAACAGGCGCAGCAGCAAACGCCGCCGCAGACGACTTTGCACGAGACCGCACCGCAGCAGTCGCAGGATCAGTCCGCCGCGCCGAAGCAGCGGCCTGCCATGCAGCCCGCAATTCCGAAATGGGTTCGTATTCCCGGCGCAATCCTGACGGCGATCTACTGGGTTTCCACCGTCGCGCTCTTTATGCGCGTCAGTCTCACGACCGGCGCATGGTATTACACCTGGGTCATCTTCGTGCTCGCCGGTGGATTGTACGCGATTGCACGCAGCATCGTCCGGCTGTGCTGCGGTCTGCCGTGGTTCGGCCTGCTGTTCCAGGGCTTTATGAACCTTGCGGCCGGCGCAGCGTTCTACTATCTGACGATTCGTACCGGACTCTGGTACATCACCTGGCTTGTGTTCCCGATCGCGGGATGTCTCACAGGCGTTGCTAACGGTATTATTCAATTGACACATGCTACGGCAAGGGAGGTTGCTTGATATGAGAAAAAGAGCGATTGCACAGATTGTTTCCTGCAGCATTATTGCAGTGATTCTGACCGGTTTTCTGCTCGGCGCGCTCGGCTGCAGCGCAGCCGGTCTGATTGACGGATCGCTGCCGAACAAGGCGCTGCAGAAGGTTGTGGATACGTTTGAAAAGACCGTGACGGATCTGCCGATTCCCGAAATCAATCTCGTGGGGATTCCGGTCATTTCCGATGACGACGGCTCATACAATTACGGAAACGGGAGCTATGACGAGACGCCGACCACGATTCGCATCGACTGGGCGGCGGGCCGGATTGTGATTCTGGCGACCGACGAGGCGACCGGCGTAACGCTTTCGGAATTTCTCGGGAACGTCGATCCGATGACGGCGAGCGCGGGCGAAATCGCGGAATCGAGAAGAATGCGCCACCGTCTTACGGACGGAACGCTTTCGGTCGACCAATTCAAGGCCAATCTGACGCTCCATTCAGGCGAACCGGAGGCGACCAAGACGCTGCTGATCACGCTGCCGAAATCGGCGCTGAAAACGATAGATATCGACGTAGCGTCCGCACAGGTGTATCTTACGGATCTCACGGCAGATAAGCTCGATCTTGACACGGCTTCCGGCGCGCTGAATGTGACCGGATGCGCGTTCGGACAGGTGGACATCGACACAGCATCCGGTTCGGGCACGTTCAACGCCTGTTCGATCGGCAAGCTGGACGTGGATTCCGCCAGCGCCGGTATGGCGTTTGATCTGGTTAACACACCGGAGCGGATCGATGTGGACAGCATGTCCGGCAGCTTCTCCTTTGCGCTCCCGGCGGACGCATCGTTCAAAGTAGACCTGGATTCGATCTCGGGCAAGGTGACGGTCGAAGGGTTTGAGAACGTTTCGGTCGAGGGCAACAAAACGGTCGTGAACGGCGGACAATACCTGTACGATTTCGACATGGTTTCCGGCAATGTTGCAATCGAAGCGCAGACGGGGAACAAGTTCTGAGACATACAAATGCGAGGGGTCAGATCGACCCCTCCTGTTTTGTTTTGGCGCGCAGCTGCAGCAGAATCTTCTTTTCGAGACGGCTGATCTGCACCTGGGATACGCCGAGCCGTCTGCCGACCTCGGTTTGCGTCTGTTCTTCAAAGTATCGCAGCTGCAGGATTGTTCGTTCCCGTTCGGTCAGATCGTCCAGGAGCGCGCCGAGCAGCATCCGGTCGTCGGCGTGCGGTTCGTCGTTTTCTGCCGCAATCGAGAGTCCAAACGGATCGCCCGTGATCGGGTCCGGTTCGTCGAGCGACCGCGGCGCGGTTTCCGAAGCGAGCGCAGCGGCGATATCGGCCTCGCTTGCGCCGATTTCCCGGGCAAGCTCCGAAACGGTCAGCTCCGGGTGTTCGGCGGAAATCTTCCGAATACGATACGCGAGCTCCTTGACCGATCGCGAATAGCGGATGATACCGTCGTCCCGCAGAAAACGCTTGATTTCACCGGCGATCATCGGAACGGCATAGGTCGAAAAGCAGACTTCATAGCTCGAGTCAAACCGCCGGATCGCTTTCAAAAGTCCGATCGCGCCGAGCTGATACAGGTCGTCCGCGTCCGTGCCGCAGCCCGTATACCGCTTTGCAACGGCGTACACAAGCGGCATGTTTTCTGCGATCAGTCGCTGTTCCGCTTCGCGATCGCCGCTTTGTGCCGCAGCCAAAAGACCGTGGAAGCGCTCATCGTTCGGCATGGCATATCCGCTTCTCCATGGTGACGGTCGTGCCTTTGCCAAGTGCGGATTCGACGGTTACGCGATCCATAAACGCTTCCATCACGGCGAACCCCATGCCGGACCGTTCCAGCTCCGGTTTGGACGTATAGAACGGCTTGCGCGCAAGCTCCACGTCCGGAATGCCGCAGCCGTCGTCACGCACGGCGACCGTCAACAGATCGCCGTCGATCGTACAGCGCATTTTCACGCAGCGGGAACCGTCGCGTTCGTAACCGTGAATGATCGCGTTTGTGACGGCTTCCGAAACGGCGGTTCTGAGGTCGGAAAGCTCCTCAATCGAGGGATTCATCTGCGCGGCAAACGCGGCGATGACGGCGCGCGCGAACGTTTCGTTCTGCGTCAAAGCGGAAAAATACAGTTCGATGTTGTTTTGCATGACGTTACCTCCTATCGGCGCTCCACGAGGGTATAAATGCCGGACATCCGAAAGATGCGGTCGACGGCGGCGGAAACGCCGGTTACGATCACGCGCCCGCCGCGCATATGGATCGTTTTGTACCGGCCGAGCACAACGCCGAGTCCTGCGCTGTCCATGAAGGTGACGCCCGATAGATCCAGCGTCAGATCCCGAATTGTGATATCCCGCAGCATCGTATCGAGCATGATGCGCGCCTTTTCGGCATTGTGCTGATCCAGCTCGCCGACGAGCGACGCAACCAGCCCGGAGCCGCGTTTTTGTGCGTTGATTTCCATTGGAACCTCCTATCAAACGGTTTCTTTGTTGGATTCCGTTTTACCTTGCCGCATCCCTTTGCCGAAAAGCGGCGAGCTTTTCGGAATGGATACGACGTTTGTCGCATACCGTGTATCATGAAAACTGTTCGGATTATTTTGTGCGTGCTGCTGCCGATTGTTCTGCTGCTCGCGCCGGCGTATCTTCGGAAACAGGCGCAGTCGGATTTCTTTGATTCGGTACGGCATAAGGAACCGCAGCCGGCGTACGGCACGGTGACGCTGTATCATATCGTTTCGGCGCGAACGTACAGCGGAAGTCTGACCAAGTGGCTTCAGTTCTGTGCGGAACGATATGAGAAGAAGCATAAGGGTACGCATATCGAAGTGGAGGGCATGACGGAGGAGACGTATCGCGAACGTGTCGCATACGGCAGACTGCCGGACGGGTATTCGTTCTTTTCCGGTATGCTTGACCGCGAATCCCTCCAACCGGTCGGCCTGACGTCGGAGAACCTGCGGGAAGGACTGTTCGATGCGGATTACGCCGTTCCGTACTGCGTGACCGGGTATGCAGCGATCCGAACGGAACAGGCGGACGTGCCGCTGCCGGAAGCGAACGCGACGGCGGCTTTGATGTGCTTAGAGGCGGAAGGGACGGTTTGCGATTGGCGGTCGATCGGCGATCGGCTGCGCGATGAATCCTTCGGCGCGCTGTATACGGCGGAACCGGTCGGAAACTTTACGGACGCGGTCTGCTGGCTCGGCGTCGCGAGCGCCGCATCGGAACAGACGGCGCTTGCGCTGCGCGAATTCTTCGCATACATTCTGGACGAAGCGCAGCAGCGCACGCTCGGGCAGCTCGGCGCGATTCCGGCGCGCAATGACGTTGCGGCGGAGTATGCGGCGCCGCTTTTGAAGGAGCTCGCGGCGGCCTATGAAACGGTACAGACGGTCGATCCGTTTTTGCTTGCAGCGCAGCGGGATGCGCTCCGATCGGACGCGGAAGCGGCCTATGCAGGCGATGCGGAAGCAGAACGCCGGTTTCGGGACCGAATGATGCAAATTCTATGGAAATAGACTTGTATCGGCAGGAGAAATTTGGTATACTTACTACCATGAATACCTATACGGTTACGACAATCGAACAATTCCGCGCATACGGCGCGAAAGAGAATGTACCGCTGTCCGAGCTGACCAGCTTCCGGATCGGCGGCAATGCCGCGTTCGTTTGGGAAGTGAACGACTACCGTTCGCTTGCCGCGGTGCTTGCGATTGCGGAAGAAGGCGGCGTCCCCGTATATCTGCTCGGAAAAGGGACGAACATTCTGGCGAGCGACGCGGGCTATTCCGGCCTCGTGATCCGGTTCGACCGGCCGACTCACGCGCCGGTATTCGTCGGAAACACGGTGCGCGTCTGCGCCGGCACGTCTTTGACACAGCTTGCAAAGGAAACCGTCGCCCAAGGGTTTATGGGCATGGAACGGCTTTCGGGCATTCCCGGCACCGTCGGCGGCGCCTGCGCCATGAACGCCGGCGCATACGGCGCGGAGATCAAGCAGATTCTTTCGCGCGTTCACGTGCTGGAAAACGGGACGGATCGCTGGATTGACGTCAACCCGGATGAGATGGGATATCGGAAGAGCCCGTTTTCGTTCCCGCAGCGCATCGTACTCGAAGCCGAGCTTCGGCTCCTGCCGGACGACGGCGGCGCGGCGGCGCGGATGCAGGACTGTACGGCGCGGCGCAGGGAAAAACAACCGATCGAATACCCGTCCGCGGGAAGCGTGTTTAAGCGGCCGGAGGGGTATTTTGCCGGTGCGCTGATCGAGCAGTGCGGACTGAAAGGCCGACAGATCGGCGGCGCGCAGGTTTCCGAAAAGCATGCCGGATTTATCATCAACCGCGGCGGCGCGACGGAGAACGACGTTTCCGCGCTGATTGCGGAGATTCAGGCGACCGTGACGGCCGAACGCGGCGTGCGGCTCGAATGTGAAATCAAACGAATGGGGGACGGGGTATGTATCTCTTGATCGTAACCGGGATGAGCGGCGCGGGCAAGTCGCTTGCGCTTAAAAGCGCGGAAGACTTCGGCTTTTTCTGCGTGGACAACCTCCCTTCGCCGATGCTCGGCGAATTCATCCGCATGTGTGAAAACGCCGTACCCCAGATCGAACGCGCCGCCGTGACGATCGACTCGCGCGAAAGCCTGCTTTCGCACAATTCGCACGCGGTCGCAGAAGAATTGAAACGCATTGCGGTTCCGCACGATATCCTGTTCCTTGACGCGCGCACGGAAGTGCTGCGCCGCCGCTACAACGAAACGCGCCGCCGCCATCCGCTCGGAGAAGCGGGCGAGGCGGAATCCGGCGTTGCGGCGGAGCGCGGGTATCTCGGCGAGCTGCGCGAGCTTGCGACCCGTATTATCGATACGAGCGACGTTCCGGCACGGAAGTTTTCAAAGCTGATTGAGAAGATTCTGCCCGAGTTTTCGACCGATGAGATGTCGCTGATCGTCTCGAGTTTCGGTTATAAGCGCGGCGTTCCGATCGACGCGGATTTCGTCGTGGACATGCGCTTTGCGGACAACCCGTTCTACTACGAATCCATGCGGCCGCTGTCCGGGCTTGACGCGGAAGTATCGTCGTTCGTCCTGGAACAGCCGTTTGTCATGGAGTATCTCGACGATCTGCAAAAGAACATTCTGCGGATGATTCCGCTGTTTGAAGCCCAGGACAAGCACATTCTGCGCGTCTGCTTCGGCTGCACGGGCGGGCGGCACCGTTCGGTCGCGGCGGCGGAAGCGTTTGCCAAGCGGATGCGGCTTGCGGGGCAGTCGGTTCGTATTTTCCATCGCGACCTTGTGCGAGAGGAAGAGGACATTACGGAACGGTTCGGGAAAAAGGTATGAGTTTTGCCGAAAAATGCAGAGAAGAATTGATCCGCATCCGGCTGCATGCGCCGAACGAACGGCTCGCGCAGCTGGTCGGACTGACGATGACGGCGGCCGGAATCCGGCTGTTTCCGAAACCTTCCGTGTTTTATCAGACCGAAAGTCTGCCGGTGGCAAAGCATATCGCCCAGCTGGCGCAGAGCGATTATGCGCTGGAGAGCGTGATCGAACGGAAAGAACGCGAATCCCGCCGCCGCGCGCTGTATACGGTGAACCTGTCCGGCGCGGACTCGGATCGGTATCTTTCGGACGTCGGAGCGCTCTGCTACGGCGAAGAAGGCGTGCGGATTCTGTCGACGGTCGGCGACGCGGTGTTTGCAGATGAGGAAACGGAACGTGCGTTTTTGCGCGGCTGCTTTCTCGGCGGCGGAACGTGCGTCGATCCGAAGCGCAGCTATCATGTGGAACTGATCTGCCGCGTCGAGAGCGTTGCGGAGCAGGTTTCGGAATTGCTGATCAAGCGCGGTCTGCATCCGCACAAAACGAACCGGAAGGAACGGATCGTCGTGTACCTGAAAGAGGGCGACGACGTGGCGGGCTTCCTGGCGCTGATCGGCGCGAATACCGGCGCGCTTTCGCTCGAAACGGTGCGCGTCGAAAAGGATATGCGAAACTATGTGAACCGGATGAGCAATTGCGAAACGGCGAACCTCGACAAGCAGGTCGTCGCCTCGCTGAAGCAGCGCGCGGCGATCCGGAAGATTCAGGAGCATATGTCGCTCGACGATCTGCCCGTCAGTCTGCGGGAGGCGGCGGAACTAAGGCTGAATTATCCGGACGCAACGCTTGCGGAGCTTGCAGAGTACGCGGGCATCCGTAAGTCCGGCATGAATCACCGCCTGACGCGGCTCATGGAACTCGCGAACGAAACGGAGGGGCTCGCATGAACGCATACGGCGCGTTTGCGCATACCTACGACCGGATGATGCACGACGTGAACTACGACGCATGGAGCGCGTATCTGATCGGCATTCTGCGGCGGTTCGACGTCAAAACGATCGCCGAGTGCGCATGCGGAACCGGACAGATTACGGTGCGGCTCGCCAAAGCCGGGTTTTCCGTCGTCGGCAGCGACGTCAGCGAAGATATGCTGATGGAGGCGCGCGCGAATGCGCTGCAGGCAGGGCTGCGGATGCTACCGTTCGTTTGCCAGGACATGACGGCGCTTTCGGTGCATCGGCCTGTGGACGCGGTCGTTTGCGCCTGCGACGGCGTGAACTATCTGACGGAGCCCGGGGAAGCCGAAGCGTTTTTCCACAGCGCCGCGGGCTGTCTGAAATCCGGCGGACTGCTGCTGTTCGACGTTTCATCGGCATATAAACTGGAGCTTACGCTCGGGAACGAAACGTTCACGGAAGTGACGGACGACTATGCCTATATCTGGGAGAATGCGTTCGATCCCGAATCGCGGCTCTCGGAAATGAACCTGACCTGCTTCGTGCGCGAAGGCGAGCGGTACCGTCGATTTGCGGAACGGCATGTGCAACGCGCACATACCGAGACCGAACTGAAAAACGCGCTGGAAGCCGCAGGCTTTTCGATCGTCGGCGTGTTTGACGCCTTCACCGAGCAGACGCCCAAAGCCGACAGCGATCGCATCCAATGGATCGCCCGAAAATGTGATTAAGAGGTAGAAACCTATGCAGGATATGATTTTGCGCGGAATGCTTTGCAGCCACGCGATTCGTTTTACCGCGATCAGCGGAAAGGAAATGGTCCGGGACGCGCAGCGCACGCACACGCTTTCCCGCGTTGCGACGGCGGCGCTCGGCCGTCAGCTGCTGATGACGAGCATGATTGCGTCGGATCTGAAGAATCCGGGCGATACGCTGACGACCGTTCTGGCCGGCAACGGCCCGGCGGGCAACCTGGTTTGCGTCGGCCGTTACGGCGGCTTCGTCAAAGGCTATGCAACGGAGCCCGATATCGAACTGCCGCTGCGTGCGGACGGAAAGCTGGACGTCGGCGGATACGTCGGCAGGTCGGGCAAGCTGACGCTGATTCGCGATCTCGGGCTCAAGGAACCGTATGTCGGGATGTGCAATCTCGTTTCCGGCGAAGTAGCCGAGGATTTTGCACAGTATTTTACGGCGAGTGAGCAGCAGCCGTCCCTGGTGTATCTTGGCGTGCGCGAGCAGGCGGAAAGCGGCGAGGTGCTCGGCGCGGGCGGGATCTGGATTCAGCCGATGCCGGATTGCGGCGAGGAAGCGATTGCGGCGGTCGAAGCGGCAGCGCCAAAAATTGCGCAGCTGACCGCGCTGCTGTCGGACGGAAACTCGCTCGAAGATGCCTTGAAGGCCTTGCTCGATACGCTGGAACCGGAGATCACGGAGCGCATGGAACCGGCGTACCTTTGCGACTGTTCGCGCGAGCGGCTGGAACGCGCCCTTCTTTCGATCGGGGAAGAAGAATTGAACGATATTTTAGAGCATGAGGGCGAAGCGGAGCTGACTTGTCAGTTCTGCGGCAAGCGGTACCGGTTTGACCGGGCGGCGCTGACGGCCCTTTTGGAATCCGCCAAAGGATAAGGTATGGAAGGAAAAGACGAAAACGGCATGATTCTTCCGTTTCGACAGGATGCGGCGTTTTTCTGCCGCTGCGCCGAACGGTATCTCGACGAAGAAGACCTTTTGCGCGCCGCGCAGTATGCGCGAAAAGCCTACGAGCTCGAACCGGACAATTTCGAATATGCGATCACACATGCGGAAGCCCTGAACCGGATGCGCCGGTATGAGGAGAGCGTGCAGGTGCTGTTGCTGTTGCGTCCGTTCGACGAATTGCCGGAAGAAGCGTTGTTCGGTCTTGCGTCCGATTTCATGGGGCTGGAGGAGTTCGCGGCGGCGAAACAGTGCGCGGAACTCTGCCTGAATACGGCGTGTGATCAGGAATATATCGAACGCGCCGCAGAACTGCTGGACCTATTGGACGACAAAGACGAACTGGAATATTCGATCGGACTCGAAGAGGGCGAGGATTGCAAGCTGCTCGAAGGAATCCGCGTCGCCAAAACGCTGCAGCTTTCCGGCCGGACGGGGGAAGCAATCGAAATGCTTCGTTCGATGCAGCAGCAGTACCCGGCGTCCGATATTCTCGATATGGATTTGGCGATGCTGCTGTTTTCGGTCAAGGCGAACCAGGAAGCCGAAGCGGTACTGTTCGGCGTGCTGAAGCGGAACAGCCGGCATATCCGCGCGCATCTTCTGATGGCGCTTCTGTACCGCGCCGAGGGCAAGCAGCGGGAAGCGCGGGAGCAGTTGGACCGCGTTATCATGGACCCGGATGCGTCGCCGGAAGAGCTCGGCTATGCCGGAACGGTCTTTATCGAGTTTGATCAGATCGACCGGGCGGTTGATTCGCTGGAACGACTCGAAGAGTTTATTCCGTATGATAAGGAAATGCTGTATCAGCTCGGCTACTGTTATCTGAAGCAGGGCGATCGGCAGAAAGCGGAGGAGACGTATCATACGTTGAAGCTGTCCGACGAGAGCGATACGGTTGCGTCGTACTATGAAAACGCGATTCGGACAGAGCCGGCGGAATCGTTTTTGAAAAGCTGGACGCTGAACTATGAAGTTCCGACGGCGGAATACCTTGCGCGCAGGGATCGGCTGCAAACCGTAGCGCAGGCGGGCGACGATGCGATCCGGCAGGTCTGGAAGAACGATCCGTCGTTCCGCGCGCTGATCGAATGGGCGCTCTTTTCCGTGATCGTGCCGTTCCGAAAGGTAATTGTGCATATGCTGACCGTGATTCGGGACGCAGAAGCGGAACGCCTTTTGCGCCGGTTTTTGATGTCGTACATGCACGGCGACGAGGAAAAGCAGTTTGCGTTCGGCGCGCTGCTTTCGATGGAAGCGGAGCCGCCGTTCGCCCTGAACATGGGCGGGTCGTGGCAATATGGTGCGGTCGCGCCGATGACGGTGCCGGATCGGCTGCCGCGCAGCTATTCCTACATTCTTTGGAACATTCAGCAGGCGAAGCTGCGTGCTCGCGAAGTCGACCCTGCGCAGGAAGCGCTGGTGTCCGATCATCTGCTCGACGTAGCGATGCGGATTTATATTCTGTATACCAACTCGTTTGCCGGCCGCTATCCGAAACTGACGCCGGCGCAGGAAGAGGCGTTTTCGGCAGCGTTTCTGCTGCTTGCGGTCGGGTCCGTGGAGAATGCGGAGATTACGCCGGAAATGGTCTGCGCGTGGTACCACGTCAGCAGCCGCCGATTGGAAAACGCGCTGAAACGCATCTTCCGGCAGTTGAAGGAGGATTCATGACCATGCGGTTTTGCGCGACGACGAAACTCGGACTGGAATCCACCGTTGCGATCCAGTTGAAACAGCTCGGTATCGAGCCGGTTGAAACGCTCGACGCGCGCGTGCTGTTCGACGGGGATTTCGATACGATGGCGCGGTCGCTGCTTTGGCTGCGTACCGCAGAGCGGCTTTTGCTCGTCGTCGGCTCGTTTGAAGCGCGTTCGTTCGACGAACTGTTTGAGCAGACCAAAGCGCTCGACTGGAAGCCGTTTTTGTCGCCGAAAACGCGGATTCACGTGAACGGCAAGAGCGCCAAGAGCACGCTGTTTTCCGTGTCCGACTGCCAGAGCATTGTGAAGAAGGCGATTGTCGAGAGTCTGAAGGCATCTTATCGTGTCGATACGATCCCCGAAACCGGAGAGGAAGTCATCGTTGAGGTCGGGATTCTGAAGGATGCGGTTACGCTCGCGCTCGATTGCTGCGGCGCCGGCCTATCCCGCCGCGGTTACCGGACCTTCAACGTCCCGGCGCCGCTGTCCGAAACGCTCGGCGCTGGCATGGTGATGCTTTCGCGGTTTTTCCCCGATACGCCGCTGATCGACCCGATGTGCGGTTCCGGCACAATCCCGATCGAGGCGGCGATGATCGCCAACAATATCGCGCCGTCCCGCAACCGCTTGTTTTCGTCGGAAGCGTGGAAGTTTGTACCGTCCGCCGCCTTTGCGCGCGCACGGGAGGAGGCGCATGACGCGGAACGGCACGACAAGCTCTGCATTGTCGGCAGGGACATTGATCCGCACTGTATCGATCTGTGCAAGAAGCACGCCAAAAAGGCGGGCGTGATGCTCGACTGGAAAGTCGCGGACGTTCGGGACCTTGTCCCGGAACGCGAGCGCGGCGTCATTCTTTGCAACCCGCCCTACGGCGAACGGCTGCTGGATGAGCGCGAGGTCAAGCGCCTGTACCGGCAGATGCGCGGCGTGTTCGATCGGTTTCCCGGTTGGGAAAAGAGCATCATTACGGCGATGCGCGACTTTGAAACGGTATACGGAAAGAAAGCCGACAAACGGCGCAAGCTTTCCAACGGCGGCATGACCTGCACGGTATACCGGTACTTTGCCGAACGCCCGCAAAAGCGGGATTGAATCACAAAAAGTTTGCTTTCCACCCTGCGATGCGCCTTGCATCGGGAAAAGAGGTTCGTTATAATAACGCTATGATTTGGAATCTTTCATCCCTTCTTTCCGATCCGCTGTCCGTGCTGCGGCAGCTGATGTATGTGATACCGGTCATTTTGATCAGTCTGACGCTGCACGAATGGGGGCACGCCTATGCCGCCTATCGTTGCGGCGATCCTACGGCGCGCAATCTCGGCAGAATGACGCTGAACCCGATCGCGCATATCGATCCGATCGGCTTTCTTTCACTGCTGCTTCTCGGCTTCGGCTGGGCGAAACCGGTGCCGGTCAACAGCCGCAATTTCCGGAATTACCGGGTCGGCGAAGCAGTCGTTTCGCTTGCCGGCGTTGCGATGAACTTTCTGCTTGTGGTGCTGACGTCGATTGTGTTCATCATTCTCGGCCGGACCTATCCGAAAGCGTTTTTCAACGATGCGCTGATGTCGATCCTGTCCTATTTCCTGTCGCTGAACGTGACGCTGATGGTATTCAACCTTCTGCCGATCTATCCGCTTGACGGGTATCACATCTTCGAACTGCTGTTTGCGCGCATTCTGCCGGCAAAGCTGTTCTTTTTCCTGCGCCGCTACGGCAACATTATTCTGATCGTTCTGCTGGTCGCAGGCAATCGGTTCGGGTTTTCGCCGATTACTATCGTACAGAACTGGGTCGCTTCGGTTATTACTTTCTTTATCGGGCTTTGAACATGGAGGAATATCGCGTATCGCTTTCTCAGTTCGAAGGGCCGCTCGATCTGCTGCTGCACCTGATTGAGAAAGCGGAACTGAATATCGAAGACATCTTCGTTTCGGAGATCACGGCGCAGTATCTGGCGCTGATGGACGATCTTTCGGACGTGGACATGGATCGGGCCAGCTCGTTTCTGACCGTCGCCGCGCAGCTTGTTTTGATCAAGTCGCGCAGCCTGCTGCCGCGTCCCGTTGCCGTGGAGGAGGGCGAGGAAGACCCGCAGCAGCAGCTGATCGAACAGCTCCGCGCATATAAGGCGTTCAAGGAGGTCGGCGCGGCGCTTTCGGAACGGTTTGAAGCCGAAAAGGGGACGTTTTCACGACTGCCGGAGGACATCGTTCTGCCGCCGCAGAAGGTCGATCTGTCCAACGCGACGCTCGACAACCTGTTTGCGGCGTTCTATGCGGTACTGAACCGCGAGGAACCGGAGGAGCAGGAACCGACCGTGCGACGCGTGCGCCGGGACGTGTTTACGGTGCGCGATCGCGTGAAGCAGCTTCGGACGCGGCTGAAAGAAGGGCGTGTGCGGTTTGACGAGCTGTTCACGGATACGAGCACGCGCATGGAAAAGATCGTTACGTTTATGGCGCTGCTGGAAATGCTGGCGCACGGCGAAGCGCGCGTCACGCAGGGCGCGACGTTTGCGCCGATTTACATTCGCGCGAAGGAGCTGAAAAGCGACGACGCGGATTACACCTATATGGATGAGGAAGAGGACTGATGGATCGGAAACAGGCGTCCGTTGCGGAATGTTTGCTGTTTGTCGCCGGCGAGCCGGTTTTGATTACCGAGCTGGCCCGTGCGATGGAACTCGAAACCGCGGCGGTCAGACAATTGCTGTATGAAATGGAAACCGCGTATCGGGACGAGCAGCGCGGAATTTTGCTGTTGGTGACGGACGAAACGGCGCAGATGATTTCCAACCGTGCGTATATCGACGCGGTGGAACGGCTGATCCAGCCGGAGCAGAAGCGCAGCGTTTCGCAATCCATGCTCGAAACGCTTGCAATCGTTGCCTATCGGCAGCCGGTCACGCGCGCGGAGATCGAAAGCGTGCGCGGCGTTCGCTGCGAATATGCGATCACGCAGCTTCAGAAGCTGGATTTGATTCAGGCCGTCGGCCGCAAGGACGTGATCGGTAAGCCGATGCTGTACGGCACGACGGATACATTTTTGCGGAAATTCGGGATGCACAACCTTTCCGAACTTCCGCCGCTTGATTTGGAGTCCGCCAAGACGGACGCGGAAACGGAGATGGAAACGGTATGAAACAATGCACAATCGGCGGACAGGCGGTCATGGAGGGCGTTATGATGCGCTCACCCGCGGGAATGGCAATCGTCGTGCGCCGTCCGGACGGCTCGCTTGCCAAAGAGTACACCAAAACGCGCAAGCGGTTCAAAAAGGGCTCGTTCCCGACCTGGCCGTTTGTTCGCGGTATTTACGCGTTTGTCGATTCGCTGACGAGCGGCATGGATATCGTGTCGCGTTCGGCGGAGATGCTCGGCGAGGAAGAGGAGGAAGAGCCGTCGAAGTTTGAAAAGTGGCTGTCCGACACGCTGCACGTTCCGATGATGAAAGTCGTCAAGGTCGTTGCGATCGTGTTGGCCGTTATCCTCGCGCTCGGTTTGTTTGTGTTCCTTCCGATCGGATTGGTGCAGGGACTTGAAGCGCTCGGTCGGCTGTTCGGCTGGGACTGGCTCGCGAATATGAACCTCTCGGTCAGCACGATTCTGCAGGGTCTGTTCCGGCTCGCCGCGTTTTTGCTGTACCTTTGGGGGATCTCCCGCGTGAAGGAAATCGGACGCGTGTTCATGTACCACGGCGCTGAGCATAAGACGATCGCCTGCTACGAGTCCGAATTCGAACTGACGCCCGAAAACGCGAAGAAGTGTTCGCGGTTCCATCCGCGCTGCGGAACGAATTATCTGTTCCTTGTCATGGCGATTTCGATTCTGCTGACGACGGTGTTCACGGCGTTGATGAACCTGATTCCGGGATTCGTCGATTGGCAGAGCGTCGGTGTGAACCGATTCCTGTTCCGCGTCGCGCGGATACTGCTGATCCCTCTGATCGCCGGCGTGTCCTATGAGGTGCTGAAAGCGGCGGCTGCGAGCGACGGAATCGTTGCGCGGATTGTGCGTGCGCCCGGTCTTGCGCTGCAGCGGCTGACGACGCGCGAACCGGATCTCGATATGCTTGAGGTGGCGATCGAATCGTTCAAGCTCGTGCTGAACCCGCCGGATCACGATCTGGTCTTTACCGAACCCGCTGCTGCGGAAAAAGCGGAGGAACCCGCTTTCGCCGAAACAATCGGCGATCCCGCGCCTGTGGAAACGGAGGATGACGCCGCGCCTGCAGAAGAATCGACCGAAGCGTCCGAGGAATCGGAACCGGGTGATTGTGAAGCGGCGAATGCAGGGGATTCGGACGAATGATCGATCCGGAATTGGTAAGGACCACGACAGCGCGCCTGAAACCGATCGCGCAGGAGGATGCAGCGCTCGAGGCGCGGTTTTTTCTCCGGCATTGCGAAACGCATCCGGCGGCGAACCGGGATGCGCTGATCGAGCGGCGACTGCAGGGCGAACCGCTGCAGTATGTGCTCGGGGATTGGGAATTCTACGGGCTGCCGATGCGAACGGACCCGCGCGCGCTGATCCCGCGGCCGGACACCGAGCTGCTCGTTGAAACCGCACTTTCGCTGCTGAAGGGCGGCGAGCGAGTGCTGGACCTCTGCTGCGGAAGCGGCTGTATCGGGATTGCGATTCGAAAGCATCGCAAAGTCTCGGTCGTTTCGGCTGACATTAGCGCGGATGCGCTTGCGCTGACCCGCGAAAACGCCGAACGAAACGGAACAGAGATCGAAACGGTGCAGAGCGATCTGTTCGACAGAATCGGAGGAACGTTTGATCTGATCGTTTCAAACCCGCCGTATCTGAACGCTGCGGAAATGGAATCGCTCGAACCGTCGCTGCGATACGAACCGCGGATTGCGCTGGACGGCGGCGCGGACGGATTGGATTTCTACTGCCGGATTGCGGCAGAGTACCGGAACTGCTTGAAACCGGGCGGAACGCTGCTTCTGGAGATCGGCATGCAGGAGGCCGAAGCGGTGCAAAGCCTGTTTGCCGAGGCGGAGGTACGCTGCGATTACGGCGGAAGGCCGCGCATGGTGATGGTCAAAAACGAATGATTGAAAAGCTGAAAAAGTGCAAAGAACGGTATGAGGTCCTTGCGGCGGAGCTTTCGCGGCCCGACGCAATGGACGATTTTTCCGCATGGCAAAAACGAGTGAAAGAGCATGCGGAACTCGAGGAAATCGTGCAGGCGTACGACGCGTATTCCGCCGATTTACAGGAGCGCGATTCGTGCCGGGAACTTTTGAACGATCGGCTCGATCCCGATATGAAGGAACTCGTGCTGGACGAACTGGCGGAGCTCGAAGCGCGCATTGTCTCCCATGAGGAAACGCTGAAAGCGCTGCTGCTGCCGAAGGACGAGAACGACGATAAGAACGTGATTCTGGAGATTCGCGCAGGAACCGGCGGGGAGGAGGCCTCGCTGTTCGGCGCAGATTTGTTGCGCATGTATCTGCGATATGCGGAACGGCACGGGTTCAAGGCGGAAACGCTGTCCGAAAACATGACGGAGCTCGGCGGCGTGAAGGAGATCGTGCTTTCGCTTTCGGGGCGGCACGGCGTTTACGCGCGGCTGAAGTTTGAAAGCGGCGTGCATCGTGTGCAGCGCGTGCCGGAAACCGAATCCCAGGGGCGCATCCATACGAGCGCCGCGACCGTTGCGGTTCTCCCGGAGGTTGACGACATTCAGATCGAACTGAAGGACAGCGATTTACGAATCGATACCTACCGTTCGAGCGGTGCGGGCGGGCAGCACGTCAATAAGACGTCGTCCGCAATCCGGATCACGCATCTGCCGACCGGCATTGTCGTCGCGTGCCAGAATGAGCGCAGCCAGCTGCAGAACAAGGAACAGGCGATGCGCATGCTGAAAAGCAAGCTATACGAACATTTTGCTTCGCAGCAGCATGCGGAGCTTGCCGATCGCAAAAAGAGCCTTGTCGGCTCCGGCGACCGGAGCGAACGGATTCGCACCTATAATTTTCCGCAGAGCCGTGTGACGGACCATCGGATCGGAATGACGCTGTATCGTCTCGAATCGTTTCTGGACGGCGATATGGATGAACTGATCGATGCGCTGATCGTTGCAGAACGCACGGCGCAGCTTTCGGGAGGGGATGAAGCATGATCACACAGGTGATATCCGCGGTAACGCAGGAGGAGGGCGGAACGACGCTCGGTGCGTCGCTGATTCGCGCGGGCGAGCTGGTCGCGTTCCCGACGGAAACGGTTTACGGACTCGGCGCAAACGGGCTCGATGGGGAAGCCGTGAATCGCATTTTTGAAGCGAAGGGCCGGCCGAACGATAACCCGCTGATTCTGCATATCGCCAAAAAGAGCGACCTGAAGAAATTGTGGGCGCACGTGCCCGATCGCGCCTACCCGCTGATCGAAACGTTCTGGCCAGGGCCGCTCACGCTGATTTTTCATAAAGCCGACGTCGTGCCGTACGAGGTGACGGCGGGGCTGGAAACCGTCGCGGTGCGGATGCCGTCCGATCGCACGGCCCGCGCGCTGATCCGAAAGGCCGAGGTGCCGATCGCCGCGCCGAGCGCAAACCGTTCCGGTAAACCGAGCCCGACGAACGCAAAACACGTGCTCGACGATATGGACGGCCGGATTCCCCTGATCCTGGACGGCGGAGACTGCAAATACGGCGTGGAATCGACGGTGCTGTCGCTTGTCGGAGAACCGACGATCCTGCGGCCGGGCGCGATCACGCGGGAAATGCTCGAAGCCGTGATCGGGCCGGTCCGGCTTGCGGCAAGCATTCTGAAGCCGCTCGGTGAGCGGGAGGTCGCGGCGTCGCCGGGTATGAAATACAAGCATTACGCGCCGGACGCGCGCGTGATCGTAGTCGACGGCACGCCGGAAGAGACCTCGAAGTGCGTGTTGTCGCTCTATTACGATCTGCTGGAGGAGGGAAAAACCGTAGAGGTTTTGTCCACGGCGCAGACGCAGTTCCGGTATCGCGGCATCGCGGCGACGGAGATCGGCGACCGCGCGCACCCGGAAACGCTCTGCGCAAACCTGTTTTCCGCACTGCGGGAGGTCGGTGCACTGTGCGACGTAATTCTGGCGGAGGGCGTCGGAACAAGCGAAGAAGGGCTTGCGTATATGAACCGTCTGCTGCGCGCAGCCGGGTTTGACCGGATCGACGCGTCGGAATATAACAAAAAACAGACGAAACAATGAATTTGCAGACTGTACAAACCTGCGCAAATTTGGTATAATAGACAAAGGATAACGCGGCGGACGGGGTACCGAGACGCCGCAAACGGAGGAACTCCATGCAAACGATGATGGAACGGATCGCCGAAGCGGAGCAGCAGGCGGATCGGCTGTTGGAAGAAGCGAATACGAGCGCGCGCGATCGAATCGCGGCGGCAAAGGAAGAAGCGGAGTCGAGCTATTCGGCGTCGCAGGACTTTGAACGCGCCAAAACCGTCGAGGCGAAGGCGCTTGCCGAACGGCGCGGCGAGCAGATTGCGGCCGAAATCCTGGCCGACGTGTCCAAGGAGATCGACGCTGTCCGCACGGCAAGCGAAGCGAAGATTCCCGATGCGACGGCGTATCTTCTGGAAAGGATTGCGAAGCTATGATCGTACCGATGAAACGCCTTTCGCTCATTGCGCTGAAAGCGGATGAGGAACGGCTTCTGGAAGCGCTGCAGCGCATCGGAACGGTCGAGATTATCGATATTTCCGAGGATGCGGGCGGCGCGCGGCTCGAAGCGGCGCAGAATAGAATGCAGCGTCTCAGCGATTCGATGGAAGCGATCAAGCCGTTCGCGCCGAAAAAGAGCTTCTTTACGCCGCAGAAGCGCGAAGTCGCGCTGTCCGATATCCGCGCGGACGTCGATCGTGCGGCGGACGTGACCGACGCTGTCGAAACGCTGCTGCATGAGAAAGCGACGCTTGTTGCGGAGCGCGAAAAGAAACTGCAGCTGCGTACCGATCTGCTTCCGTGGGAACCGCTGAACCAACCGATGAGCAGCATCCGCAATACGAAGCGCGTTTGCTATTTCATTGGTTTCTGCGCGCAGAAGGATCGGCAAAAGCTCGCGGAACAGGAGTTCCTGGAAACCGAGTTTCTGGAGGACAGCGCAAATTCTCCCGCGATCGTTGCCTGCAGCGCTGCGGATTTCCGCGTTGCGCAGAACTTTATCAAGTCGATCGAATGGACCGATTACGCGTTCCCGAAGAGCGATCGAACGCCGTCGGAGGAAATCCGTCTGCTGAACAAGCGCGTGGAGGAGATCGACCGGGCGATCGAAGACATCGACAAGCAGATCGTTTCTCACGGCGAACAGCTGGAGCTTTTGGAAAACGCCGCGGATGCGACAGCGATCGAAATGGATCGCTCGGAGGCAACCTGCGGGCTGAAGCATACGAACAGCGCATTCCTGCTGGAGGGCTGGGTGCGAGAGGATCGCGTAGAGGTCACGGAGGATACGATCAAGGGCGTTACGGACGCGTACAGCTTTGAGGTGCGCGATCCGAACGAGGACGAGATTCCGCCGTCGGTCGTCAGGAACAACAAAGTCGTTGCGCCGTTCGAGGAAGTGCAGACGCTGTATTCGCGGCCCGACCCGTACGGGATCGACGGTACGCCGTACATGACGCCGTTCTATATCCTGCTGTTCGGTCTGATGCTTTCCGATACCGGCTACGGCATTCTGCTGGCGCTCGGCGCCCTCGCCTATATCAAGATCAAGAAGCCGACCGGCATGAGCGGCGGCATCTCGCGCGTACTCGCGTGGGGCGGTCTCTCGACGGCGATCTGGGGCATTTTCGTGGGTTCGTTCTTCGGCATTTCGAGAACGCCCGCGTCGGGCGCGATCTTCGATGTGATCTCCGCGTTCTTCGACCGGCTCGGCATTTTCCCGGTCTGGCTCGACCCGATGACCGATTCGATGCAGATGCTTGCGCTGTGCATGGGCCTCGGCATTCTGCACATGGTCAGCGGCTATCTGATCAACGCAATCGACTGCTTCAGGCGCGGCGATTGGAAGACTGCGATCTTCGACGAGCTGTCGTGGGTTATGATTATTCTCGGCCTCGTGATCGGATTTCTGCCGACGATTGCCGGTATGGCTGGCATGGAGGCGAATCTGCCGGAGACGGTTACCAAACCGGCTGTCTATGTCGCCCTGTTCGGCGTGCTGCTGATTGTGCTGTTCAAGGGCCGGAATGCGCCGAAGTTCTTCGGAAAGATTACCGGCGGTCTCGGCGAGCTGTACAACATCACCGGCGTTCTGTCGGACGTTCTGTCGTATGCGCGTCTGTTCGCGCTCGGCATCGCGACCGGCGTGATCGGGCAGGTGTTCAATACGCTCTGCGGCATGCTGATGCAGGGGAAGAGCCTTCCGATGCAGATTCTCGGCGGCATTGTCTCCATCATTCTTTTGATCCTGCTCCATACGTTCAACCTTGCGATCAATACGCTCGGCGCGTTCGTGCACTGCGCGAGATTGCAGTATGTGGAGTTTTACGGACGGTTTTATCAAGCCGGCGGACGGGCGTTCCGGCCGCTTGCATATAACACAAAACACATTCAGGTCACTAAATAATTCTCAGGAGGACAGTAAAGTGGAATTGGGTACTATTTTGGCAACAGCCGGCGCTGCGGTAGCGGTTTTGTTTGCAGGTTTCGGTTCGGCGATCGGCGTCGGCATGGCAGGTCAGGCTGCCGCGGGCGTTGTTTCCGAGGACCCGGATCGGTTCGGTAACTGCCTGGTCATGCAGCTTCTGCCGGGTACGCAGGGCATCTACGGCCTGCTGATCGGCATCGTGATCGCGCTTCGTGCGGGTCTTATGACGGCCGGCGCCGATGCGATTACGACGGAGCTCGGCGTTCGTTATCTGATCGCCGGCATGCCGATCGCGTTCGGCGGTCTGGTTTCCGCAATTTACCAGGGCAAGGTCGCCTGCGCCGGTATCAATATGATTGCAAAGCGCCCGACCGAGTCCGGTAAAGGCATGGTCATGGCGATCATGGTTGAGACCTACGCAATCCTTGCGCTGCTCATTTCCTTCCTGCTCGTCATCGGCATTGGCTGATCAGAGGACGGTATGGGAAACGCAAATGCCGATCATCTGATCGATCGAATTCTGGCGGAGGCGAACGAAACGGCGGCGAAGATTGCCGCCGATGCGGACGCGGCCTGCGCCCAAATCGCATCCGAGCGCGACCGGAAGATTGCGGAGAACGCCGAAGCGGCAGCGAAGCGGCGCGACGTTGCGGTAAAGGAAATCCTTGACGGCGCGGCGACGCGCGCGCGGCTTGACGGGAAGAAGGAAGTCCTTGCGGCGAAGCGTCAGGTACTGGATCAGGCGTTTGAGGCGGCGTATGCTGCGTTGTGCGGCAGTTCGACCGAAACGCTTGCGGCGCTGTACGGCAGAATCCTTTCGGCCGAAGCGGAGAACGGCGATACCGTCGCGGCCGCAAAAGCGGACAAGGCAGCCGTTTCGGCTGCCGTATCGGCAAGCGAAAAATCGCTGTCGCTTTCAGAGGAGGAAGCGTCTGTGGAGCGCGGCTTCCTGCTGTACGGCAAGGGATATGAAAAGGATTGCTCGCTGAAGGCGATTCTTTCCGAATTGCGCGGCGCGGAGGAGACGAAAGTCGCCGAGATTCTGTTTTCTTAAGTAGGAGGAAAGGCGTATGCCGCAACCGAGTTATACCTATGCGAACGCACGCCTGGCGGCGCTTTCGAAGCGGCTTTTGGATCCGCCGACGATTCGCCGCATGGCGGACGGATCGCTTGCGGACGCTTTGCGCACGCTGCAGGATCTGCGCTACGGCGGATACAGCGACGGCAGCGACGCGGGTGTGGAGCAGTTGATTTCCGCCGAGCTGATCGAAGCGGCGGAGGAAATCCGCGCGCTTTCTCCGAACGTTAAGATGACCGATCTGTTTCTGCTGCGTACCGATATTCAGAATCTGAAAGTGCTGCTGAAGGCGCGTATGCTGCAGACAAAAGCCCCCGAGCTTTCGGCCGGCGGCGTCTACGCAACGGAAACGCTTTCCGATATGGTGCGGGATCAGCTGTACGACGCGCTGCCCGGTACAATTGCGGCGGCGTTGAATGCCCTGGAAAAGCAGCTTTCCGTTCGGGTCGATCCGCAGGAGATTTCCGTTGCGCTCGATCGTGCCTATCTGCAGTATGCGCTGGAAACGGTCAAAAACGATAAAGTATTGAAGCAGTATTTCCTGTCGCTTTGCGATTTCGACAATATCCTGACGTTTCTGCGCGTCCGTGCGATGGGCGGAACCAAGGAAATGCTTGACGATCTGCTGCTGCCGGAGGCCGGTATCAAAAAGCAGCAGCTGATGGAAACGTTCGACTGGTCGTTTGAGCAACTGAACCGCATCTTAAGCGCGAGCGTCTGCCGCGAACCGCTGCTGGCCGGATTGAACGCGATGCAGCACAGCGGCAATATCGGCGACGTCGAAAAAGCGCGGGACAACTATTTGATTTCGCTGTTCACCGTACACCAGTACGAAACGGACAGCATCTATCCGATCATCGGGTACCTGCTCGCAAAAGAGCGGGAAAGCCGCGCGATCCGGCTGATCGTTACGGCGAAGCGGAACCGGCTCCCCGATTCGGTGATTGCGGAAAGGTTGGTGACACTGTATGGCCAACGGTAAATGCGCCGTGATCGGCGATCGGGATTCGATTCTGCTGTTTCGTGCGGTCGGGATTGAGGTATATCCGGAAACGGACGGCGATCGCGCGAACCAGATCATGCACCGGCTTGCGCGAACGGGATACGCCGTTATCTATGTGACCGAATCGCTGTACCCGCTCTGCGCGGAAACGGTAGCGGAGTTTGCGTCGGAACCGTATCCGGCGATTATCCCGATTCCGGATGCGCTCGGCTCGCAGGGGACGGGCATGAAAACGCTGAAAGCGAACGTCGAAAAAGCGGTCGGCGTTGATATTTTGAGTAATTCTTGAGCAGGAGAGAGAGTATGCAAGGAACGATTATCAAAGTTTCCGGGCCCTTAATCGTTGCAGGCGGCATGGCGGACGTCCAGATGTTCGACGTCGTTCGCGTGTCCGAAAAGCATCTGATCGGCGAGGTCATAGAGCTGCGCGGCGACAAAGCGTCCATTCAGGTTTATGAGGAAACCGGCGGCATCGGGCCGGGCGAGCCCGTTGTTTCGACCGGCGCGCCGCTGTCCGTTGAGCTTGCGCCGGGCCTGATCGAGTCGATTTACGACGGTATCCAGCGTCCGCTTTCCGAGATTCGCAAGCGCGCAGGCGACCGCATCACGCGCGGTATCGAGGTCAATGCGCTCGACCATGAAAAGTTATGGCACTTTGTCCCGACGGCAAAGGTCGGCGATGTGCTTGCGGCCGGCGATGTGCTCGGCACGGTGCAGGAGACCGAGGCGGTTCTCCATAAGATCATGGTTCCGCCGAATGTTTCCGGTACGCTGACCTGGATTTTCGAGGGCGACGCGAACATCGTAACCCCGATTGCCAAGCTGGAAAAGAACGGCAAGACGGTTGAACTGCCGATGCTGCAGAAGTGGCCGGTGCGCAGAGGCCGTCCGTATGCCGAAAAGCTCGCGCCGAATGAGCCGATGATTACCGGTCAGCGCGTTATTGATACGCTGTTCCCGGTTTCCAAGGGCGGCGTCGCAGCAGTTCCCGGTCCGTTCGGCAGCGGCAAGACGGTCGTGCAGCATCAGCTTGCGAAGTGGGCCGATGCGGATATTATCGTTTACGTCGGCTGCGGCGAGCGCGGCAACGAGATGACGGACGTTCTGATGGAGTTCCCCGCGCTGAAGGACCCGCGCACGGGACTGTCGCTGATGAAGCGTACCGTGCTGATCGCGAACACATCCGATATGCCGGTTGCGGCGCGTGAAGCGTCCATCTATACGGGCATCACGATTGCGGAGTATTTCCGTGACATGGGATATAAAGTCGCTATCATGGCGGACTCGACGAGCCGTTGGGCAGAGGCGCTGCGCGAAATGAGCGGTCGTCTCGAAGAAATGCCCGGTGAAGAAGGATACCCTGCGTATCTGTCTTCCCGTCTCGCGGAGTTCTATGAGCGTGCCGGCGCGGTCAAGACGCTCGGCAGCGAGGGACGCACCGGCGCCGTTACGGCGATCGGCGCTGTTTCCCCTCCGGGCGGCGATATTTCCGAACCGGTTTCGCAGGCGACGCTGCGTATTGTAAAGGTGTATTGGGGCCTTTCGGCCAAGCTCGCGTATGCGCGTCACTTCCCGGCGATCGACTGGCTGCAGTCCTATTCGCTGTATCAGGATCGGCTGGCGCCGTGGTTCAATTCGAACGTGAATCCGCAGTGGTCGGCGCTGGTTGCAGAAACGATGCATCTTTTGCAGGTTGAAAGCGAACTGGACGAAATCGTCCGACTTGTCGGTATCGACGCGCTGTCGTTCCGCGATCGATTGACGCTCGAAACCGCGCGCAGCATTCGTGAGGACTATCTGCACCAGAACGCGTTCCACGAGGTTGACACGTATACGTCGCCGAAGAAGCAGTATATGATGCTCGACGTGATTCTGCAGAACTACAAGAAGTCGCTGGAGGCGCTGGAGCATGACGCGTCGTTTGCCAAGCTGATGGCGATGCCGGTTCTGGAGCGCATCGGTCGTCTGAAATACGTTCCCGAAGATCGCGTGGAAGAGGAGTATAACGACATCCTGAAAGCGATTGCCGCCGAAACGGCTGCGCTGACGGAAGGAGGTGCGTTCTGATGCGGAAGGAATATCGTACGATTACCGAAGTCGTCGGCCCGCTGATGATGGTCAAGGACGTCGAAGGCGTCAAGTATGACGAACTCGTTGAGATCGAGCAGGCGGACGGCACAATCCGTCGCGGCAGAGTGCTGGAAATCAACGGCGACAAGGCGATGGTGCAGTTGTTTGAGGGCTCGCAGGGCCTTCGGATTTCGGACAGCAAAGCCCGCTTCTTGGGCCATTCGATCCAGCTTGCCGTTGCGCCGGACATGCTCGGCCGTATCTTCAACGGCATGGGCGAGCCGAAGGACGGCGGCCCCGCGCTGATTGCCGAGAAGCATCTTGACATCAACGGCGTCGCGATGAACCCCGCCGCGCGCGACTACCCCTCCGAGTTTATTCAGACCGGCGTTTCCGCAATCGACGGATTGAATACGCTGGTGCGCGGACAGAAGCTGCCCGTGTTCTCCGGCTCCGGTCTGCCGCATGCAAACCTTGCCGCGCAGATCGCGCGTCAGGCGCGCGTACTCGGCTCCGATGAGAAGTTCGCCGTCGTATTCGCCGCTGTCGGCATTACGTTCGAGGAAGCCGACTTCTTCATCAACGACTTCCGCAGAACCGGCGCGATCGAGCGAACCGTGACGTTTATCAACCTGGCAAACGACCCGGCGATCGAGCGTATCAATACGCCGCGTATGGCGATCACCGCTGCGGAATATCTGGCATACGATCTCGGCATGCACGTGCTCGTTATCATCACGGACATCACGAATTACGCCGAGGCGCTGCGCGAAGTCTCTGCTGCACGTAAAGAGGTCCCGGGCCGCCGCGGTTATCCGGGCTATATGTACACCGATCTTGCGACGATGTATGAGCGCGCGGGCCGTATTCGCGGCAACAAGGGCTCGATCACGATGATCCCGATCCTGTCGATGCCGGAAGACGACGTAACGCATCCGATTCCCGACCTGACCGGCTACATCACCGAGGGCCAGATCATCCTGTCCCGCGAACTGTACCGCAAGGGCGTAACGCCCCCGATCAACGTCCTCCCGTCGCTGTCGCGTTTGAAGGATAAGGGCATCGGCAAGGGCAAAACGCGCGAGGATCATGCGGATACGATGAATCAGCTGTTTGCCGCCTATTCCCGCGGCAAGGACGCGAAGGAGCTGGCCGTTATTCTCGGCGACGCGGCGTTGTCCGATACCGACAAGCTGTATGCAAAGTTTGCGGATGCGTTCGAAGCGGAATACGTTTCGCAGGGCTATTACACGAACCGTTCCATCGAAGAGACGCTCGATCTCGGCTGGAAGCTGCTTTCGATTCTGCCGAAGTCGGAGCTGAAGCGTATTCGCGACGAGTACATCGAAAAATACTATCCCGAGGAGGCGTAAGCCGTGGCGCTGCAATACAAGCCCACCCGAATGGAGCTGTCCAACCTGAAAAAACGGCGGACGGTTGCCATTCGCGGTCACAAGATGATGAAGGATAAGCGGGACGAGCTCGTTCGCCGCTTCATCGTCTATGCCCGGCGGAATCAGCAATTGCGGCGGGAGACGGAGGAGAAGCTCCAAAAGGCCATGCAGAGCTTCGTGCTCGCACGCGCCATGATGTCGACGGCGGAGATCGAGGAAGCGCTCCTGTATCCGGCGCGCGCGATCGACCTCGATCAGTCGGTGCAGAACGTGCTTTCGATCCCGGTACCGAAGCTCGAAATGCAGGATCCGCAGGACGGATTCGTGTACCCGTACGGATTCGCTTCCACGGGCGCGGATCTCGATACGGCGGTGCAGGCGCTTGCGGAGATTTTGCCGCTGATGCTGGAACTTGCCGAGGTCGAAAAAGCGACAAGCCGGCTCGCTGACGAGATTGAAAAAACGCGCCGCCGCGTCAATGCGCTCGAGTACGTCATGATTCCGCAGTTCGACGAGGCGATCCACGATATCCAGATGAAGCTCGAAGAAAACGAGCGCGGCAACACGTCCCGCCTGATGAAGACGAAAGAAATGCTGGCAAAGGAAGCGGAATGAACCCGATTGCGCTTTGCAGGGAAAACGGGTTTGCGGAAGCGTTTATTCTTCCGGTTGCCCCATACGAAGATTGGACGCGCCATCGCAACGGTGGCGCGTTTCATTCCAATGCAGACGAGCTGAAGGACAACCCCGCCGACGCGTATCCGTGGGCGAATGCGTGCATGATCGCGGTCTGGGCATATGCGCCTTATGATGACACGTCGGTCGTTGCCGCCTATTATCCGGCAAGCAACGCCGCTTATCATGCGATGACGCGGATCGTCCGCATGCTGAACGAAGCGGGGATACAAGCCGAACGCGCAAAAACGCCGTTTCGCACGCAGTTGCTCACCGCGGGGATCGGCACGAAGATGGACAATCAGCTTTGGTACTACCCGCCCTACGGGACGTATACGCATCTGGAGGGCGTGATGCTGAAGCTGAACGAGCCGGTCGCGTTTACGCCGCCGCACGCGAACGAGCCGGTTTGCGACCATTGCGGACGGTGCGATAAGGTTTGCTACGGCGCGCTGAACGGCGGACGGTACGACTGGCACGACTGTATCCGCTCCTATCTCGAAACCGTTCCGATTCCGGCACGTTTTTTGCCCGAGCTGACTTGCTTTTTCGGCTGTCAGCGCTGTCAGGACGTCTGCCCCAAAAACCCGAAATCGTTCGTGCCGGTGCCGGATGGCGTGCGTGCAGCGCTCGATCCGGTTCGGATTCTGAACGGCGAGCTGCCAAAAGCGCTGCAGGTGCTCGGCACAAATCGCAAAAAGCAGATTCTGCGGCAGGCGATCGTCTTGTGCGCGAACCACCGTCGGACGGATGCTCTGCCGACGCTGCTGCGGATGCGCGAAGCCGGGGACAGCCCGTACAAATCCGAATTGGATTATGCGATTTTCCTCTTGCAAAAAGAGAAAAGTATGGTAAAATAGGTTTGTCGCACTAAGCGGGGAGTTAGCGGTGCCCTGTACTCGCAATCCGCTATAGCGAGGCTGAACTCCCATTCCGAGGCAAACGGTTGTGAGGTCGATCCCGGCACGGAGTGTTGATCGGCGGGTCCTGTGCAATCGTGCGCTGTGAACCGTGTCAGGTCCTGACGGAAGCAGCACTAAGCAGAAAGCGCGGTGTGCCGCGGGAAAGCCTGCAAGGAGCCACCGACCGGGCCACCACTCGGAGCCGAATGTCGAAGAATGGGTGTGCGATATTGCAATCAAAGGGATTGTGAAAAACTGCCGTGGGTTCTTCGGAATCCCCGAATCATCGGACAGGACGTTTTTCACAGTCCCTTTTTGCAGAATGTGGCAGGATTGCATGGAGGTATCATGGAAAGCTTTTCGGTTTTTGAAATTGTCGGCCCGCGTATGACCGGCCCGTCGTCGAGTCATACGGCCGGCGCGGCAAAGATCGCGCTGCTTGCGCGGCGGATCATCAATCGCCCGATTCGTGAGGTGCGTTTTACGCTGTACGGGTCGTTTGCCGAAACCGGTCGGGGCCATGGAACGGACAAAGCGCTTGTCGCCGGGATTCTCGGCTTTGCGCAGGATGATCCGAGGATTCCGAACGCATACGATTATGCGAAGGAACAGGGCGTTCTGGTGAACGTGATCATGTCGGACGAGCCGACGCGCCATCCGAATACCGTGAAGATCGAAGCGTGCGGCGACGACGATTCCTGGACCGAAGTCATGGGCGAGTCGATCGGCGGCGGAAACATCCTGATCACCGAGATCGACGGCCTTGCCGTGGAGCTGACCGGCGATTATCCGACGATGATTATCCGGCACCACGATCAGCCGGGCGTCATTGCGGAGGTTTCGCACGTACTGGCACAGATGCGCGTCAATATCGCATTCATGCGCGTGTTCCGGCACGGACGCGGCGAGGACGCCTATATGTGCATTGAAACGGACACGGAAGTCACCGAAGGCATGCAGACGATCATCCTGCAGCTTTGTCGGTCGATCCGGCAGCTCATTGTGGTGTAAGGAGGCGGCAGAATGATAGCGTTGACCGATGCGTTTGTAAACGGCGAAACCCTGTGCCGCTTTTGCGCACAGGAGGGGATTCTTCTTTCCGAAGCCATGATCCGGCGCGAAATCGCCATGGGCGAAATGACGCGGGACGAGATTTGGGAGGAGATGCGAAAGAATCTGCTTGTTATGCGGGAAGCCATTCGTCGCGGGTTGGAAGAGCACGTGGAATCCGTGAGCCATCTCTCCGGCGGCGAAGCGATGCAGCTGTTCCGGTACGCGAAGTATAATCCGTTTTCCGGGCCGAATACCTGCCGCGCCTGCGCGAGCGCGATGGCGGTCGTGGAAGTAAACGCGGCGATGGGACAGATCGTTGCTGCGCCGACGGCGGGCGCAAGCGGAATTCTTCCGGGCGTGCTGCTGGAATGCGGCATCGACCGCAACTGGAACGACGAACAGCTGATTCAGGGCCTGTTCTGCGCCGGCGCTGTCGGGCTGCTGTTTGCGCAGAACGCAACGATCTCCGGCGCGGAAGGCGGCTGCCAGGCCGAAACGGGCGTCGGCAGCGCAATGGCGGCTGCGGCGCTGGTCGAGCTGTCGGGCGGAACGCCGGAGCAGTCGCTCGACGCTTCGGCGATGACGATCAAAAACATCATGGGTCTTGTCTGCGATCCGGTTGCAGGCCTTGTCGAATGTCCCTGCATCAAGCGAAACGCGCTCGGCGCGGCGAATGCGCTGCTGTGCGCGGATATGACGCTGTGCGGCATCACGAGCCTGATTCCGTTCGACGAAGTCGTTGCAGCGATGCTGGCGGTCGGGCGCGATATCCGGCGCGAATACCGGGAAACGGCGATGGGCGGTCTCGCGACCACGCCGACCGGCAAGGCGGTCGCCGAAAAGGTGCATCGGTTCCAGGAATATCAGCGAACAAATCATTCCCGCTGATGCAACCAAACGGTTGGATAGGCGGTATTATGATCAGATAGGGGAAAGGAGCTTACTGCTATGAAAAAGAAATGGATTGCAATTTTGCTCGCGGCGGTGATCGCGGTTGCCTGCGTTGCCTGTTCCGCTAACGCGTCTAAGGCGTCCCGGGATCAGGGCGGCTATTATGCCACCAAGTCGGAGTCGTATTATTCCGACTCATGGGTGGAGATGGAGGAAGCGCCCGCTGCTGCCGGAATGGCGACTTCGAACAGTTATTCGGCAGTGAACACGTCTGCAAACGAGCAGGTTCCGCAGGAAGTCGGCCGCAAACTGATTCGGGACGCTTCGATGACGATCGAAACGAAGCTGTTTGACGAGATGATCCCGGAACTGCAGGCGCATATCGCAGTCTGCGGCGGCTATATCGAGTCCATGACCGAAAGCGGCAACAGCTATAACAGCAGCTCATATCGCCGCGCCTATTTCACCGCGCGCATTCCCGCCGACCGACTGGACGAGTTCCTCGGCAAAGTGGACGGCATCGGCAACGTAACCTCCAAGAGCCTTTCCACACGGGACGTGACTTCGCAGTATGTCGACGTGGAGAGCCGGCTGGAAGTGCTGCGGACCGAGAAGGAGAGTCTCGAACGGATCATGGCTGCGGCCGAAACGACCGTCGATATGCTGGAAGTGCAGTCGCGGCTGTATGACGTCATTGAGGAGATCGAGTCCTACGAAGCGACGAAGCGCACCTATGACGCGCTGATTTCGTACAGCACGGTCAATATCAACGTGCAGGAAGTCATTGAACTGACGCCGCCGAAGGAAGAGACGCGCTGGGAGGAACTGAGCCGACGGTTTGCGACGAGCCTTGACAACCTCGGCGAAGGAATCGTTGACTTCGGCATCGGCTTCGTCGTCGCGCTGCCGTGGCTGCTGGTGTTCGGCGTCGTGTTCGGCGGTATCGCGCTGGCAATCATTCTTCCGATCCGTGCGAAGGTCAAGAAGCGTAGGGCGGCTGCCGCAAAGAAGGAAGAAAACAAATAAACCCAAAGAACAGAACAGATCTAAAAAGAAGCAGGCGTTTTCCTGCTTCTTTCTGCGTTCAGGGCTGTTTTGACGATGCATCCGCGATCTTGTCAAGAGATTCCTGTTTGATCAGCTCGCGAAGTTCGGTCAGATACGGCGAAAAGGCGACCTTGTCATAGCCGTAGGTCAGCTGCAGATCGTACTCGTTCGGGAGCCAGGTTTCGATCTGCGATTCGTTGTGCGCGATCACGGCTTCGAGATTGTCAAGCGCCTTGTAAATCTTCGCCTCGATCGTTTCGCGTGCGATCATTTCCTCGTACAGCGCGCGCATCTCTTCGCGATACGGCAGGGGGAGCGTATCCACCCAACGGAACAGCAGCGATTCTTCCTTTTGCTCGTCCGCAGCCGTTTTCAGAAACGTCGGGATATCGCCGGTGAATGCTTCGCCGATGTCGTGAATCAGACACATGCGGACGACCTTGTTCATGTCCGCTTCCGGGAAATCGTCCGAAATCCAGTACGCCATCAAAGCAAGCCGCCAGGAGTGCTCGGCGACGCTTTCGTGCCGTCCCTGCGACGTATAGCAGTGGCGCGTCGCGTCCTTCAGCCGCTCCATCAGGTGCAGGTTTTCCAAAAGATCCTTGCCGTTCATCGCGTCTCCTTACAGCAGCGGATCGACCGCATCCCGAATCCGGGCCGCAATCGTGTCGATCGGCTCTAATTTTCCGTCCTTCATACACGGAATAAAGACGATGCTGTCGAGCCGTTCGGCATATTCGCGGTACTTGGCACGGGCGCGGGATTGGATGGAATCGATGCTTTCGTACACGTCGCGCGCGTTACCGACATAGTCGCGGAAGCCTTTTTTATCAACGTTACCGGCAGCTTCTTCCAAATCCATATCCAGCACGAGGTCGATGTCTGCGCGCGGAATGCCGAAGTGCTCGTGCTCCAGCGTCAGACAGAAATCCAGAAGGTCCGGTTTGCCGAGGTCGCAGTCGCGGATGCTTTGATAAACCGCGTTCGAAAGAACGTAGCGATTGATCAGCAGCACGTCATAGCCGGAATAATCGAGCGAACGAAACGCTTCAAAACGGTCAAGCGCGAACCAGAGCGCCATGCTTTTTCCGTCCACGGTGTTTGCGGCGACGCCGTCCTTTGCGGTCAGATAGCGGCCGACGATCGAACCGAAGAAGGTATCGTACATCGGAAAGGACAGGGTCAAAACGCGCAGTCCGCGTTCTTCAAGATGCGCTCTGAGTCGCTCCATTTGCACGGTTTTGCCGGTTCCGTCGATGCCCTCAAACGAAATAATCTTTGTCATACTTCTCCTGTGCGGCGGCGCGGTTTTGTGCAAAGCCGCCTTTTGAAACAGTATACCACGCTGCTGCGCATCGTTCAAGATAATTCTGCCGAACCGTTCGAAATCACAATACGACAGGCAGATTTTGTTCGTATCCTGTCGATGGATGCGGAAATTACGGCGCGTCCCGATCCCTTGATTCGCGCTTTTTGAACGGTTTCGGTTCGCTACAATGGACGCATGCAAACGGGAAAGGCGCGAAAAACAAAATATCGGAAGCCGACAGACGAATGGGTTCTGTCGATTGTTTCGTTTTTGCTTGCCGTTCTTTTGAGTCGCGTTCGCATCCATGCGTATCATGCGCCGTTTGCCGCAGCCGTTCTGTACGGCGCGGTCATGTGCAACCTGTCGTTTCCGCTGACGGCAGCCGGTGTGGTCGCGGGCTGTTTTCTGGGCGCACCGGCGTGGGACAGCGCACTTTGCGCCATGCTGTTTACCGCAGCCTATGCGTTGGCGCGATTGCGGGAGAACCATCTTTCTGACCGATTCCGGACGATTCTGTTTGCCGGATGCTGCGTGCTGGCTGTGCCGATTTGTGCTGTACAAGGAAAAACGGAACTGATTTACGGCGCATTGTGTGCGCCGATCGCACTGGCCGGAGGCGTCTGCATGACGCACGCGTTTCGGACGCTCGGCCGGTTTCGGAGAATCAGGCTTCTGACGGAATGGGATCAAAACGCGCTGCTTGTCGCATGGGGACTCTGCATTCTGGGGTGTTCGGAACTGTCCGTCGGGGACGTGTCGTTTTCGATGATCCTGATCTTATTTTCTACCATGGTTCTCACACGCGCGCGAGGGCTTTATGGCTCGTTTGTCGCATCGCTGCTGTCCGCCGCATGGGTGCTTTATTCCAAAATGGACGCGCGAATCGTCGCCGTTGTGACGCTCGGCGCGGCGCTTTCGATTCCGTTCTATCGCGAGGGGAGAATCTGGATCGCGGCAAGTCACTTTGCGTCGGCTTTATTGTTGATCGGGTTGCAGCCGGAAGGTCTTTCGGCAGGGTTGATCTGGAACACCGTGGCATCGTCCGTCCTGCTTCTGCTGCTGCCTGCGCCGATCATTGAACGGATCATAGCGCTGACAGCGATCGACCAGACGATCCAACGAAACGCACGCGCATCGCTGCTGCGTGAACAGAAACGAACGGCGGATTCCCTCTCCGAGATGAGCACGCTCCTCAAAGCGGTGTCCGACACGTTTCAACGGGAACCGTCTTGGCAGGAAACGACGGAGGAGTGGACGGTGCAGGGCGCGCTGGTGATTTGCCGCAACTGTGTGCATCAAAAAATATGTTGGAAACATGCGGACGATATGCGGATTACGGTCATGGAACTTGCCGAACGGCTCGACCGTGCGGAAAAGGTGATTCCGCTTGATCCGATCCGGCCGGACTGTCCGGCGTTTTCGGACGTCTGCGGTTCCGTTCTGCTCGCGTTTCAGCAAGCGTCTCTGCGATGCGCGGTTCGCGCACAATTGCAGCGGGACGCGCGGTTTACGGCACGGGAACTGAACGGCGCCGGGGAAGCGGTTGACCGGCTTGCGTCGCAGTATCGGATGCCGTTCGGGTTGGATCGCAGCATGGAAGCGGCGATCCTGAAAGCGCTTTTGAAAGGCGGATTTGAAACGAACGCCGTCGAAGTCGTGCGCGAGCCGGACGGGCGAAGCATTCGCGTTCATTTGGCGTCGTATGACCCCAATACGGCGGGTGAGATACGGAAGCGCGTGGCAGAGGCGACCGGCGGACGGGTGCGGCTGATTACCGCGGAGCAAACGGGAGAAGACGTGCAGCTGCTTTTGGAACCGGCGCCCAAGTGGAACGTACGGATGGCGGTTTCGCAGTCGGCGGTTGACGAAGCTGCTTCCGGGGACAGTTTCGGTGAGAAGCACAGCAAAGGGGGTCGTTCGCTGTTCGCACTCTCGGACGGGATGGGAACCGGCAAGCAAGCCAACGCGGAAAGCTGCGGCGCGATCGAAACGCTGTTTCGCCTGTATGATTCCGGGATGGAACGGGAACTCGTATACGAGAACGTGAACCGGATTCTGATGCGCGGTTCCCGCGAGGATTCCTATGCGACGCTGGACGCGGTTTCGTTCGATCTGAACACCGGGACGGCGGAACTTTTGAAGTTCGGTACGCCGCCTTCGTATCTGCTGCGCGGGAAAACGCTCTATGCGCTTTGTGGCGAAGCGCTGCCTTGCGGCATCGTGGACGACGTGCGTCCGACGGTCATCCGGTTGGATTTTGTGCCGGAAGACGTTCTGCTGCTGATGACGGACGGCGTGACGGACGCGCTTGCGGAGAGGACGGAAGCGGTTTTGGTCGCGAATGCAAACCGATCAGACGCGGCGGACAGGATTCTTGCGGCAGCGCGGGAAACCGGGTATCGGGACGATCAATCCGTAATGGTTCTGCGTGTCCGCCGATGAAGATCATCATCGAATGGTTCTTGCTTGACAATGCGCTGATGAACGCCTGTATCTTTCTGCTGGCTGCTGCTTTTTCCGGCGCACGGATTCGCGTTCTTCCGATCTGCCTGTTTTCAATCGGCGGCGCTGTCTATGCGCTTCTTGCATTATTCTATATTCCCGTGCTGCGATCGACATGGGTCAAGCTGCTTTCGTTTCTGCTGCTTGCGCTGCCGATGTGGGAAAAGGGGACGTCGATTTTCTGGACGCTGCTTTCGGTGCTGCTTTCCGCCGCGATGCTCGGCGGTGCAGTCC
This sequence comes from Clostridia bacterium, assembly GCA_017448545.1. Classification (GTDB taxonomy): domain Bacteria; phylum Bacillota; class Clostridia; order Christensenellales; family CAG-138; genus UBA3792. The sequence continues at coordinate 65,975 of JAFSLH010000005.1, forward strand.
TTTGCATCACGCTCTTATCCGGCGGAACGGTGCATGCCGACGGAACGATTGTCGGAACGATCCCGCTGCGCGTCTCGTTGCTCGGACTCTTTGTCGCGCTGCTGCTGCCGCGATGGATGCGCGGTTTACTGCACCGAAGGCGCGTGCAGTCGCTGCAAACGACACTGACGATCCGGTTGTCCGATGGGGAACACACGCTTCGTGCGATGATCGACACGGGCAACCTGCTGACGGAACCGATCTCCGGTCTGCCGGTCGTCTTATTGCAGGACGTATCGGTCAAAACGGAGCGGGTCATCCCGTTTGCTATGCAGAACGGCGTCGGTGTTTTACCCGCGGAGCGCGCACAGGAGGCACGGCTCCCGGAATACGGAAACGGCTTAATCGACTGTTATGCGGCGTCGGCAGTACAGCCGATCCTGCATGCGGACGCAATTTTACCGGCGACGCTGCTGCCGCCGGATTGGAGGGAATCGAATGAAACGAATCAAACTGCGACACAATCCGTTTTCTCTGCGCTGGCACGCTTGGCTGCAAAGGCTGCGGCTGCGACTTCGGCGGCTGCTCGGCGGGCGAAACGTCGTATGGTACATCCATTCGACCGAAACGCTGCCCGCGCCGCTCGATCCGGAGGAGGAAGCGGAATGCATCCGACTTGCTCCGACCGAGAAATGGGCGAAGGACAAACTGATCGTTCATAATCTGCGCCTTGTCGTTTATCTGGCGCGAAAGTTTGACAACACCGGCGTTTCGACCGACGATCTGATCGGCATCGGAACGATCGGCCTGATCAAAGCGATCGACACGTTCAAGCCGGACAAGAAAATCAAGCTGGCGACCTATGCGGCTCGCTGCATCGAAAACGAAATCCTGATGCACCTTCGGCGCACCACGCGCCAAAAGCTCGAAGTCAGCTTCGATGAACCGCTGAACGTGGATTGGGACGGGAACGAATTGCTGCTTTCCGATATTCTCGGAACCGATCCGGATACCGTGAGCCGGGACATGGAGGATTCCGTGGAACGCGAGCTTCTCTATCAGGCGCTTGATACGCTGACGGATCGGGAGCGGGACATCATTGCCATGCGATTCGGTCTCCTGGACGACAATCCGCGGACGCAGAAGCAGGTGGCCGACGCGATGGGTATTTCACAAAGCTACATCAGCCGCATCGAAAAGCGCGTCATGAAACAACTGAAGCAGGAAATGCTGCGGATGCAGTCATAGCGTGACGTATTTCTCCAGCTGCCGCAGCGCGCTTTTTTCGAGGCGCGAGACCTGAGCCTGTGAAATGCCGATTTCCTTGCTGACTTCCATCTGCGTGCGCGCGCCGAAGTATCGCAATTTCAATATCTTCTGTTCGCGTTCGTTGAGATGCGACATCCCTTCTTCCAGCGCGATGCTGTTCAGCCATTGGGATTCGCCGTCCTTCGTGTCTTTGATATGATCCATGATCGTCGTCGCGTCTTCGTCGCTGTGGTACACCGGTTCGTAAAGACTGACCGGATCGGAGATCGCGTCGAGCGCAAAGACGACGTCGGCTTCGGGCAGCTGCAGTTCTTTCGCAATTTCCGCGACGGTCGGGTCGTGATCGGACCGCTCGGAAAGCCGGTTTTTGGCCTGCATCGCGCGATATGCAAGATCGCGGATCGAGCGCGAGACGCGAACGGCGTTGTAGTCCCTGAGATGTCTTCGGATTTCGCCGGCGATCATCGGCACCGCATAGGTGGAAAAGCGAACGTCCAGCGACAGATCAAACCCGGCAATCGCTTTCATCAGGCCGATACAGCCGACCTGAAACAGATCGTCCGGCTGTTCGCCGCGCCCGGCAAACCGTTGAACGACGGAGAGCACCAACCGCAGGTTTCCGAAGATAAACCGATCCCTTGCCGCAAGATCACCCTTCTTGGCTTTTTCCAGAAGGGAACGCATTTCCGCCGGGCGCAGAACGGGCAGAGAGCCGGTGTCGATACCGCAGATTTCAACTTTATTCGTAAGCATACCTCCGAGGGGATGATATGCCCAGTGTTCCCAGCAGCGCGAAGGAATAAACGGAAAGGAAACGGTTTGCGCATATTTGACAGGATATGACAAACATGGTAGAATAGCGGACATGAAGGCTGTTTTACTTGTGACATTCGCATCTGTCGAGTCGCTTCCGGCGCTTTCTGCCCGCTATGACGGGATGCTTTCAATGTATCGGCAGCAGAAGCTTTCCCGACTGAAAGACGAGGAAGACCGTGCGCGCAGCATGCTGGCAGAGTTTTGTCTGATGGAAGCTGTACGGCGCATCGTTCCGTCCTGTCCGCTTCCGCTAACGATCAGAACGGAGCAAAACGGGAAGCCGTTTCTGATCGGATCACCGCTGCAGATCTCGCTTTCGCATGCCGGCGCTTACGCCGCGGCGGCGGTCAGCACGCTGCCGGTCGGCGTGGACGTGGAGCGAACGCGCACGGTTTCCGAATCGCTCGTGCGGCGGATTGCCACCGAATCGGAGTGGGCTGCGCTGCAAGAACTCGGGATTACGGACGAATCGTTCCGGGACCTGTTTTCGGCGAAGGAAAGCCTTGTTAAGCGAGACGGCATCGGGCTTGCAGCGCTTAAGCAGGCGGACATCACAAAAACGAATGCGGTACGGCAACTGCGGTTTGCCGACTATGTTCTTTCGGTCGCGTCGGATCTGACGGCTGAATGGGAGGTGTATACATGCGGAAAAGATGGATTGTTCTGCTTGCACTGCTGATCCTGATCGGATGCAGCAGCGGCTTGATGGAAACAGACGTTTCGACAACCGAAACGCCGATCATTATTGAAGCCGAGATAACGCTTAAGACGCCGACCCCGATTGCCGAAGCGACGGAAACGACTCCATCCCCGACAGCAATGCAGGCGCCGACCGAAACGTCAGTTCCGACCCCGGAACCGACTGCAACGCCCGTACCGACGCCGACGCCCGAACCGACGCCGACGCCGCGTCCGTACGTCGCGCAGGGCGACGTCTATACGATTGCCTGGATCAGCGATCCGCAGCATTATTCGGCCAAATACCCGGAGCTTTACTACGCGATGACGTCGTTTTTGCGCGATCATTGGGAAGAAATGAATCTGCAATACATCATCCATACCGGCGATCTGGTCAACAAAACGGATGACGACGAGCAATGGAAGATTGCATCCGATGCACAGTCCTATATCGACGATATTCCGAACGGCGTCCTGGCGGGGAACCATGATTGTCAAAGCCCGGACGGCTTTACACCCTACAGCAAGTACTTTGGTGAAAAACGTTATAAAGACCGGGAATGGTACGGGGGATCGTATCAAGACAATCGCGGACATTACGACTTGCTGACGATCGGAAATACGGATTATATATTTGTATATATGAGCTTTGGCCCGGGGAGCGGCGCAATTAAGTGGATCAATCGTGTTTTCGAGGAGCATCAGGACCGTGTCGGATTTCTGCTGGTACATGAATACTTTGAGAACGATTTTACTCGCTCCAAAGATGGGCAGAAACTATTTGATCAGGTCATAACAAAGAACCCGAACGTGTACTTCATGCTCTGCGGCCATCGATACGGCGCGTACCGGCAAGTCTCCGAAATCGACGACGGCGACGGGAAGCCGCTTCGGACTGTGCATGAGATGATGTTCAACTACCAGGCGGCCGGAAAGATCGGCGGAAACGGGTATCTGCGGCTGATGCAGATCGACGAATCGGCCGGAACGATCCACATGCTGACGTATTCGCCGAGCGACGACGACTTCAATCGTTTCGACGATCCGGAGAACCGGGAATTACATTATGAAGTCGACGAAACAGCCGAGGAATTTATCATTCCGATTCCGTGGTAAGACATAGGGAACCGATGCAAAAAGGCACGGTTCCTTTTTGATTGGAATCCATTGGAGAAAACGCGGAAAACTTGACACATTCTGTCACAATGGATATACTATACAAGATGGAATGATCCGTAAGGCGTTGCACGCAAAGATTGTATCATAAGGAGGATCCGATGCAAAAACAGCTCAGAAAACAGCGGGATTCACTTATGATTTCCGGCACCGGCGTTATTGCGTTCGGAACGTGGAGCGTTGTGCGATCTATCGTATACTTTGCAACCGGCGTTCGTGAGATTCAGGCCTCTTTTCCGCAGCGTTTTGCGAACGATCTGACGATTGCGACGCTGTATGTGCTGGTGTTTGCGTTTTTGACGTTTGATCTCGGCCTGCGTGTATACGTCGGCTTTTGCGCGCGCGCGGAAGGACGGGGCAAAAGCGCCGGTCTTGCGTATCTGATCGTGGCGGGCATTCTGATCGCAACGTATTGCTATTCCATTCCGCAGGATATTATTGTTTTCACGCGCGGGCAGGATACGCTTCTGGTTTTGTTTGCATCGCTGTTTATTGACCTGACCTCGCTGCTGACATTGACGCTGCTGCTGTATTCCGCCGTTCAGACTCGACGCCTTGAAAAGGCACTTTCCGAAGGGAGGGAAGCGCAGTGAATACGGATTTCCATTATTATGCTACCTATTGCGCGGCAGTGCTTGCCGGATTCTCTCATGAAGAAAGCGTAACGGTCGCTTATTCCGCCGAACTGACGGATAACTGCACCAAAACGTTCCTGTCCAAGCTGAAAGCGCCGCGGGAAGCAGCGACGTCGCAGCTGACGATGGAAATGATGGATGCCCGCAACGACCTGATCGGCATTTGGGACATTACGCGCATCTGGGCGTCGTTCCATTTTCTGCCGTATGATCTGTATGCGCAGAAGCCGCATTGCGCCAAGCAGTATCTGGACAAGTATCGACTGATTTGCGGACCGAACAGCGATCTGCTCGTGGAAACCGTGAACCTTGCGAAGGGGAAAAGTCTGCAGGCATTCGGACTTTGCATGCACGTGCTCGCCGATACGTGGGCGCATCGGTACTTCGCCGGAACGACGTCGCTGGTCATCAACAACGTGGATGATTCGGTGCGGGAGCTGATGAACGCGGACGGAACCGAGACGCGACCGATCACGTTTGTGCGCAATCCCGGCCGTCCCGACGACGTGTTTGGCGGCTCCTATTCCGCGACGATGTTTGTAACGAGCGAAAACTCCGTCATGAACCTCGGACACGGGCGTGCGGGACGCATTCCGGATTACAGTTTCCTGCGATATCGGTATCAGCCGGCATGGGCGGATTACGAAGAGTTCGAGAAGAACAATCCCGAAGATTACTACCATGCGTTCACGCAGATGATTGATGCGCTGCGATTCCTGAAAGGCGATTCGGAAACCTTCGAAAAGGAACGTTATGCGTTCGATGCGGTCGAGCCGCATGAAAACACAATCCGCACGATACTGACGACGCGGCAGGGGGAAAATGACGCTTGTCGGGCATGGAAAGCGTTCGGCGAACAGCTTTCCGGTACGAGCATCCCCGATTTCTCGCTGGAAACGCATCAGCAGGAATACATCGATGCGCCGGAGGGAAAGAAAAACGACACGTTCCTGGGACGGTATATCCTTGCGGCGCTTGCCCAAAAGAGCATGGTGACGAACCGTATTCACCGTTCGGGCAACGTGCTTGCAGGACGGTCGATCGACTACAACGAAAAAGGGCTGCGTGGGCTGCGCGATTATTGGGCGCTCGTGTTCTCCCCGGAGGAGGCCCAGGATGAGTAAACTGCAGCGGATTCGAAAATTCCTGACCGGATTGTTGTTGCTGGCTGTCGTTGTACTGCTTGGCGTTTGGCCGGAGATCGGATACGACGTTCTGATCATCGTGCTGTGCGTGGGAATGCTGGCCTACGGCATCCGTATGCTGATCTACTATTTTGTGATGGCGCGGCATATGGTGCGCGGAAAGCTGATTTTGCTGATCGGGATTTTGATGGTGGACTTCGGCCTGTTTGCGCTGACGCTGTCGCACATCCCGAAAGTGTATATGCTGCTGTATCTGTTCCTCGGGCACATGTTTTACAGCGTGATCGACATCATGCGCGCGATGGAGGCACGGAAAAACAGTTCTCCCCGCTGGCAGTTCAAGCTGCTGTTCGGCGCATTCAATCTTCTGATTGCGCTGTTTGCACTGATCGGCGGTCTTGTAGTGCGTTCGGTGCGCGTACCGGTCTATATCTACGCCGTCGGTCTCCTGTACACCGGCATTGAACGGATTGTCGACGCGTTCCGGAAAACGGACGTTATGTTCTTCGAGACGTAAGTTAAAACCGACCGTACGACGCGGTCGGTTTTGTACTGCCCGAAAAAAGTGCTATTCCGCAAAAACGGAGCGCAGGAAGGTCTTTACAACGGCGCTGTCGCATGTTCCCGGCGTTTTGGCAAGGTTCGGAACGGTCAGCGGCCAGCGCGGAAGAAGCGCGTCCAGCTCGGCGTCGGAAAGATGAAAATGATACGGAGGCAAGAGCTTTTGCAGCAGGGATTCGATGCGGGCGATATCCATACCGGTTTTTGCGCGGAACAGAGACGCGACTTCCGGCGCGGCTGCTTCGGAATGTCGGAGAAATGCCGTAAGGAAACAGGCGCAGGCAAACCCGTGCGGAACCCCGTACTGTTCCGAAAGCAAATACCCGATCGTGTGCGGCGCACAGGTGCCGGTGACCGAAATGGCCATCCCGCCGAGGATGGATGCACTGTAGAGCGATTCGCGCATCTGCGCGTCCGGTGTGATTCCGGAGGCGACCTGCTCCAGCGCAGGAACAAGCAGACGAATGCCTTCCGTGGCGAGCGCGCGTGATACGTCCGATGCGGGTTTGCTCCAGAAGCTTTCCGCACAATGACACAGAGCGTCCACGCCGGTCGAAGCAGTGACGGCGTGCGGCATCGTTGCGGTGTACCGCGGATCGCCGAACGAAAGCGCAGCATACAGATCGTTGCCGCGAACGCTGCGCTTGCGGCCTTCGGAATTCGTGATAACGGCGACGGAGGTTACTTCACTGCCCGTTCCGGCGGTCGTCCCGACCAGCACGATCGGAACGGGACGGTTCGCCCATTCCAAACGGTAGAGCGCGTCCTCGGCTGCTTCGGGGTTGGCGATGCACACCGCGATCACCTTTGCCGCATCAAGCGGCGAACCGCCGCCGACGCCGACGACAAAGTCCGCACAAAAATCCGCGCCGATCTGTCCGCCCGCAAGGCAGGAAGCCATCGTCGGATTCTGCCGGATACCGTCATAGACGGTATAAGCGATGTTTTGCTCGGACAGCGCAGCCGTCACGTCGTCCAGTGCGCCGCAGGTCTTGGCGGACGAACCGCCGGTAACGATCAGACAGCGTCGACCGAATGCGGAAAGCGCCGCGCCGTTGGAACGAACGACGTTGTTCCCTGTTATGAGCCGAAACGGCATATAAAACTGCATATCGAATCCTCCCGAAATGATTCTGGAATCAGTATAACATATCATAACGGATTCCGACAGGGGAAACTGCCGATAGATTTTACGCAATTCTACGGAAATTCATAGAACCTTCGTATTTTTGCCATATTTCCATGCTATAGTAGGCAAAAACAGAAACGAAACGGAGATTACTCTGTATGAAGAAAAAACAAATGACAGCTGTGCTTCTGGCGCTCCTTCTGCTGATTGCGGCGGTTCCGTCACTCGGGGAAGGAGAGGATATCGTCATCGACGCAGTGCATTCAAGCGACGAATACAAAGCGCTGTTGATGGACGCTTTTGATCAGACCGTGCTCGGCGCGAATACGAACGTGCGGCAGCAGTTGAAAAAGATCCTGTATCTCGACTCGATTGAAGTGGATGCGACGGCGTATAACGCGATCGTTTCGGCGGTGCAGCGCACGCTGGATACGCAATCGCTTTCCGAGGGCGCGACGCTGGATTCCTATACGGAACAGGACCTTGCCGTCGCGGTCGAATTGATCAACGCCGTGTGCGACGCGCTCGATCTCGACTGCTCGATCGACCCGAGCAACGACTCGCAAAACGAATATGCGCGTGTGATTACGATCAAAAAGAACGGAAAAGTGCTCGGCAAAATCAATTCCGACGCCAAGACCGACGTGGGCGAACGCGCTTCCGTCGTTTGGATCGCGGTCGGAGGCGCTTTGCTGCTGGCTGCGCTTGCGTCCGGCGTTTGGATTCTGACGCACAGAAGGGAAAACGCCTGATGGAATCTGCTGCTAAAAAACGAAAATCGGGCCGGCTGCTGCTTCTTCTGCCGTTTTTGCTGTACGTTGCCGGGCTTTTTTTCGTCGGCATCTATGTATTCGGCACAGTTGCGGAGGAGAACGCGTATATCTCGCTGCTCGTTGCGGACAGCGCGCCGCAGGAAACGGAAGATATGGACACCGGTTTTGTGCCGGGCGAACGGCCGTCGCGGCTCGTGCAGATTCCGTCGGTTGCATACGGCAAGCAGTTTGCGCGACTCAATGTGACATGGGAAGGGGACGGATGGGATATCATAAACATTCCCGTCTATCTCGGCTCGGATAAAAAGACGCTGAAAAAAGGCGCCGGCATGTCTTTCGCTTCGTATTTCCCGGGCGAACGCGGCTGTACAATCATCTCAGCGCACGTTACGCGACACTTTGCGGAACTCGAGGAAACGCCGGTCGGCGCGACGGTTCTGCTCGAAACGAGCTACGGCCCGTACCGTTACGAAGTGACGGAGAAGTACGAGGGCGTGGACGGCGCCGATCGCTGGTATATGGACGCATCCGTCGACTATGATCTGATTCTGTATTCCTGCTATCCGCGGGACAACAACGGCGAGCGCAGGACGCAGCGCTGCGTGCTCTGCTGCAAACTCGTCGACGGTGTGGAGGTGGAACAATGAGCCTCACAAAAGCAATCGGAACGGTCGTTCTGTGTCTGCTGTTGCTGTTCTCCACAGCGCTTTCGGCTGTATCGGGTCTTCTGACCTTCGTTGTCCTGAACCCGACGTATTACAAGGCCATGCTGCCGACAAAGGCGTATTGCGATGAATTGCGGGAGCGGATCGGCGAAAACCTGGATCATGTTGCGATTCTGTACGGGCTTTCGGAAGGTTCGCTGAATGAGATCGTAACGGATGCGGATATCCGCGCCTATACCGGCGCACTGATCGACGAACTGTTCAATGAACAAACGACGGAAACGTTGACGCTGCCGGCGTTTCCGACCGAAGGATTTGCGGCGTACTTACGAGCGCATACCGCGTACAGCGAACAGGCGATCGCAGACATTTCGGAGGACTGCGCCGCTTCGGTCAGCGAAGACCTTGCCGCCGTCAACGTCGGCCTGATCGTGCAGGGCTTTGCACGGATGCGCGATTCGCGGCTTTCGCAGTTTGCGCCGATCCTGTTTCTTGCGTCGGCGCTTCTGACGGTGATCCTGATCGCGATGGCGATTGCGGCGTATGCCGAAGAACGCAGGGCGCGCGGCGTCGTCATTTGGGGCGGGCTGTTCCTCGGAACGGCGACCTTGTTTGTGCCGCTGTCACAGTTCTGGCTGTTCGACTTTGTCGGGCGGCTGAACATTTCCGCATCCGCGTTCCGGACGATTCTGACCGGTTTTCTGAACACGGCACTGTACGGATGCCTGACGGTGCTCGGAATTGCAATGATCGGAACGTTTCTGCTTCTGATGTTTGCCTGCTTGCGGAACAAACGGAAAAGACGGTCGTGACAAAGAAAGTAACAACAGCGCTTGGATTGCTCCTTGCGCTGTTTTGCTTTGCTTGGCTGTTATGCGCGCTTATGCGGAAACGGTTTTCGCCAGATGTATTTGTTCAGCACTTCCACAACCATAAAGCCGAGGACGATGCCGAAGCAGACGAGCAGCAGGTCGATTCCTTTTTGCAGCGCAAAGGGGAGGTCGTTTGTGACGAATCCGTACATCATGTAGTACAGTGATGCGCCGGGGATCAGCGGGATCGCGGAAATTGTCTGGAAGATGGTGGCCGGGGCCTTGTGAATCCGCGCCATGATCTGCGCAAACAGTGCGGATGCGGCGGAGCCGAGCACGGTCGCAAAAAACACGTTCGGAATCCAAAGATACGCGAGAAGGTAAACGCCCCAAACGAGCAGCGAGCCGATCGCACAGGAGAGAATCTTCCAGCCGCGTACGCCGAACCAGATCGAAAAACCGACGCCGGCGGCTGCGCTTGCAGCGAGCGCAAGAATCGGACTCGGATTCAGAAGCAGCGATTCTGTTTCGCCGATGAAGCCGAGCATCAGAAGCGGCAGCGCAATGCCCATTGCAATTCCGATCGCGCCGGTAAACGACGCGATGATGTTCATAACGCCGGAAAGCGTATCAAGATGTACGAGGTCGCGAACGCCGTTCGTCGTGCCAAGGCCGGAGATCAGCAGCATCACGACGCCGATTGTGATGTAGCCGATGTGGTTTCCGAATCCGAACCGAACGGACAGCACGATGAACAGTTCGGCGAAAAACGAGATGATCAGGTTCAGCACCATCGGGTTGGATTCGCGTTTCGAAAGCAGCCGAACGAGCAGCGTGACGATCAATGACGCGACGGCGCAAACGCAGGTGTCGAGCAGATTGCAGTTGAAAAAGACGCCGAAGCCGGAACCGGCAATCACGCCGCCGACGCAATGCAGCCAGAGAGACAGGGAAGGCAGAGCGGTGATCTTGCTCAGCCGGGATTCCAAATCGGCGGCGGCAGGCCGTTCGATACACGCGTTGCGGCAAAGCGCATTGAGCTTGTCCAATCGGTCAAAGTTGACGCCCGGACCGCGGACGTGTCGAATCTGCGTCAGACGTTCTCCGTCCGGCGTCGTAACGGTCGCCTGAATATTGCTCGGCACAACCCAGATGTTGCAGGCAGAAAACGAATACGCGTCGCACAGCCGATACAGACTGTCTTCGACACGATGCGTTTCAGCGCCGCTGCGAATCAGTTCAGCACCGATATCCAGAATCAAACCGAGAATTTTTGCGGATTCCATAAATGCCTCTGCTCTAATACAATACCGCGGTCAGTATAGCATATTCCGTCCTGCGGTTCAAGAGAGAATCCCGAAATGCGAACGAAAAACCGGACAGGTTTTCCTGCCCGGCTTTGTGGATTGCTTTAGTTCAGTTTCACGGAGTCTTCGCACTGCAGCGGCTCGATGTGCCAGATTTCGGAAGCATACTGACCGATCGAACGGTCGGAACTGAACTTCCCGGCGGAGGCCGTGTTCATCAGGCACTTCTTGCCGAACGCAAGACGATCCTGATAGTCGTACAGCGCGCGCGTCTTCGTGTCGATGTAGGGCAAAAGCTCCTGCAGCACGAAGTAGTAGTCCGGCTTCTGCCATCCGTTGCCGAACAGCAGGGAACGATGCAGGTCGGCGAGAACGCCGGTTCCGTTGTCGTTGAACGTGCCGTCTACGAGCGTATCCAGTACGCGGCGTACGCGCGGTTCATAGTCATAGATGACTTTCGGATTGTACCGCGGACGCAGCGCGTTGAGGTCCTGCACGCTGTGGCCGAAGATATAGTTGTTCTCCAGACCGGCCTGTTCGACGATTTCAATGTTCGCACCGTCAAACGTGCCGAGCGTAACTGCGCCGTTCAGCATCAGCTTCATGTTGCCGGTGCCGGACGCTTCCGTACCGGCGGGGCTGATCTGCTCGGAAATGTCGGCCGCAGGGATGATGTGCTCTGCATAGGAGCAATTGTAGTTCTGAACGAACACGACGCGCAGCTTATCCTTCATGTCGGGATCGGCGTTGATCTTCTTGGCGATCTCGTTGATGAACTTGATAACAGCCTTCGCGCGGAAGTAGCCGGGAGCAGCCTTGGCGCCGAAGATGAACGCTGTCGGTGTGAAATCCTTCAGGCGACCGTCCTTGATGCCGAAATAGATATCCAGAATCGCAAACGCGTTCAAAACCTGACGCTTGTATTCGTGCATACGCTTGACCTGTACGTCAAACGCAAACGTTTCGGGCAGATCCACGCCTTCGCGCTCCAGAATGATCTTGCGAAGCTGACGCTTTTTCTCGGTCTTGACGGCAAGGAATTCTTCAATATCGCGATCGGTCATATGCTCCTTGAGACCGGAGATCACGGACAGGTCCTTCAGCCAGCCGTTTCCGACGCGCTCGGTGATGTAGTCGGCGAGTTCGGGGTTGCAGACGCCGAGCCAGCGGCGCTGCGTAATGCCGTTCGTCTTGTTCTGGAACCGTTCCGGATACAGAACGTACCAGGGATGCAGCACGTCGTCCTTCAGAATCTGCGTATGGATTTCGGCAACGCCGTTCACGCAGCTCGAGCCGTAAACCGCAAGGTTCGCCATGCGGATCACATTGTTGGAGACGATCGCATACGGTTCGCAATCCATGCCCTTTGCCATCAGCTCGCCGCAGAGCTTTGCGTTGATCTGATAGATGATTTCGAAGATTTCCGGCAGCAGACCGCGGAACAGCTCGACGTTCCACTTTTCGAGCGCCTCGACCATGACGGTATGATTCGTGTAGCAAAACGTTTTCTGCGCGATTGCGAACGCTTCTTCGAACGTGAGACCTTCTTTCTTCAGAAGCCGGATCAGTTCGGGGATCGAAACGGTCGGATGCGTGTCGTTCAGCTGAATCGTGACGTACTTGTAGAGATCGGTAATCGGATGATTCTCGCGCTTATAGCGGAAAAGGATATCCTGCAGACTGGCGGAGGAGAGGAAATACTGCTGCTTTAAGCGCAGACGCTTTCCGGCCGGCGTCGTATCGTTCGGATAGAGGACGCGGGTGATATCTTCCACGGCGTTCTTCTCCAAAACGGCGGAAGCGTACTCCTGGTTGTTGAAGGACTGGAAATCGAAATCGCGCACGGCTTCGCTCTGCCAAAGACGGAGCGTACCGATATTGCTCGTGCCGTAGCCGATGATCGGCATGTCGTAGGGAACGGCGCGCACGGTCTGATCCGAGAAGGAGACAAGCACTTCGTGGGAAGCGCGGCGACGGCTCCAAGGATCGCCGAAGCGCTGCCAATCGTCTGCGGATTCGACCTGGAATCCGTTCTGGAAGCTCTGCTTGAACAGGCCGTATTTGTAGCGCAGTCCGTAGCCGTCAAGCGGAAGGTTCATGGTTGCAGCGGAATCAAGATAGCAGGCGGCAAGTCTGCCGAGACCGCCGTTGCCGAGCGCGTCGTCTTCGATCTCTTCAAACATGTTGAGGTCGAGACCCTTTTCGGCAAACGCTTTTTTCACGTCGTCCAGAATGCCGAGCGCAAACAGGTTGTTGTAAACGCTGCGGCCGGTCAGATACTCTGCGCTGAAGTAGAACGCGCTGCGCGCATGCTCGTGCGCATGGCGGCTGGCGTACCAGGCGTCCGCAATTGCGCCCATCACGCAGGTCGAGAGCGCGTTGTGCAGCTCCTGCGGCGTCGCCTCCTGAAGCGTGGTCTGGAAATCGCGTTTGAGCACCAGGGAAATGTGATCCATAATGGCGTCGGTTTGCATAAATACTCCTTACGTTTTGCCAATCTGCACAAACATGCACATTAGCAGAATTCGATGGTATTATACCATATTCGCTTTCGAAAATATGGTTCTTTACAGCCTTTTTGCGTAAAAGTTTTGTAAACGGAATACCGTAAAATTTACAGAAAGTGGAAGCAAAAAAACGGATGTCGCATCTTGTCCAATCTGCAAATTCGGTATATAATGACAAAATAGTATGCAAATAAGAATGGGGATATTATCGCTATGTCGTCAATCGGATATTATAACGGAACCATGGACGCGCCGGACCGGATCCGGATTCCGCTTCTGGATCGCGCAGTCTGTTTCGGTGACGGATGCTATGAAGCGTGCTTTGTTCGAAACGGAAAAGGCTTTGGACTCGAGGCGCATATCGACCGGTTCTACAGGAGCCTTGCGCTGTTGCGGATTCAGCCGTACAGCGATCGCGAAACGCTGAAAGCGATCCTGGCGCAATGCGTGGCGGCGGCGAACGAGCCGACTTCGGTGCTCTATTGGCAATGCTCGCGCGGAACGGCTCCGCGGAAGCACGCGTTTCCGCCTGCGGACGTTCCTTCCAATCTGGCGGTTACGGTTACGCCGAAGCCGCTGCCGGAGGCGCACGGAACGGTTCGGCTGATGACAGCCGAGGATATTCGATACACGATGTGCAACGCCAAAACACTGAACCTGCTGCCGAACGTTCTGACGAATCAGATCGCAACGGATCGCGGACTGGACGGCGCGATCTTTCTCCGGAACGGAATCGTTACGGAGGGGACGCACTCCAACGTTCACATTCTGCAGGACGGCGTATTCATTACGCATCCCGCGGATCAGTACATCCTGAACGGCATTACGAGAGCCGTTCTGCTTGATACGTGTGCTGCGCTCGGAATCCCCGTCCGGGAAGAACCGTTTACCCGGGAACGGCTGTTTACTGCCGATGCGGTGCTGATTTCGGCAAGCACGGCCGGCCCGCGGACGGTTACGGAGATCGACGGCGTCGCCGTCGGCGGCAAAGACAACGGATTGGCGAAAGCGCTGCAGACAGCGTATTATCAACGGTTTCTGAAAGAGACGGAAGCATGACGGCAAAAGAAAAGAAGCGTCGGCGCAGAAGGATACGCGTGATCGTTGCGGGAGGGATCCTGCTGATCGGCGTCCTTGTATTTGCGGCTTCGCTTTGGCTTTCAATTGCATATTTCGGGATTCGACCGTTTGTTGCAGCCGAGTACGGGCAGGGTTTGCCGAATCCTTCGGCGTTCGGCGATCGCGTCGTCGGCTATGCGGAAGCGTCGGAACCGCAAAAGGGCGTGAACCGGGTTCGCTTACGGCTCGAAAACGGCGGCGAACGCGTTGCTTGGCTGACGGTACGCGATACGACCGCGCCGACTGCCGAACCGGCGGAGCGCACGATTTCCACGCTCGTTACGCTGAAACCGACGGACCTGATCGAGCATCTTGCGGACGCGGACCTGGTGGGCGTGTCGTTTGCCTCTGTTCCGCCGTTTGGCACGGTCGGCGACTATTCCGTGGAGATTCTGCTGGAGGACGTTTCCAATAACAAAACTTCCTTGGAATCGACGCTGCATATTCGCGTCGTCAACGAAGGCGTGACGATTGAAGCAGGGGAGGATGCACCGTCTGTGGAATCGTTTCTGATCGATGACTATGCGGTGGAACGTGTTGCCGGACTGGATGCGCAAACGATCCGAACGCCCGGCAAGCATTCGGTATTCGTTACGATCGACGGGGAAACGTATGAAACGTTTCTGACCGTAACAGACACGGTTGCGCCGACGGCGGAAACGCAAACGCTGTTCCTGAAACCGGGAACGAACCCCGATCCGGCAGACTTCTTACGCAACGTTTCGGACGGCAGCGACGTTTCGGCTGCGTTCCTGCAAGCGCCCGATCCGGATGTACGCACGTTTCAGACGGTGGAAATCCGCCTGACCGACGCGGCGGGGAACACGTTCGACTGTACCGCGTCGCTGCTTTTTACCGATATTCTGCCGATTACGATCGAAGCAAGGAACAGCGTACTGACAATCGAGGACTGCTTCCCGGACGGCGTGCCGGAAGGCGCTGCACTGCTGACTTCCTTTATTACGAACCGGCTCGGCACGTTTTCCGTATCGGTTGCAGTGGACGGGACGGAGGAGATGGCGATTATCGAAGTCGTCGATACGACCGCGCCGGTGCTGTACGTTCGCAAGCAGAAGTACTATACGAACCATCCGCTTCCGACCGAAGAGCTTTATACGGCAGTGGTGGACGGAACGGAAACGACCGTGACGGCGTCGGAGATCGATTGGTCGTTCGAGGGCGTGCAGACCGTTACGCTGACGGCAGTCGATGCAGCAGGGAACGAATCGGAGGATTCGTTTGAACTGACACTTGTACGGGATGCAGTCGCGCCGACTCTGTACGGCGTGCGCGATCGGAACGCCTACGTCGGCGAACCGGTGGCATACCTTGCGGAAGTTTTTGCAACGGATGCGCTGGACGGGGAGATTGCGGTAACCGTCGACGCTTCGGCAGTGGACCCCAACCGCGCGGGAACGTACACCGTGACGTATACAGCGACGG
The DNA here is from genome assembly GCA_017448545.1 of Clostridia bacterium. Lineage (GTDB taxonomy): Bacteria > Bacillota > Clostridia > Christensenellales > CAG-138 > UBA3792. The sequence continues at coordinate 81,989 of JAFSLH010000005.1, forward strand.
ACCTGTCCGGGAATGCGACGGTCAAAAGCTGCCGGTTTACGTTTACGAATCCAACCGTGTCGGAGGAAGAACTGCGCGCGCTGACGACGGAGATTGTTGCGCGCGTTACGACGCCGGACATGACGAAAACCGAAAATCTGGTCGCCCTGTACCGGTACGTCTATGACCGGATTACGTACAACGGCAAATCGGACAAAACGGACTGGCGCAAGGAAGCCGTCAACGGCATCCGGCTCGGCGTGGGCGACTGCTTTACGTATTACGCCACGCTGCGCGCGCTGCTGGATGAAACGGATATTGAATACATGAGCGTAACGCGCAAGGGCGGCGCAACGCGGCATTTCTGGCTGCTGGTCAACGTCGGTACCGGATGGTATCATCTCGACGCGAACCACAACGCCACGGCACACTGGGAATGCTTTATGTGGACAAACGCACAATGCGCTTCGCCGGCCGGATTCTGGACATTTGACCAGTCGCTTTATCCGGCGGTTGCAACGGAACCGTTCGTTGCAAGCGCGGTGATTGCCGCCGAAAAGGCAGAGAGAAACGAATCCATCGAAACGGAATGAGTCAGAACAGCAAACGACAACCGAATCGGAAATCCTCCGCGCTCGCCCGCTTTTTCGGCGGGCTGATCCTCGCGCTCGGCATTCTGATCGGCGGTTCGCTTTTGCTGATCGGCATTGCATACTTCGGGCTGAAGCCGGTCGTCGTTTGGGAATACGGAACGGGTATTCCTGAGATTTCCGTGTTCGCACCGGGTAAAGCCGCAAGCTATGTGGATACGCTGCCGCAAAAGCCGGAAATCGGTCTGCACACCGTTCGGATCGAAGTGAACGGGTGGGAACGGCCTGTCTGGCTCTATGTGGAGGACACGACGGCGCCGACCGCCACGGCGCGGGAACAGACCGTTTCGACCAAAACGGTTTTGAAGCCGACGGAGCTGATCGACCATCTGACGGACGCCGACAAGGTTTGGGTTGACTTTTTGGAGATTCCGCCGTTCGGAACCGTCGGCGACTTTCCGGTCACGATTGTTTTGCAGGACGTTTCCGGCAACCGTTCCGAAGTGGAATCCGCGCTGCACGTCCGGCGCGTCAAGGATACCGGATTAACGGTGGAAGCGGGAGACGAAGCGCCGCAGGCGGACGATTTTCTGACCGATGCGTACGGTGCGACGCTTTTGACTGTGATCGACGAAACCATGCTGCGGACGCCGGGAACCTATCCGATTGAGATTGCGGCGGACGGCGTTACGGTTCAGTCGACTCTGACCGTTGTGGATACCAAAGCGCCCGACGTCGAAACGCACATGCTGTTCCGCGAACCGGGGGCAACGGTTTTGCCGGAGGAATTTTGCGAGCGGATCGAGGATGCGTGCGACGTTACGGTCGCATATCTCGTGGCCCCGGACCCGGACGAACGCTCGTTCCAACAGGTGACAATCCGTGTAACGGACGCGGCGGGCAACGTCACAGACGCGACGGCAGGGCTTCTGTTCACGCACGCGACGCCGGTCGTTGTGGAGGCGCGCAATACGTCGCTGACGGCAGAGGAATGTCTCGAAGATGCGGAATACACCGGAGCCGTTCTGGTGCGCGACTTCGTGCCGGACACAACCGGCTTGTTTGCGGTGACACTGTATGTGGACGGTGCGCCGGAGATTGCGCTCGTCGAAGTGCAGGACACGGTTGCGCCCGTCGTGCAGACGAAGCCGTTTCAATGGTATCTCGATCATCCGATCGACGCTGCGCGGCTTTGTACCGTCACCGATGCAACGGCGACGGAAGCGTTTTATGTGAGCGAAGTGGACTGGCGCGCTGCGAATCAGGAAGTCACGATTCTCGTGCGCGACGCGGGCGGAAACGAGACCGAAGCTACGCTTTCGCTTTCGCTGATCGCAGACCTGGAGCCCCCGGCGCTGTACGGCGTGCAGGATCGGTATTTCTATCTCGACGAGCCGTATGCGTACCTGACGGGCGTCACGGCGGTAGACAATGCGGACGGACTCGTTGAAGTGACAGTGGACACAAGCGCCGTTACGCCGAACAAGACCGGTTCGTATCGCGTGACGTACTTTGCGAGCGATTCGGTCGGAAACAGCATTTCGCGCATTGTGACCATTACGGTCAAAAAATCCACGACCAATACGAAAAAACTCGACAAGTACGTGAAAAAGGTTGCGGATCGCATCTTTACGGACAAGATGTCGCTGGCGGACAAGGTAACGGCGATCTATGAATATGTCTTTGACAACATCCATTACGTCGCAAAGTCGGACAAGACGGATTGGAAAAAGGAGGCGCTGCGCGGTTTGACGACAGGCAAGGGCGATTGCTTCACCGCGAACTGCGTTGCGCGCGCGCTTCTGGAATCTGTCGGCGCGGAAACGTATCCGATCCGGCGGTATAAGGGCAACGGCAATCACTACTGGCTGTTGGTCAACATCGGGACCGGGTGGTACCACTTCGATGCACACAATTCCTGGGAGCACGGCTATCAGTGCTGCATGTGGACGGATGCGCAATGCTCGGTGATGAGCGCCTATTGGCGGTACGACAAGACGACGTGCCCGGCGGTCGCGACGGAGCCGTTCAGCAAATCTGCGGCACAGGCCGTGGAGAAAGAATGGCTGCAATCCCATCAAAACGGAGAATAACGTATGAAAACGATTTTGGAATATCTCGATCTACAGGCGATGCTTCGACCGGAGAAGGCCGCATTTTGCGACGAAACGGTTTGCTATTCGTTTTCGGAGAGCAAGGAAATGACGATGCGCATCGGTTCCGTTCTGCTCTCTGCCGGAGCGAACCGGGAATCGGTCGCAATCCTTCTGCCGCGCTCCGCAACAATGCTGCTCGCGATGCTCGGCACGATGCGCGCGGGCTGCCCCTATGTGCCGCTGGACGCGGAACTCGGCGCGCTTCGTCTTTCCTCGATCTTTGAGCGAGTTCAGCCGCGGTTTCTGATTGCCGATGAATCGACGGAACCGATCGCGCGGGAGAACGGTTTTTCCGGCACTGTGATCCGGATTTCCGAAGCTATGCAAACCGAGCCCGATCTATGCGCGCTTGCAGACGTGTATCATCGGCTGCTCGACGTCGATCCGGCGTATATTGTATTTACAAGCGGTTCGACCGGCGCACCGAAAGGCGTGATCGGCAAGCACAGCGCGATGCTCGATTATGCGGAGCAGTTGACCGGCGTTTTGCGCGTGACGGACAAGGATGTGTTCGGGATGCAGGCGCCGCTGTACGTGGATGCGTGCCTGAAGGAAATTCTTTCGGTTCTGCGCTGCGGCGCGACGCTTTGGATCGTTCCGAAGCGACTGTTTATGGCGCCGGTGGAGTTGGTACGTTTTTTGAACGACCATGCGGTGACGACCGTTTGCTGGGTGGTTCCGGCGCTGACGCTGATTTCGTCGCTGCACACGTTCAGCGAGATTGTGCCGACCACGCTGAAAACGATTGCGTTCGGCAGCGAAGTGTTCCCGATCCGGCAGCTGCACCTTTGGGAACAGTACGTTCCGGCACGGTACATCAATCTGTATGGGCCGACCGAGTGCACCGGCATGTCTTGCTGGTACGAAATTGACCGCGCATTTTGCGACGGGGATCGGATTCCGATCGGCCGACCGTTCGACAATACGGAAATCCTTTTGCTGGATGAATCCGATCATCCGGCGACCGAAGGCGAAATCTGCATCCGCGGCGTTTGTCTCTGTCATGGGTACTGGAACGATCCGGAGCATACGGCCGCTGCGTTTGTGCAGAACCCGCTGTGCGCGTCCTATCCGGATCGGATCTATCGCACGGGAGACCACGGCCGGTACAATGCGCGCGGAGAACTGGAGTTTCTCGGCCGAATCGACAATCAGATCAAGCGGATGGGCCATCGGATCGAGCTCGGCGAGCTTGAGAACGCTGCGCTGAAAACGGACGGCGTCTCGGGCGCGTGCGCCGTATTCGATCCGGAAAAGAACCGGCTTGCGCTTGCCTATACCGGAACGGCTGAAAAAGCTGCCGTTGTGACCGGACTGCGCGGTTCCGTACCGGAATATATGCTGCCCGGCAAAGTGCTCCGCCTTGATCGGATGCCGCTGACCGGCAACGGCAAAACCGACCGGCTCGCTGTGCATCGTCTCTGCTTCCCGTCGAAACCTTCTGCAGTCAAATAAGAAAGGAATTTGTATGGATACGTTACTGGAGATTTTGTCCGAGCTGCGGCCCGACGTGGATTTTGCCGCGGAAGACCGGCTGGTCGAACGGGGGCTGCTCGGTTCGTTTGACGTGGTCATGCTGGTGACCCGAATTGAGGAGGAGTTCGACGTTGTGATTCCGGCGCGTTTGATCACGCCCGAAACGTTCCGCTCCGCCGAAGCGCTGTATTCCGTCATTCAAACGCTGTCCGAGGAGGATTGATGCTGTTCACGTCCTGGGGATTCGCATTGTTGATCGCGGTTCTGATTCCGCTGTACTATGCGGTTCCTCAAAAATGCAAAACGGCTGTGCTGCTGCTTGCGAACCTGGTGTTCTATGCGTTCGCAGGCGTTTTCGCGCTGCTGCTTTTGCTCGGGACGGCGGCTTCGGTCTATTGCTTCGCACGTTGGATCGGATGGCTATGGACGCAGCAGAAGGATTCGCTTGCCGCGCATCGGGAGGACTGGGACAAGGCGCAAAAGAAATCGTTCCGGGAACGGATGGAAAAGAAGCGTCGGCTGGCGCTTGCGCTGTGCCTTGTACTGCACTTCGGGATTCTGTTCGGGATGAAGTACGGCGCGGGAATCGTCGGCCTTGCCAACGGCCTGTTCGGCACGACGTGGGACGGGACGAAGATCGTCCTGTTCATGGGCTGTTCGTTCTACACGTTTTCTGCGATGGGGTATGTGATCGACGTGCAGCGCGGCAAGTATCCCGCTGAGCGAAATCCGTTTCGCGTGCTCCTGTTCACTTCGTTCTTTCCGATTCTGGTGCAGGGGCCGATCAGCCGCTTTGACCGGCTCGGCGAAACGCTGTTTGCGCCGCATCGCTTTTCCCGGGAAAACCTCGAAGCCGGTCTGCTGCGCGTACTGTGGGGCTACTGGAAAAAGCTGATCGTGGCCGATCGGCTTTTGGTGGCGGTTAAGCAGCTGATCCGATATCCGGAGACCTATAACGGCGCGTTTGTATTCCTCGGAATGCTGCTGTACGCGGCAACGCTGTATGCCGACTTTACCGGCGGCATCGACATCACGATCGGCATCGGACGAATGCTCGGGATTCGCATCGACGAGAACTTTATCCGACCGTATTTCTCTAAGAGCATCGGCGAATACTGGCGGCGCTGGCATATCACGCTCGGCGCATGGTTCAAGGAATACCTGTATTATCCGATTTCAGTCAGCAAACCGCTGCGTCGATTGACGAAAGCGGCGCGAAAACTCGGCGACGGGTTTGCGCGGAGATTGCCCGTTTATATCGCAACGTTCGCCGTCTGGGCTGTGACCGGTATGTGGCACGGCAATTCGTGGAATTTCCTCGTTTGGGGCCTCTCAAACGGCGTGATCCTATTGGCAAGCGAGGAGCTCTCGCCGCTCTACGCGCGTTTTCACGGCCGTTTTCGCGGCTGGAAGGATGCTTGGGCCTATCGTGCGTTTACGGTCATTCGGACGGTTCTGCTGCTTTCCTGCCTGCGAATGTTCGACTGCTATGCGACGGTGCCCGAAACGCTGCGCGCGTTCGGTTCGATGTTTACGGTGTGGAACCTGCCGATGCTTTGGAACGGCGGAATTGCGTCGCTCGGACTTTCGTTCGGAGATTGGATCGCCGCAGGGGTCGGCGTAGTGCTGATGTTTGCCGTTTCGTTGCAGCAGCGTCCGGCGCTGCTGACGCCGCGTTTTTTGCAAAAGCCGCTTGCCGTCCGGCTCGCCGTTTACGGGACGCTTCTGATTACGATTCTGGTGCTCGGATACTATGGATTCGGATTCGATGCGGGACAGTTCATTTATAATCGGTTCTGACGTATGAAAGCTGTTTGGAAAAAATGGATCGTTGCGGGAATCGCCGCGCTGCTGACTGTGGGACTGCTTTGGGCCGCACAGCGGCTCGTCATGCCGAAATACCAGTCCTCGTCCATCGAAGGCAGCCTGACAGAAGAATATTACCGCGAAACGCTGAACCATGACGTCCTGTTTATCGGCGACTGTGAAGTGTTCTCCAACTTTTCGCCGATGACACTGTATCGGGAATACGGTATTGCGTCCTATATCCGCGGATCGGCGCAGCAGCTTGTCTGGCAATCCTATGCGCTGCTCGAGGATGCGCTCGTGACCGATTCTCCGTCCGTCGTTGTGTTTAATGTTCTGGCGCTGAAGTACGGGGAACCGCAATCGGAAGCATATAATCGGATGACGATCGACGGGATGCGGTGGGGTAAGGCGAAGATCGACGCGATCCAAAGCAGCATGACGGACGGGGAAGAGGCGATCACGTACGTTTTCCCGCTGCTGCGGTTCCATGATCGCTGGAGCGAGCTGACTGTGGAGGACTTCCGCTGTTTCTTCGAAAAGGAACCTGTTTCGTTTAGCGGGTATCTGCTGCGCACCGAAGTACGGCCGGTCACGCAAACGCCCACGCCGGCGCCGCTGACCGACCCGCATCTGCCGCAGACGAGCATGGAGTGGCTCGAAAAGCTGTATACGCTGTGCGAATCACACGGGATCGAACTGGTCCTTGTCAAATCCCCGTCGATCGTGCCGCACTGGTATGACGAATGGGATGCGGATATTGTTGCATTTGCAAATTCGCACGGGATATGGTATACTAACACCATCGCACAAAACGACGAAATCGGGATCGACTACGAAACGGATACCTGCGATATGGGGCAGCACTTGAACGTTGCCGGCGCGGAGAAGCTTTCGAGCTGGTTCGGCGCGGAACTGCTTCGGCGGTACGATCTGCCCGATCGGCGAACGGACGACGCATATACTGCGGTTTGGACGGAACAGATCGAACAATACGAAAGGGCGAAAGCGACGGAATAATATGAAACGATTCGGAATCCTGGTACTGGTATTGCTTTTGACGGCGATCGGCTGCGCGCAGCCTGCTTCCGCGCCGCAGAACGGCACGGTTGTATTCGTCGACCCGAACGCGGTCAAAGCCGGCGCGTACGGCGATCTCTACTTCACGTCCAAGGGATATTCCTTCGGCATTTACGATCCGACGTCGGAGATCTTTGCGCATCTGACGGCGAACAACTCGTTCGCAGAACAAAGCTGTGCGTTCGACGGGGAAGACGTTTACTACTTTTTCAGCGGATTTGAAATCATGGCGAACGTGATCGACGGCGAAGAACGTGTCACGGCAATCAATATCGTAGACGATACCGTAATGACGCCGGACGGGCTGTATATCGGCATGCCGGAAGCGGATCTATGCGAAGCGCTGCATTGTGAGATCGACGACAGCGGCCTTTATCTTGCGAAAGACGGCACCGCGCTGAGAACCGTTACGGTGACCGACGGCACGGTTCGCGCGATCTCATATCTCCCCGCGGAATAATCCCCCCCTAAAATGCATCGCGCCCTGCCAAACGGCAGGGCGTCATCTTGCCCGTTTTTTCTCAAAAAACCGTATACTATACATATAAATGGTATAAATATACCGTTCTATCTGGATTTTCAAGGTTTTTATTTATATTTTATTACATTTTTACAGACGCAGGGCCGTGCGGAATTGACAATTGTAAAAAGATATATTATAATTCCGAAAATCAGATCATTCTGTGAGAAGGGCGCCGTATATTCGGCGATTGTTCTCACCGAAGAAGGGGGAAGACATGGTCGCGTATATTTTGAAACGTGTTGCGGGATCGATCGCGATCCTGCTGCTGATCATGGTCGTCACCTTTCTGCTGATGAACGCGATTCCGGGGAGCCCTTTTTTGACCGAAAAATCCACGCCGGAGCAGATTGCTTTGGCGGAGGCGAAGTATGGGTTGGATAAGCCATTGTATGTCCAGCTTTGGAACTACATCAAGAACTATTGCGTGGGCGACCTCGGCACGTCTCTCAAAATGCAGGAAGGAACGCCCGTCAAGGATATCATTTTTCATCAGGGGAAGTTCGCTCTGTCGATCAAACTCGGCGCGTGCGCTTTGGTGATTGCCGTATTGATCGGTATCCCGCTTGGCTGCATAGCAGCGTACTATCGCGGGTCGTGGATCGACGGTCTGCTTCGCGTGCTGACCACGGTCGGCGTTGCGGTGCCGACGTTTGTTTTGGCGGCGCTGCTTTTGGTCGTGTTCTCCGTCAACTTGAATTGGTTTCCGACGCTCAGCGGCAGTCTGCCGGACGCAAAGAGCTATGTGCTGCCGGTGATCAGTCTGTCGTTCTATTATACGTGCTATATCGCGAAGCTGATGCGCACGAGCATGCTTGACGCGATTCATCAGGATTACATCCGCACGGCGAAGGCGAAGGGCGTCAAGACGCATATTTTGGTGCTCAAGCACGCGCTGCGCAACTCGCTGATTCCTGTGATCACATATCTCGGACCGGTCCTGGCGGGCATCATCACGGGCAGCTTTGTGGTGGAATCGACGTTCTCGATCCCGGGGCTCGGCAAGTATTTTGTGCAGTGCGTCTTAAGCCGCGACTATCCGGTCATCATGGCTACGACGGTCGTACTGTCCGCGCTTGTCATTTTCATGATGCTGATCGTTGACATCACGTATAAGCTCGTGGACCCGCGTATCACGCTGACTGCAAAGGAGGAATAACAGGTGAAAGAACCCTTTGCAAAGCTGAGCCCTTTCCATGTCAATCCCGACAGCATCCTGGAAACATTCGGGTTGAAGGAGGATGATTTCGCGTCTGCGTCCGGCGAGGAAAAGGAATCCATGGTCGAAATGCACAAGAGCATTTCGTATTGGCAGGATGCGCTGCGCCGCTTCCGCGCAAACACCGTTTCCATGGTCGCGCTGTTCGTATTTCTGCTTTGCCTCGTGTTCGCATTTATCGGACCGATGCTGATTCCGTACGATTATTCTGAGCAGTACCGCAGCTCACAGAAACTCGGGCCGATGGAGTATTCCAAGAACGAGGAAACGATCCGCGCGTTGTCGAAAAACGTTGAAGCCTTCTACGCGACGGGGTTGCGTCCCGGCAGTCTGACCGCCTTGTCCAAGGGCAATTACGTGATTTCCTACAAGGGCAAGACGTACGCGTTCACCCTGGAAAAAGCGCTGGATAAGAGCGTGATCGTGATGCAGTCGGATGCCGAAGACCCGCTGCGCCTCGTGAAGGAGAGCAATATCAAGGACGGCGTTTATACCGATTACACGGCGATTGCCTATACCGAAACGGCGGCGGAGGACGCGACCGTGCTCAAGCTGCGGACGTATGTGTTTCCGCATGTGTTCGGCACCGACTCGCAGGGGCGCGACATCATGGCCAGAACGATGTACGGCGCGCGCGTTTCGATTATCATCGGCGTTGTGGCGGCTTTGATCGTCCTCGTCATCGGTTCCCTGTACGGCGCGATCTCGGGCTTGTGCGGCGGACCGGTCGATTTTGTGATGATGCGCATCGTGGAATTGATTTACTCGATTCCGGAGGTGCTGATCGTCCTGCTGCTGCAGGTGGTTCTGAAGGACCCGCTGCAGGCATGGTTCCAATCGGGAACGAGCGGATTTGTCAAAGCCATGTCCGACCTCGGCGCGGGCATCGTGAGTATTTTTATTACGTTTGCCGTGCTGTACTGGGTCACGATGGCTCGTATCATTCGCGGGCAGGTCCTGCAGTTGAAAAAGCAGGAATACGTAACGGCGGCGACCGCGCTCGGCGCGTCAAATACGCGGATCATCGCCAAGCATCTGCTGCCGAACTGCATCGGACCGCTTGTGATTACAACGTGCCTGCAGATTCCGTCGGCAATCTTTCTGGAATCGTTCCTGTCGTTCCTCGGTCTCGGCGTTTCCGCGCCGATGGCGAGCCTCGGCTCTCTGTGCTCCGACGCGCTGGAAACAATCACTCTTTACCCGTACCGGCTCGTTTTTCCGGCGGTCATTCTGACCATCATCGTGCTGACGCTGAATCTGGTCGGAGACGGTCTGCGCGACGCGCTTGATCCGCGCCTGAAGAAGTAAAGGAGGTTCTCGCATGGAAGAAAACAAGCCTTTGCTGAAAGTTCAGGATCTGAAAGTTTCCTTCTTCACCCCGGCGGGCGAAGTCAAGGCGGTGGACGGCATCTCCTATACCCTCGGTTATAACGAGGTCATGGGCATTGTCGGCGAGTCCGGTTCCGGAAAGAGCGTTGAAGCGTATTCCATCATCGGGCTTTTGCAGGACCCGGGCAAGGTGACCGGCGGCAGCATCGAGTTCGAGGGCGAGGACGTGCTCGCGTTCACGCCGGCGCAGATGCGCCAGTTTCGCGGAAACAAGGTCAGTATGATCTTCCAGAACCCGATGACGTGCCTTAACCCGGTTTATACGATCGGTAATCAGCTTACAGAGGCGCTGACCTGTCACGATTCCTCGATTTCCAAGGAGGAAGCGAAAAAGCGGGCGATCGAAATGCTCGAACTGGTCGGCATCAACAATGCCGAAAAGCGGATGAACCAGTACCCGCACGAGTTTTCCGGCGGCATGCGTCAGCGCGCGATGATCGCTATGGCGCTGATCTGTTCTCCGAAGCTGTTGATTGCCGACGAGCCGACGACCGCGCTGGACGTGACGATTCAGGCACAGATTCTGGAACTGATGAAGAGCCTGCAAAAGAAGGAGAATACTTCGATCATCTTCATCACGCACAACCTGGGCGTCGTGGCGGAAATCTGCGATCGTGTGACCGTTATGTACGCGGGACGCATCGTGGAGCAGGGCAAGGTCAACGATATCTTTTACCGTCCGCAGCATCCGTACACAAAGGGGCTGCTCACGTCGATTCCGCGTTTGGACGAGGACGGGCTCGAACGGTTGATTCCGATCGAGGGAACGCCGATCGACCTGCTCGATCCGCCGAAGGGATGCAGCTTCGGACCGCGCTGCAGTCAGTGTATGAAAATCTGCCTGCGGGAAAAGCCGCCGTTTGCAGAGGTCGGCGAAGAACACATTTCCGCGTGCTGGCTGCACTTTAGGGACGGGCTCCCAAAGGGGGATGAAGTATGAGCGACGAACGTAAAAAACTGGTCGAGGTCGAGTCGCTGCGCAAATATTTCACGGTCAAAGGCAATAAGCTGTTCGAAAAGAAATACGTGCAGGCGGTCGAATCCGTATCGCTCTTCATTTACCAGGGGGAAACGCTCGGACTCGTCGGCGAGTCCGGCTGCGGAAAGACGACGCTCGGCAGAACGATCATCCGGCTGTATGAGCCGACTTCCGGGCGCATCGTATACGACGGAACGCCGATCTTCGATTCCGAGCAGAAGATTCGCCTGAATATGCTGAAGTACCGGCGAAAGATGCAGATCATCTTTCAGGACCCGTCCGCATCGCTTGACCCGCGCATGACGGTCGGAGAAATCGTAGGCGAAGCGCTCGATATCCATCATCTGACGCAGAACAAGAACGAGCGGCGCGACCGCATCTGTTCTCTGCTTTCGGAGGTCGGGTTGAATACCGAGCATGCCAACCGCTTCCCGCATGAGTTTTCGGGCGGTCAGCAGCAGCGCATCGGCATCGCCCGCGCGCTCGCCGTCGACCCCGAATTTATCGTCTGCGACGAGCCTATCTCTGCACTGGACGTTTCGATCCAGTCGCAGATTGTGAACATGCTGGAGGATTTGCAGCGCGAGAAGGGACTGACATACCTGTTCATCGCGCACGACGTTTCGGTGGTGCGTCATATTTCAGACCGCATCGGCGTGATGTACCTCGGATCGCTGGTAGAGCTTGCCGAAAGCTACGAGCTGTGCAACCACCCGATTCACCCGTATACGCAGACGCTGCTGTCTGCGGTGCCGCTGCCGGATCCGGAAAAGAGCCGCGCAAGACAGCGTATCCTGCTCGAGGGCGATATCCCGAGCCCGATGAATCCGCCGTCCGGCTGCCGGTTCCACACCCGTTGCCCGTATGCGACGGAGCGCTGCAAGGCCGAAACGCCTGTTTTCCGGGAATACAGCCCGGGTCACTACGCTGCCTGCCACCTTTTGGAACAGGGTGGTTCGGATAGATAAAAAACAGTAGTTCTCTGTACAAAAGAACAGAATCCAAAGGAGGAAAAAACCATGAAGAGAATCATTGCATTGCTTCTTGTGCTGTGCCTGGCAGTATCGCTCTTTGCGTGCACAACCAGCACGCCGGCCAACACGGGAACGACGACAACGACCGACACGACGAGCACGACGACGAACTCCGGTTCCCAGTCCGCAAACGCCGGTACGACGGACAACAGCGGCAAGACCGATACGACCGAAACGACCGTGGCTGAAAAGTTTGTGGTCAATGCCTGCATTGCGTCTGAACCTGAGACGATTGATCCGTCCACCATCAGCTCCGTAGACGGCTCGACCTACACGCAGCATCAGTTTGAGAACCTGATGAAGTATCAGATGACCAACGATAACCCGGCGGGCGACCCGAATATGAAGTCCACTGAGATCGTGCTCGGTCAGGCCGCAGGCTATACCGTGTCCGATGACCTCACCGTCTACACCTTCACGCTTCGTGACGACATTTTCTGGTCGGACGGCGTGCCGGTCAAGGCGCAGGATTGGGTCTATTCCTGGCAGCGCCTCGTCGATCCCGCGACCGCGTCTGACTACGGCTACTTCCTGGATAACATCGTGCTGAACGCGTATGATATCTATGAAGAAAACACCAAGGACAAGAGCGAGCTCGGCATCAAGGCGCTTGACGACAAGACGCTGGAGATCACCCTTGAAGCGCCCTGTGCGTACTTCCTCGAGATGTGCGCCTTCGCGTCCCTCGTCCCGCTCCGTCAGGATGTTGTGGAAGGCAGCGACAACTGGACCGATCCGGCGAACATCGTCGTCAACGGCGCGTACAAGCTCACCGAGTGGGTACACGACAGCTACCTGAAGATGGAAAAGAACGAAAAGTACTATGATTACGATAACCTCGGACCGGATGAGATCATCTGGTGGCTGAGCGACAGCGAGACCGCGATCTACTCCGCATATCAGTCCGGCGAGTATCAGTTCATCGAGAGCTTCCCGAGCGATCTGACCGAGACGCTGCAGGCTTCCGGCGATTGCTACATCAATCCGTACGTCGGCACCTATTATCTGTATCTGAACTGCAGCAAGGTCACTGATTGGCGCGTCCGCGCTGCGATGGTCCTCTCCGTTGATCGTGAGAACATCGTAGACAACGTCACCCAGCAGAATCAGAGCCCGGCAACCGGTTTCGTTGCTTCCGGTATCCTCGATTCCACCGGTGCGGACTTCGCGTTCGGCGTTTCCGAGCTCGGTGCAATCTACAACACGCTTTCGACCATGTATCCGGATGCTGACCTCAGCACCTATGCGGGTCGCTGCGAGCTTGCACAGCAGCTCTATCAGGCGGCGGTTGACGACGGATCCTGGGATCCCAACACCACCGTTGTTTACAACTTCAACACGTCCGAAACCCACAAGGCGATCGCAGAAGCCTGCGGTTCCGACTGGGTGACGGTTCTCGGTCTGAAGATCTCGCTGGAGAACCAGGAATGGGCGACCTACACCAACGGACTCGGCGAGCACACGTTCGGCGTTGCGCGTCTCGGCTGGATCGCGGACTACAATGACCCGGTCACTTACCTTGAGCTGCTGGTCACCGGCAATTCTTACAACTACGGTCTGTTCAGCAATGAGGCCTACGACGCGAAAATCAACAGCGCGAAGGCGATGCTTGCGGGTGCAGAGCGTGACGCCCTGCTGTACGAAGCGGAAGAGCTGCTGTTCGGCGAAGGCGGCTTCCCGGTTTGCCCGATCTACTACTACACCAACCCCTACTGCGCACAGGGCCTGACCAATGTCGCTTACACGACGATGGGTTACTTCTTCTTCCAGTATGCGCAGCCCGCTGCGTAAGCAACGGTAAGTACCTGCTGCAAAGGCGTCAGGCTGTTTGCGGCAGAACAGGAATGAAACCGAAAGACGGGGCTGTCTCATGCGTGAGGCAGCCTCTTCGCCGTCTGTGGCCTTTTCCGCTCGAAAGGGTTCTTAATACAACGCGCCCTGCCGGATGGCAGGGCGTTGTTCGTTCTGTTTTCAGAAGAAATTCCAATGCGAAAGCAGGAAGCCGGGAATCACGACGATCAGGAAGAACGCCCAGCTGATCAGCGTAAAGACTTTGATGAACGGCTTTCCGTTGTTCGGATATTCGCGGACATAGATGCGATAGTTGATCACCGAAGCGAGCGAGCCGATCAAAGAGCAGAGCCCGGCAGTGTCCGCGCCGTAAATCAATCCGGCAAAGTTCTCCGTGAACGGATACAGCACGATCGTTGCGGGAACGTTGGAAATAATCTGACTGAGGCCGATCGCCCACCAGTATTCGTACCCGGCGACGGCCTTTTTCAGCCAACCGGCAATCGCTTCGTTGGCGGCAATCGATGAGGAAAACACGAAGAAGCAGAAGAACGTAACGATCAGCACATAGTCCACTTTGAGAAGCAGTTTCCGGTCGAAAATCAGGATCGCTGCCAAAACGATTCCGACGACGATATACCAATACGCGGTGCGCGTCACGATGCACGCGATGATCAGCGCAAACAGCGTCAGATAGACGATGCGCTTTGTGCGGCCTTCCTTTTCCCAGGGAACGCTTTCCGGCGCGGCGTCGATCGTTTCGCGCGGGTCTTTCCGATACAGGAACAGGATAAACACGATCAAAAGCAGGGCGGAAATCGCCGCAAGCGGCAGCATGTGCAGCATAAAGTGCCATGCACTGACGTTTGCCTGTCCGTACAGAAACAGGTTCTGCGGGCTTCCGAACGGCATCAGAAGCGAGCCGCGGATTGCTGCAATATTCTCAAACGTCAAAACGGGCAGAATGTATTGCTCCTTGTTTCCGGCGCGGAAGAGCAGAATCGTTACCGGTACAAAAATGATCAGCGAAACGTCGTTCGTGACGAACATCGACATAAAGAATACGCCGAACACCAGAAACAGTGTCATCAGCGTCATGCGGCGCAAGCCGGACGCAAGCCGGATCAGCGGCTGCAGAATCCGTTCCTGCTTGAAGCCCTCCAGCACACAGAGCATCATCAGCAGCGTTCCGAGCGTGCGCCAGTCGATATCGGCAAGCAGCGCCGCAGACGGCGGCGTGATCAGCAGGGACAGCAGCGCTGCCAGGACCGAGACGGTGAGCATCGGCTCCCGTTTCAAGAATGAAAGTACTTTTTTCATAGGCGCATTATACATCGGAACCGATCGAAAGACAAGCTTTTTTGGATGAAAAGGACGTTGTCTCAAAACTCTCTAAGGTGCTATAAGGGGCTGTTGATAAGGCAGGCAGAATTCGCGTTTTCGTCCCGAAGGCTATACTGACGCTATGCCGAGGGCGAAAACGCGGATAGTTTTCGGCAAATAATCAAAAGAATGTGCGAAATTGGCGCACATTCTTCCTACCAGTATTCTTTTTTCCGGTCTGCCGAAAACGGTCTGGCGCCTTTTGCGACAGCCACCCGAAACGCTTTAGGATTCGAATTACTTCTCCTTCTTCATGCCGCCGAGTACCAGGTTGGCGACGATGCCGAGGATCAGCGCGCACGCAACGGTTGTGAGGTTGACGTTGCCGAAACTGACAGTCAAACCGCCGACGCCCGCGACCAGGATGACAGAGACCACAAACAGGTTGCGGTTGTCGTTCAGATTGACCTGCTGAATCATCTTCAGACCGGAGACTGCGATGAAGCCGTACAGCGTGATGCAGACGCCGCCCATGACGCAGCCGGGGATCGTGGCGAGGAATGTTGCGAACGGTCCGATGAAGCTGACGATGATGGCCATGATCGCGGTGTAGAGGATCGTGATGACCGAAGCGTTGCCGGAAATCGCGACGCAGGCGATGGACTCGCCGTAGGTGGTGTTGCAGGCGCCGCCGAAGATTGCACCTGCAAAGGAGCCGATACCGTCGCCGAGCAGCGTGCGGTGCAGGCCCGGATCTTTGGTCAGGTCGACGCCGAGGATGGAGCTGAGGTTCTTATGGTCGGCAAGGTGCTCCGCAAAGACGACGAAGGCAACCGGGACATACGCGACGATGATCGTGACGACATATTCGAGAGTCAGATCGCCGAAGCCCTTGAACGCGGTCAGGAACGTGAAGTCCGGGATCCATTGGATGTTCTGGAACTTGGCGAAGTCGATGACGACCAGCTCCGCATTGCCGGTGACATTGCCGATGACGGTGAAGATCGAAGCGACGATGTAGCCCGCGACGATACCGACGACGAACGGGATCAGCTTCAGCATCTTCTTGCCGTAGACGGAGGAGAGGATCGTAGCAAACAGAGTCACGAGACCGCAGATGAGGCAGACGTAGGTGTTGGCCGTCATGGAACCGCCGGATGCGCCGGTCAGGTCGTTGATAGCGTTGCTCGCAAGCGAAAGACCGATGATTGCGACAGTCGGCCCAATGATGATTGCGGGCATCAGCTTGTTGATCCAGTTAACGCCGGCGAACTTCACGACAAGCGCGATTACGACGTATACAAGACCTGCGAAGCAGGCGCCCATGATCAAACCGAGGTAGCCGAGCTGCACCGAAGCGGCGCCGCCGAAGGCTGCAAACATCGAACCGAGAAATGCGAACGAGCTGCCGAGGAAGACCGGGCTGCGGAACTTGGTGAAGAGCAGGTAGACGAGCGTGCCGATACCTGCGCCGAACAGGGCGGCCGTTGCGCTCATGCCGTTGCCGACGATGGCCGGAACCGCGATCGTTGCCGCCATGATGGCAAGCAGCTGCTGCAGCGCGAACAGAATCGTTTGACCGAATTTCGGTTTGTCCTTAATGTTGTAAACCAGATTCATAAGTACCTCCATTGACTTATTATGTCTTGCTTGTATGCTATCGGCACGATTGCCGGATAGTCCTCTTTAGCGCTCCCCGCGCCGGTTGACGCAGATTTCGTTGACGCCGTCAATTTCCGCAACGCGAACGCTGACGAATTCTTCGCGCGACGTCGGAATGTTCTTACCGACGAAGTTTGCGCTGATCGGCAGTTCCCGGTGTCCGCGGTCGACCGCGACGCAGAGCTGAATCGCGGCAGGCCGTCCGAGCTCGATCAGGGCGTCCATGGCGGCGCGCGCTGTCCGTCCCGTGTACAGCACGTCGTCCACAAGAACGATTACCTTCTTGTTGACGTCGAACGGGATCACCGTCTGGTTGACGTGCGGCATATCGAATCGTTCCTCAAGATCATCGCGGTACAGCGTGATATCGAGTTCTCCGATTTCGATCTTCCAGTCCGAGAAGCGTTCAATGTTGGCTTTCAAACGCTTGGCAAGGGGAACGCCTCTTCGACGGATGCCGACCAGATACAGTTCGGTTGCTTCTTCGTTTCGCTCGATGATTTCATGCGACAGCCGCATCAGCATCCGGTTCATCGTTTGCTCATCGACGAGCTTCCGTTCCTCCATTGCGTTCCTCCGCATAAAAAAATCTTGCTGTTGGCACAGCAAGACAGACTTTTCTTTGAAAGCGATATTGTAAGCCTTGCCGGCATCTCGTACCGAATTAAAGGATCTTTTTGATTCGTCGGTATCATATCATACGGATTTTGGTTTGTAAAGTAGAAACTTCACTTTTTTGCAACATTTTTTCACATTTTCGGACTACAACCTTTTGCGGTTATTGGCTCAACCGGTGCAAGATATGGGGGATCGATCTTTTTTCCTTGCAAATCCGGGGCCGATGCGGTATACTGTCGATCCATGAAAACGACGTCGAAAAAGCCGCTTCGCGGCGCTCTGATTCTTTTGACAGCCACCGTCATCTGGGGGCTTGCTTATATTGCGCAGAGCGACGCGATGCAGTATCTCGACGTACTGACGTTCAACGGCGTGCGGATTCTGCTCGGCGGAATCGCGCTGATTCCGATCGTTCCGCTGTATCATCGGTTCGATCCGGCCTATCGGACGCATTCCGCTGATCAAAAGAAACAGACGTTCCGCGTTTCCGTGATCGGCGGCGTGGTTTGCGGCGTCTGCATGGGAACGGCGGCGACGCTTCAGCAGTACGGAATCGCTATGACGTCCGCCGGAAAGTCCGGCTTTTTGACTGCCCTGTATATCGTTCTGGTTCCGATCGTCGGCATCCTGTTTCGGCGGCGCGTACCGTGGATCGGGATCGTCAGCGTCGGGATTGCGGTCGTCGGTTCCTACTTTCTGTGCGTAAAGAACAGCTTCGTTATCGAAAAGGGCGATTGGCTGTTGATTCTGGACGCGGTCGCGTTCGCGTTCCAGATCCTGTTTATCGACTTTTTCCTGGAGCGCGGCGGCGACAGCGTGACGATGGCATGCGTCGAGTTTCTGACGGCGGGTCTTTTGCTGTTCCCGCTTATGTTCCTGTTTGAACAGCCGACGTGGCAGAACATCTGGGCGGCGCGAAACACGATTCTGTACGCCGGGTTGGTCTCCGGAGCGGTCGGGTATTCCATGCAGATGCTCGGGCAAAAGGAACTGGAACCGACCGCTGCGTCGCTGCTTATGAGCCTCGAATCGGTCTTTGCGGCGCTGTTCGGCTGGTGGCTGCTCGGGGAACGCATGACGCATCGGGAACTGATCGGCTGCGCGCTTGTGTTCATTGCCGTCATTCTTTCACAGCTTCCGATCGGAAGACGGAGGGATACGTGATGTACGTTTATATTCTGCGCTGCAAAGACGGCTCGCTTTACACGGGAATCACGCCGGACGTGCAGCGGCGATACGCAGAGCATTGTGCCGGCAAAGGCGCCAAATACACGAAAAGTCATCCGCCCGTTTCGCTGGAGGCGGTATGGCAGGTCGCCGATAAATCGGACGCGCTGCGACTGGAATACCGGATCAAATCGCTTTCCAAAGAACAAAAGGAACGGCTTTTGACGGATGAGCCGGACGAGACGGTTCTCGGAATCCCGGCAGAGCGAACAGCACGGACGCTCAATAAAGATGAAACACGCGGCTTTCTTCCGGACGATCGGGACAGTTTCGCGTGTTTTTAGTAGTGTTCAACGATATAGGTTTTTCGTAGTTTCGCGATGCGATCCAGCGGAACGTTGCTTTTCAGCGCAAACCCGTGTACGGGACGGATCAGTGTGCCGGGCAAACCGCAGTCGACCGGCAGGTCAGCGGAAACGGTTTTGGAGGGCGAGAATGCCGCGGCGGCGCGCAGCAGCAGCCGGTAATGCGCCGGGGAAGCGGCAAAACATTCCGTGACCTCGACGCCGTTTTCTCCGGGCAAAAAGCAGAGGTATCCGTTTCCGTCGATCGTTCGGATGGTTCTGCCGCCGTCCGCTTTGTATTCCTGCATCGCAAGCTGAAACTGTTTTTGATTGCGAAGCAGCATCAGCGGATGGGAACGCGCACAGGCGAGATAGATAACCAGATGCCGAATGGGGTCCGGCGTTTCCGTAATCAGCTGCAGTTCGTCCGGCGTCGCCGCTGTTTCTTCTGTTCGCATGGCGTACGTGAGCGGGACGAACCCAAAGGGTACATATAGATCCGGAATGGCAGGGGAGAGCAGAGCAAGATCAAAGCTTTGCTCTTTTGCGTTTTGCAGCAGTTGCGTGAGCGTTTCGGTCATCAATCCCCGGCGCCGGTATTCCGGCAGCGTACTGACGCCGGATATCATGACGGCCTTCAGCGTCGGGATTCCGGTCACGACCGGACGGCTAAGCGACATCGAAACAAGCCGTCCGTCGTCAAACGCGCCGAACGAAAGCGTCGGCGCAAACCGATAGGTGAAGAAAAACGTGGCAAACGGGAGCGTGTCGTGAAAGACTTCTTGCCAAAGCCCCATGGCGGCGAATCGGTCTTCGGAGCAAAGCGGACGAATTGTCATAGCCGCCGCCTTCCGCCTGCTCGCGCGTAAACGCTCATAACGATGCCGACACAGGCCAGGGACGCAAGGATATTCGAACCGCCGTAGCTGATAAACGGCAGCGGAATGCCGGTGACAGGCATCGCGCCCATGCACATACCGATGTTTTCAAATACGTGGGACGCAAGCATGGCCGTACAGCCGACGACGAGGCAGCGCCCGTAAATATCGCGTGCGCGGAGCGCCGTCCGAAGCCAATGGAAAAACAGCACGAAAAAGGCAAGAATCAGCACGGTGCAGCCGATAAAGCCGAGTCCCTCGCCGATCCCGGCAAAGATGAAATCGCTGTGCCAGACCGGAACGTAGCCGGTTTGAATCAAAGTGCCTTTGACAAAGTACCCTTTTCCGAACAGACCGCCGGAACCGATAACCTGCTTTGCGTGCAGAACGTTCAGGCCGTCGCCCTTCAGGTCGCGCGTCGGATCCAAAAAGACGCGAATGCGGTTCTTTTGCACTTCGGTGAAAAAGAACTGCCATCCGATTACGGCAGCGGCGGCCATACCGCCCGCGCCGATTGCAAGATACGCCCAATGCAGCCGTACTGCAAACAGAATCGCGATCGCTATGACGAGCAGAACCATCGCAGTTCCGAAGTCTCGCTGCAAAAGCACAAGCACGAACGGAACGAGAACATAGAGCATACAGATCAAAACATCAAGCGGACGGGAGAGCGCGCCGTGCCGTTCGTAGCGCTCGGCGGCCGTCTTGGACAGAATGATGATCAGTACGACCTTAGTGAGTTCACTGGGCTGAAACGCGCGCGTGCCGATCGTGTACCAGCCGAACGCGCCGCGTGTGTTTTCCCCGATCAGAACGAGCAGGAGCAGCAGAACCAGACAAACCAGATATGCTGTTTTGGAAAACGGCTTATACAGCTCGTAATCAAAGATTGCAAGCGGGACTGCGAGCAGCAGCGAAATGGCAATATTGCCGACCTGTCTCGACGGGAACGCCAGGTGCATCTTGTCCAGATAATCCTGAAAAGAGACTTCGCTGCCGTCGAACGGGTCGCAGAATACGTTCACAAGCGTAACGAGACCGAACAAAACCAAGGTCGAAACAAGAATGATCGTCAGAACATCCACACGGTACGGCGCTTTGATTCGGGTCGTTTCACGGGTCATCGAACGATGTCTTCCTCCTGTTTGGGTTACAGAATCTGTTTTTGAAACGCATGAAATGCGTCGCGCAGCTGTGCTATATCCGTATAGGTGTCGCTGTATACTTCGATCAGCACGTCTCCGTCGAATCCTTTTGTCTGCAGACGGCGGACAAGACCTGCAAAATCGAACCCGCCGTAGGGCGGCAGCAGATAGCGCACTTTGCCGTTTTCGGTCTTGCAGTCACAGCAGTGTACCGCGTCGATTCGCTCGCCGACGGCGTCGACAAAGGAGAACGGGTCTACGCCGCTGCGGATCGCCTGCTTGACGTCCAGCGTGAAATGCAGGCCGTCGTTCCGCATCGCATCCAAAAGTTGAAGCGCAAAGTCCGGTTCCCGGCAGAAGCACCAGCTGACGTTTTCGAGCGTCAGGCGCACGTCGTATTCGGCCGCCATTGAAACAAGCCGATCAAAGACGGGAGCGATTCGTTCGATTTCGAGGTTTTTTGCCGCGCCCGAAAGATGCGCAGCGCCGTGCATGCAGTACCGATGCGCACCGAGCCGCTTTGCGGCGACGAGCACCTTTTCGTAGATGCGGAAGGCGTCGTCGATCTGTCGCGGATGCAGCGAAAAGAGCTGCGATTCAAACATGGAGCTCATCGGATGAACGCTGGTGACCGTGACGCCCGCTTCGCGCGTTCGCTGTGCAAGGAGCGAGATGAACTCCGGCTCGTACTCACTGAGCGAATTCAGAAAATACTCCGCATAGGGGACGCCCCAATCCCGCAGGACGGCAGGGATGTCCTCCAGCATATACAGATTGTAAAAGCTTGCAGTTGAAATTCCGACTCGCATAAATACCTCTGCACTATTGTAGCATCCTTTTTTCCGGATGGCAAACAAAACAAAAAGATTTTTCGCATCAAATTATTATTTAGAAATGGGTTTACAAAAATGAAAAAGCGTTGTAAAATGTAAAAGGTAAATCGCGTGCAACGCGATCCGAATACGATTTTAAGAGGGAGCCGCAATATGATTGATCTTACCATGAACCGCGAGAATCTCAAGCGCACGATCGATCGCGCAAAAGAGCGCAACATCATTATCCCGACCTTTGCCGAAATGCAGCATCCGGAAACGATTCCCGAGGCGATTCAAAGCAAACTGCCCGAAGTCGGGCTTTGGGACGTGAACCCGCTGAACCTGTTCCGTATCACATGGAAAAACAACCCCGTTGAAAAGGGCGGCGACGGAAAGTTCGGCGACGTCAACTATATCGAAATCCCGCAGCAGCTGTCCGGCGTAAAAGCGCGGATCGTGATGCTGGTCGGCAAATGGTTCCCGACCGGTTGCCACAAGGTCGGCGCGTCGTTCGGTTGCCTTGTTCCGCGTCTTGTGACTGGCCAGTTCGATCCGACGTATCATAAAGCCGTTTGGCCGTCCACCGGCAACTATTGCCGCGGCGGCGCGTACAACAGCGCGCTGCTCGCCTGCAATTCGATTGCAATCCTGCCGGAAGAAATGAGCGCAGAGCGTTTTGAATGGCTGAAGACCGTCGCGGGAGAGATCATCGCAACGCCGGGCTGCGAGTCGAACGTCAAAGAGATTTTCGACGAGACGCATCGTCTCCGCAAACGTCCCGAAGTCATGATCTTCAACCAGTTCGAAGAAATGGGCAATCCGCTTTGGCATTATCAGGTCACCGGTCATGCGATCGCGGAAGTCGTGGAAAAGATCAAGGGTGAGGGCGACCGGTTTGCCGGCGCGGCCTTTACGTCCGGTTCGGCCGGCACGATGAGCGCCGGCGACTACCTGAAGGAAGTTTATCCCGGTTCGAAGCTCGCCGTCGGCGAAGCGCTCCAGTGCCCGACGCTCCTGAACAACGGATTCGGCGGCCACCGTATCGAGGGTATCGGCGACAAGCACGTGCCGTGGATTCACAACGTCAAGAACACCGATATGGTGATCGCGATTGACGACGAGGACAGCCAGCGTCTGCTGCGGCTTTTCAACGATCCGGAAGGGCATCGGTACCTGAAAGAGATCGGCGTTCCGGCGGACTTCGTGGAGAAGCTCCCGCTGCTCGGTATTTCCGGCATCGCAAACATGCTTTGCTGCATTAAGATGGCGAAGTATTACGAGCTGACCGAACACGATATTCTGGCGTCCGTGTGCACCGACTCTGCCGTTATGTATCAGAGCCGTATTCGGGAGCTCGAAGAAGCGTACGGCGAGTATACCGAAGCGAAAGCGGCGGCCGATTACGCCGAGCATCTGCACGGTCTGCGTACCGACAGCATGGAGGAACTCACCTACGTCACGCGTAAGCGCATTCACAACCTCAAGTATTACACCTGGGTTGAGCAGCAGGGTAAGACGGTGGAAGAACTCAACGCGCAGTGGTACGATCCGGACTACTGGAAGAACGTCCACAACCAGATGGACGAAATCGACGAACTGATCAACGAGTTCAACGACCAGACCGGCCTTCTGAAGAATCTGTAATCCGACAGACAAACAACATGCGGGACCGCTTTTTCGGCGGTCCCGTTTGCGTTCAGATGGGTTATTTGCCTTCGGCGGCTTTTGCAACGGCATTGTCTACCAATGCGGCAAAGGCAGGGCGTGCGGTCAGAACGCCGTTGAACTCCATGATGTCCAGCAGACGGTTATAGTCGCTTTCCTCCATCGTCAGTTCCGTTTTCCATGCGTCGGTCTGTCGGTAAGAAGCGGCGACAATTTTCAGGCTGTTCAGCGAAGCGTCCGGAAAATATGGCTGCATCGCTTTGGCAACCTCCTCATCGGCAGCCGTCTGAATCCAGACCTGCGCCCGATGAATCGCGCGGAGAAACGCCATGGTTTTCTCCGAAGTCTTTTGCGCTTCGGTCGTGAAATAGCAGGTATAGGGCACTTCGCCTGATTCGAGACCGATGTTTGCGACGATATACCCTTTTCCGGCGTTCTGGAATTCGGTCGCGGTCGGCTCAAAGAGCGTGACGTAATCGCCCTCGCCGCCTTCAAAGGCGCCGGCCATCAGATTGAATTGAATCGAGTCGATGATCGTGCAGTTTTCCCCGTCAACAAGGCCGTTGTTTGCCATAACGTAGCGCAGCGTCATGATCGGCATGCCGCCGGCTCTGCCGCCGATCACGGACTTTCCGATCAGATCGCTCCAGGAAAACGAATCGGTCGGCGTCCGGGAAATCAGGAATGATCCGTCACGCTTGGTCAGCTGCCCGACGATCACCGGGTGCTCCGCTTTTCCTTCGTTCATGATGTATACGCCGGTTTCCGGTCCGGCCAGGCAGATGTCTGCCTCTCCGGCAAGCAGCGCGGTCATGGCCTTTTCGCTGCCGCCCGACGTTGTGATTTCGACGCGGATGCCTTCTTCCTCAAAGAATCCGAGCGCGTCGGCAACGTACTGCGGCGCATAGAATACCGATCGCGTGACTTCATGCAAGCGGACGACCGGCGTATCGGCCGACTTCTTGGCGCAGCCGACAAACGGCAGAAGCAGCAGGGAGAGCAGCACAGCAAACCATTTTTTCATAGGAACCTCCATGTGTTTTTTCTGTAATGATATGACGGTCGGAAAAAATGCGTGCATCCCTTGAAATCTTCTTTGGAATCGGTTATACTAATCGCAGCGGGAGGTATAGCACAATGGAAAATATGGATACCACCAGAAAGTTTCGGGCGGCGAAGGACATTCGTTCTCCGGAAGAAGTATTGATGACGGTTTACCGCGCCATGCAGACCAAGGGCTACGATCCGGTCAATCAGATCGTGGGCTATTTGCTGTCCGGCGATCCGACGTATATCACGAGCCATAACAACGCCCGGTATCTTGTTCTGCGCATGGAGCGGGACGATCTGCTGGAAGAATTGGTTCGCTCCTATATTGAGCATCACGAATGAGAACGCTTTGTCTTGACGTAGGCGATCGCAGGATCGGCGTGGCTGTTTCGGATGCGCTCGGCATCACGGCGCAGGGACTCGAAACCTATTGGCGCACCGACAGCACGAAAAAGGACGTCGCTTATATTTTGAACCTGCTACGGCAATACGCGCCCTGTCGGCTGCTGCTGGGACTTCCGATGAATATGAACGGAACGCTCGGCGAGCAGGGGGAGAAGGTACAGCGCTTCGCAGACGCCATCCGAAAGGAATGGGACGGCGAGATCGTTTTCTTTGATGAACGGCTGACGACGATGACGGCGCGGCGCGTTCTGCTGGATGCGGATATTTCCCGCGGCAAACAGAAAAAGGTGATCGATAAGCTGGCAGCGGTCGTGATCCTGCAGGGCTATATGGAAAGCCATCCCGTATAAAGAAAAAGAAAGAGGAATGCAAGATGGAAGAAAACAACAGCATCATTACGCTGACAGATGAGAACGGCAACGAAGCGGATTTCGATCTGGTCTGCACGTTCGATTATGAGAATCGCAAGTTCGCAGCGATGTTCCCGATCGGAGACGTCGAAAACGTTGCCGACGACGAAGTCGTGATTCTCGAGATCGTCAAGGACGGCGACGGCGAGATTCTGGCGCCGATCGAAAACGAGATTCTGCTCGACGAAGTGTTCAACGAGTTCATGGAAATCTTCGAGGACATGGCTGACGCAGACGACGAGGAATAAGCCCCAAAACATGCAGCATCCCGCAGAATTGACCTGCGGGATGTTTTTTGCAATCAATAGTCTTCCTTGATTTTTTTGGCGGCCTGCTTCATGCGCTGTTCTTTCGAAAGCATCCGCTTCCGCATCCGGATATTCTTCGGCGTAATCTCGACGAGTTCGTCGTCTGCGATGAATTCCAGGCATTGTTCCAGCGTGAAGTAGGTCGGCGGCGTCAGACGAAGCGCTTCGTCGCTGCCGGCGGCACGCATGTTGGTCACGTGCTTTTTCTTGCAAACGTTCACAACGATGTCTTCCGCACGGGCGTTCTCACCCACAATCTGGCCTTCGTAAACCGGAACGCCGGGACCGACAAACAGTCTGCCGCGATCCTGTGCATAGAACAGTCCGTAGGAGCTCGTATCGCCGGTTTCGTGGGCGACAAGGCTTCCGGTCTTACGCTCGGCAATCTCGCCCTTGAACGGCTCATAGCCCGCGAAGATATGGTTCATCACGCCGTTGCCGCGCGTATCGGTCATCAGCTCGCTGCGATAGCCCATCAGGCCGCGTGCGGGGATGAGGAACTTCAATCGCGTGCCGGTATCGCCGATTGCGGTCATATCGGTCATTTCTGCCTTGCGCTGGCCGAGCTTTTCCATAATGGCGCCGACGTATTCCTGCGGAACGTCGATCGTCAGTTCTTCCATCGGCTCGGTGATGCGGCCCTGCTCGTCACGGCGGAGGATGACCTTCGGACGCGAAACGGCAAATTCATAACCCTGGCGCCGCATCTGCTCAATCAGGATGGAAAGATGCAGTTCGCCGCGGCCGGAGACGCGGAAGGTATCGGTCGATTCGGTTTCTTCCACGCGCATGCTTACATTCGTTTTCACTTCATTGAACAGGCGGTCGCGGAGATTCCGGCTCGTGACGTACTTGCCTTCTTTTCCGGCGAACGGGCTGTCGTTGACGACGAACAGCATATTGACCGTCGGTTCGTCGATCTTTACAAACGGCATCGGTTCGACGGCGAGCGGATCGCAGGCGGTTTCCCCGACGTTCAGATCTTCCACGCCGGCAACGCAGACGATGTCGCCCGCATAAGCGGTATCGACTTCCACGCGCTGCAGTCCTTCAAAGTTATAAAGGCGTGTAATCTTCGTATCGCGCGTGCGGTTGTCCTGTCCGCCGCAAAGAACAATCTGCTGTCCGCGTTTCGCGGTGCCGCGTTCGATGCGTCCGATTCCGATCTTGCCGACGTATTCGTCGTAATCGATCGTCGAAAACAGAATCTGCAGCGGCGCGTCCACATCCTGCTGCGGGGCGGGGATTTCCTTCAGAATCGTGTCGAAAACAGCCTGCATGTTGTTTTCCAGCTCATCCGGTTCATAACCGGACTGACCGTTCCGCGCGGAAGCATATACGATCGGGAAGTCCAGCTGTTCGTCGCTTGCGCCAAGCTCGATGAACAGCTCCAGGGCTTCGTCGACGACTTCGTACGGCCGCGCTTCCGGTCGGTCGACCTTGTTGACGACGACGACGCATTTCTTGTTCAGCTCCAGCGCCTTGCGCAGAACAAAGCGGGTCTGCGGCATGCAGCCTTCAAACGCATCGATCAGAAGCAGAACGCCGTCTACCATTTGCAGGATGCGTTCCACTTCGCCGCCGAAATCGGCGTGGCCCGGCGTGTCAACGATGTTGATGCGCGTATCGCCGTACAAAACGGCCGTGTTCTTGGACAGAATTGTGATACCGCGTTCGCGTTCGAGGTCGCCGGAGTCCATAATGCGGTCGGTTCCCTGCTCGCTGCGGCGAAGCGCGCCTGCGCCCTTTAAGAGTTGATCCACCAGAGTGGTTTTGCCGTGATCGACGTGCGCGATGATGGCAACGTTTCGAATGTTCATAAATAGCCTCTGTTTGTTTCAAAAAATCAAGTTATTATACACCCCGGTATTTTTCCTTGCAAGAAGATCGCACGGAATTCGCGTTGTATTTTCGCTTTTTTTACAAGGAAGAAGACGAATCCGTCCGATCGGCGTCCGATTGCAAACTTCCTGAAACTTTACGGTGTTTTCCTATGAAAAACGCTTGCAAACATTTTTTGCTTATGGTATGCTATCAAAACACTGGCGTAGTATGCCACGCAGGAAAGATAAGGAGAAATCATTATGGCACAGTATGAGTTGTTGGAAGGCAAAAAGGCAAAGTTGACGATTACGGTTTCGGCAGAAGAATTCGAAAAAGCAGTCAACAATGCATATCATAAGACGGCGGGCCGTTATAACGTGATGGGATTCCGCAAGGGCAAAGCGCCGCGGAAGATCATCGAAGCGGCTTACGGCGCGGGCGTTTTCTATGACGACGCGTTCAATGCGGTCTGGGGTCCCGCATACGATGCGGCAGTTGCCGAGCATGAACTCGTTCCGGTGGATCAGCCCGATCTCGACATCACGGCAATCGGTCCGGAAGGCGTTACGTTCGTCGCGACCGTTCAGCTGTATCCCGATGTGACGCTCGGTCAGTACAAGGGACTGCCCGTTCCGAAGGCCGATCTTTCCGTTTCGGATGCGGACGTGGATCAGGCGCTCGAAGAAGAGCGTGAAAAGCAGGCGCGCTTTGCCGACGTGGATCGTCCGGCAGAGGACGGCGACCGGCTGCTGCTTGACTACAGCGGTTCCGTGGACGGCGTCAAGTTCGACGGCGGTACGGCGGAGGATCAGACGCTGGTTCTCGGTTCGAACGCATTTATCCCGGGCTTTGAATCCCAGCTGATCGGCGTGAAAGCCGGCGAGCAGAAGGATATCACCGTTACGTTCCCCACCGAATATCATGCAGAGAACCTTGCCGGCAAGGAAGCGGTGTTTGCGTGCAACGTGAAGGCCGTTCAGGTGAAAGAACTGCCGGAACTCGACGATGATTTCATCGCGGATATTTCCGAGTTTGACACAGTCGCCGAATGGAAAGCCAATAAAAAGGAAAAAATGATCGCAGAGAAAGAGCGCGCCGCCAGAACGGCGAAGGAAAACGCCGCGATCGAAGCCGCCTGCGATAACACGACCGTGGAGATTCCGGCCGTCATGATCGACCGTCAGGTGGACTATATGGTGCGCGATCTGGAGTATCGCCTCTCCGGCAGCGGTCTCGATATGAACACCTATTGCCAGTACCTCGGCACGACCGTAGACGAAATGAAGAAGAATTTCCGTCCCGACGCCGAGAAGCGCGTCAAGATGCAGCTTGTGATCGAAGCGATCATCAAGGCGGAAAACCTTGTTGCGAGCGACGAAGAAGTCGACGCCGAGATCGAGCGTTATTGCGAGAGCAACGGTATGGTCAGCGAGGATCTGAAGCCGCGTCTGAACGCCGAAGACATGGATTACTTCAGAGAGCGCGCGACGGTCGATAAGGCCGTGCAGCTCATTGCCGATTCCGCCGAAGAAACAAAGACGGAGGCATAATTGCATACGCTTTAGCGTATGACTTTTCAGGAAGGAGGGTATCCGAATGACTCTGATACCGATGGTCGTTGAGCAGTCCGCACACGGCGAGCGCTCGTACGACATTTATTCCCGCCTTTTGAAGGATCGCATTATCTTTCTGGGCGGTCCGATTGACGATGATGTTGCGAATCTTGTCATCGCGCAGCTTCTGTTCCTTGAGGCGGAAGATCCGGACAAGGATATTTTCCTCTACATCAACAGCCCCGGCGGTTCCGTTTCGGCGGGTCTCGCCATCTACGATACGATGCAGTACATCCGCTGCGAGGTGCAGACGATCTGCGTCGGACTCGCTGCAAGCATGGGCGCATTCCTGCTTGCCGCCGGCGCCAAAGGGAAGCGCCGCGCACTGCAAAATGCCGAGATTATGATTCACCAGCCGAGCGGCGGCGCATCCGGTCAGGCGACCGAGATTCGCATTCATGCCGAGCAGATTCTGAAAATTCGCGACCGGTTGAATCAGATTCTGGCCCAAAGAACCGGTCAGCCCCTTTCCGTGATCGAAGCGGACACGGAGCGCGACAACTTCATGACGGCGGAAGAAGCGAAGACCTACGGATTGGTCGACGAAGTCATTGTGCCGAGGAGATGATTGCATGCCCACAAAGGATAGAGATAATTTCGATAAAGTGTGTTGCAGCTTTTGCGGCAAGCGGCGCGGTCAGGTTCGAAAGCTGATTGCTGGACCTAACGCCTACATCTGCAACGAGTGCGTCGAATTGTGCCGGGAACTGGTGCGGGAGGATATGCGGTTTGCAGAACCGACCGAAGAGTTCGACGCGCCGACCGTTGCGGATATCCCGAAGCCGGCGCAGATTGTCGCCGCGCTGGACGACTATGTGATCGGACAGTATGCCGCAAAGCGCGCGCTGTCGGTCGCCGTTTACAATCATTATAAGCGCGTACGCCTGCAGAAGAAGGACGACGACGTCGAGCTGCAAAAGAGCAATATCATCATGCTCGGGCCGACCGGCTGCGGAAAGACGCTGCTGGCGCAAACGCTTGCCAAGGTGCTTGACGTGCCGTTTGCCGTTGCGGACGCGACGGCCCTGACCGAAGCCGGCTATGTCGGCGACGACGTGGAAAACATTCTGCTCAAGCTGATCCAGGCTGCGGACTTCGATATTCATCGGGCGGAGCGCGGGATCGTCTATATCGACGAGATCGACAAAATCGCGCGCAAGGGCGAAAACGTTTCGATTACACGCGACGTTTCGGGCGAAGGCGTGCAGCAGGCACTTCTGAAGATTCTCGAAGGCACGGTCGCAAATGTCCCGCCGCAGGGCGGACGGAAGCATCCGCAGCAGGAATGTCTGCAGATCGACACGACGAACATTCTGTTCATCGTCGGCGGCGCGTTCACCGGCATCGACAAGATCATCGAACGCCGCACCGGCAATAAGATGATGGGCTTCGGCGCAGACATCAAGTCGACCGAAGAGAAGGATATCGGATCCGTTCTGCGCGGCATTCTGCCCGAAGACCTGTTGAAGTTCGGTCTGATTCCGGAATTCGTCGGCCGCGTCCCGGTAATCGTCACGCTCGACAGTCTGGATGAAACAGCGCTGATCAAGATTCTGACGGAGCCGAAGAACGCCCTGACGCGCCAGTATCAGCGCCTGTTCGAGATGGACGGCGTGAATCTGGTTGTGACCGACGACGCGCTGCACGAGGTCGCGAAGAAAGCAATCGAGCGCAAGACCGGCGCGAGAGGTCTGCGCGCCATCATGGAAGACGTCATGCTGGATATCATGTATGACATTCCCTCGATGGACGGCGTGAAAACTTGCGAGATCACGGGCGATACAATCCGGAAGTCCGGCCCGCCGCGGTTTATCCGCAGCGATTCGGTACAGCCGGCGGCGCTTCCCGCGACGCGCAAACGCAAAACGACACAGGCAAAAAAAGCGGAATAACCCATTCCGATCCGTTCCAGGGCTGTTGCAAAAGGCGTCAGACCATTTGCGGCATATTGGAATTGTTTTAACTTGTATGTAGAAAAGGCGGAAAAAATCCACCTTTTCTCTGATTATATGCCGCAAATTATCCGCGTTTTCGCCCTACAAAATTCCGTGCGCTCGCAGTGCGAGATGCAGCACGGGATTTTGATATCCGCTGTCAGTACAGCCTTCGGGACGAAAACGCGAATTCTGACTGCCTTATCAACAGCCCCTTACAACGCTCAAAGAGTTTTGAGACAACACCTTTGCTTTTGAAAATTGCATAGTTTTGCTTTACTTTTTCGATCGGATTCGGTATAATGCAGAAAAACAGAGTAGGCAGGCGCGCGTCGGCAAAAGCCGCAGTGCCGCACGGACGGGGAGTTGCCGTGCGGACGAAGAAGCGCAAATCTCGCGATGCGTCTGCCGCATCCCGCTGTGACATCATACGGACCGTTTGCCTCCTTGTGTTGCCATAGCCGGCAAAGAAGGAGGTTTTGCTATGGAGCAGAAAACGTATCAGCCGCTGGATCAAAGGGCGCTGTTTTCAACGCCGTTTCATCGGGACTATTGGCGACTGGCGGCGAGGGAGGTAAAGTCCCTTCGCGTTTTGATTCTCGCCGCGCTGCTGACTGCGCTTCGAATTGCAATCAAGTCCGTCAAAATACCGCTCGCAGCCGATCTTTACATCACATTCGGATTTATGGTCAATGCGGCCGGCTCGATGATCTACGGGCCGATCGTCGCAATCCTTGCTTCTGCCGTCAGCGATACGGTCGGCGCGCTGCTGTTTCCGACAGGAACATATTTTCTCCCGTTTCTGTTGGAAGAGATCGCAGGCGGTGTGATTTTCGCGCTGTTTTATTATCGGGCGCGGCTTACGACGCAGCGGGTTTTGCTCGGACGGCTTGCCGTAACGGTCGTTTGCAACCTGATCCTGAATCCGCTGTTCATGATGTGGTATTACGCGCTGTATATGGGAAAGGCATACACGTTCATGACGTGGCCGCGCCTTGCAAAGAATATCGCGCTGTTCCCGGTGCAGACCGTAATTCTGGTTCTGCTGTTCCGTTTGCTGCTCCCGATTACAAACCGTCTGAAAGTGACCTATGCGCCTGCCGACGAATTGAAGATTCGCAAAAAAGACGTGGTTTCGTTGATTGTGCTTACCGTCGGCGCAGCTGCAATTGTCATATTGTATTTCTTCTTTGTCTATAAGAATAAGTGATAGCAATAACGAATTGTTATTTTTAAACGTATTTACAGACTTTTGTTTCGCGTCCGGACGTTTCTATCGCGTCTGACGCGTTTTTTTCGGTAATACTCAAAGAAATATTTTACAATTTTGCAACGTTTTTCCTTCGTGAAAGGTGTATGATATAGTACGAAACGGAAGCGCAGAATTTTCTGCAGGAAAGGAACTGAAAGAATGAAAAAGAAGAATAAGGCCGGACGCATCATTTTGATTTGCATTCTGGTTTTGCTGGTTGTTGCGGTCGGCGGATACTTTGTCGCGACGCAGCTGCTGCATATCGAATTGCCGTTCGAACTGCCGTTTGAACTGCCGTTCAATCTCTCTTCGACGGAAGAAACCGTTTATGTCCAGTCGGTTGCGGACATTCTCGGCGTCGGCTATACGGGCAAGAACAATCGTTATTCCGGCGTTGTCGAGGCAAAAGAGGTAATCGAAATCAATCCGGACAGTCAGCTGACGATCGAAGAATGCTTTGTCAAGGCCGGCGACCTCGTTACGGAGGGGATGCCTCTGTTTGCGTATGACGTGGAGAGCATTTCTCTGTCCTATGAACAGACGCTGATCGAGATCGTCGGACTTGAAAACTCGATTCGGACGGCGAATGAAGAAATCGAATCGCTTAACGCCCGGATTGCAAAGACGAAGGTCGATAAGCAGTACGAACTGAAGCTGAAGCTCCAGGAGGTTGAGCTTTCTCTGCGGAGAAACGAATACGACCTGAAAGCGAAGCAGGAGCAGGCGGACAGTCTGAAAGCCGCGATTGACGACAGCGTCGTCTTCTCGCCGGTTTCCGGTAAGGTTCGTTCGGTTCGCAGCGACGAAAGCCAGGGCGGCATGTTCGGCGTAACGCAGGATTCCAACGCGTACATTACGATTGTCGCCGGATCGGATTACTGCATCAAGGGCAAAGTGAATGAGCAGACCGTGCATACGCTTTACGAAGGGATGCCTGTTACAATCCGGCTGCGCACCGATGAATCGGTCACGTATCTCGGTGAAATCTACAAGATCAATACGGAAGAACCTGTCAAGGAACAATCCTATTACTATTATGACGGCGGTTCCGGCGATCAGTCGGCCAAGTATGCGTTCTATGTATCGGCGGAATCATTCGACGGTCTGATTATGGGACAGCATGTTTATATCGAACTCGGGATCGTTGACGAGGACGAGGGGAAAATGTTCCTGCCGTCTTACTATCTCGTGTTCGACGGAGACGGTACATACGTTTATGCGGCGAATTCCAAGAACCGGATCGAAAAGAAGTACGTGACGGTCGGCGCATACAAAGAGGATACGGATTCGTATGAAATCGTTTCGGGCCTTTCCTTCACGGATAAGATCGCATTCCCGGACGAGACGGTGCAGGAAGGCCTTCTGGCAAGTGAAACCCAGTATGCGGACAACGCGTCGTATATCGATTACGGCAACTATACCATCGACGACGGCTACTTTGAAGACAACGGCTACTACGAAGACGGCAGTTATTCTGAGGACGGCGGATATCAGGAATCTGTTGACGATACTTCGCTGACCGACGACGCAGTGCTTGACGGTGCGATGACTGACGACGCTTCGGCGGATTTCGAATCGGAGGATGGGGCGGAATGATTCTGGAACTGGAACATATCGATAAGGATTACGGTACGCCGTCCGTTCCCGTCCCTGTTCTGCACGACATCAACCTATCTTTGGAAAAGGGCGAATATCTTGCAATCATGGGACCGAGCGGCAGCGGCAAATCCACGCTGATGAATATCCTCGGCTACCTCGACGTGCCGACGCGCGGCGTTTACCGCTTCGACGGCGAGGACAATACGCGTGCAAACGACAGCAAAATGGCGATGGTGCGAAACCAAAAGATCGGTTTTGTCTTTCAGTCGTTCCATCTGCTTCCGCGCCGGAGAGCGTGGGAGAACGTTGCACTGCCGCTGATGTATGCCGGCGTATCCCGTCGGGAACGAAAAAAACGTGCGATTGAAGCGCTGAATCGGATGGGGCTTGCGGATCGCGTCGACTTCTATCCGTCGCAGCTTTCCGGCGGACAGTGCCAGCGTGTTGCGATTGCGCGCGCGATCGTGACCAATCCGCTGATGCTGCTTGCCGACGAACCGACCGGCGCGCTGGATTCCAAGTCCGGTCAGCAGATTATGGATATTTTCGATGAGCTGCACGCGCAGGGAATGACGATCGTGATGATTACGCATGAACAGGCGATTGCAGACCGCGCGGAGCGGATTCTCTACATCTACGACGGATACCTGAAAGGGGGCGAGCGCGCATGAAGACGTGGCTGAAGGCCCTGATGATTATCGTTGTAATCGTTGCGCTTGCCGTCGGCGGATTCTTCCTGTACCGCCACTTTGCGGGCAGCAAGCCGGTTGAAGTCCAGCCGCTTCGCTATTACATGCTGACGTGGATGCCGAATCAGTCCTATATCTACGGCAGCGTTGCGTCAGACGGTTCGCAGGTTCTGTATAAGGATTCCGACCGGACAGTTCTCGAATTCTATGTGCAGGAAGGCGATACGGTCAAGGTCGGAGACCCGCTCGTTCGCTTTGACTCCACACTGGATCAGTTGAAACTGGACGAAAAGTTACTGGAGCGCGAAAAACTGTACAATACGCTGCAGGAATACTATGCGGAATACAAAAAGTGGGCTCGCACCGATTATCCGGAGCGCACGGTGCCGTCGCCTACGCCGACGCCGACTGCCACGCCGCGGTCGCATGCTGCTCCTGTGTCCGGCTATCGGATGGTTCTGTCGTTCCCCGATCCGACGGGAACCGGCGCAGAAGGAGACCCGTTCCGTTATACGCTGACGACCGAAACCGAGGTTCCGGCGAGCGTCTCGGAACAGCTGCTTTCGCTTGCGCTGCAAAGCGGCAGCGCACAGTTTGCCCTGATTCAAAGCGAAACGTTTCAGGTTCAGATGCGCGCTTTGCCGAACAACCAGATTTCGTTCAAAATCACGGCGGCTGATCCGAATCCGAACGCGGTGAATTTTGAAACGCCGATCTCGGGCGAGGGCACCTCGGCGCAGCCGTACCGGTACAACTATGCTTCGGCAACGGACGTACCGGCGGATTTCCTGGCGGTTCTGCGGGAGCTTGCCGAAACGCGCGATGCGGACGTCTGCTTTCAGCTGATCGCATCCGGTTTCGTAGCGGATGTTCGCATCAATAAGGACAGCGCTGTTTCGATCGCGATTACTATCGTAAACGCAACACCGACGCCGACGCCGACTCCCACGCCGACGCCGACCCCGACGCCCTCAGAGACGCCGGAACCGACCGAGGAACCGTACAATCCCGGCTATTCCGGCCCGTCCAGGGCGGAGCGCGAGGAATATGCGCGTCAGACGGCGGAGCAGATTCGTTCGGCGGAGCTTTCCTATCGGCAGTTGTGCCTTGATATCACAAAGCTGCAGATGGAAGGCGCAAACGGCATTCTGTATGCGACGATCGACGGAACCGTTTCCAGAGTGCAGGACCCGTCCACGTTGCAGAACGGGGAAGCGTATCTGGAAATCAGCGGCGGTTCGGGTCTGCATCTTGTCAGCATCATCGGCGAGATGGACCTCGAATCCTATCCGGTCGGCACGGAGCTCATCGGCTATTCGTATGAATCCGGCAGCGACGTTCCCGTGGTGATTACCGAAATCGGAACGATGCCGTATTCGACGAGCTATTCCAACGGCGGTAACCCGAACTCCTCGGCTTACCTTGTGCGGATGGACTTCACCGGCGATGTGATACCGAATGTAGGCGAGTATATTGAGTTTTCGTATCGGCCCGGCAACGAACAGAGCTATAACTATCTGTTTGAGGCCTTTATCCGGGAGATCGACGGGCAGGACTGCATCTTCCTTGTACAGGACGATAAGCTGGTCAAAACGCCTGTCACGACGGGCAAACGTGTGGATTCCTACGTGGAAATTCTGAACGTCAAGCTTGATCCGGACGCCTACATTGCATTCCCGTACGACAATAACGCCAAGGACGGCGCACCGGCGAAGATTCCGTCCGAAAGCGATACCATGATTTACTGGTAAAGGAGGCGAACGTTGTATGTGGGAAAACATTCGGGAAGCATTTGACGGCATTCGTTCGCACAAACTGCGGTCGGCCCTGACGATGCTCGGCATCATCATCGGCATCGCATCCATTATCACGATCTCCTCGACGATCATGGGAACCAACGAACAGATCAAGCAAAACCTGATCGGCGCCGGGAACAACACGGTGGAAGTCGTCCTGTATCAGGGCGATTACCCGTTCGACGCGTCGTATCAGAGTCTGCCGGACTATGTTCCGATGCTCGACCGTTCGATCAAGAATGAAATCGAAGCCATTCCGGAAGTCGTCGTTTCGTCGCTTTACTACAAGCGCGACGGGTACGGCATGGTTTGGAACGGCGCCACCGGAATGACGCAGGGCACGATCTACGGCGTTGACGATTCGTTCCTCTCGGTTTACGGTTATCAGATCCGGGCGGGGCGCGGCTTTGTCGATGAGGACTTTTCCGAGTATCGCAAGGTTGCGCTGATCGATCGAACCGCGTCGGAAACGCTGTTCCTCGGCGAAAGCCCGATCGGCAAAACGATTGAGATTTCCGGCGAGCCGTATACGGTCGTAGGCGAGTTTACGCAGTCCAATGCGTTCCGTCCGACGATTACGAGCTTGGAAGATTATTACACGTACGCCGATCAATCCGGCGGAAAGGTCCTGATTCCGGCGGAAACCTGGTCCGTTCTGTTTAAGTTCGATATGCCGTATTCGCTTGTGGCGCGGGCAACCAGCACCGACGCCATGACGCAGGCGGGGAAGTCGGTGGCCGACTTTTTGAACAGTCTGTTCCGCGCAGACAGCCCGGAAGTCAAGTATAAGAGCCAGGACCTTCTGGAGCAGGCAAAACAGCTGCAGGAGCTCTCCACGGCGACAAACCGGCAGCTGATCTGGGTTGCGGGCATTTCGCTTCTGGTCGGCGGTATCGGCGTTATGAACATCATGCTTGTTTCGGTCACCGAGCGCACGCCGGAAATCGGCCTGAAAAAAGCGCTCGGCGCGAAGCGGAGAAAGATTTCAATGCAGTTTTTGACGGAAGCCGGCGTATTGACCTGCTTCGGCGGTATCCTCGGCGTACTGGTCGGAATCGGCCTTGCGTACGTGGTATCGCGCGTGTCCGGCGTTCCGATCTTTATCAGCGGCGGAATCATCGTGCTGACGGTCGTCTTCTCGTTCGTCATCGGACTGTTCTTCGGCGCTGTCCCGGCATTCCAGGCCGCGCTGCTGAATCCGATCGACGCGCTGCGCAGAGAATAAAGCATACTTCACAATGCGTCCCGAACGGGGCGCATTGTGCATGTTATGAAAACGGGATTCGGTTTCGACACCCTTTTTACGTTTTTTCCACGCTTTCGTAACAATTTGGGGCTTCCATTTTGGAAGAATGTCGTGCATAATAAAGGAAAGAATTCCCGAATGGGAGTTCTGCTTTGCGGTACAGCAAGTTTTCAGAGATAACAGGAACAGGATCGGAACGGATATGAACGCTATCAATTGGTACCCGGGACATATGGCGAAAGCACGCCGCGAGCTCGTCGAAAGCCTGAAGCTGATCGACGTCGTTGTGGAAATCGTGGACGCACGCGCGCCGCGAGCGACGCGCAATCCGGACTTCGACGATTTGTTCGCACAAAAGATGCGCGTCATTCTGCTGAACAAAAGCGATCTTGCGGACGACGCTGCAACCGACGCTTGGCTTCGGTATTACCGTTCGCAGGGTATCCTGGCAGGGAAAATCGTTTCGACTGCTTCCAACGGAAAGGCGCAGGCCGTCCGGCTGATCGGAGAAGCGGCGTCCGAGCAGGTTGCCCGTATGAAGGAAAAGGGCGTACAAAAGACGGTGCGGGCACTCGTCGTCGGGATTCCGAACGTCGGGAAATCCACGTTCATCAATCGAATCGCCGGAGAAACGCGCGCAAAGGTCGGCGACAAACCGGGCGTAACGAAGGGGAAGCAATGGGTGAAGGTGTCCCCGTATCTGGAACTTCTGGATTCGCCGGGGCTGCTTTGGCCGAAACTCGAAGATCAGCAGGCGGCGCGCCGGCTCGCGTTTCTCGGTTCGATCAAGGACGATATTCTGGAGCAGGAAACGCTTGCTTGGGAGCTTCTGAAGGAGCTGCGCGAAATCTGCCCGGACGCTTTGACGGAACGATATCGCAAGCTGACCCCCGAAACACCGGAGGCAGATTTACTGGACGCCGTCTGCGAAAGCCGCGGGTTCGTCCGAAAGGGCGGTATCCCGGATACCGAACGCGGCGCGCGTGTTCTGATGGATGAGTTTCGTGCGGGCAGAATCGCGCACATCACGTTCGAAACGCCTGAGCAGGCGGAGGAGGAACGCGAATGACGAAGCAACGCGAAGAAGAACGGCTGACAGAGCTCAGCAAACCCGATCGTGCATTCTGGACGCAGGACGGGATCGTTCTTGCAGGGATGGATGAAGTCGGCCGCGGACCGCTTGCGGGACCGGTCGTCGTCGGCTGTGTCGTGATGCCGCCGGAGCCGCTGCTGCGATACGTCAACGATTCGAAAAAGGTGACCGAAAAACGGCGTGAAGCGCTGTATGAGCAGATCATGCAGGTTGCGATCGAAGCGCATACGGCTTGGGTCGATCCGGCAGTGATTGACGAAATCAACATTCTGG
Organism: Clostridia bacterium; assembly: GCA_017448545.1. Taxonomy (GTDB): domain Bacteria; phylum Bacillota; class Clostridia; order Christensenellales; family CAG-138; genus UBA3792. Next base: position 121,117 of record JAFSLH010000005.1, read on the forward strand.
AAGCGACGAAACGCGCATTTTGCGAGGCGTTTGCCAAAATGCAGACCCCGATCACCGACGTGCTGATCGACGCGCTGACCGGATTGCAGATTCCTGCCAGGCAGCATTCGCTGATTCACGGCGACGCGCTCAGCTATTCGATTGCGGCTGCGTCTATTGTAGCAAAGGTTGAGAGGGATCGGTACATGGTCGAACAGGACAAGCTTTATCCCGGATACGGGTTTGCGCGGAACAAAGGGTACGGCACAAAAGAGCACATGGACGCAATCCGAACGCTCGGTATGACGCCGATTCATCGACGGTCGTTTTTGAAAAAGCTGTATGAAAACGGTTGACGCAGGCAGAATCGGCGAAGAACTGGCCGAAAAAGCGCTTCGCAGAGAACGGCTGCAGGTGCTGGAACGGAATTACCGGTTCGGACATCTCGAAGTTGACCTGATTCTGTGGGATCGTAAAACGAAAACGCTTGTATTTGCGGAAGTGAAAGCAAGAAGCGAATCCGCAATCGGCTTTCCGCGGGAATCGGTCACGCCGCAAAAGCAGCGATATTTGAAACAGGCGGCAAAAGCGTACTGCGCGCTGAACGGATATACGGATACGGCGTGCCGGTTTGACGTCATAGAGGTTTGGCTGGAAAGCAAGCGCGTCGATCATATTGAAAATGCGTTTTAGAGCGGCTTGCGTCGGATGGTATTTGGAGGATAGGAACTTGATCAAACGTAGGTGCGCAGTCTTATTAGCCCTGCTTCTGCTTCTGGGCGCGGTAATCGGCTGCGGAGCTTCCGAAGGAACGACAGAAGAAGTATTCGACTTTTTCGAGCAATCGAGCGACGGTTTGCCGCTCGGTTGGTCGATTGTTTCCTACGAAAACGCGTATTCGGTTTCCTGTGACAACGGAATCGTAACGCTTTCGACCGAGGTCGCGGACGACGTCCGGCTTGTGCATACCGTCCCTGTCGCGGGCGGGAAAAAATACGTGTTCGAAGCCGATGTTGCCGTCAACGCCGTACAGGGCGGGCAGGGTGCTACGCTGTCCGTCGACAATTACAGTATCGACGGAAGCTACATCTACTCGGAAGGCGTTTACGGTACCAAGGACTGGACGCACGTCGTTCTGGCGTTTGTGACCGATCAGTCCCAGGATTCCGTACAGCTTGCGCTTCGCCTCGGCGGGTATTCGAGCCAGACGAGCGGAACGGTGCGGTTCCGGAACGTTTCGATCAGCGCTTCGGAGAATGCCGGCGTTTCGTTTCAGCGGCTCAGCGTTGCCGACAACAGCTCGTCTTCCGGCAGCGATAAAACCAACGAACAGTATGAAGCATACTTTTCTCTGATTCTCTGGGAAGCTGTCTTTGCCGCGGCGTTCCTTGTCTACGGAATCTATCTGCATCGCGACAAGATCCGTTCGCTGACGATTTCGCCGACCGGAAAATGGGTTTATTTTGCCGTTCTGGCCGCTGTCGGACTGGTGCTGCGTATTTCGCTGTGCAGTCGGCTGAAAGGCCATGCGACCGATATGAACTGCTGGATTGCCTGGGGCAATCAGGTTGCCGACGGAAAGCTTTCCACGTTCTATGACGGAACCTGGTACGATTATCCGCCGGGATACATGCTGATTCTCGGCGTACAGACGCTTTTGATGCGCCTGTTCCGTATCGCCGATTGGGGCAGCGAAACACTGCGGCTGTTCTGCTATATGCTGCCGCCGTTCCTGTGCGATATCGGCTGCGGCGTACTCGTCATGCGATTCGCAAAGGAACAGAAGCAGCCGGGAGCGGTCGGTCTGTTGCTTGCCGGTCTTGTTGTGCTGAACCCCGCAATGCTGTATCTCTCCGGCGCATGGGGACAGATCGATTCGATCCTGACGTTCTTCCTGCTGCTCTCGTTCGAAGCGCTGCGGAAGGAACGCCGGATTCTGTGCGGCGTCTGGTACGCGATCGCGATTCTGATCAAATGGCAGGCGTTGATTTACGGGCCCGTGATTGCGCTTGTGTACCTTGCGACAATCGTAACGGAGAAAGACAAGACGTTCCGCAAGAAGCAGATTCTGCATACGGTTCTCGCGGTATTGATTGCGCTCGCGATCGTATTCGTCGTTTCGCTGCCGTTCAAGGGGAATATGTCCGTATTTTGGATCGTCGAGCGATTCCTCAAGGCGTCTTCCGGTTATGATTACGCAACAATCGAAGGGTACAACTTCTTTGCGCTGCTCGGCGCGAACTGGCACAGAGCAACGCTGGATGTGTTCGGCGGCGCGGGGTGGGTCGAAGCGCTGATGCAGTCGCTGACGGCGCTCGGCAAGCTGCTGGTTCCGATCATGTTCTGCACGCTCGGCGCGGCTGCATGGAACGAATTGCGGGAGCGGCAGGGTCACGCTGCGCTGGTTTCGCTGGCGTTTCTGCTGGCGTCGACGATTGTGATCAACCTGTTCCTCGTCTATTTCCCGAATGCGGAATCCATCGGCTGGATGCTGTATAACGTAGTTGCGGTGATCGCATTCCTCGGATGGGGATTGCAGCTTGCGGAGAAAAGCTCTTTCAGCGCTTTCTTTTCCGAGAATGAAACGGCGCGATTCGGTCTCGCCGTGTCGGCGCTCGCCGGAACTGTTATTCTGTTCCTGTTCAGTCTCCGAACGGTTCTCAGCTGGTTCGGCGTTACGCTTTCCTACACAGTCTTCGGCACGATCATGATTGCGCTCGCGTTTGGTGCCGTGGTTTGGATCCTGCTGCGGTATCGGAAAGCGGATCTGCTGCACACGCAAACGCCGGAACTACTCTATCTTTGCGCGGGCTGCTTCATGACGTGGGTCTTTACGTTCGGTCACTATATGCATGAACGGTACGTGATCCCGGTTCTCGTGCTGCTGCTGTTCGTCTATGCCGTTACCGAGGATCGCAGGATTCTGCTGGCGGCGGTGCTGCTGACAGTTTCGACATTCCTGAACGAAATGGTCGCGATGTACGTCGTTTCGGAAGGTGCGATCGACGTCATCCGCGGCGGCGAACGGCATAATCAGATTCTGGAATGGTGTTCGGCGCTCGAGGTATCGGCTGCGCTGTACCTGACGGTTGCTGTGGCTATGCGGCTTCGGACGCTGACGAAAGGAGGGGAAGTCAAATGAAACGAAAACTGCCGAATGTACGGCCTTCCCGCTCCGATCGCAGATTGAACAAAACCGATCTATTTGTGATGCTTGCGATCATGGTTGCGTATGCAATCTTTGCGTTCGTCAATCTCGGCTCGCTGCAGTTTCCGACGCACGCCTGGAAACCGGCGTACGGCGAGACGGCTATCGTTGATCTCGGCGGCGAAACGACGCTGTCGGAAATCCGTTTCAACGGCAATATCGCCGAAGGTACTCTGTATATTTACGACGATTCGGATCAATACGTCGAATTTGAACAGGATTACGGCGATATGTTCGACTGGAAAGCCCTGAAGCTTTCCATGACGACGCAGTACGTTCGCTTACTTGTTGCCGACGGGAAGATTGCCTTCAACGAAATCGCGCTGTACGATGCGGCAGGGAACCGGATTCCCGCGACGGTTTATGTGCAGACCGACGCGAACGGAAAGGACCTGTTCCCCGGGCAGCAGGCGCTTCTCGACGAACAAAACACTGTGCCCGAGAACCCGTCCTACCTCGACGGCATGTATTTTGATGAGATTTATCATGCGCGTTCGGCGTATGAAATCGTGACGGACGACGACCTGTATTTCGAGGGCCTGTCCGTCGGCGTAACGGACTTCTCGTATGTCAAGGACAACGGCTACTCGATCTACGAATGGACGCATCCGATGCTCGGCAAGATGCTGATCGCGGTCGGCATCCGGCTGTTCGGCATGACGCCGTTCGGCTGGCGTTTCACGGGGACGCTGTTCGGCGTGCTGATGCTCGGCGTTCTCTACGTGCTTGCCAAGCGGATTCTGCGTTCGACGCCGTACGCCGCGCTTGCGACGGGACTGTTTGCGGTCGACTGCATGCATTATACGCAGACGCGGATTGCAACGATCGACGTCTACGCGCTGTTCTTCACGCTGCTGATGCTGCTGTTCATGCTAGATTATCTGGCCGCGAACCGGAAGGGCGAACCGTTTGCAAAGCAGATGGTGCCGCTTGGCCTGTGCGGTCTTGCGTTCGGACTCGGCGCGGCGTCCAAGTGGACCTGTCTCTATACCGGCGCCGGTCTTGCCGTGCTGTTTTTCGGGAACTTCATCGTGCGGTGCGTGGAGATTATCCGTGAACGCAGCAACGCGCGCATCGTGATCAACCCGGTTCCGATGCTGCCGGTTCTGTATGCGATCGGTGCGTTCGCGGTTTTCTTCATTGCAAAGGTCTCGAACCCGAGCGGCGGATTGCTGTTTCGGATCAAGTACGACATGGAGTGGTACAACCTGATCCTGTCCGAAGCGTTCTGGATTTCGATGCTGATGCTGACCGTGCTGGCGATCGTCTCCGCTTTCCTATTCCGGCTTTGGTGCAAAGGAAAAACGGTGGACCTTCGGTGGAATCAACAGATTATGACGCTGGTTCTGTGCTGCGTGTTCTTCATTGTGATCCCTGCGCTGATCTACTATGCGTCCTGCTACAGCTTCTTCCTTTCGGAGAACCGCACCACGCTGGCGGAGCAGCTTAGATGCATTCATCAAAAGCAGATCAGCATGTATTCCTACCACGCAAATCTGGATGCGACGCATCTTTGCCAGTCGGAATGGTATCAATGGCCGCTTGCCGAGAAATCGGTCTGGTTCTACTATAACAGCAGCCCGAAAGGCGGCGTTACGAACGAACTGATCTCGAACATTTCGAGCACGGGCAATCCGGCTGTCTGGTATGCGGCGGCGTTCGGCGCGGTTCTGATGGCGGTGCAATGGTTCCTTCGCAAAGAGTACGCGAAGCGGCCGGAGCTTTGGGTGGTTATCGTCGGCGTCGTTTCGGGACTTCTCGCGTGGCGGTTCGTCTCGCGCTGTGTGTTCCTGTATCATTACTTCTCGGCGTTCCCGTTTGTACTGCTTGCTGCCGTATACTTCCTTTCCGAACTCGAAAAGAAGCATCCGCAGCTCAAAAACGTCAAATGGATCTGGCTCGGTATTGCCGGCGCTGTATTCCTGCTGATGTATCCGGCGATCTCGGGGCTGCCGTGCTCGTGGGGATACGCGGGATTCATCGAGCATGTATTGGCGGTCTTCGGAAAGGTGTACTATGTCGGCGTTTGATCGAAAAAGTCTGGGACAGTTCTGGCGCTTTCTGCTGGTCGGCGTTCTGAACACGCTCGTTGATCTCGTTGTGACACGGCTGCTGCAAGGCGGATTCGCTCTCTTGACAAACGCGCTGCTTTTGACCTACTATATCCCAAAGGTCATCGGCTATCTTTGCGGCGTATGCAACAGCTATCTGCTGAATTCCGCCTGGACGTTCCGCGCGGAAAGACGCAGGGACGCGCGGGAGATCATTTCGTTCTTGCTGGTCAACGGCGTTACGCTCGGCCTGTCGCTGCTGCTCATGTATCTGTTCCGGGACGTGCTCGGACTTGCCGGCGCATGGGACGCAGCATTTGCCGAAACCCGGTTCGGCAGGATCGTGAACGGAAACTTCTTTTGCACGGTACTGTCGTCCGGCATTGCGCTGCTTGTGAATTTTGTCGGCAACAAGATTCTGGTGTTTGGGGAACGGAAACGGCGTTCGGCCTGATACCGGCGAAAAGGGGGAATAGGGATGCTTTCAAAGGTATACAGCTACGGATTGGTCGGACTTTGCGGCTTTCTTGTAACCGTGGAAGCCTCCGTGACCAAGGGGATCGGTACGTTTTCCCTGGTCGGATTGCCGGATGCGGCGGTCAAGGAATCCCAGGAACGCGTACGTTCCGCCATTCAGCATTCCGGTGCGACCTATCCGGTCGCCAACACGGTTTTAAATCTGGCGCCGGCTGATCAGCGCAAGGAAGGTACGCTTTACGATCTTCCGATCGCACTGGCGATTCTGCAGGCGTCCGGTCAGGTTCGCGCACTTTCGTCGGATTGTATCGTTCTCGGCGAATTGGCGCTGGACGGTACGGTGCGCGCGGTCAACGGCATCCTGCCTATGGTAATCGACGCGTTTGCGCACGGTTACCGTAACTTCTATCTTCCGGCCGACAACGTTGCGGAAGCGTCCTATCTGGACGGTGCGTCGGTTTATCCGGTTCGTTCGCTGGCGCAGCTGCTGCGCCATATACGGGACGTCGAACCGATCGAGCCGGTACAGACGCGCGTGTTTTCCGGCAAGCTGACCCACTCACGGTTCGACTTTTCCGAAATCAAGGGGCAGGCAGCTGCAAAGCGCGCAGCCGAAGTTGCCGTTGCAGGCGGGCATAATATGCTGCTTTGCGGAACGCCCGGTTCCGGTAAAACGATGCTTGCTCGCGCGATTCCGTCGATCCTGCCGGAAATGACGTTTGAGGAAGCGTTGGAGGTGACCAAGATTCACTCTGTCACCGGCGCAACGAAGGGCGGCGTTGGGTTGATTACAGACAGGCCTTTCCGCGCGCCGCACCACGGCGCAAGCGCGGCGGCATTGATCGGCGGCGGCGCAAAGGCGCTGCCGGGCGAAATCAGTCTTGCACACAACGGCGTGCTGTTCCTGGATGAGTTTCCGGAGTTTCAGCGCAGCGTGCTGGAATCGCTGCGGCAGCCGCTGGAGGACGGGGAAGTCACGGTGTCCCGCGCTATGGCGACGGCTACTTATCCTGCGCGATTTATGTTGATTGCAGCAATGAATCCGTGTCCGTGCGGCAATCGCGGCTCACGCACAAAACCATGCACCTGCTCACCGTCGGCGATCCATCGATATGCTGCCCGCATTTCCGGTCCGCTGCTGGATCGAATCGATCTGCATATTGAGATGACCGAGGTCGGGTATTCGGAGATTACGGAACGCAAGCCGGCAGAATCGAGCGAAGCAATTCGCGCTCGCGTGGCGCGGGCAAGAGCGATTCAGGCGAAGCGGTTCGAAAACGACGGCATTCGGCTGAATGCGCAAATGAACGGGGAATTGCTGCGGAAATACTGCGTCCCAACGGAGGAGTCGGAGCGCATCCTGCGGAACGCTTTCAACAAGCTGCAGCTTTCGGCGCGCGCCTATCAGCGCGTATTGAAGGTCGCGCGGACAATCGCGGATCTTGCGGAGAGCGAGAAGATTTTGCCGCAGCACTATGCGGAGGCGATTCAATACCGCAGTATGGAATTGCTGAAGGTTTAATGGGACTTTGAGGTAACGGCATGACGGAGACACAACGTTTATGGCTTTGGCTGAACTACGCGACGGAACAGAACCCGAAGCTGTTTTACCGCATTTTGCAGCAGTTTGACGACATTGAGGAAATCTACGAGGCCGCCTTGCGCCGTCGCTTTTCGGTGTTCGACGAGCTGCCTGATTCGGTGCGGGACCGTATGGTGACCGCCGGCAGCGATCAGTTCATGGATCGGTATATCAGCTGGCTCGACAAGAACCGCATCGGCGTCACGACGCCGGAATCGGATGATTATCCGGCGCTGCTGTCGCAGATTGCCGATCCGCCGTCCGTGTTGTTTTACAGAGGAACGATGCACGCCGATTCGCCGCTGCCGATTGCGGTCATCGGCTCTCGGAATATGACGGATTATGGAAAAGAAGTCGCGCAGCTGTTCGGACAGCAGATTGCGGAACACAACGGAACCGTCGTTTCCGGCCTTGCGCAGGGGATCGATTCCGAAGCCGCACGCGGCGCGCTGTCCTGCGTTGTGTCCGAATGCCCGGTGATCGGCGTTCTGCCCTGCGGAATCGACGTCGCGTTCGGATCGCCGAAAGCCGAGTTTTATGAAGAAGTCGCAGAACGCGGATGTGTAATGACGGAACTGCTGCCGAAAACGCCCGTGATGAAGTTCGTGTTTCAGATGCGGAACCGCATATTGTCAGGGCTGTCGCGCGGCGTGCTGGTGGTCGAAGCCGGCGAACGAAGCGGTACCGCGTTTACCGTTGATCATGCGCATGAGCAAGGACGCGAGGTCTTTGCGGTCCCCGGCAGAATTACGGACCTTATGAGCGCGGGGACGAATCGGCTGATCGTCCGCGGAGAAGCGAAGCCGGTCGTGACGATACAAGACGTGCTGTCGGAATTCAGCGAGTTTACCGACCTGCAGGACGGAGAACTGAACCCGAATGCAAGACGCATCCGGTTTTCCACACTCTCGAAGGTCGGTCAGGAAATCTACATGGCGCTGTTGCAGGGCGAAAAGAGCGCAGACGAGCTGTTTGAATGGGTCGATACATCGCCGGCGGACATGAACGCCGCCTTGACGGAACTGCAGTTCTGTGAAGTCATCAAGCAGCTACCCGGCAGGGTCTATGCAATCGATTCGCTGAAAAGCGTCGTTACGTTTGACGCTGCGGAATAACATTGCACAATCACAAGTTTCAGATACAGGATACGTTCCGCATGGACGGAACAGCAAAAGGAGCAAAGAATGGCAGATACATTGGTCATCGTAGAGTCGCCTGCAAAGGCAAAAACGATCGGAAAGTTTTTAGGAAGCAAATACAAGGTCGTAGCATCGAACGGTCACGTGCGCGACCTTCCGAAATCAACGCTCGGCGTCGATCCGGAAAAGAAGTTCAAACCGAAGTACATCACGCTGCGCGGGCGCGGCGACGTTCTGGAAACGATTCGCCGCGAAGCAAAGGATGCGAAGCGCGTTCTTCTCGCAACGGACCCTGACCGCGAAGGAGAAGCCATCTCGTGGCATCTTGCGGAAATCCTTTCGCTCGACGTGAAGGACAAGTGCCGTATCGAGTTCAATGAGATCACGTCGAACGCGGTCAAAAACTCGATCAAGCATCCGCGCACGATCGATATGCACCTTGTCGATGCGCAGCAGGCGCGTCGCGTGCTGGATCGCCTGGTCGGGTATAAGATCAGCCCGATCCTTTGGCACAAGGTTCAGAAGGGCCTTTCCGCCGGTCGGGTACAGTCCGTCGCTACACGAATCATCTGCGATCGCGAGGAGGAGATCAACGAGTTTGTTCCCGAGGAATACTGGACAATCGTTGCAAAGCTGAACGGCGCAAAGACCTTTGAAACCAAATATTTCGGCGAGCAGGGCAAGAAACGGGACGTTCATACCGAAGCGGAAGCCACTGAGATCAAAAAGCGTGTTGAGAAGGCTGAATTCACGGTAACTGAGTGCAAAACGGCAGAACGCCGCAAGCATGCGCCCGCGCCGTTTACGACGTCCGGTTTGCAGCAGGAAGCATCCCGCAAGCTCGGGTTTACGACCAAGCGCACGATGATGGTTGCGCAGCAGCTGTATGAGGGCGTAGAGCTCGGCAAGCGGGGCCCGGTCGGTCTGATCACCTATATTCGTACCGACTCCGTTCGCGTCGCTTCGGAAGCGCAGGAAGCGGCACGCGCGTTCATCGGACAAACGTTCGGGAAAGCGTATGTTCCGGAAAAACCGAATATCTACAAAGGCCGTCGCGGCGCGCAGGATGCGCACGAAGCGATTCGTCCGACCGATCTCGGCAACGATCCGAAGACGCTGAAAGAGCATCTTTCCCCGGAGCAGTGGAAGCTTTATAAACTGATTTATGAGCGCTTTGTTGCAAGCCAGATGGCGGAACAGGTGCAGTCGGTCACGTCCGTTACGTTTGACGCAAACGGCGCAACGTTCAAATCGTCCGGTGCGCGCACGCTGTTTGACGGCTATACCGTGCTGTATACCGAGAGCAAGGATGAAGAAGATTCGGAAGTGAATCTTCCGGCGATCGCAGAGAACGATCGCTTCACGGCCAAATCGATCGACGCGCAGCAGCGGTTCACGCAGCCGCCGTCGCGGTATACCGAAGCGTCGCTTGTACGCGCGCTCGAAGAAAAGGGCATCGGTCGTCCGAGCACCTATGCGCCGACGATCTCGACGATCATCGACCGCGGCTATGTCGCAAGAGACAAGAAGCTGCTTGCGCCGACCGAGCTCGGCTTTATCGTGACCAACCTGATGAAGAAAAGTTTTCCGGACATCGTCGACGTCGCTTTCACGGCAAAGATGGAAGAAGAGCTGGACGAGGTGGAAGAAGGCACGATCGAATGGACGTCTCTGATGGAATCGTTCTACGGCCCGTTCATGGAGACCGTCCAAAAGGCGGACGAACAGGTTGAAAAGGTGAAGATTCCGGACGAAGTTTCCGACGTCGTTTGTGACAAATGCGGTGCGATGATGGTTTATAAAACCGGCCGGTTCGGAAAGTTCCTGGCCTGTCCGAACTTCCCGGCGTGTCGGAATGCGAAGCCGATTATCGAAAAGCTCGACGTTCCGTGCCCGAAATGCGGCAGCGCTGTTTTGAAGCGGCGCAGCAAGAAGGGGAATACATTCTACGGCTGCGAACGGTATCCGGAATGCGATTTCACAAGCTGGAATCCGCTCGTCGCGCAAAAGTGCCCGAAATGCGGCGGATACATGGTGCAGAAACGCGGCCGGAACGGCACGTTCGTCGCGTGCGCTGACCCGAAGTGCTCCTACATTCTGCGGGACAAGAAGAAAAAAGATGAAGAATAATGTCACGGTCGTCGGCGCCGGACTGGCGGGCTCCGAAGCGGCCTATCAACTTTTGAAGCGCGGTTTTTCGGTGACGCTCGTCGAGATGAAGCCGAAAAAGTTCTCGCCCGCGCACCGCAGTGTATCTTTTGCGGAGCTTGTTTGTTCCAATTCGCTCCGGTCGGATCGTATCGAAAACGCGGTTGGACTATTGAAAGAAGAGCTGCGTCGGATGGATTCGCTGATCCTTGCGTGCGCAGACGAAACGCGCGTACCGGCGGGCGGCGCGCTCGCTGTGGATCGTGACGGGTTTTCCGAATCGGTCACAAAGCGGCTGATGTCGTTTGACAATCTGACCGTCGTCCATGAGGAAGCGACCGACTTTCCCGAGTCGCCGTGCATTATCGCAAGCGGCCCGTTGACGAGCGATGCGCTTTCCGAAACGATTGAGCGTAAACTCGGCGTATCGCTGCATTTTTACGATGCGGCGGCTCCGATTGTGACGAAAGAATCGCTGAATTTCGATCGCGTTTATGCCGCTTCCCGCTACGGCAGAGGCGAGGACTACCTGAACTGTCCGATGACGCGGGAGGAATACTTTGCGTTTTATCACGCGCTGATCAATGCGGAAACCGCACCGCTGCACAGCTTTGAAACGCCGCGCGTTTTTGAAGGCTGTATGCCGGTCGAGGTCATGGCGAAGCGCGGCGAACTGACGCTTGCTTACGGCCCGTTGAAACCGGTCGGGCTGGAGACGGAGGGGAAGCGCCCGTTCGCGGTTGTACAGCTTCGACGGGACAACGCGGAGGATACGCTCTATAACATTGTCGGATTCCAGACCAATCTGAAATTCGGCGAACAGAAACGCGTTTTCGGCATGATTCCGGGACTGGAGAACGCAGAATTCGTGCGCTACGGCGTGATGCATCGCAACACTTTTTTGAACAGTCCGATGCTGCTGCAGCCCGATTTCTCGCTGCGCAGCGATCCGTTGTTCTTCTTTGCGGGGCAGATGACCGGCGTGGAAGGGTATGTGGAATCGGCTGCCAGCGGTTTTTGCGCGGGCGTCAATCTTGCGCGCAAGCTTTCCGGCAAAGACCCGATCGACTTTACCGCTAAGACCGCCATCGGAGCGCTCGGGCATTACGTTTCCGAGTATGCGGGAAAAGACTTCCAGCCGATGAACGTGACGTTCGGCATTATGGACGCGTATCCGGAGCGGATTCGCAACAAGCAGGAACGGTATCATAAGATTGCCGAACGCTCGCTGCAGTATTTATCGACTTTAGACCTATAAGATTTCGGAGGAACTATGGAACTGAAAGGAACCACCATTTTGGCAGTGAAACGGAACGGCGTCACCGCTGTCTGCGGAGACGGTCAGGTTACGATGGGCGAACAGGCTGTGATGAAGGCGACGGCAAAGAAAGTGCGCCGCATCTTCCACGACCGGGTCGTCGTCGGATTTGCCGGTACCGTCGCCGATGCGTTCAGCCTTTGCGACCGTTTCGAAGCAAAAATGCAGATGTACGGCGGTTCACTGCCGCGCGCTGCCGTTGCGCTTGCGCAGGACTGGCGAAACGATAAGGTAATGCGCAAACTCGAAGCCATGCTGATCGTTGCGGACAAGGACGATCTGCTTCTAATTTCCGGAACCGGCGAAGTGATCGAACCGGACGACGGTGTGGCGGCGATCGGCTCCGGCGGGCTGTATGCACTGTCGGCGGCAAAGGCTTTGATGCAGAACACCGATCTGTCCGCACGGGAAATCGCAGAAAAATCGCTGCGGATCGCCGGCGAAATCTGCGTATTCACCAACGACCATCTGACGATTGAGGAGGTATAACGGTATGATGACGCCGAAACAAATTGTTGACGCGCTGGATCGCTATATCATCGGCCAGGAAGAAGCGAAGCGCGCGGTCGCGATTGCGCTGCGGAACCGGTATCGCCGTTCGTGCCTTTCGGAAGAGCTCCGCGAGGAGATCACGCCGAAGAATATCATTATGCTCGGACCGACCGGCGTCGGCAAAACCGAGATCGCCCGGCGGCTTGCAAAGCTCGTGGACGCGCCGTTTATCAAGGTGGAAGCGACAAAGTTCACCGAGGTCGGTTATGTCGGTAAGGACGTCGAAAGCATGATCCGCGATCTGGTCGAGGAATCTATCCGGCTGACGAAAACGCTGCGGATGAATGAAGTAAAACCGGCGGCGGAAGCTGCGACGGAAGCGCGCATCGTCGAACTGCTGCTTCCGAATGCCAAAAAGCAGCGGCCGCAGGTGAATCCGCTGCAATACCTGCTCGGCGCAGGGACAGCCCCGCAGAACGACGAACCGAAGCTCAGCGAGGAGGAGCAGGAGAAGCACCGCAGTCTCCGGGAGCAGACGCTGGCTCGTCTGCGTTCCGGCGTTCTCGAAAACGAAATCGTTGAGATCGAAGTGGAGGAAAGCGCGTCCGGCCCGATCCTTGCGATGGGCGTGGATATGGATCTCGGTTCCGTACTCGGCGATATTCTGCCGAAAAAGAGACGCTTGAAGAAGATGCCCGTTTGTCAGGCGCGCCCGATCCTGCTGCAGCAGGAGTCCGAAAAGCGGATCGATATGGACGACGTCAACCGTGTTGCACTGCGGAACGCCGAGCAGAACGGCATCATTTTCCTGGATGAAATCGACAAAATTGCCGGCGCGGCGAATCACGGCGGCGCAGACGTATCCCGCGAGGGCGTACAGCGCGATATTCTGCCGATCGTGGAAGGCACGACGATCTCCACGAAATACGGCGCGATCAAAACAGACTTCATCCTGTTCATCGGCGCCGGCGCGTTCCATGTTTCGAAGGTCAGCGACCTGATCCCGGAACTGCAGGGCCGTTTCCCGATTCGCGTCACGCTGAAAGACCTGACGGAAGAAGATTTCTATCGGATTCTGACGCAGCCGGACAATGCGGTGACAAAGCAGTACGCGGCGCTGCTGCGGCCGGACAACGTTAATCTGTCCTTTACGGAAGACGCGCTGCGGGAGATTGCCAAGTATGCGTTCCGCGCGAACGAGCAAAACGAGAACATCGGTGCGCGTCGGCTGCATACGGTGATGGAAAACCTGCTGAACGATATTTCCTTCAACGCAAACGGACAGCACCCGCTGATCGACGTTGTGATCGACGGCGAATATGTCGATCAGCATCTTTCGGCGGAATGGAGCGAGGATACTATTCACAAGTATATTTTGTAACAGGAGAATGGAATCAAAACACAAACAATGAATCACAGAGGAAGCAAAAGCAAACATCAATTGAAAATCATTCCGCTCGGCGGCGTCGGCGAGATCGGAAAGAATCTGACCGTTTTGGAATACGGGGACGATATTCTGATCATTGATTGCGGCATGAGCTTTCCGGACGACGAGATGCCGGGCATCGACGCCGTCATCCCGGATATGACGTATCTGGAAACAAACATGTCCCGCATCCGCGGCATGTTGATTACACACGGGCACGAGGATCATATCGGCGCTATTCCGTACGCGATGATGAAATTCCGCTGTCCGATTTACGGAACGAGGTTCACCAACGCGCTGATCCGGCATAAGCTCGAGGAACATAAGATCAACGATGTAACGTTGGTTGACGTATCGCCGGGCGACGTCGTAACGCTCGGTTCCTGCAAGGCGGAGTTTATCAAAACCGGACACAGCATCGCCGGCGCCTGCGCGCTTGCGATTACGACGCCGATCGGAACGGTCATCCATACCGGCGATTTCAAAATCGACCTGACGCCGATGGACGGGGAACCGATTGACGTCAACCGATTCGCCTATTTCGGAACGCGCGGCGTATTGGCGCTGCTTTCGGACAGCACAAACGTCGAACGGCCCGGCATTACGCAGACCGAACGCGAGATCGGAAAAACGTTTGAATCCTGTTTTTCCAAGGCGACGGGACGCGTCATCGTCGCTACGTTTGCATCCAACGTGTACCGGATGCAGCAGGTGGCCGACGTTGCGATTGAGCATGGGCGCGTCGTCTGCTTCCAGGGACGCAGCATGGAGCAGATCGTCAAGATTGCACAGCAGCTCGGCTATATGCATATCCCGGAGGACAAGCTCGTCAAGGTCGATCAGCTGAAAAATTTCCGGGACGACGAAATCTGCGTGATGACAACCGGCAGCCAGGGCGAGCCGATGAGCGGCCTGTTCCGCATGGCGAACGCAACGCATAGATTGAACGTCGGAAAGGGCGATACTGTCATCATTTCTGCGTCCGCGATTCCCGGCAACGAGCTCGGCGTGGCGCGGGTCATCAACCAGCTCTATGAAAAGGGAGCGACGGTCGTTTATGATCAGATGGCGGACGTACACGTTTCCGGACACGCATGTCGGGAAGAACTGAAGCTCATGATGGCTTTGACCAAACCAAAGTACTTTATTCCGGTGCACGGTGAAGCGCGGCATCTTCGGATGCACGCGGACCTGGCGGTTACGATGGGCGTTGATGCGGAGCGTGTTTTCGTTCCGCAGCTCGGAACCGTGATTACTCTGACCGCCCGCAAGGGCTCTGTCGGCGAAACCGTGCCTTCCGGCAGCGTTATGGTCGACGGTCTTGCCAATATCGAAGACGCGGTGCTGCATGACCGAAAGCTGCTGAGTGAGGACGGACTCGTTCTGGCGATTATCACGATGGACGGGGAGACCGGTCGGATTTGCGCGCCGGTCGAGATCATCTCGCGCGGGTTCGTTTATATGCGCGATGCGGAGAAGTTAATTGCCGAAGCGACAAAGCTGATCACGGAGGAAGCCGGACGCTTCGAAGGCGCCGAAAAGAGCGAGTATTCCGCCATCAAGAACTCGGTCAAGAGCCGACTGAAATCGTACCTATACGGTAAAACGCATCGGAACCCGATGATTCTGCCGATTACGATCGAGATATAAGAGAGGAAGCGCAATGGTGTACGATCGCGCAAAACAGCTTGCAGACGAAATGCGGCAAAGCGACGAATATCGCGCGTATTGCGCGGCAAAGGAACGCGCATATTCCGCGGAATCCACGCGCAATCTGTTGAGTGAATACCATCGGCTTCGCACCAGGGCGCAGGCATACGCTTTGTCCGGCGAACGAAACGATGCGCTTTTGGCGAAGCTGCAAAAGCTCGGCGAATTGCTGCAGTTTGACGCGGATGCAGCGGAATACCTGCTGGCCGAATATCGGCTGACCGAGATGCTCGGCGACGTTTACAAGATCCTTGCGCAAGCCGTCGAGATGGATATCGGCGATCTGGAAGCATAACGGGAAGGAGAGAAGACAATGAATCGGAGCGAAAAAGAACTTTCCCCGGTACAGCGCCGGTGGAAATTGTTTTGGCGATATGCGCGACCGGTCGTCTCCTGGACGGCCAGCATCGCGATCGTTTTGATCGTTGTTTCTCTGACGATCAATTACGTCGTTTCGCACTATGTTTCCGCCGTCGACCCGAACGATTCGACGCCGTATGAGGTAACGATTCCGCAGAATGCATCGGCAAGCTCAATCGCCCGTATTCTCTATACGGCATGCGGCGAGGGGAAGGACGGCCTGATTGTATCAACGGCGTCTTTCAAAGTTTACGTTGATTTCGTCGGTAAAGCGAACAGCCTGAAAGCCGGAACCTATATCCTTTCCAAGAACATGACCATCAAGGAGATTGTCAATATTCTGGCCGAGGGTGTGCCGGCGCGTGTCACAAAGCGCGTTACGATTCCGGAAGGATACACGGTTGAGCAGATTGCGGAGCTGTTGTCGAAGGAGGAAATTTTATCGGGTACCGCGACGTTCCGCACACTTTGCAAAACCGTCGACGCGTTCTCCAACTATGCGTTCCTGTCGGATTTGCCGTCCGCGAACGAGCGCATCTATGCGCTGGAAGGATATCTGTTCCCGGATACCTACGAGTTTTATGTGGAGTCCGATGCGGAAGAAGTCATCAATCGCATGCTGACGAGATATTATGAGGTGTATTCCGGCGAATTTGTGGACCGGGCAAATGAATTGGGACTGACGCGCGATCAGGTCATGATTCTCGCATCCATTATTGAACGCGAAGCGCGCGATGCGGAAGACTTCGCAAAGGTCTCGGCTGTGTTCCACAACCGTTTGGCGGACGGAATGAAGCTGGAATCCTGCGCGACGCTGTCGTATGCGACGAATACGAACCGTCTCTATTTCAGCGCAGAGGAAATGGCAATCGTTTCTCCGTACAACACCTACCTGAACGCCGGATTCCCGATCGGGCCGATCTGCAATCCGGGAGAAGCGGCCATTTCTGCGGCGCTTTACCCGAACGAAGAATACGTTGCCGAGCATTACCTGTTCTTCTGCAACGCAAACCCGAACCTCACAAGCGCGCTTCTGTTCTCGAAAACATACGAAGAGCAACAAGCAAACGTAGACAAATACAAGAAGTACTGGTAAATCAGCGGCCTAATGGAACTAAACTCCGATCAATGAATTTTGTAAAAAGTACTTCCATTTTGTAAACGGTTCTGTTATAATAAACATGCACGTAATCTTGTGCGAAAAAAGTCAAACAAAATTCAGGAGGAAAGAAGTATGAAGAAAATCATTGCGCTTGCGCTGTCTTTGCTGATGGTTTTCGCGATTGTCGCCTGTACGGCTGCTCCGGCAAATTCCGGTTCCGACAAGTATGAAATCGCGATGGTAACCGACGTCGGCGCGCTGATGGACAAGTCGTTCAACCAAGGCACCTGGGAAGGCTGCGAAGCTTATGCGAAGGAGCATGGTCTTACGTACAAGTATTATCAGCCGGCCAACGGTTCCGAAGCAACGGATGACGATCGCTATGACGCGATGAAGGCTGCTGTGCAGGGCGGCGCGAAAGTTATCGTTACCCCGGGCTTCCTGCAGGGCAATGCACTGGAGAAGGCCGCGAAGGAATTCCCCGAAGTAAAGTTCATCTTCATTGATGGCTGGTCGATGGGTCTTGACAACGTTTCCGGTATCGCCTACAAGGAAGAGCAGTCCGGTTACCTCGCGGGTTACGCGGCGGTTATGGAAGGCTACACGAAGCTCGGCTTCTGCGGCGGTGGCGGCGGAACGAACCCGGCATGCTGCCGTTACGGCTATGGCTTCGTCCAGGGCGCTGAAGCGGCTGCTGAAGCAAAGGGCGTTGACGTTGAGATCAAGTACACCTGGCAGTACGGCGCAAGCTTCTCGGCTTCTCCGGAACTCCAGACGATGGTAGGCGGCTGGTATGAGAAGGGCACCGAAATCGTGTTCAGCGCGGGCGGCTCGATCTTCAACTCGATCACGGCTGCTGCAGCGGCGAACGATGCGAAGGTTATCGGCGTCGATGTTGACCAGTCCTACGAGTCCGACACGGTTGTTACCTCCGCTCTGAAGGGCCTGACCGCTTCCGTTAAGTGGGCTCTTGCGAAGGTCTATGACGGCACTTGGGCGGAAATCTCCGGTGCGAACTCCGCAAGCCTCGGCGCGGAGAGCGATGCTGTCGGTCTGCCGACCGCAACCTGGAGCCTCAAGAACTGGACCGTTGCGGAATATGAAGCGCTGCTGGCCTCCATCAAGAGCGGTGCGGTTGTCGTCGACAACACGCTGCTCGAGGCGGATGCAATTGCGGCTCAGCCGTTCAAGCATGTCACCATTCAGTATGTCTAATCTGTAATCCCTTTGGGGACGGCAATGCCGTCCCCGATTTTTTTATCAAGAACTTGTAAAAGATTTCTTGCAAAACGTCGGTTTTCAATTTATAATATAGGAGTACCTTAGGAAGGAATCTATCGAAGGAGGTCGAACCATGGAGCAATCCCCTGAGTATGTAATCGAGATGCTGCATATCACGAAGGAATTTCCCGGGATAAAGGCAAACGATGACATTACCCTGCAATTGAAAAAAGGCGAGATTCATGCACTGCTCGGCGAGAACGGCGCGGGAAAATCCACGTTGATGAGCGTTCTGTTCGGAATGTATCAGCCGGAGGAGGGCGTGATTAAAAAGGACGGCAAGGTCGTTACGATCAACAATCCGAACGACGCGACCGCCCTGCATATCGGTATGGTGCATCAGCATTTCAAGCTGGTCGATGTTTTTACCGTTCTCGATAACATCATTCTCGGCGCAGAGGAAACGAAGCTCGGCTTTATTCAGAAGAAGAACGCGCGCAAAAAAGTGCAGGAGCTTTCCGACCGATACGGATTGCACGTGAATCTGGATGCGAAAATCGAGGATATCACGGTCGGTATGCAGCAGCGCGTTGAGATTCTGAAAATGCTGTACCGCGACAACGAGATCCTGATTTTTGACGAACCGACCGCAGTTTTGACCCCGCAGGAGATCGAAGAGCTGATGCAGATCATGAAGGGCCTCGCCAAGGAGGGGAAGTCGCTTCTGTTCATTTCGCATAAGCTGAACGAGATCATGGAGGTTTCGGATCGCGTTACAGTCTTGCGTAAGGGGAAATACATCGGCACTGTCGAAACGAAGGACACCACAAAGGAAGAGCTTTCCCGCATGATGGTCGGCCGTCCCGTACAGCTTGTCGTTGAAAAAGACGAAGCAAAGCCCACCGAACCGATTCTTGAGGTCGAGCATTTCACGGTTCCCTCCAAGATTCACAAGAACAATGCCGTAAAAGACGTCAGTCTCACTGTGCGTGCAGGCGAGATCGTTTGCATCGCCGGTATCGACGGGAACGGTCAAACCGAGTTTGTCTACGGTCTGACCGGTTTGGAAAGGCCTTCCGCCGGAAAAGTGAAGCTGCTCGGAAAAGATATTACGCACGCCACGATTCGCGAGCGTTCGCTTGACGGCATGAGCCATATCCCGGAAGACCGGCATAAGCACGGCTTGGTTTTGGATTTCACACTGGAGCAGAACATGGTTTTGCAGCGGTACTATGAACCGAAATTCCAAAAGGGCGGTTTCATCAAATTCGGCGCAGTGCGCGAGTACGCCGAAGGGTTGATCGAAAAGTTCGACGTTCGTTCCGGCCAGGGGCCTGTCACGGTTGCGCGCAGCATGTCCGGCGGCAACCAGCAGAAGGCAATCATCGCCCGCGAAGTCGATCGCGACTTGCCGCTGATCATCGCCGTTCAGCCGACGCGCGGACTTGACGTCGGCGCGATCGAGTTTGTGCACAGTCAGCTTGTTGCGGCACGCGACGCCGGAAAAGCGATTTTGCTCGTTTCACTGGAACTGGAAGAAGTTATGAGCCTTTCGGATCGCATCCTGGTCATGTACGAAGGCGAAATCGTCGGCGAGCTGGATCCGAAGACGACGACCGTCGAAGAATTGGGTCTGTATATGGCAGGCGCAAAACGAAATAACGGACAGGAGGCTTCCGCGTCATGAAAGGATTTTTGAAGAAAAGTGGAACCACTTCCGTTCTTGCAACGCTGATTTCGATCCTGATCGGACTGGTTGCTGGATCGGTACTGATTCTGATTGTCGGTATTTTCGACAACAAGATCGGCCTTTCGGGCGCATGGGACGGCATTCGTCTCGTGTTCATCGGCCTGTTCAATACCGGTCGTGACGCATCCGGCGTCATGACATTCGGATTTAACCCGGCGAACTTCGGCAATATGCTGTTCCGTGCGATTCCGTTGATTCTGACCGGCCTTTCCGTTGCGCTTGCGTACAAAACCGGTCTGTTCAATATCGGTGCTGCCGGTCAGTACCTGGCGGGTATCGCCGCGACGCTGTTTGTCGCGCTCGAGATTCCGACCACCGTTGTCCCTGCATGGATTGTCTGGACGCTTGCGCTGCTTGCCGGTATTCTTGCCGGTGCGCTGTGGGGCGCAATCCCGGGCCTTCTGAAAGCGTATCTGAACATCAACGAGGTGCTTGCCTGCATCATGACGAACTGGATTGCGGCGAATATCGTGACCTGGCTCTTTGATCTGTCGAACCTCAAGAATGTAACGGAAGGTACGAAAACCGCCTATATCTATAAGACGTCGTTCAACGGCGTCGAAACGGCAAAGCTCGGCCTTGATAAAGTGTTCGCCGGGTCGCAGGTCAACGCCGGTATTTTGATTGCGATTCTGTTCGCTATCGGCGTATACATCCTGATGACGCGGACGACCTTCGGCTTCGAACTGAAGGCTTGCGGATCGAACCGCCATGCCGCACGATACGCAGGCATCCGCGATAAGCAAAGCATCGTTTTCTCGATGGGCCTTGCCGGTGCGCTTGCGGGCGCTGCCGCGTCGCTGTATTACCTCTCCGGCAATCCGGAATTCTTCTGGAGCACCTACCAGTCGCTTCCGGCTGCCGGCTTCAACGGCATCGCTGTCGCCCTGCTCGGCGCGTGCAACCCGATCGCAGTTATCTTTACCGGCATCTTCATGTCGATGCTGCAGGTTATCGGTTCGCAGATTACGTTCCTGACGCCGTTCAATGAGTACATTACCGACGTTATCATCGCGGTCATCGTGTATCTGTCCGCATTCTCGCTTGTGATCCGGATGTGGATTTCCGGCCGCGGAAAGAAGAAACCTGTCAAACCTGCTAAAGCCGACGCGAAGAAGGAGGTGAAAGCGTAATGTCTTTTCTGATTCGTGAAACGCTTGTTTATGCTGTTCCCTTGATGATCGTAGCGCTCGCCGGTGTGTTTGCCGAACGAAGCGGCATCATCAACCTCGCGCTGGAAGGCATTATGATCTTCGGCGCATTCATCGGTGCATTCTTCATTTACGAGATGCAGATGAATGAAGTATTCGTTCTGCAAAGCGGCGCTGCCAACTGGGGCACGATGCAGATGTTTGTCCTGTTAACAATGCTGGTCGCCGGTATTGCAGGCGCGATCTTCTCCTTGCTGCTCGCGTTCGCCGCCATTAACCTGAAAGCGGACCAGACGATCGGCGGTACGGCGTTGAACCTGTTGGCGCCTGCGTTCGTGCTGTTCTTTATTCGCATCATCGCGAACCAGGACGACCTGCGCATGTACAGGGGCGACGCTGCCAGCTGGTTCATGCTGAAAAAATCGTTCTTCGGGCTGAAGGAAGCAGACGGTTTCTTCGTCAACACGTTCCTCAACAAGGTCTATATTACGACCTATGTTTGCCTGCTCCTGTTCGTCCTGCTTTCGATCCTTCTGTATAAGACCAAGTTCGGTCTGCGCCTCCGTGCATGCGGTGAAAACCCGCAGGCGGCCGCTTCGCTCGGTATCAACGTCTTCCATATGCGGTATGCCGGCGTCATCATTTCCGGCTTCCTCGCTGGTATGGGCGGCTTCGTATATGCGCTGACGACTTCCAACTGCGTTGCAAACGGCGACGTCGCAGGCTTCGGCTTCCTGGCACTCGCGGTTATGATCTTCGGCAACTGGAAGCCGCTGAACATCGCCGGGGCGGCGCTGCTGTTTGGTCTGTTCAAGTGCATGGCTGCATCGTATTCCACGCTGGATCTGGACGGGAACGGTCAGTATCTGCTCCTGAATCTCAGCAAAGACCCGGTTTGGGGCAAGATCCTCAACGCCAACTTCTACCGGCTGTTGCCGTATCTCGTATCGCTGATCGTTCTTGCGTTTACTTCCAAGAAGTCGCGCGCACCGAAGGCGGAAGGTATTCCGTACGATCCGGGCAAGCGGTAACCGTCATTGCAAACAAAAGAGCGCCCGGCGGGCGCTCTTTTTGATGGACGATATTATAAAAGATTCTGCACGTGATGCAAGCCGTAACGGCGGACCATATCCTCGGCAAACGCAACGGAAGCCGGGTGAGACAATGCGTCGGGACTGTGCGCATCGACGCCGAAGACTACGTCTCCGCCGACTTCGCCTGCAATCTTCCAGAATTGCTGCTTGGGATACGGGCGATTCTCACGGATACCGAGCAGGTTGATTTCCATCGGGACGTGCAGTTCTTTGGCGGCTTCGCAAAGACGACGCATCTCCGATGCGTATTCGGGAGAATTCGGCCGCTGATAATCCAGCAGATCGGGATGTGCAAGGTAGAGGAACATTCCGGTTTTCATACCCGCAATGCAGCGATCCACATATTTTTTCAAAACAGTGGGATCGTTGGTCGGACGTCCGCTGTAGTATGAATTATCATCCGCGCCGACATAGTGCTGGCCGAGCAGAAAGTAATCGAACGGGTACGGGGAAGTGAACTTTTGCCACGCTTCAAACCAATTCGGATAATACTCTACTTCCAATCCGAGCAGCAGCCGAATATCGTTTTGATACTCTTTTTGCAGGGAGAGGACGGAGGAGACATATCCCTCCAATTGATCGTGTGCCATCCGAACGTATTCGTTTCGGGGGTATCCGGCAGGAAACGGCGTGTGATCCGAAAACCCGACCGTTTCATATCCGGCAGCGATCGCCGCTTCCACATACGCACGGTCTTCTCCGGTTGCGTGGCCGCAGCGTGTCGTGTGCATGTGATAATTCTGTTTCAACAGAATGCTCATTTTGCGTCCTCGGATTCCTTTTCCTCAAAATCAAATGCAGAACTCGGCAGAGTGCTGCCGCCGGAACGCGACTGCTGCTTCGCCTTTTCGAGTTTTTCTTTGTCCGTAAACCGATTGGTCAGGATAAAAACACCAGCGACGATCAGCAGCGCCAATCCCATGAATACCCAGGTCAAAATATTGGATACTCGGTTGGAAAACACGTTCCGCAGCTTCGTGAACGTTTCGTTTCGTGCGGACGGCGTTTCGCCGATGCCCAGATAGACATAGTCTCCGTCGTCGCCGCGCGGGAAATCGACGTGCTGCGATTGAATCGACTTGCCAAGCGCGGAAACCTGCGTATACAGATCGGAATAGGCGTATACGGTATCGACCTGCAGCGAGGAGTCGGCAACCGTGCCGTCCGCCGTGATCGAATCGGCAAAGTCGGTCTTGAACGTATCCGAAAGTTTGCATTCCACATCGCAGAACAATACTTTCTGATAGGCCGAGAGCAACGCAAGAATCAGCATGACCACGCCGAGACCCGCGTAGATCAGGCGAAGCCACTTTTTGAAATCGGCAACTTTGTCCTCTTTGATATTATCGGTAGCGAACAGTTTGCCTTTTCCGGTAATGGCGCTGTACAAAACGTAACATGCGATGCCGAGCAGAACAAGCGGGAAAATGAAATCAATGATCATCTGCATAACGATACCTCAGTTCAGATCTTTTTGAGCTTCGGGCCTTGCGCGGAATCCTCGACGGCGAAGCCCATTTCTTTCAGCGTATTGCGAATGGCGTCAGCCTTTGCCCAGTCTTTGGCCTTTCGGGCTGCGGTGCGTTCCTCGAGAAGCCGTACGGCCTCGGCAGGGAATTCTTCCGCGTTCGCCTTTTGCAGAAGGCCGAGAACACCGGCAAGCTCAGCATACAGGCGGGAAACCTTTTCCGTATCCGATGCTTTTTTCGGCTCGGAAGCGTACTTGTTGACGAACCGCGCAAAATCGAACAGAACGCCGAGCGCGTCTGCAGTGTTCAGATCGTCGTCCATTGCTTCGCAGAAACGAGTGCGGAATGTTTCCAGCTGTTCCTCCAATCCGGGCGTTTGCAGGGAATCGTCGCGTTTCGTTTCCGACAACCGTTCCTTTGCAGTGCGAAGACGGGCGAGGGAGGTAACGGCCTGCTCCATAAGATCGCGGGAGAAATTGATCGGATTCCGATAGTTTGCGCCGAGCATGAACATACGGATCGCTTCCGGCTCGTAATCCTTCGTGATATCACGCACGCGGAAGAAGTTGCCGAGCGACTTGGACATCTTCTGGTTGTCGATGTTGATGTAGCCGTTGTGCATCCAGTAACGGGCAAACGGCTTTCCGGTCGCCGCTTCGCTCTGCGCGATCTCGTTTTCATGGTGCGGGAAAATCAGATCCTGACCGCCGCCGTGAATATCGAACGTCGGCCCGAGAATCTTCATGCTCATTGCGGAGCACTCAATATGCCAACCGGGGCGACCGTTTCCCCAAGGGGAGGGCCAGCTCGGTTCGCCCGGCTTTGCACCCTTCCAAAGCGCAAAATCCAGCGGATCGTGCTTGATATCGTTCGGATCGATCCGGACGCCGTTTTCCATATCGTTGATATCCTGACCCTTGAGCTTGCCGTATCCCGGATAGCTGCGGACAGAGAAGTACACGTCGCCGTTTTCAACCGGATACGCATGTCCTTTATCGATCAGCGTTTGCACGAGCTCAATAATATCGTCAATGTGTTCGGTCGCACGAGGATTGACGGTGGAACGCTTGATGCCGAGCGCATCGGCGTCCTTGAAATACTCTTCAATAAAGCGTTCGGCAACGGCCGGAACGGTCGTTCCTTCGGCGTTTGCACGGCGAATCAGCTTGTCGTCGATATCTGTGAAATTCTGAATGTATGTTACCTGATACCCGCGATATTCGAGGTATCTGCGGAACGTATCAAAAACGATCAGCGGACGCGCGTTGCCGATATGAATATAGTCATAAACGGTCGGGCCGCAGACGTACATGGAAACAACGCCTTCCTGCTGCGGAACGAGCGTTTCTTTCTTTCGAGTCATGGTGTTGTAAATTTGCATAAGAGCCACCTCCGAACAGAAAGTATACCATAATTCCAAACGGATGCAAACACTTTTGGCAATCTTTTCCAAATTATTTATGCAAATCTTTCGGAACACATCGGAAATAAAAAGAATTCGAAAGAAAACCGTGAACTTTTCGTAGCATTCTGTCAGGATATTTGACGAATCCGGGAATATCCGTTATACTTACAGACAAATAAGATTCCGAGAGAAAGGCGATGGATATGAAGAAACAACTGCTTGCATTTCTTCTTGCGACACTGTTGTTGATTCTTGTGATCCCGGTTTCCGATGCAGAAGTCGGTTCGGCGGTCTTTTCGACCGAAGCAAAAGAAAGCATCATCGGGGAAACGATAGCTGTCAAGCTGTCCGTTACGTTAAATGCTCCTTCCGGCGAACGACTCAATACCTGGAAGGCTACTTTGACGTACGACCCGGAAGGCCTGGCCTACAGCGGATTCACGCTGCGCGATGAAGAACTGCATCTGGATTCGGTGTCCGGTTCGGACAGCCTTTGGGTTGCGAACGATTCCGTTCCGGGCAAGCTGGATATCGGCTTTTCGAACGCATTCGGCTGCGAAGCGGACGGCTATCTTGTCACGATCCTGTTTTCCACGCTGAAAGAGGGCAGCTTTGCCGTCGACATAAAGAACTCTGTTTACAGCACATATCGTGAAAGCGATTCCGGCGTCGTTTCCTATACGATGGTGGACGAAACGCTGACGACGATCACGGTTGCGGAAAACACACCGTCCCCGACGCCGACAGAAGCCCCTACGGAAACGCCGTCGCCCACGCCGGAACCGACTGCAACGGCAACTGCTACGCCGAAGCCGACGCCCGATGAGGACGACGATGACGATGATGACGACGATGAGCCGACGCGAAGACCGACCGCTACGCCGACGCGCAAGCCGCGGCAGACCCCGACGACACAGCCGACTGCTTCGCCGACGGCTATGCCGACAGCCGCTCCGACACCCGCGCCCACGCCGATGCCCTCGGCGGCTACGACCGGAACTGCTACAGCGTCGCCGTCACCTTCTCCCAGCGAACCGCCTGCTACCGGAAGATTGATCAAGGATGGGGAAGGCGGATGCAACAGCTGCGGCAGTTCCTCGCTCGGGATTTTGATTCTGGATATCGGCATCGGTTTCCTGGCGCTCCAGCTCGTGATTGTCGTTCTGATCATTATCCGCAAGCGGAAGCAGCCGAAGAACGATTTCCTGAACGACGATGATTTTGAGCCTGATCCGGACAATCCGACGGATGAGGACGAGGAAGAGGACGACGATGATGATCTCGATTTCCTGAGCTGAAATCGTCGCGCATCAGACAATCACAACTTGCGGACCGGTTGAACGCCGGTCCGCTTTTCTCTGGGAAGCCAGCGACGTGAATCGGTAAAATTCATACGCAACCTTGCATTTTGGCGCACGGTACGGTATGATAATACCGATCTTCGGAGGGAAATATGGCATACGATCTTTCTCGCATACGTAATTTTTCCATCATTGCGCACATCGATCACGGCAAGTCGACGCTTGCCGATCGAATGATGGAGCTGACCGATACGGTTGCAAAGCGCGATATGGCGGAGCAGCTTTTGGATTCCATGGACATCGAACGCGAACGCGGTATCACGATCAAGGCGTCCGCCGTTCGGATGTTCTATCAGCATACCGACGGGAACGAATACATGTTCAACCTGATCGACACGCCTGGTCATGTGGACTTCAATTACGAGGTTTCCCGCGCGCTTGCCGCATGTGAAGGCGCGGTTCTGGTCGTCGACGCCACGCAGGGCATCGAAGCGCAGACGCTTGCAAACGTGTATCTTGCCGTGGACAACGAACTCGAAGTCGTACCGGTCATCAACAAAGTAGACCTTCCGAGCGCCGAACCGGAGCGCGTGATCCATGAAATCGAAGATATCATCGGGATTCCTGCCGAGCAAGCGCCGTGCATTTCCGCAAAAACAGGACTGAACGTCGATCAGGTTCTTGCGCAGATCGTCGAGACCGTCCCCGCGCCGAAAGGCGATGCGAACGCGCCGCTGAAAGCGCTGATCTTCGATTGCCTGTACGACAATTACAAAGGCGCCGTTTCCTATGTCCGCGTTTTTGACGGCGAAGTACATGCCGGCACCCGGATTCGCTCCATGGCGACCGGAAACGTCTTTGACGTGACCGAAGTCGGCGTATTCTCTCCGTCGTGGAAGCCTGTGGAAAGCCTGACGGCCGGCGAAGTCGGGTACATCGCAGCATCCATCAAAAGCGTTGCGGAAACGAAAGTAGGCGATACGTTTACGTCTGCGGACAATCCGGCCGCGGAACCGCTGCCCGGTTACAAGCATGTGAATCCGATGGTGTATTGCGGCATTTATCCCGCGGACGGCGCGCACTACAACGATCTGAAGGACGCGCTCGATAAGCTGCAGCTGAACGATGCGTCGCTGGTCTATGAGCATGAAACTTCTATCGCGCTCGGTTACGGATTCCGCTGTGGTTTCCTCGGCCTTTTGCACATGGAAATCATTACGGAACGGCTCGAGCGGGAATTTGATCTGGACCTTGTGACGACCGCGCCGAGCGTCGTGTATCGCGTCTTTACGCTGGACGGAGAGGAGCATATTATCGACAATCCCGCGAGTCTGCCGCCCGCGTCCGAAATCGAGCATATGGAAGAGCCGATGGTGAAGGCGACGATCATGACGCCGTCCGCCTACGTCGGTACGATCATGGAGCTGTGCCAGAACAACCGCGGCATCTTCCACGATATGACCTACATCGAAGAAGGGCGCGTGAATCTGCATTATACGCTCCCTCTGAACGAAATCATCTATGATTTCTTCGACAGCCTGAAATCGCGCAGCCGCGGCTACGCTTCGTTCGACTATGAAATCTGCGGATATGAAAAGAGTGATCTTGTCCGGCTGGACTTTTTGCTGAACGGCGAAATATGCGACGCGCTTTCGACGATCGTGCATAAGGATCGCGCCTATCCGAAAGGCCGCGCCGTTGCAGAAAAACTGAAGGACGTGATTCCGCGTCAGCAGTTTGAAATACCGATTCAGGCGGCGATCGGCTCCAAAATCATTGCGCGGGAAACCGTTAAAGCGGTTCGCAAGGACGTGCTTGCCAAGTGCTACGGCGGCGATATTACGCGAAAGAAGAAGCTGCTGGAGAAGCAGAAAGAGGGCAAGAAACGGATGCGCCAGGTCGGCTCCGTTTCCGTGCCGTCCGACGCTTTCATGAGCGTACTTCGCATCAACGGTTAAGACTGCATGATTTCACTCTATTTCCATATTCCGTACTGCATCCGAAAATGCCGGTACTGCGACTTTTGCTCCGTGCCGGTCAACGAAACAATCGACGGTTACGCAGACGCTTTGATCCGGGAATTGGCTTTGAAAAAAGAACAGTACCCGGATGAAACGACGCGCACCGTCTTTTTCGGCGGCGGAACGCCGACCACGTTGCGGGCGGACGACCTTTGCCGCGTACTGGAACTGGCAAATCGACTGTTCCCGTTAGCCGAAGATGCGGAAATCAGCATCGAGTGCAACCCGAAAACCGCATCTTTGCAATCGCTGAAAACATTGCACGGTGGCGGTTTCAACCGGATCTCGATCGGCTTGCAATCGACCGACGATTCTCTTCTTCGGCGCATCTGCCGCGTACATTCCTGCGACGACTTTCTGCAGACGTTTGAGTGGGCGCGGACGGCGGGTTTTGCAAATATCAACGTGGACCTGATGCACGGACTTCCCGGACAAACGACGGAACAATACCTTGGATCGCTGCAACAGGTGTTTGAACTGCAGCCCGAGCATATTTCCGCCTATTCGTTGATTCTGGAGGAAGGAACGCCGCTCGCCGAAGACGTTGCCCGCGGAAAGGAAACGCTGCCGGACCCGGATACCGTGGCTGACATGCAGGACGCAGGGATGGATGCGCTGGAGCACGCCGGTTATCTGCGATATGAGATTTCCAATTTTGCACGTCCCGGCTATTCCTGTCGGCACAACCTGACGTATTGGAACAACGAACCGTACCTCGGTTTCGGCGTCGCCGCACATTCCTCGATGGGAAACGGAACAAAGTGGTATCGCTTCTCCAATACGGATTCGATCCCGCAGTATCTTCGCAAGATCGCTGCAGGACGCGTCCCGGAGGCCGAACGCATCCTGATCAACACGTTCGAACGAATGTTTGAAACTGTCATGCTCGGTCTTCGAAAAACGGAAGGCGTTTCCTATGCATCGTTTTCACGCATGTTCGGCTGCGACCTCAAAAACGTGTTTGCCGAAGCGATTGAACGCAACCGGGTCAGAGCATTATGGGAACCCGATCCTGAGCGACTTCGTTTGAACCGGCGCGGGCTCGATCTGCTGAACATGGTACTGTTGGATTTTCAGGAACGGAACTATTGGGATCTTTTGAAAGCGGACTGAATTTGAGCGGTCTTTTTTCCGGAAAACCCGCTTAAACCTGCGCTGCATCAGCGTTTTACAAGTAATGCTTGCAATTCCGAAAAAAATGTTCTATAATAGAAATACTTATGAATGAAAAAGAGGGAAGGGCATGAACGACAGGATACAGCGTCTTCGCGCGGCAATGGAACGCGACGGCACAGACGCGGTTCTTTTGAATTCTCTTACCGCGATTCGATACATTACCGGCTTTACGAGCGACGAATCCGTTGTCGCGGTTACAAAGACACGATGCATTCTTGTAACCGATTTCCGATACACGATTCAGGCGAAGGAACAGTGCGGCGATCGCGCGGAAGTGCTCGAAGCATTCGGTTCCAAAGCGTTGGAGCTGGTTTGGGACGTGCTGCAAGCGGAGGATGTGCAAACAGTCGGATTTGAAGAAGACATCGTTACTGTTTCCCTGTTCCGCAAATACGAAGCGTCCGGCTTTTCATTTGTACCGTTTGCCGAGCAGCTGAATACGCTGCGGCTGATCAAGTCCGCCGATGAGATTGCATCACTCCAAAAAGCGCAGGCGCTTGCGGATCAGACGTTTACGGAACTGCTGAAAGTCATTCACTCCGGAATGACCGAAAAAGAGGTCGCCGCAGAACTTGCTTATATCGGCGCAAAGCTCGGCAGCGAGGGCGTTTCGTTTGAAACGATCGTCGGCTCCGGCCCGAACGGCGCGATGTGCCACGCGATTCCGGGCGAACGGAAGCTGCAGCAGGGCGATCTGGTCGTTCTGGACTTCGGTTGTCTGTACAACGGCTATCATTCCGACATGACCAGAACGTTTGCGGTCGGCAAGCCGGATGCGTTTTCCGAACAGATTTACAACATCGTTCGGACTGCCCAGCAGCGCGCGCTTGATGCGCTGCGCCCCGGCATTACCGGAAAGCAGCTCGACGCGATTGCACGCGATTATATCGCCGAACAAGGATACGGCGAGTGCTTCGGACATTCCCTCGGTCACGGATTCGGCCTTCTGATCCATGAATCGCCGCGCGCTTCGGCTACATGCGATACGGTGTTTGAACCGGGCATGACGATCACCGTCGAGCCGGGCATTTACATCGAAGGAAAGCTCGGGGTACGCATCGAGGATTGCTGCGTCGTCACGGAAAACGGGTATCACGATTTCTGCACGTCTACCAAAGATTTGCAAGTAATCGACTGAATACGGAACACATCACACAGAAATACTATATTGGAGGACTTATTTATGATTATGGCAGGCGACTTCCGCAAGGGCGTCACGGTAGAGATTGACGGAAACGTATGGTCGATTGCGGACTTTCAGCACGTGAAGCCGGGCAAAGGCGCGGCGTTCGTTCGCACCCGTCTGAAGAACGTTATGACCGGCGCGGTTCTGGAGCGTACGTTCAGCCCGACGGACAAATACCCGCTCGCGCACATCGAGACGAAGGATATGCAGTATCTGTATACCGATGGCGAACTGTACTACTTCATGGACGTGGATAACTACGATCAGATTCCGCTGAACTTTGATCAGGTGGAAGACGCGATCCAGTACATTAAGGAAAACGACGGCGTTAAGATTCGTTTCTATAAGGGCAGCCCGTTCTCCGTTGAAGCGCCGAACTTCGTGGAACTGACCATTACGCACACGGAACCCGGTTTCCGCGGCGATACCGCAACCGGTACGACCAAGCCCGCTACGCTGGAAACCGGCCTTGAGATCGCGGTTCCGCTGTTCTGCAACGAAGGCGATACGATCCGCGTCGATACGAGAACCGGCGAATATATGTCGAGACTGTAATCAAACGATTCACAAGATTTGGGGAGGTGCATTATGAGCAGAATTTCCGAGAAAGTAGCATACCTGGACGGTTTGCTGGATGGGATGAACATCAAGGACGACAAGTACGCGAAGCTTTTCACCGCGATTGTCGACACGCTTGACGTCGTCGCAGAAGAGATTTCCGATCACGAGGATATTCTCGACGATCTCGAGGACAGCGTGGAAGAGATTTTCGACAATCTCGATGAATACGACGACGTTCTGTTCAATGACGATGAAGAGGATGACGATTTCGATCCGGAAGAATTGGACGACGATTTCTTTGAGGTCGTATGCCCGAACTGCGGCGAAACCATCTACTTTGACGAGGACATGCTCGATTCGCCCGACGGCCTGATTTGCCCGAACTGCAACGAGCCCGTTGAGCTGCATATCCCCGAAACGCTTCCCGAAGAAGAGTAATTTCCCGACACAAGCAGGGGGAACGAACACGTTCCCTCTTTTCCGTATTTTATGACAGAATTTGCAAGAAAAATCTGCAAGCGACTGCACGCATACCTTCGGATCGGTGCGCATCAGGGCGTCATTCGGACGATTGCGCCGGATTTCATGCGTCTCGAAACCGATCTTGGCGTCATCACGATCCTTTCCAACGCCGCATGTCTGCAGCCGTTTTCCGTGCTGATCAACGAAACGAAACCGTTCACCGAGTCGGAATTGACCGAGGGAGAAACGGTTGCCCTCGTTGACGAAGAATTGCTCTTCGGCGAAGGCGATTACAGCATTGACGTCTCGCAGGCAACGGATATCGAACTGTCGATCGACGCGATGCGGTCCTTGTTTTTACCGATGGACCTGAACAACCGGATTCGGCTCGTTCTGCGCGTGATCGAAAACAATCCCGGCACAAGTGCCGTCGTCGGGCTTGCCTCAGGCGGAAAACCGGATGCTTCCTGCGAATCGCTCGAAACGGCGCTCCCGAAATTGCACCGCGCGCTGTACGAACAGTCGATCGAAGATTGCCGCGTCGCGGGAGGACAGATTTCCGGCTACGGCAACGGAACGACGCCCGATTCCGACGACATGCTGGAAGGGTACTTTGCCGGATATGCCGCGCTGTCGGTGGCGCTGGGGCGTTCGGTCGAACGTTTTCGCAGCTTAACCCGTGAAATTGCAACGGCTGCCGTGTCGCACACAAGCGATATTTCGGCCGCGCTGATTTTGCAGGCAGGGGAAGGGCTTGTCAGTGAGGACGTCTTTCAACTGATGCAAAGCATCTTTTCCGACGCGCCGTATCGAACCGTCACGGCGAATGCAAGCCGTGTTGCGCGAAGCGTTTCTCCTTCCGGCGTTAATGTGCTGGTCGGAATTGTCCTCGCTGTTTCGTATCATTACGTTCCCGCTCGAACCATGTAATTCTCAAAACCAAAAACAAGCTCTGTCAAAAAAACGGCAGAGCTTGTTTTTACTGTTCGATTTTGTGGAACCAATCATATGTTGCCTTTGCGCTTAAAGCGTTCATACCGGGAACGGCTTGGAGCTGTTCGACGGTTGCTTCCTTGATCGCATCCACCGTCAGGAACGCGTCAAACAGCGCATGTTTGCGCTTTTCGCCGACGCCGGGAATGCTGTCCAGCTGCGAATACAGCGCGGATTTGGAGCGCAGGTTGCGGTGGTAGGTGATCGCAAATCGGTGCGCTTCGTCCCGGATTCGCTCGACAAGGTGCAGATGCGGACTGTTTTTCGGTAAGACGATCGGTTCCTCCTGTCCCGGGACGTACAGCCAGTCTTCCGTCTCCGCAAGCGCGGCAATCGGAATTTCCTCGTGGTTCGTTTCCCGCAGCACGTCCTCGCCGACGGCAAGCTGCGTTTTGCCGCCGTCGAGCAGAAGCAGATCGGGGAGATCGTTCCCCTTGGAAAACCGTCTTGTCAACACTTCCCGCATGGACTCGATATCGTCTCCGTCGTTGACGGTGCGAATCCGATAGTGCCGATAGGCAGACTTGTCGGGCTTACCGTCCGTAAAGACGACCATGGAGGAAACCGTATTCGTCCCGAACAGGTGTGAGTTATCGTAGCATTCGATCCGATGCGGCGGCGTTTCCAGTCCCAGATCGTGCGCGAGCAGCAGCAGCGCGCCTTCGTCGCGCTCCCACGCGCGGCGCTGGAGCTCCGCCTGCTTTTCCAACAGATCGGTGCAGTTGCGGCGCGCCATTTCGGCAAGTCTTCGTTTTTCTCCGCGCATCGGCACGGAAACCGTAATCTTATGGCCGCACTTTTCGGTCAGCAGCTCCGAAATGGATTCCATATCGTCGCAGCTGTCGTCGAGCAAAACCGTGCGCGGGATTTCCACGTCTCCGTGCCCGTAGTACTGCATCAGGAACGCGGAGCGCAGCGCAGACAGGGAAGCGTCCACTTCGGACGACATCGGAAACGCGTGCGTGCCGATCACTTTGCCGTTCCGGACGAACAGGGCAAAGATCAGGAACGCATCATCGAGAGAATCCGCGGCGAAAACATCTGCGTCCAGTCCTTTGACCGTGATCGCAACCTGCTTTTCCTGAAACGAGCGCAGCGCTTTCAGCTTGTCACGAATCAGCGCCGCCTTTTCAAATTCCATCGCTTCCGCGTATTCGTTCATGCGCTGCTCCAGCTTCGGTACGAGATCGCCCGATTTTCCGTCGAACAGCTTCATGATCTCTTTCAGATAGCCATGGTATTCCTGCTTGGAAACTTTGCCGGAGCACGGAGCGCAGCATTTCCCGATATGGTACATCAGACATGGCCGCTCCCGCCGCGCAATCGCTTTTTCGATGTTCTTCTTGCAGTGGCGAACCGGATAGAGATCGTAAGCAAGGCGCAGTTCTTCCTGCACGGACGGTCCGACGATATGGGGCCCGAGATACGTTGCGCCGTCCTGCTTGACACGGCGCACAATCTCAATGCGCGGATAGTCCTGTTTGAAGTCGATGCGGAAATAGGGGAAATGCTTGTCGTCTTTCAGGAGAATATTGTATTTCGGCTGAAAGGTTTTGATCAGATTGCTTTCGAGCGACAGCGCTTCGATTTCACTGCTCACCACGATTGTTTCAAAGTCCTCAATGTGTGAAACCATCGCCGAGACTTTCGGGGAATGATTCTTGGAGGACTGAAAATATTGCCGGACGCGATTCTTCAGAATCTTTGCTTTTCCGACATAAATGACTTCGCCGTTTTTATCCAGCATCTTATAGACGCCGGGCTTTTCCGGCAGCAATGCAATTTTATCCTGCAAAACGGGATTCATAGGCAAACGGTGCGGTTCTCGTCGAAATAACCGCACGAAAGCAGCATTTCATAGACCGTCGGCGCGGGAAGCCCGATCACGTTGAAATAGTTTCCGTTCAACCGTTCCACAAAAACGCAGCCGAGCCCCTGCAGCCCGTAAGCGCCGGCCTTGTCCATCGGTTCCTGTGTGGAGACATACCAGTCGATTTCCGCTTCGCTCATGGGACGGAAGGTTACTTCCGTTTCGCAGCAGCGAACGTCGCGTCGATCACGGCAAAGCAAGGCGACGCCGGTATACACGGTATGCTGCCGGCCTTGCAGGCGAGAGAGGTATTCCTTTGCCTGCGCTGCGGAAGACGGTTTTCCGAGCACTTCGTCGTCCAGAACGACGATCGTGTCCGCGCCGAGAACCGCTTCATCCGGGTGCAGGTTTTGCGCGAAAGTCGCTTTTTGCAGCGCAAGCGCCCGGACAAGCTCTTTCGGCGGCAGATCGGCGGAAACAACCTCCGGCTCGGTGCAGACTTCCGTTTCGAACGAAACGCCCATCCAGTGCAAAATGTCGTGGCGGCGAGGGGACTGCGATGCAAGAATCAGCTTCATAGGCCCTCCGTTAAAATCCCGACCGGGCAATGATCGCTCCCGAGAACGGAAGAATAGAGGATATGATCTCTCAAAAATGCGGCGTCGGTGCTGCGCATCAAAAAATAATCTATACGCCAACCGGCATTCCGTTCACGCGAACGGAATCGGTAGCTCCACCAAGAATACGCGTCGCTCTGATCGGGGTACAGATACCGGAACGTGTCGATCCAACCGGAATCCAGCAATTCGCTGAATTTCGCACGCTCCTCATCCGAGAAACCGGCATTCTGGTGATTCGAAGCGGGGTTTTTCAGGTCAATTTCCTGATGCGCGACGTTCATATCGCCGCAGATAATGACGGGGCGTTCGACAGCAAGTGCGTTGACGTAAGCACGGAAGCGGTCGTCCCATTCCATGCGCGTCGGCAGGCGGCGAAGCCCGTCCTGCGCATTCGGCGTATAAACGGCAACGAAAGCAACATTGTCGAACATCAGCGTGATGCAGCGACCTTCGGCGTCCAATTCCGGATAACCGATGCCGAACCGTACTTCAAGCGGTTCGCGTTTTGTCAGGACGGCTGTACCGGAATAGCCGCTTTTTTCGGCGCTGTTCCAGATCATGCGGTATCCTTCAAATGAAAAATCCGCCTGTTCCGGCTTCATTTTGATTTCCTGCAACGCCAAAACGTCCGGTTCTTCCGCCCGGAGGAAATCGACAAATCCTTTGTTCATGCAGGCTCTGAGCCCATT
This sequence comes from Clostridia bacterium, assembly GCA_017448545.1. Classification (GTDB taxonomy): domain Bacteria; phylum Bacillota; class Clostridia; order Christensenellales; family CAG-138; genus UBA3792. The sequence goes on from JAFSLH010000005.1 coordinate 157,018, forward strand.
TACATTCCAACTGATCCATTTCATGCGTCTATTATAGCATCAAAAAAACACTCTTGACAAGTACCAACCGCTATAGTATCATTCTGTATCATATGAGACAGAATTGGAGATGGCTATGCACGAAGACAAGATACGCAAGCTGGAACAGTGCGTTTTGTTCCGGGACTGTCCTGCGGAACTGATTCGTTCGTTCGTGCAAGATCCCGACGTTCACGCGGAATCCTATCGACAGGGCGAATATCTGATGCGTCGCGGAGGTGAGAGCCATCAGATCGGCGTACTTCTGAAAGGGTATGCCGCCGTAGAGCGCAAATGCGAGGATGGGATGATGCACATGAGCCGATTGCAGCCTTCGAGCCTGTATGGAGCGGCATCCGTTTTCTCCGGAAACGCTTCTTATATGATCGATATTCGCGCTTTGCGTGACTGTACCGCGCTGTTGATTTCGGAAGAAGTACTTGTTCGCTGGATGCTTGCGCATCCGCAGATTCTGCAAAACTATCTCAAGTATCTGACCGATCGGATTCGGTTTCTGAATCAGCGATTGGACGCTCTGTCCAAGAACACTGTCCCGGCAATGCTCATGTCGTTCTTCCTGTCCGAATCGCAGGAAGGCGTCGTCAACATCAAAAGCTACAGCGAGCTTGCCGATTCGCTTTGCCTGAGCCGCGCGACGCTGTATCGTGCCTTGGATACACTCAGTGCCGAAGGGAAAATTCTTCGGCAGGGAAAACAAATCATACTCTTGGAGGATACACAATCATGAAGAAAACTATCAAAACAACTGTTTCCATACTGCTCGCCGTTCTGATCGGCGCAACGTTGTTCGCCTGCACAGCACCCAAAGCCACGGAAGCGATTCCGACCGACGCACCGGTCACCTGGACCGAAGCGCCGATAGCAGCGGAATCGACGCCGGAGCCGCAGGTTGCAGAACCGGAAATCTTGCCGACCGATGCACCCGTTGAACCGACTTCGGAACCGCAGCAGACGAGCCCCGTACGCGTTGCCGCGCTTGCCGGTCCGACCGGCGTCGGCCTTGCATTCTTGCCGGAATACTCCGAGCAGTATCAGCTGGAACTGTTCAGCGCTCCGGATCAGGCAGTCGCGAAGTTCCTGAGCGGGGAAGCCGACATTGCCGCCGTTCCGATCAACCTTGCCGCAACGCTATACAAGAAGACGGAGGGGAACGTTGCCGTGATCGCCGTAAACACGCTCGGCGTCCTCTATTTCGTGGAAAACGGCAATACGATTCATAACATTTCCGACCTTGCCGGAAAGACGGTTTATGCAACCGGTCAGGCAAGCACGCCGCAGTACATTCTGGAAAAGATTCTGGCCGATAACGGACTTAGCGACATTGTAACGGTCGAATACATTGCAGAAGGCTCTGCGCTTGCCGCACAGCTGGCCGAGGACAACGATACGACGATTGCGTTCCTCCCGGAACCGATGGTTTCCGTCGCTTGCGCAAAATCTGAAACCGTTCACGTTGCGCTTTCGGCGAACGAACTCTGGAAGGCGAACAACGACGCGGAGATCGTGCAAGGCGTCTACATTGTCCGGAAAGATTATCTTGCAGATAACGAAACGGCCGTAGAACTGTTTCTGCGTGACGCGGCGGCATCCGTCGAGCGCGTTCTGACAGACGAAAACGCTGCCGATGCAGTCGTTTCGCTCGGCATTATCGGGAACGCCGGCGTTGCAAAGCGCGCGATCCCGAACTGCAATATCGTGCTGATTCGCGGCGAGCAGATGCAAAAGCTGGTATCGTCCATGCTTGAAACGCTCTACAACGCTGCGCCGAGCTCTGTCGGCGGTGCATTGCCCACCGAAGACTTCTATTATACGCATGGTTCTTAAGCAAAAAGTATATCAAATCGTTCGGATTCCCGCTCTGATCCTGTTTTATCTCGGAATATGGCAGCTGCTGTCGATACTTGTCGGCAGCAGCTTGCTGCTGCCTTCTCCCATTGAATCCGCCGTTTCCCTTTGGAAAATCATGTGCGATCCGCTTTGTCTGCGTGATCTCGGCTATACGTTTTTGCGCCTTGTCGCCGGATACCTGATCGGCGCTGTTTTCGGGATTCTGCTTGCAATCCTGACCGCGAATGTTCCGTTCTTTCATTATGTTTTCTCGCCCTTCCGGCTTTTGATCAAATCGACGCCGGTCATGTCTTTTGTTCTGCTGCTCCTTGTTTCCGTCGTTTCCAATCTCGTGCCCGTACTGGTATCTGCCATCATGGTCGCACCGATGCTTTGGGCGACCACCGAACAGGCCATTCTGTCGCTCGATCCGAAGCTCAGTGAGATGGGACGCCTCTATTTTCCGTTTCCAAAACGTGTTCGTACGGTGTATCTTCCGCAGATGCTGCCGCAAATCCTTGCTTCCGCCGTCACGGCGCTCGGGTTCGCCTGGAAGTCTGTTATCACGGCCGAAGTGCTTTCGTTGCCGCGCTTTGCCATCGGCAATCGTATGTATCTGAGCAAGCTGTATTTGGAAACGTCCGACATGGTTGCCTGGACGATTCTGGTCGTTTCTCTTTCGCTTGCGATGGAACTGCTTCTGAAAGCCGTTCTGAAACGGAAGGAGGCGGCAAAATGATTACCGTTCGTGACTTAACCGTTCGGTTTGAAGCAAAAACCGTGTTCGATCATGCGTCCTTCGATTTGCCGGAGGAAGGCGTCGTTATGCTGTACGGCGTTTCCGGGAAAGGGAAGACGACGCTTCTGCGCGTCCTTGCCGGGCTGCTGCGGCCTGACAGCGGAACGGTATCCGGACTGTCCGGCCGAACCGTTTCCTTTGCGTTTCAGGAGCCGCGCCTTTTGGATTGGCGCACGGCGGAGGACAACATTGCGCTTGTTTCCTCGCGGGAAAAAGCCATATCGCTGCTGGAGACGCTCGGATTGTCGGAAGAGCGCAACGCGCTTGCCAAAACACTTTCCGGCGGGCAGAAACAGCGCGTATCCCTTGCGCGCGCCTTTGCGTATTCGGACAACGTCGTTCTTTTGGACGAGCCGTTTACCGGACTCGATGAGGAGAACCGATTCAAAGCGGCAGCGCTGATTCGTTCCGCAAAACTTGCGATCGTCGTTTCACACGACGAAGATGATGCCGCATTGCTCGATGCAACGAAAAAAATCATGCTATGACTTGCTATTTCGGCGTTCTTGTGATATTATGAATTCACTTAATATCGCAAGAGGTATGAGCATGAGCATAACTGTTCGAGAAAAGCATTTTCCGTCTTCCACCGGCGTCTGCGAAATCAAGTTCCGCATCTGGATTCCGGAGGAACCCCGTATCTGTATGCAAATCATTCACGGCATGGCGGAGCATATCGACCGCTATGATTCCTTTGCGCGCTATCTTGCAGAAAACGGCGTATTGGTCTATGGAATGGACCTTCCCGGTCACGGCAAATCGATTCGCGATGGCGAACCGTACGGATACTTCGGCGAGAAGGACGGCTGGGATCATCTGATTCAGGACAATATCGCCATGCACGATCTTGTGCTGAAGGACTATCCGTCTCTGCCGCGCGTGCTGTTCGGTCACTCGATGGGCAGTTTTCTTGCGCGCACCTATGCGGGACGCAGAGGCGCGGACTTTGACGCGTTTATCTTTTCGGGAACGGCCGGCGGCAATCCTGCCCTCGGGATCGCAAAGTTGATCGCAAAAATGGCGATTCGCAAAGGGCAGGGGAAAGCTGAGAATCATACGCTGAACAAGCTCGGTTTCGGTTCTTATAACAAGCAGTTCAAACCGGAGCGCACACCGTTTGATTGGCTTTCCCGGAACAACGAATCCGTGGATCGCTACGTTGCCGATCCGCTTTGCGGCTTTACGTTCACGTCCTGCGCGTTCTATGATCTGTTCAGCGGTTTGTCCGAAATCTCTTCCAGGACGTGGGCAGAGCGCGTCCCGAAGAAGCCGATCTTCCTGCTTTCGGGCGACTGCGATCCGGTCGGCAACAACGGAAAAGGCGTAAAGCAGGTTGCGAAGTGGCTGCAGGCAACAGGTCACGACGTTTGCACAAAACTGTATCCCGGCGGCAGACACGAAATGCTGAACGAGATCAACCGCGATGAAGTGTATCGCGACGTGCTGCTGTTCCTCGAATCGCTTGCAGCGTCGGGTGAAGTAGAATGAGCGTACTGATTTATCCGACTGCGGAAACAGCGAGCAGGGCTGCCGCCATTCTGTTTGTGGCGAACGTTCTGGAAAACCCGTACGGAACCGTCGGTCTGACGTATGACTCCGTTCTGGAGGAAATGTTCCGTTCGGTTCGCAAAATGAGCGAAAAAGGAATCCTTTCGTACCCGAACAATCGCTTTTATCAGCTTTGCGAGTTTGTCTCGCAGGGGAAAGATACGCCGAGCATTCAGAGCATGCTGCGGGAAACCCTGTTCGGAAACGATGCGCCTGCAGGAGATCGGTACGTCGTTCCGTTCTATCCGCAGATGAACTGGGCGGCCGTTTGCTCCCGCTTTGAGAACGATATTCTGGATCACGGCGGGCTGGATCTTTCCATTTTGGTCTTGCGTCCCGACGGAAGTTTGTTGTATAATCTTGCGGGCGACGACCTGGCGCCGGTAACGCACGTCGAGGTCATCGGGAAGGAAAAAGTAATCAGCGCAGGCATGGCGACAATCATGCGGTCGAAAAAGCTGCTGGTACTGGCGCTTGGAGAAGACGTTGCGGAGATTACGGCAAAGGCGCTCGGCGGATCCGTCTCGAATCTGGTTCCCGCCAGCTATCTGCAGCTGCACCAGAACGTAACCTTTATTTTGGACGAAAAAGCGGCATCGCTGCTTTGATTGGATATACTATTGAGGAGGAAGCACCATGTCCGGACATTCGAAATGGGCAAACATTAAGAACAAGAAAGAAAAGACCGACGCACAAAAAGGCAAAGTCTTTACAAAGATCGGCCGTGAAATCGCAATCGCCGTGAAAGAAGGCGGCGGCGGAGATCCGGCAAATAACTCGAAGCTGCGCGACGTCATTGCAAAGGCAAAAGCAGCCAACATGCCGAACGATAACATCAGCCGTTCCATCAAAAAGGCAATGGGCGACGCCAATGCGGCAAACTATGAAGAAATCACCTACGAGGGTTACGGCCCGGGCAACATTGCCGTTATCGTCGATGTTCTGACCGACAATCGCAACCGTATTGCTGCCGAGATGCGCCATATCTTCGATAAGAGCGGCGGCAACATGGGCAACTCCGGTTCCGTTGCATGGATGTTCGATAAGAAGGGGCAGATTATCATCGAGCGTACCGCTCTGATGGACGAAGACGAAGTCATGATGCAGGCGCTGGATGCAGGCGCGGAAGATTTCGTTGCTGCCGACGACGCGTTTGAAATCTATACTTCTCCCAACGATTTCTCCACCGTGCGCGAAGCGCTGGAAGGCTTCGGCTACACGTTCCTGACAGCGGAAGTCAACATGATCCCGCAGAACACGACGGAAATTACCGACGCGGAAACGATCGAAAAGATCGAACGGTTCCTCGAACGGCTGGATGATAACGACGACGTACAGGAAGTCTATCATAACGGTTCCTGGGAGGAAAACGAATAATCCGCGACAGGTTTGTCGTATATTGAATTGATAAAGGAGGGCTTTCTATGGCTCTGAAAATGAAGAATGAAATCGGTGTTATCACCGTTTCCGAAGAACTGATCGCCACGATTGCCGGCTATGCCGCTATGGAAAACTACGGCATCATCGGTATGTGCGCTCGCTCGGCCACCGATGCTTTTGTGGAGCTTTTCGGCGGTGACAGCTTGCAAAAAGGCGTCAAAATTGAAAAGATCAACGATTCCGAAGTCGATATTACGCTCCATATTGCGCTGCAATACGGTGTTTCTCTGCCTGCGGTTGCCGAAAACACGAAAAAGAACGTCAAATATCGCGTCGAAGATATGACCGGCGTTCCCGTACGAAACGTGAATATCTTTGTTGAGAGTATTCGTGTCAACTGACGACGAACGGAGGTTAGTGCATTGAACGTTCAAACTGTAGACGGCGAATTGCTGCGATCGATGTTTCTCGGCGGCGCCGCCAATCTGGAACTGAATCGCGCATATGTCGATTCGCTGAATGTATTCCCGGTACCGGACGGCGATACCGGTACCAATATGTCCATGACGATGCAGGGCGCCGTGAAGGAGCTGAATAACGTTCCGCAGGGCGCATCCGTCAGCACGGTCATGGACGCCGTTTCCATCGGCGCTCTGAAAAATGCGCGCGGCAACTCCGGCGTTATTCTGTCGCAGCTGTTCCGCGGATTCTCCGTTTCGCTGAAAGGCGCTTCTTCCTTTGACGCGGCGGCGTTTGTTGCCGCGCTGGAAGCCGGTTCTGCAAAAGCCTACAAAGCGGTCATGCGGCCGAAAGAAGGTACGATTCTGACCGTTTCCCGCATGATTGCCGAAGATTGCCGTGCAGCGCTTGACGAAAACCCCGATTTGCGCTTCGATCAGATCATGGAAAAGGTTCTGCAGTACGGCGACGAAGCGCTCAAAAAGACGCCGGATCTGCTGCCGGTTCTGAAGGAAGCAGGCGTCGTCGACAGCGGCGGCATGGGCCTGATGATGGTATATCGCGGATTCATGGCTGTTCTGAACGGCGAAGACATCGGCGCTGCTTCCGACGTGGAGCCGAAACAGGAAGAGACTTATCTCGGCGAACAGCAGGGCGAAGCTGCGAACCTCGAAGTGTTTGATACGGACAGCATTGAGTTCGGCTATTGCTCGGAATTCTTTATCATCCATCTGAAGGAAGGTTTCTCAGAACGCGATCTGGAACAGATTCGCGATTTCTATAACCGGCTGGGCGATTCGCTCGTGCTCGCGCCCGGCGATGATTTTGTCAAGATTCATGTGCATTCCAACGCGCCAGGCGATGTGCTCCGGTTTGCGCTGCAGTACGGCGAACTGGATAAGATCAAGATCGAAAACATGCGCGAACAGAATCGGCAGCTTCTCAACGAACGCGCCAAAAACGAGCGCGAATATGCGCTGCTCGCCGTTTCGGCCGGTATCGGAATTGATGAAGTGTTCCACAGCATCGGCGTAGAACAGCTGATTTCCGGCGGACAAACGATGAATCCGAGCATTGACACGATTGTGAACGCGGTTCGTGCCTGCAATGCGCGCAATGTCTTTGTTCTCCCGAACAACTCCAATATCATCCTTGCCGCAGAACAGGCAAAAGAGCTTTGCAGCTGCAACGTCGTGGTGCTCCACACCAAGACCATTCCGCAGGGCATTACCGCCGCTATGGCGTTCAATCCCGATGCATCGCTCGAAGAGAACACCGAAAGCATGGAGGATGCGATTTCCCTCGTCGTTTCCGGCGCTGTGACGTACGCAATCCGCGATACCAGCATTAACGGGAACCAGATCCACGAAGGCGATATTATCGGCCTGATGGACAACAAGATTGTTTCGGTCCATACCGGCGTTGCCGATACAGTAGAGGATTTGCTCGAGCAAATGGTGGAGAAGAGCGGTATCGACGAGCCGATCGTGAACCTGTACTACGGCGATCAGGTTTCAGCCGAGCAGGCGGAGGAGCTGTGCACAAATCTGTCCGAAGCCCGTCCGGAGGCGGAATTCATTCTGACGCCCGGCGAGCAGCCGCTGTACTATTACTACCTATCGGTGGAATAACAATCCGAGCCGCACAACGCGGCTCTTTTCTGTATGGAGCTGAAATCCGTCAAAGGGCTCGGTCCGAAGCGACTTTCCCTGTTGGAACAAATGCAGATCACCTCGTTCGCCGATCTTGTTCAGTACTATCCGAGCGAATACCTGAACAATTCGGAGATCGTACCGATAGCGGACGCGCCGGAAGGTGTGTCCGTTACCATGCGTGTTCGCGTGATCGGCGACGCATCCGTGTTTTATCATCAGGGGAAGACAATCGTTTCACAACGCGTCAGCGACGAATCCGACAAACTGACCATCCGTTGGATGAATCAACCGTACCGTGCCAATCAATACGGGATCGGATCCGAATTACTGGTCTGCGGCAAGGTGACGCGAAAGCGCGGCGCTGTGCTGTACAACCCGCGCGTACTGCCGCCGGACGGCGGGATCGTTCCGATCTACGATCTTCCGAAAGGGCTTTCACAAAGCGTATTTCGTGCTGCCATGGCGGAAGCGCTTGCAGCCGTTCCGATTTCCGATCCGCTGCCGGAATCCGTTACAGAACGGTTCGGCTTATGCGCCTTATCGGATGCGCTTCAGGAGATTCATTTTCCTGCCGAAACCGAAAAGCTGTTTCGTGCCCGTTATCGGGTGCAGTTTGATCGCGCATTTTATTATTTCCTCGCAGTAGCTGCGTTTCGTGAAGCCAATCGGCTTCGGAACGGAATCGCTTTTTCGACCGAAGGCGTGTTGGACGAATATCTTTCTTCCTTGCCGTTTACGCCTACGAACGCGCAGATGCGCGTATTGCATGAAGTGGAGGACGATCTCAAAAACAGCGTGCCAATGAACCGTTTAATTCAGGGCGACGTCGGCTCCGGCAAAACCATGATCGCCGGATATGCGCTTTCCGTTGCCGAGCATTCCGGAAAACAAGGCGTATTGCTCGCACCGACGGAGATCCTTGCCCGGCAGCATTATCAAAAGCTTTCTGCGTTATTCGGTGATCGCGCCATGCTGTACATCGGCAGCATGACAGCAAAAGAGAAACGGCTTGCGCAGGAGGCCATCTCGTCCGGAACAGCGCACGTTCTGATCGGTACGCATGCGCTTTTGTCGGATCAGGTGCATTTTCAATCGCTCGGCCTGCTGGTCACGGACGAGCAGCACAGGTTCGGCGTAGAACAGCGTGCGAAAATGGAAGCAAAAGGCGTTCGCCCCGACGTGCTTGTCATGTCGGCAACGCCGATTCCGCGAACGCTGGCGCTTTTACTGTATTCAGACCTGTCGCTTTCTCTGATCGACGAGCTTCCGCAGGGCCGCAAGCCGATCCAAACGAACTTCGTCCCGCAGCCGCGCCGTCTGAACATGTATCTCTATGTCGGAAAGCAGGTAACGGAAAAGAATGAACGTGCGTTCGTTGTCTGTCCGCTGATCGAGCCGACGGAGGGCTACGAATCGCTTTCCGCCGAAGAGGTACATGCGGAGCTTTGCGCGCTTCTGCCGGAAGTCTCCATCGGACTGCTGCACGGCCGTATGAAAGAAGACGAGAAAACGATTGTTATGGAAGCGTTCCGAACCGGATCGATTCGGATTCTCGTCAGTACGACCGTCGTGGAAGTCGGCGTCGACGTCCCGGAAGCGACGTTCATGATTATCGAAGGCGCGGACCATTTCGGTCTTGCCACCCTGCATCAGCTGCGCGGACGCGTAGGACGCAGCGATCGTCCGTCCGTTTGCTATCTGCTTGCGCAAAAGCCGTCTCAAAATGCGCGCGAACGGATTCAAACGATGCTGCTCTGCTCCGACGGATTTGCCATCGCGCAAAAAGATATGGAGATGCGCGGGTACGGCGACCTGTTCGGCGTTCGGCAAAGCGGCGACGGTGCGCTTTCTCGTTTCTTATCCGGCTGCACGGTTGAACTGCTGGAACAGTCGAGCGCAGCGGCGCAGGAAGTCTTGCATACGCCTTCTCTCCGAAGCAACGAACTGATCCGATTCGCTCTGGAACGATACATCGGAGAATCCAATATCGCCCGAAATTAAAAATCGCCGAAACCGGCGATTTTCTGACTGCTGCTCCCTGTGTATCTGGGAGCAAAATGGAATCCGTTATTCTATCTTGATCGTTACTGGATATTCTTCTCGGCGTATTCGATCATACGCTTGACCATCTCGCCGCCGATCGAACCGGCTTCGCGGGAAGTCAGCTCGCCGTTTTCACCGTTGTTCAGGTCGATGTTCAGCGAAGAAGCAACTTCGGTCTTGAGATCATGCAGCTTGCTCTTGCTGCCGCTTTCTTTCTGCGTAGATTTCTTGTTCGTCATGGTTTCACCTCCTTGTTCGTGATGGTCTTATCATTCGCCTTTTTGCGTTTTGCTATGCAATCCATTTTTTGCAAGTTTCAAAAACTCCTATCTTGTGCTGTGTCGTATTCTGCGGTATAATAGAATGAAAATGTATGGAGAAATTGTATGTCTGAACGTAAATTTGTCCCGCAAGCGGAACTGGATCGTCAGTTTTCGATTTGCGATCAACTGAAAAAAGAGATTGAGCCGCGCGGCCTTACGTTTTATGTGGAAACGTTCGGTTGTCAGATGAACGTGCGCGACAGCGAAACGATCAAAGGCATTCTGACCAATATCGGCTACGGAGAAGCGCCTGACAAGGAACACGCCGATCTGATTCTGTATAATACCTGCTGCGTAAGGGAGCACGCCGAAAAGCGCCTGATGGGCAATATCGGTGCGCTGAAAGAGCTGAAAGAAGCGAATCCCGGACTGATCATCGGCGTTTGCGGCTGCATGATGCAGCAGGAAGGCGTTGCGAAAAAATTATTACGCAGGTTTCCGCACGTCAATCTCGTCTTCGGTACGCACGTTTTGCATCGGCTTCCCGAAATGCTGGCGCACGTTTTTGCCGGCGATCGGCTTGCGATGACGGGGGAGGAAGACTTTGCAATTGCCGAGGGCTTGCCGCAGCTTCGGGACAATCCCCGCAGTGCGTTTGTCAATATTACGTTCGGCTGCAACAATTTCTGCACCTACTGTATCGTTCCTTACGTGCGCGGACGCGAACGCAGCCGCGATCCCGAAGCGATCCGTGCAGAAGTCGCCGCACTGTGTGCATCCGGCGTCACGGAAATCACGCTGCTCGGGCAAAACGTAAACTCCTATGCGAACGATCTCGAATCGGGGTCGTTTGCCGAGCTTCTCTCTCTCTTAAACGATGTGCCCGGATTGAAACGCCTTCGGTTCATGTCCTCGCATCCGAAAGATCTGAACGATGACGTCATCCGCGCGATCCGGGAAACTGACAAGGTCTGCCATCATGTGCATCTTCCGGTTCAGTCCGGCAGCAATGCGATCCTGAGGCGCATGAACCGGCGCTATACACGCGAGCAGTATCTGGAGATCATTCGGAAACTGCGGGAAGCGGTTCCGGACATTGAGTTTACGACGGATATTATCGTCGGTTTTCCGGGAGAGACGGAGGAGATGTTCCACGAAACTCTTTCCCTCGTTGAGGAGGTCGGGTTTGCCGCAGCCTTTACGTTTGCATATTCGCCGCGCAACGGTACGCCGGCCGCGCGCATGGAGGATCAGATTCCGGAGGATAGTAAGAAACGCCGGCTGTATGAGCTGAACGATTTGCAAGCCCAAAAAACAGTGGAAAACAATCAGAAATACATCGGCTATACAGGCGAGCTGTTGGTAGAAGGCTGCGATGATCGCGGTACGGAAACGATGCTGTACGGTAAGTATCAAAACTTCAAGATGGTGTACTTTCCGGGAGATCCGTCCCTTTTGAACCGCTATGTGAACGTTCGGGTTCTGCGCGCCGAACGCAACTCGTTGATCGGAGAACAAATCCATGGGTGAACTGAAAACGTATTTGACGCTGTTGAACGATCTTCGTTCCGACAAGGCGCTGATGCAGATCATTGACGAATACGAATACACGACGAAGCAGCTTTCTGCTTTGCTTCAAAACCCGGATTACGATCCGGCGGAGGCAATCCGGTTGACCAACGACGCCGAGTATCTTTCCGCAATCATCGCGTCCAACCCGAAATACAACGCGTATATGACCGCACGCAAGCAGTTTGAAGCTTCGGTAGCGGCAAAGATTCAACATACCGGCATACCCGGATGCAACTGCGCAATGTGCAAAAACGCATCCAAACGAAAGAAGTTCGAAGAGGAATCATGAAACAGAAGCTTTCCCCGATGATGCAGCATTATATGGCGATCAAGGAGCAATATCCCGATTGCTTTGTATTTTACCGCCTCGGCGACTTTTACGAGATGTTCTTTGACGACGCCGTTAAAGGCTCCAAGATTCTGGAACTGACTCTGACCGGTCGGGATTGCGGGCTGGAGGAGCGCGCGCCGATGTGCGGCGTTCCGTATCATTCGGTCGACGCCTACATCAACAAAATGATTCAGGCCGGCCACAAGGTCGCGATCTGCGAACAGATGGAGGATCCCGCGCTCGCAAAAGGGCTTGTCGAACGCAGCGTTGTCCGCGTCATTACGCCCGGAACGGTGATCGAAGAGGACATTCTCGACGCCTCGAAAAACAATTATCTTGCCGCCATCGATCAGACAAAGGCCGGTATCGGGCTCGCTTACTGCGATATCTCCGTCGGGCTGTTCTGTGCCTCTGAATTTTTCGGGCCAACAGCAAACGCCGATCTGTTCGACGAATTGAACCGGCTGAACCCGATGGAAGTTTTGGTGAACGAATCACTTTTTGAGGATGCCGTTCTTGCCAAGAAACTGCAAAGCGCATTCTTTGTTGAAAGAACGCCGGACGTCCGCTTCCATCCCGGTCAATCTGCCGAACGGCTGACTTCGCATTTCAAGGTTGCGTCTCTTGCCGGATATGGGCTCGACGGCAAAACGCTCGCCGTCGGTGCGTGCGGCGCGCTCTTACAATACCTGGAAGAAACGCAAAAGAACTCTCTCTCACATCTGCACGGTATTCGTTACGTTTCGCGCAGCGGCTATATGCAGCTTGACGTCGCAACGCGGCGAAATCTGGAACTGACGACGCCGCTCCGCTTTGACGGCAATCCGAAGGAAACGCTGCTGTATCTGCTCAATGCGACCAAGACGCGGATGGGCGCGCGCATGCTGCGCAACTGGATCGACTGTCCTCTGCAGAGCAAAGAAGCAATCGACAGACGGCTCGATGCGGTAGCGTCGCTGTACGCCGATATGCGTACGCGAAAATCGCTCCGCGGCTGCCTGGATTCCGTCTATGACGTGGAACGGCTGACGAGCAAGATCGCATACGGCTCCGTCAACGGGCGGGACTGCGTCGCGCTTGCCAACTCTCTGCGCCAGATCATCCCGATCTGCATGCTGCTCGGCGGTATTCCGGCCGAAGCGATCGACACGATTACGCGCCGGCTCGATCCGATGGACGACGTTGTGTCTTTGATCGATTCTGCCATCGCACCGAATCCTCCCGTAAACGTAAAGGACGGCGGGCTGATCCGACCGGGTTACAGCGCGGAGGTGGATGAGCTTCGCTCGATTTCAACCGACAGTAAACGCTGGCTGGAAGAGCTTGCGGCGCGGGAACGCGAATCGACCGGCATCAAAACGCTGCGAATCGGTTATAACCGCGTTTTCGGCTATTATATTGAAGTGACGAAGTCGTTCACGAGCATGATTCCGTACTATTACGAGCGGCGGCAAACGCTTGCGAACGCGGAACGGTACATCACGCCCGAACTGAAAGAACTGGAAGAAAAGATTCTCGGCGCATCGGAACGGCTGATCGCACTGGAAACAGAACTGTTCGGCAAGATCAAGGAAGCGCTTCTTTCCACGACCGACCGACTGCAGCGGAACGCAAGCCTGCTCGCGGAACTCGACGTATACCAATCGTTTGCCGAGGTCGCCGTTTCCAACCGTTATGTTCGACCGACCGTATCGACGGATCCGATTCTCTCGATTTCCGGCGGACGCCATCCGATCGTGGAAAGGCGTCTGAAAGACGGGTTTATTCCGAACGACGTCACGATGGACGTAAACGATAATCGTCTTCTGATCGTAACCGGTCCGAATATGGCCGGTAAATCGACCTATATGCGGCAGGTCGCCCTGATTACGCTGATGGCGCATATCGGCTCGTTTGTCCCGGCGGACAGCGCCGAAATCGGCATCGTCGACCGTATCTTTACGCGCATCGGCGCAAGTGACAGCCTTGCTTCCGGGCAAAGCACATTCATGGTCGAAATGAGCGAGATGGCGAATATCGTCAACAACGCGACGCGAAACAGCCTTTTGATCCTGGATGAAATCGGGCGCGGAACGAGCACGTATGACGGGCTCAGCATCGCGTGGTCCGTTTTGGAGTATATCGCTAATCCCGTCCTGTGCGGCGCAAAAACACTGTTTGCGACGCATTACCATGAACTGTCCGAGCTGGAAGGGAAACTGCAGGGCGTTGTGAATTACCGTATCACGGTAAAAGAAATCGGCGACGATATTCTGTTTTTGCGAAAGATCGTTCGCGGAAGCGCCGATAAGTCGTTCGGGATTCAGGTCGCGCGGCTTGCCGGCCTGCCGGATGAGATCGTCTCCCGCGCCAAGGAGATTCTGTCGAGCATCGAGGCGTCCGATCCGTTGCTCAGCGGAAGAAAACAGGATGCTCCCGCGGCTTCTTCAGAAGCCCAAAATCCCGTCGCAGTATCGATTCTGCGGGATTTGCAGAAACTGAATCTGAACGAAATGACGCCGATTGACGCTTTCCTGAAGCTTCATGAATATCTCGACGCACTAAAGGTGTAAAATGGCTTGTATTCATGTTCTGAAACCGCATATTGCCAATCAGATTGCCGCCGGCGAAGTCGTAGAACGGCCTTCGTCCGTCGTGAAAGAACTGGTTGAAAATTCCATTGACGCAGGTGCAACGGCGATTGATGTTGAAATTGAGTCCGGCGGTATGCATATGATCCGCGTGACGGATAACGGAAGCGGTATTGCAAAAGACGACTGCCGCAGCGCTTTTCTGCGTCATGCGACGAGCAAGATCAGTACGGCAGACGATCTCGAACGGCTTTCGACGCTCGGGTTCCGCGGCGAAGCGCTGGCGTCGATTGCGTCCGTCTCGCACGTTACAATGACTACGCGCGTCAAAGATGCGGAAACGGGAACGCGGCTCGTTTACGATAACGGCGCTATTGTCTCGGAAGAGGACGTCGCGTGCGTGTTCGGTACGACATTCACCGTCGAAGCGCTTTTCTCGGCCGTGCCTGCACGGTTGAAATTTTTGAAATCGCCGCGAACGGAAGCGGGATATATCGGCGACTACATGGCAAGAATGATTCTTGCCAGGCCCGATATTTCTTTCCGCTACCGCTCCGACGGGAAAACCGTTTACGAAACATACGGAGACGGCGATCTGTTCAATGCGCTTTACTGCGTTTACGGGAAAACAATCGCCGAAAAGGTTGTGCCGGTTGCGTACGACGACGGGTATTGCAGGATTGACGGGTTCATCGGCTTGCCGGAAATCTCGCGCTCGAACCGCGTTTACCAGACGCTGTTGCTCAACGGGCGGTATATCCGGTCGTTCCCGGCGTCTGCGTCCGTGTTGCAGGCATACGATACGCGCCTGATGATCGGCAGGTTCCCGTTCTTCGTTCTTGCGTTGACTGTTTCGCCGAGCGAATTTGACGTCAACGTGCATCCGACGAAGCTGGAAGTGCGGTTTGCTGATGAACAGCGGATTTGCGGTGCGCTCAAATACGCCTGCAAGCAAGCGCTGTCCGGTTCTGCGCAGCATGTCGAATCGGCTTTGGAAGCATGCATTCCGAAAGACGTAAAGGAGCAGGAGAGGGAGGAGCGAGTGCCGGAACGGCCTGCTGTTTCACAATTCTCCGGCCTGCATCTCAATCCGTCCGCCAAAACGTCGTTCGCCATGCGGGAAACGCCGTCGATGAATTCGTTCCGACAGATCGGCATGTCGGGTTCTGTACCGGTTTACCGCGTCGATTCGTCGCGCTCCGATCAGCCGGTCGATCGCTATTCGGACAACGAATCGTTGCTTTCCGACTGCCCGATCGACGTGATCGGCTGCGCGTTCAACGGCTACTGGATCGTCCAGCGGGACGAGAATCTGTACTTTGTCGATCAGCATGCGGCGCATGAACGAAAGCTGTTTGAGCAGCTTTCCAACCGCGAAATCTCCATCGCATCACAGCCGCTGTTGATTCCTTTCGAAATCCGGCTGACGCCCTCGGAGTCCGACCTGTTGCAGCGCAACCTGGACGAACTGATTTCTCTCGGCTTCCGGTTTGAAAACGTTTCGTCGCTGAACGTTTCCGTGCAAGCCGTTCCGGTGTTGAACGGAATTCAGCTGCGCGACGGATTCCTGCACGAGGTTCTTTCGATTCTGGCCGAAAACGGCGGCAACGTCGCCGATCAGCTTGTCAGGGAACGACTGATGCAAAGCTCCTGCAAGCATGCGATCAAAGCCGGCGAACCGATTACAAAGCAGGAAATCGAAGCGCTGCTGACGGAATACCTCAGCGGGGAAGCGCCGTTGACCTGTCCGCACGGACGGCCTGTGCTGATTCGCATCACAAAAACGGAACTGGAAAAGATGTTCCGCAGAATCGTATGAGCCGATTGCCGACCGTCGTTTGCATTGTCGGCCCGACCGCCTGCCATAAAACTGAAACAGCGGTACAGCTCGCAAGGCGGGTAGGGGGAGAGATCGTTTCGGCGGATTCTGTCTCCGTCTATCGCGGACTTGACGTCGGATCGGCCAAACCCACTGTTGAAGAGCGTTCAGGCGTGCCGCATCACATGATCGACGTTGCGGATATTGACGAAACGGACTTTACGGTCGCCCGGTTCCGGGAGGAAGCACGCGCTGCGATCGACGGCATTTTGTCCCGCAACAATCTGCCGATCGTCGTCGGCGGCAGCGGACTGTATTCGGATGCGATATTCTCCGATATGCGCTTCTCAGCGCCTTCAGATCCCGCTATACGCCGGGAACTCGAAGAAGATTATGCGAAGGATGCAAACGCCGTTTTTGCGCGCTTGAGAAGCGTTGATCCGGTTACTGCCGATCGACTGCATCCGAACGATGCAAAGCGCGTGATTCGGGCGCTTGAGGTCTACTGCGTCAGCGGAAAACCGTATTCCGCATGGAACGACGATTTTTGCAAGGTGCAGGAAGCGTCCTGCGGCTATACGGTGCTGCGATACGGTTTGACGATGGACCGGAATGCGCTGTACGCACGCATCAATGCGCGCGTCGACCGGATGTTTGCTCGCGGCTTGCAGGAAGAAGCCTATGCGCTTTTTCAACGCGGTTATACGCCGGATCGGCATCCGGCCATGCAGGCGATCGGATATTCGCAATTATACGACGCCTATTTGCAGAGATGTACGGTAGATGAGGCCAGGGAAGCGATCAAGCTTGCGACCCGTCATTTTGCAAAACGGCAGCTGACATGGTTTCGGCGGAATCCGCAGACGGTCTGGTTCTCGTTTGACGAATATGATTCGGCGGATTCCTTGGTGAACGCACTGGAACAGGAGATTCGAAACCAATGGTAAACTCCATTCAACAATTGATAGAAGAAACGGAAGCGTCCGTATCCGAGCAGTTTTGCAGGATCGACCGGATTGCGCTGCATTGTTCGCGCCGTGTATTAGGCGCGTTTCAATCGCAGGGCGTCGGTGCGCGTCATTTTGCTCCCACAGAAGGGTACGGTTACGATGATATCGGCCGCGATACGCTTGACCGCGTCTTTGCCGACAGCTTGCAGGTGGAAGACGCGCTTGTACGACCGCAGATTGCCAACGGCACGCACGCGATCTTTCTGGCGCTTTGCGGCGTCCTGGAGGCAGGGGATACGATCCTTTCCGTGACCGATATGCCCTACGATACGCTGCAGACGGCAATTGGCTGCAACGGTGATCTGCCGAACTCCCTGAAACGAATGGGCGTATCGCTGCTGACGATTCCGTTTCAGGACGGCAAGATTGATCTTCCCGCTGTTTTGGATCGGCTGCAGGCCGATGCGTCGATCCGTATGGTGTATGTGCAGCGTTCCCGCGGATATGCCTGGCGAAATTCGGTTTCCATCGCCGAAATGGAAGCGTGCTTCAAAACCGTCCGTTCCGTGCGGAAAGACGTGATCATTTTTGTCGATAATTGCTACGGCGAGTTTGTGGAGGAAAACGAACCGACCGCCGTAGGCGCCGATCTGATGGCGGGAAGTCTGATCAAAAACTGCGGCGGCGGCATTGCGCCGACCGGCGGATATATCGCGGGAAATCGGGATTTGATCGAGCAGATTTCTTTCCGGCAGACGACGCCCGGAAGCGGGCGGGAAGTCGGTTCCTACGCCGCTTCCTACCGTCCGTTTTATCAGGGGTTGTTTCTGGCGCCGCATACCGTAGCGCAGTGCATGAAAAGCGCCGTGCTGTTTGCCGCGCTGTTTGAACGGCTCGGTTATGAATCGATGCCGTCGCCCAAGGCGCTCCGCAGCGATATCATTCAATCGGTTCGATTCGACACGAAAGACGAGTTGATCGCGTTTTGCCGCGCGGTGCAAAGCGCTGCTCCGATTGACAGCTATGTGGTTCCGGAACCGTGGGAAATGCCCGGCTATGCCGATCCGGTCATTATGGCGGCCGGTGCGTTTGTGCAGGGCGCAACGACCGAACTGAGCGCCGATGCGCCGATCCGCGAGCCGTATATCGGCTACATGCAGGGCGCGCTGACGTACGAACACGCTAGATTAGCAGCAGAAAAAATCATTGCCGCCCTTTGGGACGGCAGAGGAGTCTGACATGAAAAACAAACCGAACGATCCCGAACTGCTTTTCGAAGAGAGCGGCGACGAAGACGATACCTGTGTCCTCGATCCGAACAAGGTTTGCGACAATTGCTTCCGCTGTCTCGAATCGGAAGCGGACTATGCTACCGTGGAAATCGACGGAATCTATATGAACGGCGAACGGATTTACTGATCCGTCGGAGGATCGTCCCGCAGCTTGACATACCTGGCGGCGGTGCGTTTCCGATCCTCGTCTATTGCGGCATAGTGCTTGCGGGTCGTGTTTACGTCTTTATGTCCGAGAACGTCCGCAACGAGATAGATATCGCCGCTTTCCTGATACAGAATCGTCCCATAAGTGCTGCGCAGCTTATGGGGCGTTATTTTTTTCAGCGGCGTCGAGATCTTTGCGTACTTGCCGACAAGCTGTTCGACGGCGCGTGTCGTAATCCGCTTCCGCTGCAGCGAAAGGAAAAACGCGTCCTTGTGACCTTCCGCAGGCGTGACCTCCAGCCGTTCTGCGCGATAGCGGAGGAGCGCCTCCCGCACTTCCGGACCGAAGGAAAGCCGATCCTGATTTCCGCCTTTGCGTGTTACAACGAATTGATCCCGTTCAAAGTCGACGTCCTTGAGATTGATGCCGACAAGCTCGGAAATACGGATTCCGGTTCCGAGGAACAGCGTCAGAATCGCTGCGTCCCGCACGGCGGTGCGATCGTGAAACCGCTTTTGCGTCTCCGAAAGGCCATAGCCCTGTTCGACCGTATCCAACAAATCCGCAACTTCGTTTACATCCAAACGAATGATCGCCTTTTCGTGCAGTTTCGGCGTATCAACCAGGGAAGCAACGTTGTTGTCAATCAGCCCGTGTTTGAAATAATACTTGAAGAACGCGCGGATTGCGGAGAGTTTTCGGGCTTTGGCGCGCTCATGGTTCGTCCGAACGACCTCCATTGCGCCGTTTTGCTCGGTCTCTGTCTCTTGCCGGTATACCGACACATATTCGAGATACATCTCGATATGAAGCGTTTCCACACGATTCAGGTCGGAAAGGGTGAGGGACTTCATGTCTCTGCCGGCAAACGCTTCAATCTCACCGGAAACGAGATATCGGAAGAAATTGCGAATATCGACTGCGTAACCGTATCGCGTCTGATTGCCGGTCGTTGTTTCGGCCGCACGAAAATACATGCGGCAAAATTCCGGCAATTCCAGCAGAATTGCACGCAGCCGCTGCGTATAGTCCTGTTGCTTTTGCTCGTGATAATCCATAAGCGCTCCTGAAAAATGATTTGAGCTATGCCGGAGGAGGGTCAAAAATCAGGCTTCTCCGCGCACGTTCATTCTACTATAACTATTCGTTAAACGCAAGTTTAACGAATAGTTGTTAACCAAAAGTTCAAAAGAAAGGCTGTTTGCGGTCATTTCATCAACAAATGTGTTTTTAATCCGATACGTGCGCTTTGTTAATTGACTCTTAACCGGTTATCAATTCCGTTGTATGCCATTCTTATGTTTGCATCTATTATGCGTTATGCATTGATGATTGGATGAGAATGAATCAGCTGCTGTGAATCACAATCCATATTAAGATGCGATACTGGACCGGAATCCGATTTATCTTTTGATCGTATCGTCAGATCTGCCTGACACGCCCTGTTTATTTCGAACTGTTTATCAATTGCCGGATCGAGCCTCCGCTCCTGTTCCCGTGAAATGCAGTCGGATTTCTTGCCGCGTCAAATAATTAACTTTGTGTAATAAATATTATTCCGTTTGATTGGCAGAAATTCTGGCTTTGATGGCGGCTCGTGCAAGCTCGTCGCAGCGATTGTTTTCCACGTTATCGGCATGTCCCTTTACTTTATGAAATTCAACGGATTGGATCGCGCACAGACTGATCAACGTTTCCCAAAGGTCGCGGTTTTCCACGTCTTTCCCTGCAGCGGTTTTCCAATTGTTTTTCTGCCATTTTTTCAGCCATTTCTGTTCAAATGCGTTGCAAAGATAAGCGCTGTCCGTATACAGTTCGACAATGCACGGCCGTTTCAAAAGACGCAGCGCTTCGATGGCTGCGGTTAGTTCCATGCGGTTGTTCGTCGTCATCGGTTCCGCGCCGGACGCTTCTTTTCGATATTGCCGATACAGCAAAACGCAGCCCCAACCACCCGGTCCCGGGTTGCCGGAGCATGCGCCGTCTGTGTAAATCGTAACTTTATCCATTGAGATCTGTTCCTTCGAAAAACTTCGTATATGCGAGGATCGTTTCGAGCTGCAAATGCTTCAACGATCCCGCATAGAAATCCTCCGTTATCGTATCATATCCGATCAAATATGTCGAGATCGATTTTTGGTATTCACGGAGCGTCTTTTCGATTCCATCGCTGTCATTCGAATCGACAACCTGCCATTCTTCGAGCGCTTTCTCAATCTCCTGCAACAGCGAAGCGAGTTCATTTCGCACTTCCTGTTTGTCCGCTTCGCCTTTGTCATAGCGCAGCGTCAATTCCGACATCGCGTTCGGCACGCGCTCCAGTACGGAAACGAGCCGCCGGAACAATGCTACGCCTTCTTCGGCGCCCTCCACGGAAATATGCAGCACTTTTGCTTCGGTGATATACGCTTCGCTTACGAATCCGTCCCGTCGTATCTGTGCCTGTACCGACTGCAGACTGTTCGCGTCCGTATAAGCGGCTGCAAACAGCCGATATGCGCCGTTGTTTTCATACACATATCCCCCGCCGCCCATTGACTGCAGTTCGTTGGAAACGAGCAAGGCGTCGGATTCCGCATCATAACTGCCCATTTGCAGGATGAAGAACGGCTGCGCCGTAACCGTCAGTACGTCTTTTACGGCGGGCGTTTCGGTCGGCGATGCGGACGGATCTGCCGTTGTGTCCGCCATGGTTTCTACGGCGGCCGGAGACGGCGAAGCCTCTGCCCCCAATTCCTGCACACGCTCTACAGCCCAATCCTTGATCCTTGTTCCAATCGGCGACAGCGCCAAAGCAACCGCGCCGGCAACCGCCAAAAATAGCACCAGAAACGGAGCAATCGAACCGCGGGAACGTTTTTCGTAGGGATAAGCACGACGACGTCTTTGATATGAACTCATAAAGAATCTCCCTCCTGACGGTATACTCTATGAAGGGAGACAAGCATTTATACCGCGTGCTTCAGGTTGCGATTTCCTCAACGGAATTCAACGGAATCGCATTGCTGACATATTTCTTGATCGTGATGCGGAAGCACGTCCATTCGCCTTCGACGCTTTCGACGTCGAGGCGTTCGTTCAGCTTATCCATGATCTGTTTGGCAATGGACAGACCGAGTCCGTTTCCGCCTTCTTTGCGGGATTTATCGACCTTATAGAACCGCTCAAACAGGCGCGGCAGGTCCTGCGCGCGAATGCCGCAGCCATCGTCCCAGACCGAAACGAAGACGTCATGGGGATCGTCCTCCACGATCAGCCGCACTTTCGTCTTGGCGTACCGCATCGCATTATCGATCAGGATCACCAACACCTGTTCGATCCGGTCGCGGTCGCTCATCACGTTCGGCAGTTCGTCTTTCGTTTCGACTTCAAACTGCAGATTGCGCTTCTTTGCTTCCGGCATCAGGCTCATTGTCACGTCGTCAATCAGTTCGTTCACGTCGAACAATGTCATGTTCATGTTCTCGGTGCCGGATTGCAGACGCGAAAGCTGCAGCATATCCGTGATCAGGCGGCTGAGCCGCTCGACCTCATGCAGCATGATCGAATAATACCGGTTGCGCGTATCCTCATCCTTGACCATTCCGTCGCACAGCGGCTCCAGCAGCCCGCGTACGGCCGTCAGCGGCGTGCGCAGCTCGTGGCTGATATTTGCAACGTATTCGTTGCGCATGCGTTCCAGCTGCTCGATTTCGGTTGCATCCTTAAAAAGACCGACTGCGCCGACGCAGCCTTCCGTGTCGGACATCACAGGTACGATCGTAATCCAGAGCACGCGATCGCCGGTCATGTTGTAGTGGAACGTGCGCGGCTCTTTGGTATCGACTACGGCTTCAAATGCGTCCCAGATGCTGCGATCCGGCACAAGATCCATCGGCGTGCGCACTTCAACCGCGCCGAACATTTTCATCAGCGACGGGTTAAAATGCGTCAATTCTCCGTAATTGTCGATTGCCGCAACGCCGTCGGAAAAGCTGGACAGAATATAACCAAGCTGACGTTTTTCGCTTTCGAGCTGTCGGATCGTGCGGGAAAGCGTGCCGCTCATGTTGTTCATCGTTCGCGCAAGGATGCCGAGCTCTCCGCGATACTGCTCCCGGATGCGAACGTCGTAATTCCCCTTGGAAAGCTGCCTTGCAACCTTCGTCATTTCGCCGATCGGATGCAGCAGATTACTGATCAAAAACAGCGCCGCAAGAAACATGATCGGCAGCAGAAACAACGCCGTCACCCAAAGTGAATTGCTGAGCCGTGTAAATGCAGAGGTAATTTCATGGATCTCCATGATCAGCAGCATACAGCCGCGCAGTTCTTCGCCGTGATACAGCGGACGGCCGCAATAGATGGAGCCGGAAACGTTCGAGACGGTGATGTTATGGAAGTCGATCTCTTCCCCGCTCATCATGCGTTCCGTCAGCTGCTGCGTAAACGCATTGTCCTCATAATCCACGATATTGGTCGCAAAAAAGTACGCATTCTCCTGCGAATGCGGGAAAATCAGGATGTAGGAGATGTTGCTCGATTTGGAAATCGAATCCAGATATGCCTGAAACGTTGTGCCGGTGTCGGATTTCTGGTTGTCGAACAGCGCCTGCGCCGCATCAGCGGTACGGTTCAGGGATTCCTGCTGCAGACTGACATAGGTGCGTCTTCCAAAATAGGTATAAGCTCCCAGCAACACGGTCGTCGCAAGGAGCAATAATACGATACAGATGATGAACGATTTTTGGAAGAGTTCACCTTTGAAATTCATACTGCTTATTCCAGTTCGAACTTGTACCCAACACCGTAGATTGTTTTGATACTCCAGCCGAGTCCTTCGGAGTTCAGCTTGGCACGCAGCCGCTTGATGTGCGTATCGACGGTACGGGTCTCGCCCGCGAAATCATAGCCCCAAACACGCGAAAGCAGCGTATCACGCGTGAACACCTGTCCGGGATTCGATGCGAGCATATAGAGGATTTCTATCTCTTTCGGCGTGCAGACGACGTGTTCGCCGCGCAGCAGAACCGTATAGCTGTTCAGATCGATCGAAAGACCGTTATAGGTAATAACGTTCGGGTCGACGCTGTTTGCTTTCGTTTCGACACGCCGCAGAATTGCTTTTACGCGCGCAACGACTTCGCGCGGGCTGAACGGCTTTACGATATAATCATCGGCGCCGAGTTCCAGTCCCAGAATCCGGTCGATTTCCTCGCCCTTGGCGGTCAGCATGATGATCGGCAGTGAAGAACGCTTGCGAATCTCGCGACATACGTCGATCCCGGACTTTTTCGGCATCATGATATCCAGGATGCAGAGTGAAATGGAATCGTCCGCCTTTTCAAGTCCCTCTTCTCCGTCGAATGCGTCTACAACTTCATACCCATCCGCTTCAAAATAAATCCGCAGCGACTCGTGAACGACCGGTTCATCATCGCAGATCAAAATTCTGGTTGCCATTCTTCTGCCCCCTTCCGCAGGTTTCTGCTGTCAGTATAATACAAATCGGATCAAATTCCAATCCTTTTCCAAAAAAGACCAAAGAATTTCACGATTTTTCCCCATTATTCGCCGGGATGGTATCGGCTGTACATCGGCTGATACAGTCCGAGCAGTTCCGTATACACCGTTGAAAGACGGTCATAGTCGGAAGCGCTTTCCATCTGGTCGAGTACAGACGTCATCCGGCCGCGGTCTTCCTCATCGATTTCGATTGATTCATCCGTCAGAAGCGCGCTGCAGAGGTCGCGCAGCGTCCGGCATTTCTCACGCAAGGCGTCCATCGACGTTTCCTGCGAACAGACCGGCAGATCGGCTTTGTACGCGGCAATGGATTTGTCGGTACGCACCCAGGTATCGCCGAAAATCTTTGTCAGAACCTTGTCGGTCAGACCGTAGAACTGGTTACCGGGACGAATCAGCACATACGTGGTTTCCTTAACCGTATCGGACGAGCAATTGTCGCCCGCAAGTTTCCCGGAAACGTTGCAGACAGACAGTGTTACGTGCATATCGCAGTATTGCGTCGGAACGTCCGCATAGTCGAACCAATCGGTCACCGGCTGGAACCGCCTGCCGTTTGTTTGCTGATAATGTACGCAAGCTTCGGTCGCGAGCAAGCCGGAAACCGGGCAAACGGTACGCCGAACGAGGCCGAGAGATTCCGGCGTTTCCGGATTGATCACGCGGCTTTCGTGTCCTTCCATGATCTTGCTCATGAAGTCCTGCCAGAGCGGCGAGGCATAGTCGCCGCCCTGCGCGCCTTTTTCCAGCTTATTGCTCGGGTAGTCATGCCCGATCCAGACGACCGCGGTATAATCGCAGGTCATTCCCGCGAAGTAAACGCTTGCGTAATCCGAGTTCGTACCGGTTTTTCCGGCGACTTCGTAACCTGGAATCTGTGCCAGCTTGCCGGTACCGGAAGAAACCGCCTGCTTCATCAGATCAACGAGGAAATACGCGGTAGACGCTTCGTTATAGACACGCTTTTGCGATCCGCGAATCATATTGGCGTCCAGAATGACGTTTCCTTCGCTGTCCGTCATTTTTGTGAAGGACAGCGGTTCGAGATAGTATCCGTTATTTGCGATGGCGGCATACGCAGCGCACATCTGAATCGGCGAAATGCCCGAAGTGCCGAGCGCGAGACCGGGACCGTCCTGGTTGATCTGCGAGGACGGAATACCGAGACGCTCCAGGTATTGCACCGCGCGTGTAATACCGACGTTCTGCGAGAACAGCAAACGCGCCGCGACGACGTTCAGCGACTGTTCCAAGCCCGTCCGCACCGTCACCGGCCCGTACCGCTTGCTGGAACTGAGACCGCCGCTCGGGTATCCGTTTTCACCGCCCCAGCCCTGAATCTCGCCGTCGGCATTGACGATTATTGAGGACGGTGAAATGCCGTTATCGAGCGCCGTACCGTAGATGGACAGCGGTTTGATCGACGAACCGACCTCCGTATAGCTGTCTGCAGCGCGATTGATTCCCTTGCGGATGCTTGGTTCGGTTCTGCCGCCGACGATCGCACGCAGCTCGCCGGTCTTCTGATCGATCACGACGGCGGCAGCCTGCGGCTCAATCGTTTCGATCGTTATGCTGTCGGAAATGGTCTCCGTCACAACGCTTTGACTCATATCGGCAAGCTTCGGATATTGATCCCATTCCGCAAGGCTTGTCTGCACCGTGTTCTGTACGGTCGGATCGACCGTCGTGTAAATCCGATAGCCGCCGGTACGGAGTTTGTTTTCGTAAGCCGTTCTGTTCGCGGCGGTATCCGCTACGCCGTCCGCCTTCATCCAGTGCCGAATCACGTCGTCCACACAATACTCGACAAAATACGCCATATCGTACATCTTGGAGTTTTCGGAAACTTCGATGATGGTCACATCTTCTTCGAGCGCGGCATGATACTGTTCCAGCGTAATTTTGCCGTTTTCATACATACGCTTCAAAACGGTATCCGTCCGCGCAACGGTATACTTCTCGTAAGCGTCCTCTGCGCGGCCGTATCTTTCCCAATAGTAATTCAGGCGGGGGTTGTAACGATACGGATTTTGCGTCAAGCCGGCGATCATCGCGCATTCGCGAATGGTCAGCTCCGACAGGTCTTTTCCGAAGAAATCATGTGCCGCTGTTTTTACGCCGTAATTGGAGCCGCCGAGATAAATATCATTCAGGTACGCTTCCAGAATATCGTCCTTTTCCATGACGGTTTCCAACTGAAGCGCCAGAAATGCTTCCTGAATCTTGCGCTTGTAGGTACGCTCGGCGCCGAGAATCTTATTCTTGATCAGCTGCTGCGTGATTGTGCTGCCGCCTGACGAATTGCTGTTGCCGAGGACTTCGAGCGCAGCCGAAAACAGGCGTTTGAAATCCACTCCGCTGTGTTTATAGAACCGAACGTCTTCTACAGAAATGAAGGCGTTCCGAAGCATTTCGGGAATTTCCTCCAGATCGACCCAGTCCCGGAATTCGATCGCAGCCATAGACATGATCTCCTCTCCGTTCATGTCATAGAGGTAGGAAGTCCGGTCGCTGATCGTCAGCTGCGCAACGTCCATCGAAGGCGTCGTATCGATATACGCCTTCGCAACGCCGTAAACGAGTCCGAGGCCCAAAAAACCCACGACAAAAACCGCTACGATCAGCAGTTTCAGAGAATGAAACAGAATATCCAGCGGAAATGCTTTCTCGTGCTTTTTCTTCATCAAACGAAGAACTGTCGATTTATGTTTCTTTTTCTGTTCATTTGCGATTTTTTCCATGATTACAGTATAGCATAGAAATACCGATCTGTCGCATTTTTTGAAAAAATTCAAAAAGTTGTTTCATTTTTTGGCTCTTCAACGAAAGTTGTGAAAACGTTTTCTTACAGAAGACAGTGACAAGTATTTGATCAAGGTGAAAAAGTAGTCATCGTTTCGGAAATCGTAACCGATACGCTTAGCCACCTTGATCTTGTTGTTGAATCCTTCCAGCTTGACGGTACTGATCGGATAAGCAGCATGTGAGATGAAACCGTTCAGTCGTTTATCCTTCAGTTCGGCGAACTTGGCACTGTGAAATCTTTTCTGTAAATAGCGGTCTTCTGTGATATGACCGTGATCAGATGGTCCGAATGGCAGAAGCTGCCGTATCTTTCCTCCCAATGCTACTCCTAAATCACGATTTGTGATATTACTCGCTCGGTTTTTGATCCAGTACGCGTTCGAGCCCCACCCAGCCCAGGTATTTCGGATGATCTCCGGTCAGCGCCGTCAGCTTTTCGATTGCCCGATAGTCATCGATCCGGACCGTGTCCCACGCATGAATGATCTGTCCGTTTCCGAGAGAAATGCCGCAATGTCCCCAGTTGACCGGGCCGTTTTCGCCTGGACACAGGCAGTCGTAGAATACGAACGCGCCTCGCTTAGGTACGCCGCCCCGCAGCGCGTCCTTGTACATTTCGCAGGATTCCTTCGCAGAATCTCCGCCGAATATTTCGATATGATTGCTGATCTCAAGTGCGTCCTCGATAAACGCAAGACACCAGCCTGCATATGCTGTGCTGCCGAGTTTGCTTTCAGCCCAACGGATCATATTCTCTTTCAGATTCCTCTTTGAATAATAAACAAAACCTCCTTCCCGTTTGATTTCCGTATATCCCAGTTTCGTATAAAAGGAATTCGTTCTTGTATTCCACTCGGGCGTGTCCAGGGTAAATTCCTTCACTTCGGAAAACATAGACTCTATTTCCCGCATCATGAAAGATCCGTACCCCTTATAAAAATGCTCCGGCGCGACGAAAATCCTGCCGATGTTCAGCGCGTCTCCCTGCAAAAACAGGATCGCTCCGCCGACGATCCGTCCTTCTTCTGTCAATTTATAGAGATGCCCTTGTCTTGCCATCTCGGTATGAAATGAAACAGACTCATACCCGGGCGGGCCGCCTGCCGACGGTCCGCCCGGGAGAACATCGCTGTTAAGCGCACGCTTTGAAATCTCGTTCAGCGTCAAGGCGTCTGACGTACCCGCTTTTACTACCTGTAAATTCATAAAATGCACCTTATTTTATCCTTTTTTCGTAATTCTGAAGCGGCAATGATCTGCACCCTGCAAAACTGTTTCCAGTATTTTTACGTCGAATATGCTCTCCGGTTCCATCTGACGCAGGATATACAGAATGCTTTGCTTGCTGCAATTACAGTGATCCGGATCTGTGATCTGTCCGGACAGGACTTTCTCACAGGTGCATTTTTCATAGCCAAGCTCATATACATGACCGGGCACGATCACTTTCCCAAAGTATCCGTTTCCATTCATAGCTTCGCCGTATACTCTGTCCAGATCGCCATCGCAGGATAGATAGAGTTTTATCTGTGCAGGAAGAACAGAGTCTTTCACACATGCGATTGCCTGATCATGATGCTTCTCTTTCATGATAATGCTGTCCTCCATGAATTCCGATTCACGATATCACGGCAAGCGAGAATTTATCGTACATATGACATGTCGCTGATTCGCTTTATCATTCTTTTCCCATCATCCCGCACAATCATCTGGGATACCCCGCCGGCAAAGCCGAACATTTCAGATGCGTTCAGCGACTCGACTTCAAGGCCAAGGAACATTGAATTGAAAACGCTCAGCAGATCGCCATGGGAAACGATAATGATGTTTACGGAATCTTCTGCCATCACCTGGTCGAAAAAGGGCTTCAGCCTGTTCCATTCATCACGTCGGCTTTCTGCATCGGAGAAAAGACGGTCATCAATTGTCTTTTCTTCGCATTCCAGATTTTCCCGTAACCATTGTACAGATTTTCCACAACATCGTCCGAGATTACGTTCCCTCAATTCCTTTTTCACGATCGGTTCAACCCGAAACCGGGACGCGATTCTGTCGGCAGTTTGTTTTGCCCGTTTCAGGTCAGAAGTATATAAAATGATTTCTTTACCATCCAGCTCCTGCTTCAGCTTTTCGGCAATTTGATCGGCCTGCTGTTTCCCTAAATCTGTCAGATTCCAGTCCGTCCATGAACCTACCATACCATTGGTATGGTGCTCAGACTGCGTGTGCTGAACGGTGTAAATACTTTTCATTCAATCCTCCCGAATCAGGTTGTTATGCGTCGTCAGTTCAAAACTGTTTCCCGATTATCCTTGCCGACAGGTATCCCGACAAATCCCGATTTGTTCGTTTCTCCGTCACGACAAACGGGGATTGTCAATCGCATAAACGTATTCTTTTATAATCTGAGTTCCATTTGAATATCAAAAGGATCGTCTTCTGCACGGGAAGGGATCGGATGTTCACTCAGCCGAAAGCCCATCGCCCTGTAAAAATCTATGGTTTCCTCAGCAGAACAGCAGGATGCGTACAGGGCAGAAGCCCCGCGGCCTCTTGCGTACTCAGCGGCCGCTTCGATCAGCCGCCGTCCGATCCCGCGCCGTCTGAACGCGCGGGAAACATGAAAACTGTCAATGATCAGGCGATTCCCGTTCCGTTCCGGCATCAGCATGATCTCACCGACCACCGCGTCCCCCTCGAACGCGCAGAAAGTACTATATCTGCCGGAGAGTATCTCGCCTGCCTTTTTGCGCCTCTGTTCGGGCGACCATGTTTCGGTAAAGGGCCGGAACTTCAGAACGAGTCTGCCGTTTTCCATGCACCAAACGTTTTGGACCTCTTGAGATCTGTCAAATGCATCCATTGACGTTTCGCAGAAATTGTTTCTGTCCGCCCGTTTGATCTCGATCATGTTTTTTGATACTCCTCCAACGTTCTGACCTCACAGTCCTTGTCCGCATAGTAGGCAAGCATTTCCGGCATCTTCTTCAAGTCATAGCTGGTCACGCAATCGGAGATGACATGAACGGTGTACCCGGCTTTCGTCATATGAAAGCAGGTGGATTTCACGCAGCCGGTCGCGTCCGCGCCGGTGATGTAGAACTCATCGATTCTTTTTTCCAGGATATACGCGGAAAAACTTTCGCTGGTCAGCGCGTTGGCCTTCGTTTTCACGAAAATATGATCCGAGACGATCCTGAGCTCCGGCACCAATTCCGCTCCTTTTGTACCCGGCTTGAAGGTGCGCGTACCGGCGGACAGGTTGTTGTGCTGTATATACACGATTTCCATGCCGCATTCCGCCGCCCATTCGATGGCGGCGTTGAGCTTATCAATGATATCCCGATAGTGCTTTGTGATGTCGTTTTGAATATCGATGACAACAAGGGCTTTATGGTTCATATCATTTTCCTCCAAGACGTTCGATGCGTGCAAAAGCGCTTTGACACCAGGTAAACAGAAATGAGAAAGCCTGATCGAAATCAAATCCGTCCGGCAGCTCGGCCAGCTCCAGCACCCGTCGGTCATCCGCTGAAACAGCTTCTTTCAGTTCCTTTTTTGTGAGGATGAAACGCCCGCTTTCCAGAAAGTGCAGATTCTGTATCAGGTAAAACACGCTCTTGCAGGTTCTGCGGAATTTTGCTGTGTTCTTTTCTCTGTCTGCATGGA
The DNA here is from genome assembly GCA_017448545.1 of Clostridia bacterium. GTDB lineage: Bacteria > Bacillota > Clostridia > Christensenellales > CAG-138 > UBA3792. Next base: position 187,695 of record JAFSLH010000005.1, read on the forward strand.
TATAGCGGTGACAGAGTTCGTGATACAGATTCCCGAGGCTCAGCTTGACATAGCTGATTTCGTCTTCCCGCGTCGCATGCGGAAGATAATCCGTCAAAACGCCGAGCAGATCTTTCGTTGTATGACGCAGCTGGCATACCTCCAGAGGAGTCCAGCGCTTCATTTCCTCTTTCCCGCAGATGAAGCCGCAGGACTTCTCAAAAAAGCCGATCTTCTTCAAAACATCGCGGTATGCGTCCATATCCCGGACAGAAAACCGGTCAAGGATGACCATGACGTCGATATCGCTGTTCTCATGGTTTTCACCGCGCAGATAGCTACCCTGCAAGCCCAGATACAACAGCCGATCTCCGAAAACAGATCGGCAGTTCAGGATCAGATCATTCAGGTATTGTTGCAGATCAAACATCATTGCTTCGCTCCGTAAACTGCAATAAAGTGCCTGCCGAACGCTTCAATCTGTGCCAAAGCCTCTTCCTTCTGATCCGGCTCCCGGTCACACAAATGAATCAGCGCTGAGATCGGCGCGGTATATGCAAAGGCAAGCATCTTTGGATCGTCCTTCCGGAGCAGTCCTTTGTCCATCATCCCGGCAAAGATGTGCGCGAACAGTTCCGTTAGCCCGGTCAAAAAGTGCTTCGTCGCCAACTCCCGCGCGCGTTCGTCCCGGAACTGTTCAAGCGTCAGAACTTTACGCGTCATGATGATTTTCTCATCATGAACGGTGAAGTTCACCATCTGCATCGTCATCGTGACAAGCCCTTCCGGCGAATCCGGCACGGGCGGCAAGTGCTCAATTGAACCGAAGTGCTCTGCGTAATATGCAATCATCTCATCCAGCAGCGCATTCCAGATCGCTGCCTTGCTCTCATAGTGCTTATACACCCCGGACTTCACAAGGCCTAAAGATGCGCTCAGTTCCCGAATGTTCGTCCCCGCATAGCCGTTTTGTGAAAACATCTCCAGCGCGGCAACAAGTATTCTTTCTTTTGTGTCGCTCGCCATAATTCCCTCCGCGAAAAGAGTGACCTTTCGTTCCCATATTATAGTGAACGAGAGGTCACTTGTCAAGCCGAACGTTATTGTTCCAATCCGTTCTTTGAAATAATTTTTTGAACCGTATCGAATCAGAGGCGATACCGTAAGTTGCAAGTCTATCTTTTTTCTATGTTATACGGGTATATGGGACCTGAATACTCTCATGCAAAACTCGACGAAAGGGATACGATTCCTGTTCACCGTATACCGGCAACCACAAGCCGCGGGTGTGCGGAGGCCATGAAAGGGAAGCAGATGGGCGACTCGAATACGGTGATTCCCCGGAAAATCCTGATATCAGGGCTTAAAACCAAAAAAGCTACAACCCCAATCTTGTATCAAGATTAGGGTTGTGATGTGGTGGAGCATAGGAGATTCGAACTCCTGACCTCAACATTGCGAACGTTGCGCGCTACCAACTGTGCTAATGCCCCGCAGCAATGTTTATTATACACACTTCCCGGAAAAATGCAAGTATTTTTTCACATATTTTCGGGCAGCAATGTAAAGTTACGGTAAGTTGCCGTTTGTTCATCGATCGCCCAGAACGCGCTGCAAAAATGACATGCAAATTGCCCGATAGCGCGGCTCGTCAGTGAGAAAACTCAACCCGTGCCCTGCGTTCGGAAATGTATGCAGTTCCACAAGTTCCGGGTTCGCGGCAGCGATTTCCCTTCCCATCTCGCACGGCACAAACCGGTCGTCCTCTCCATGAATCAGCAGAATCGGAACATGGGCCTTCTTGACGGCTTCCGCAGCGTTCACAGTTCGATCCGAGAGGCGAAATCCACCGAACAACCATGCGCCGTAAACCAACAAAGCATACACCATCTTCACCGGCAGATGCATTTCCCGCATGACGCGCTGCAGAATCGGTTTCGGGGCGGTAAACGGCGCGTCGGCAATCACGCCGCAAACGTTGACCGGCAAGTCCATACCGGCGACCATCAGCACCGTCGCAGCGCCCATGGAGATTCCCGCCAGGACAATCTTCGTTTCCGGGCCGCACTTTTCACAAACGAAATAAATCCAATCCAGCACGTCGTAGCGCTCCATAACGCCCATTGTGATGGAACGTCCCTCGCTCCTTAGGTGTGCGCGCTGCTCGATCATAAGGAGGTTACAGCCGGCCTCACGGTACATGGTCGCGCCGCCGGAAAAGTCACGGGAAGGCGTTCCGCGGTATCCGTGGCAGCAGATCAAAACCGGAGCGCCGGCCTTGTTCTCATAATAGCGTCCATACAGTCGTTTTCCGTCCCGTGAAACGATGGAAACGGTTTCATACGGGATCGCGTTCAAATCGTCGATCATCGAATGAATCTTCGACAGAATCGGCTTCGTCTGCTCGTCCTCCGCAACGGAATGATCGTCGTTCTGTGTTTTGTTCGGCGAATGCAATGCAATCCGCCATACAATGTATGCCAGAAATTGAATCAGAATACAAACGCCTATAATGCCCCAGAAAACGTATTTCACAGCCCCATTCCCCCTGTTTTATTCTGCGCCCGGCGTCGGTTTCGGCGTAGCTGCCCTTGTCGGCCGCGGTGTTTTGGAATCCTCCGGCGCAAGCGTCGGTACAATCATCGCCGAAGCATACGCATCGATCGCAAGATACGGATTGCGCGGATCGGGATCGGTCGGATCCCAGCAGTAGGTTCCCGACGGATCCATATACGGTTCCGCTTCAATCAGATTCGGCAGTGCCGGCGGCTCCGGCCCGACGTCGTCCGTGATGAATACCCGCGTCCCGATCGGACAATTCCGATAGATCCAATAACAGTCCCCGGCCAGCATCCGCACGCAGCCGTGCGACGCGGCTGTTCCGAGCTTTTCGTATTCTGCGACCAGGACCTGCTGTTTGCCGTTCGGCTGATAGTTCTTATGCTCGCCGGCCGACGGTACGGTATGGAACAGAATACGGCCGCTGAACCGGCTCGCATACTGCGCGTACACCATTTCACCGTTCAGCTCCGACATGGCTTTGTAAGCATACTGCGCCGTGATCGAATGCAGACCGCGCGGAGTGTAGGATGCTTTCGAACCGGTCGAACAAATGAAAACTTGTTCGAGCGTCCAGTCCCCGTCCTCAGCAAGAAACACGGCGACGGACTGACTTCCGATAAAGACCGAAATGTGCCGCTCCCCTTCCCGCTCCGGTTCTGCGGTCGGTGCAAAGGGCGAAACGACGATCGACGCCGTATCAACCGGCAAAGCGCCTTCGAGCATCGTCCCGTCCGAAAGCGCGGGATAGAACGCCGGTTCCCTGTCCGCAAAGCAGCCGTAAACGTAATAGCTTTGTTCGCCGTTCGTATCCGTCCGAATCAGCCCCGGCACATCCTCCGCATTGTACTTTTTGCGCAGGCGCAAGTCTTCCGCCGACAGCGGTACACAAACACCCGGCGTTTCCTGCTCCAAATCAATGGGTTCGGCGGACGCAAGCGAGCCGTCGGCGTCACATTCGAACCAGGCGACGATCCGATCAACAGCGATGCCGTTCGACTGTTTGTCATATGCGCCGACCGTCCGGTATTCGATCACGCCGCGCTGATTCGTAAACGCGAACAGCGCATATCCGTCCGAATCCGCATCGATCTGCGTATAGTACGCCGGGATTCCGATGCTTTCATTCAGCGGCGCGCGCTCCGGCTCCGTATAGGTAATGACGGGCTCCGGCGTCGGCGTGCTTTGCGGAACGGATGATGCGGTAGGCGCTGCATTCGTTTGCTGCGGCTCCGCGTGATCTTCGTGCACGGTCTCCGATCGGCAGCCGAGCAAAGCTGACGATACAAAAACCAGGCCGATCCAGAATGCGATCGGCCGTGAAACGTTGCGTTTCGACATTTACGCCAGCGCCTCCGCGATGTTTCGCGCGACAAAGACGCCGCTGGCGGATGCGTGCGACAGCGAATGCGTAATGCCGCTCCCGTCGCCGATGATGTACAGACCCTTGTGAATTGTTTCGAGATGATCGTCCAAAGCAACCTCCATGTTGTAGAACTTCACCTCAACCCCATATAAAAGCGTGTCGTCGTTCGCGGTTCCCGGCGCAATCTTGTCCAGTGCATAAATCATCTCAATAATGCCGTCCAGAATGCGCTTCGGCAGCACCAAGCTCAGATCGCCCGGCGTTGCGTTCAGCGTGGGAATCGTCGTCGATTTTTCAATGCGCTTGTCGTTGCTGCGTCTGCCGCGGATCAAATCCCCGAACCGCTGCACCATGACGCCGCCGCCGAGCATATTGGACAGCCGCGCAATGCTCTCGCCGTACCCGTTGCTGTCAGAGAACGGCTCCGAAAAATGCTTGGAAACCAGCAGTGCAAAATTTGTGTTTTCCGTCTGCCGCGCCGGATCCTCATAGCTGTGTCCGTTAACGGTTACGATCCCGTTCGTGTTCTCGTTGACGACGATGCCGTGCGGATTCATGCAGAACGTGCGCACGTTATCCTCAAACTTTTCGGTACGATAAACAATCTTGCTCTCGTAGAGTTCGTCCGTCAGCTCGGAAAAGACGACCGCCGGCAGCTCCACGCGCACGCCGATATCGACGCGATTCGATTTTGTCGCGATACCGAGATGGTTGCAGATTTCCTGCATCCATTTGCTGCCGCTTCTGCCGACCGAAACAACGCAGTATTTGCTTTCAAACGTTCCTTTGTTCGTGATCGCGCAATAACGTCCCTGTTCGTCGATCTGCAAATCTTCCACCGCAGTATCAAAAAAGAACGAGACGCGTTCGGACAGATAGGCGTACAGGTTTTCGAGAACGATGTAGTTGATATCCGTCCCGAGATGACGCACCGATGCATCGAGCAGATTCAGCTTGTGCTGAATGCAGATGCGCTTAAAAGCGGAACCGGCGGTCGAATACAGCTTTGTCCCTTCCCCGCCGTATTGCATATTGATTGTGTCGACGTACTGCATGAGCTCCAGCGCCTTTTTCTTGCCGATATACTCGAACAATGTGCCGCCGAAATCGTTTGTAATGTTATACTTTCCGTCCGAAAAAGCGCCTGCGCCGCCGAACCCGCTCATGATCGAGCAGGTTTTGCAATGAATGCACGACTTGATTTTTTCCCCGTCAATCGGGCACTTCCGGCCGGAAAGCGCATGTCCCATTTCAATCACCGCGATCTTCTGATCCGGCTTTTTCTGAAGAAGCTCGTATGCAGTGAAAATTCCACCCGGGCCCGCCCCGATGATCAATGTATCGAATTGCATATTTCTTTACCCTGTATCTCTCTGTGATTCTGTAAGAATCGTACCATACTTCTGCGATCTTGACAAGCATTCCGGCAAAAATCAAACCGTTCCGGCACGATTTTTCAACCGGTTTACACGGCCTGGATTTCTCTTTTTACCCATTTCAAACAAATCTCCACTTTTCATTTTGCGGCTCGAATGGTATAATAACAAAAAATACGGGGAGAAACGGAATGGATGTAAAAGAATCCCTGGCGGCTGCGCTTGCGCCGCTTTGCGGCGTCGACGCCGACGCGCTGAACGAATGGTTTGAAGTGCCGAAGAATCCGGAAATGGGCGATCTCGCATTTCCCTGCTTCCGTCTGGCCAAAACGCTCCGAAAAGCGCCTCCGCTGATCGCCGCTTCTCTCAAGGAGCAGTTGACGCTCCCTGCCGGTATCGCAAAGGCCGAAGCCGTCGGCGGGTATCTGAATTTCTTCATCGACGCCGCCTCCCAGGCCGGTTCTGTTCTGACGGAAGTGCTTTCAAAGGGCGATTCGTTCGGGAAGTCCGAAATCGGCAGGGGAAAAACCGTTTGCGTGGAATACAGCTCCATCAATATCGCGAAGCCGTTCGGGTTTCATCATCTCCCGTCCACTGCGATCGGAAACGCGCTTTACCGCATCTATAAGGCCCTCGGTTACAACACAGTCGGCATCAACCATCTCGGCGACTGGGGCACGCAATTCGGCAAAATGATTACGGCGTACCGCCTTTGGGGTGATAAGCCGATCGACGATTATTCGATCCGCGAGCTCGTTGCGCTGTACGTTCGGTTCCATGAAGAAGCCGAAAAGGATCCGTCGCTCAACGATATGGCGCGCGCGTGGTTCCGCAAAATCGAGGCCGGCGATCCCGAAGCGCTGGAGCTTTGGTCCAAGATGAAGGACGGCACGATCCGTGAAGTGAAACGCACGTATCGCCGCATGGGCGTTGATTTTGACAGCTGGGCAGGCGAATCCTTCTATGAGGACAAAATGCCCGCTATCATCGCCGAGCTGCGCGAAAAAGGCGTCTCGAAACTCGACCAGGGTGCGGAAATCGTCGATCTGTCCGAATGGAACATGCCGCCCTGCATTATCGTCAAATCCGACGGCAGCACAATTTACGCGACACGCGACATCGCCGCCGCGTGCTATCGGAAAGAACATTATGATTTCGCGAAATCGCTCTACGTCGTAGCATATCAGCAGGACCTGCATTTCCGCCAGTTCTTCAAAGTGCTTGAGCTGATGGGCAAGGAATGGGTCAAGGACTGCGTGCACGTCAATTTCGGCATGGTCAGCATGGAAGACGGCAGCTTTTCAACGCGCAGCGGCAATATCCTGTATCTGGACGATATTCTGGACGCCGCCGTTGAAAAAACGCTTGCAATCATTCAAGAAAAGAGTCCCGATCTCGAGGAAAAGCAGAGCGCTGCGGAAGCGGTCGGCGTAGGCGCGATCCTGTGGTCGGTGCTGTATAATAACCGCATCAAGGACGTTTCGTTCTCGTGGGACAAGATTCTGAACTTTGACGGCGAAACGGCGCCGTATGTGCAGTATACGCACGCGCGATGCTGCTCGGTACTGCGGAAAACAGACGGGTTCGATTATTCCGCGCCGGACGCTTCGCTGCTCTGCGATCCGTACAGCCGCACGTTGCTGAAAGCGATCGAGGCATTCCCCGCCGCCGTCGTATCGGCCGCGGAAAAGTACGAGCCGTACGTGGTCTCGCGCGCGTTGATGAACATCGCCTCAGCGTTCAACAAGTTCTATTACGAACAGCGCATCATGGCGGATGATCCCGCCGTAAAGGCTGCGCGTCTTGCGCTGACCGACGCAACGCGGCAGGTTTTGAAAAACGGATTAAATCTTTTGGGCATTCAGGCCCCGGAAAGGATGTAATATGCTGGATATCAAGTTTGTACGCGCCAATCCCGACGCGGTAAAAGAAAACATTCGCAAAAAGTTTCAGGACGAAAAACTCGTACTGGTGGACGAAGTGATCGCGCTGGACGCTAAGTATCGTGAAGGCAATCAGCGTCTTGAGTTTCTGCGCAGCCGCAGAAATACGCTGTCGAAGCAGATCGGCGGCATGATGGCCCGCAAGGAATTTGACAAGGCGAACGAAACGAAAGCCGAAGTCTCCGCCATGGGACAGGAAATGGCCGAACTCGAAGCGCAGGGTGCGGAACTTGAAGCCGAGATCCGCAAGCGTATGCTGGTCATTCCGAACATCATCGATCCTTCGGTTCCGATCGGCAAAGACGATTCCGAGAACGTTGAGATCGAGCGGTTCGGCGATCCTATCGTGCCTGATTTTGAGATTCCGTATCACGTCGACATCATGGAACGGCTTTCCGGCATCGACCTGGATTCCGCGCGGAAAACGAGCGGCAACGGTTTCTATTATCTGATGGGCGACATCGCGCGTCTGCACAGCGCCGTGCTTTCCTATGCGCGCGACTTCATGATTGACCGCGGATTTACCTACTGCATCCCCCCGTTCATGATTCGCAGCGCGGTCGTCGACGGCGTTATGAGCTTCACCGAAATGGAAAACATGATGTACAAGATCGAGGGTGAAGACCTGTATCTGATCGGCACGAGCGAGCACAGCATGATCGGCCGCTTCCAGAATACGTTCCTGGAAGAATCCCAGGTTCCGCAGCGTCTGACCTCCTATTCCCCCTGCTTCCGAAAGGAAGTCGGAGCGCACGGTATTGAGGAGCGCGGCGTATACCGCATTCACCAGTTTGAAAAGCAGGAAATGATCGCCGTCTGCCGTCCCGAAGAAAGCAACGCGATCTATGACGAGCTTTGGAAGAACACGGTCGATTTCTTCCGTTCGCTGGATATCCCGGTTCGGACACTCGGCTGCTGCTCCGGCGATCTGGCCGACCTGAAGGTCAAGTCGCTCGACGTCGAAGCATGGTCCCCGCGGCAAAAGAAGTATTTCGAAGTCGGCAGCTGCTCCAACCTCGGCGACGCGCAGGCGAGACGGCTCGGCATCCGCATCAAGAACAAGGAAAAGGGCAACTACTATGCGCACACCCTGAACAACACCGTCGTTGCTCCGCCGCGTATGCTGATCGCATTCCTCGAAAACAACCTGAACGCAGACGGAACCGTCCGCATTCCGGAAGTTCTTCGTCCGTACATGGGCGGCAAGACGCAAATCGGCTGATTCCATCCCAAAAGAATCCGAACCCATCGCAGTTTCGCGGTGGGTTCGTTTTGATTCGGTTCAACGGCGGATTACAGAATACGGAACAGCAGAATTACAGTGACGATCCAAAGCACAAGCGCAATCGGAACGAGCACAAGGAACTTCGGTTTTTTCGTTTTGTGGCGAAACAGCAGCATTCCGATCGCCGCGCCGAGCGCTCCGCCGAAAAAGGCCGAAAGCAGCAGCGTCCGTTCCGGAATCCGCCGTGTACCGCGCTTTGCAAATCGTTTATCCAACCCATACAGTATGAGCGCAACGGCGTTTATAACTGCCAGATAGAGCCAAACGAATTGCATGGAATCCCTCCCGCTTACGCGATGCCGTATTCATCCTGAACGAAGTGCTTGGATACCAATTCGCGGATGCGCTGATAGTCCACGTTCGAGATGGCAAGGCTGCACGTCTTGGTTTGATAGGAGGACGTAAAGCCGAGTTCGTACAGCAGATTGCCGTTCAGGTCCGATGCGTCCGAAGGAACAAGACCGTACACGGAGACCACTGCGCAATCGGAAACGTCGGTCGTCAGTTTTGCATTGGCAAGAATCGAAAGAATCTCATAGTACTCCGGATCGCTGGTTTTGGAGTAGGTGATTTCATCGCCATTCTCAAACGCATGCATGTTCCAGGAGGCGATCGAAAACTCACTGCCGATGTCGATCCGAAAATATACGTCGTCTGTTCCCCTGTTCAGGCTGTCAACGATTCCACTCAGCATCTTCTGCGCAGTCTCTCCGTTGTTTTCGTTCAGCAATTCCAGATACTTTGCCGTGGCATTCGGCGTCAGATGATTCATATAATAGTAGTTGCGATAGTTTTTTGCCCCGTAGCAGCCGTCCACGCAAACAATCAGATCGAAGCGCAGCGCCTTCCCGATCCGTTCAATATTGCTTTCCGGGCACAGGTAAGCGCGTTCTTCTTCCGATAGCGCCTCATAGTCCGCCTTCAGAAGCTTTCCGACTTCGCGCGCCTGCTCGTTGCTGAGTCCGTTTGCGTAGAAGTACAGATTTCCTTTCGGATACGCCAGGGACAGCGCGGAAAACGTCTCATTTTGATCAGCAATCCCGCACAGCGAAAGCCACTCTTTTTCGGTGAACAAAATGTCCCGCAGTTCCGTTATGCCGTTCTTCCGAACCAGTCGAACCGTCTGCCGTAAAACGCCGGTTTCTGTCGAAGTCGGATCATCCGTCCGAGCCAGTGCATTGACGACGATCTGAATGCCCTCCGGCTCGCGGAACTCTACAGTATCAGCCATAACGTCGGAATACGTTTCCTTGCTGTAATACAACCGATAATTATCTTCTGCATCCCAAATGATGTTGGTCTGCAGGCGATAGCCGCGCAGATCGGACACCTCGATTGTTTTTGCCTTCATTCCGTCGGTAATCCAGGTCGGCACGAAGAAATACAGGGCTGCAACGCCAATGCAGATTGGGAAGAACAGCATGGAAAACGCCATCTTTTTCGCCTTTTTCGTCGTAATCAATTCATACAGCGTATGAATCGCGAACGAAAGAATGACCAGAACGACGATGACCGTCCATTTATAATCTTGTTCATTGAATTTCCACATCAGCGCAGCAACGAGAAGAAGCGGAACCGCGAATGCGGTGCGGGTCGCAAAATGGAAGATGCGATTCTTCATCGAAACGCCGGCCAGTTCGCTTTCACGCCGTACAAACGTGACGCCGCCGAGCGCCAGCATAAGAACACCGTAGAGCAGCGAATAAAGCATGGACCAGATGTTTGCAAAATCCGTTGTATACAGTTCTTCGCCGTACAACCGACCGAAAAGCGAAACAATCGACATATACGGCGTCGCAAGCTGGTTGTAATCCGGATTGAACCAGGGTGAGAGCGTAAAAACATGTATCGACGACGGCGCGTCAGCCTGCAAAAACAGTGCAAACGCCAGCAGAAACAAACGCGGCAAAAACGTCACGACCAACGTTGCAAAGAGGCTTGCAAACCACGTTCCGCAAAGCGCGTTTGCAAAAGAGGCAATCGCCATCATCTGCAGTGCAGCAATCAACGCGTGAACGTAAATGCAGAGATACTGCACATAGTTGAACGGCGTTTGGAATGCCAGATGCAGAACCGTTTGCATCAACGCGCAGGCCGTCAGGCCGATCGCAAGCCAGATATAGATTGCAAGACTCGTTGCGCCGTACATGGCTGAACGTTTGATCGGAAGCGCATGATAAAAGTCGCTCGTGCGACGGCGATTCAACCATCCGTATGACGAGAACGTCAGCACGATGCCCGCGATATACACGAACAGCATCAATCCGGCGGAAAGCTCTGTCGCATCCGGTATGCCGTCCGCGCCCAGTTCCAAGATAAAAGCCGATGCGGAAGCCAGGGCCATAACCGCTGCGCCGATGATGCCGGCGGTGCGAATCTGGCGAAAACGCTCAATGAAATAACCGCGATGGAACAGTTTCATAATTACTGCACCTCCTGTTTCAAAACATCGGCAAACGCATAGCCGAGCGCGTCCATCTCATAAACAAAGACCTCTTCCAAAGAAAGCGGCAGCATTTCAAACAGCACCGGTTCCATTGCCCGGATCTTTTGCTCCGTTTCGGCGCGATCGCCGCGAACGATCATCGAAGCGACGCTGCCGTGTTTGCTGAACGAGCGCAATTCAATTCCGTCGAAACGGCTGCGATCAAATTCGTCCGAAAACGCAACCTGGACCTTGAAAAGACTCGTCTTCAGATTGCCGATCTCGCTTTCGAAGATAATACCGCCCTTATGAAGCAGCGCAAGCTGATCGCAGGTATCTTCGAGCTCTCGCAGAGAATGGCTTGCAATCACGACGGTCGCGTTCCGCTCCCGCACGTCTGCAATCAACAGGTCCTTCAAAAGGTTGCGCATGACGGGATCGAGTCCGTCGAAGGTTTCGTCGAACAGGATGTATTCCGAATTGCAGGAAAGCGCAAGAATCGTTGCCGCCTGCCGCCGCATGCCCTTGGAGAACGTGCCGATGTTCGCTTTCGGGTTCAGACGGAACAACTCGGTCAGCTTGTGGAATTTCTCGTACGAAAACCGGTCGTACAAAGCAGAATACAGCTTCGCCATGCGAAGAAGATTCGAACGGGACAGGAAAAACAGCTCGTCCGGAATAAAAACCAAACGGTTCTTTGCGGCCGGGTTGTCAAATACATTCTGTCCGTCAATCTCCACCGAACCGCTTTCCGGCCGATAAATGCCCGTGATCAATCGAAGCAGCGTAGACTTGCCGGCGCCGTTCGATCCGACAAGTCCGTAAATACATCCTTCCGGGATCTTACAGCTGATGTTGTTCAATGCAACGAAGCGATCAAATTTCTTCGTCAGGTTGGTTACCGTGATCAAACTTCTCACCTCCGAATATCGATCAGATTCCAATCAGTTTTGTTTTCATATAGTACAGAATCAATATGTGAACGGGATAAAAGGCATAGAACGCATACTTTAGAACAGGGCCTTTCAGATATCCGCGCTTTCCGTTATAGAACGCAATCGGCACAAAAGCCAGTCCCGCCTGCCATCTGCTGCCCAATAATCCGGCGCCGACAATTGCGCGCGGCAGCGGATAGTCCCGCAAGAAGTAAAGCATCATGATGAAGCTGAAACCCGACGCGCCATAATCCAGTCGTCCGAACGAAGCGATAAGAAACAGCCCTAAAAGAGCAGCCGCCTGCAGCGGTAAACGATCGCGCCAGCGATCAAACAAGATCATGCCGGACAATCCGAGAAACAGTGTGAAAAATACGTTTTGCGCAGAAGGATACCAAACAGTTCCCTTCATCATCAGGTTGTACGGAATTTCCGAGACAAGCGCGAAAACGAAAAGCCGGATTGCATAGCGAATTCGGTTCCCGGTATGCAGAAACCCTTCAACCAAAAGAAAACAGTAAACCGGGAAAGCAATGCGCCCGACCAACCGCAAGATCATATAAACGGAGATCGAATGACGGAACAAGGTAAACAACCGGACGGGGTTCTGTGTAAACAGTACAAATCCGGCATGATCCGCCAGCATAGCAAGCGCGGCGATCGTTTTCAATCCGCTGCCGCTCAGGAAACGATACCGTTCCGGAATCAACCGCTCGCGCATATAAACACCCCCTCCTATTCGAAAAGTATAGTCGATGTAATGTGACTTTTCAAGCAAGAGCGGGCATAAGTTACAATTTTGTTGCAATTTTTATCGAAAATCGAAATCAAATATATAATGAATTATAGATTGTGATATCTGTTTCATATAGGTTTGGGTTATTTTAGGACCATACAGAATCAAACGTTTTATTCCTTTTCTCGCTGCAGGGAACGCGCAGGGTCGAATCCTTCCGGATAGCGGCGTTTCAGTTTTTCGATGTTTTGTTCCAATACGGTTTCCAGATCATATCCGATTGCAGCAGCTGTTTCGGCAAGATACCATGCAATATCGCCGAGTTCGTTTGCAAGCTGCGCCTTATCCAGCGGATGCCCCTGTGCCAGATGCTTTTTCACAAGGTCTATCGCTTCGCCTGATTCGCCGCAAAGTCCCATTACGCCGTTGATCAGCACGTCCTTTTGACCCAAATTCGGATTCAGCGTGCGTAAAGCCGCTTCCTGGTATTCGTGCACCGTCATGGCAGTCTCCCCTTCCTGATCTCATTCTTGCCAACGAAACAGAGCCGCCTCCGAAGAGACGGCTCCGACGTTCTGTTTCTCAGAGTTCCGCGAAGTACTTAATGGTGCGGACCATCTGTGAGGTGTAGGAGTTCTCGTTGTCATACCAGGACACGACCTGCACCTGATAGGTATCCTCGTCGATCTTGGAAACCATGGTCTGGTTCGCATCGAACAGGGAGCCATAGGTCATGCCGATGATGTCGCTGGAAACGAGCTTCTCGGTCGTGTAACCGAAGGACTCGGAAGCCTGTTCCTTCATCGCGGCGTTGACGGCGTCCTTGGTGACGTCCTTGCCCTTAACGACTGCAACCAGGATCGTGGTGGAGCCGGTGGGAACCGGAACGCGCTGTGCGGAACCGATCAGCTTGCCGTTCAGCTCGGGGATAACGAGGCCGATTGCCTTCGCTGCGCCGGTGCTGTTCGGAACGATGTTCGCTGCGCCTGCGCGAGCACGCTGCAGGTCGCCCTTGCGATGCGGGCCGTCAAGGATCATCTGATCGCCGGTGTATGCATGAACGGTGGTCATGATACCGGAAACGATCGGGAACTTGTCATTCAGAGCCTTGGTCATCGGCGCGAGGCAGTTCGTGGTGCAGCTCGCAGCGGAGATGATCTTGTCTTCCTTGGTCAGGACGTTGTTGTTAACGTTGTAAACGATGGTCGGCAGATCGTTGCCCGCGGGCGCGGAAATAACGACCTTCTTTGCGCCTGCATCGATATGCGCCTGGGACTTCGCCTTGCTGGTATAGAAGCCGGTGCACTCGAGAACGACGTCAACATCCAGCTTGCCCCAGGGCAGGTTCTGCGCCTTCGGCTCGGCATAGATGGTGATCTCTTTTCCGTCGACGGTGATGGAGCCGGGGACCTTCACGGTCTTGCCATCTTCTTCGAAAACGGGTTCCTTGGACGAAACAGTGTGCAGATTCTCGCCGATTACGCCGCAGTAACCTTTTTGAGCGGTGTCATACTTGAGCAGATGCGCAAGCATCGCCGGGCTGGTCAGGTCGTTGATTGCAACGACTTCATAGCCCTTCGCGCCGAACATCTGACGGAATGCAAGACGACCGATGCGGCCAAAACCATTGATTGCAACTTTGATAGACATGGCAAAAAGCCTCCTTCATAAGATTCATCAATATACTACTATAAACTTGCTAAAAAAGCAAGTATTTCTTTTCCCTTACAGCCAAATATTGATTACACCGTCGTGCGTTCCTTTTTCGGAATCCAGAACGCGCTCCATGGTGATTTTCTGCTCCATGAGGCCCATTGCGCGGTAAAACACGAGCGCGCCGGGATTCAGCGTCCAAACGTTCAGCGTAACGTTGTGACAACGCATTTCGCGCGCAAACGCCTCACAATGCGCATAAAGCGCACGGCCGATTCCTTTCCCCCTTGCCGTCTCATCCACGCAAATATCGTCGATATAGAGCGTTACACGGTCGCACAGCAGCCGATCGTTTGTAACGCGCTCCACTTTGCAAAACGCATGACCGAGCACCGCTCCGTTTTCTTCGGATACAAACACCGGCGTATCCTCGCTGCGCAGTATCTCGGCAAGCTGCGATTCGCCGTACTTTGTCCCTCTTCGAAACAGGTCGGGGCGACCTTCGTGATGCACGCGATTCACCTGATCCAACAGGTGCATCAGCGACGGGATATCGCGTTCTTCCGCTCTGCGTATCATAGCGTTTCTCCTCTTGCTTGTTTCTCGTATTATACCGAATCGCAAAGCCCTTTGCAAGCGTTCTCCCGACAGCTAACAAAAGGACCGACGGCAGCCGGTCCGGAGATTTGTTCAGGATTGCATGGATTTGGTTTCTCCGCAGGACAGTGCGACAAGATCGTCGTACAGCGCGTCGAGCAAGCGTCGGATCGCAGCCATCGGAAGCGTTGCTTTGCGCGGTCTGCCGACGTGCGGGCTCGGCTCCTCACGGAACGGATCGGGCACCTGATATCCTTCGCGGAGCAGCGATTCCCGAATCGCGCGCACGCGATCGGGTGTCGAGCGCAGCATTGCGCGATACTTGTTCTGATACCGCAGCATCCGCCGCGTATCCCCTTCCGCAAGCCGAAGCGTGCAGGCGCGCACCGACTCCCCTTTCTCTTTCGCGAGCAGCACCGATCGCACCAATTCGTCGCTTTCTCGTTCCGTAAACGGCACGAACTGCGGCGGCGCCGCCGCGTCTTTCAGCGCCGTATAATACCGGTTTCGAACGCTGTTCGGCATACGGTTCGTCTGTTCTGCGACCGATTGAAACGCCGATTGCATAGAAGCGCCGGACGCTTTGGCTTCCCTTGCCTTTTTAAGCAGAAGCGCGTCTTCCTCTGCGCTCCATCCGAAATGGGTTTGCTTCATAGTATCCTCCTGTTCTGTTTTCAATTCCATTCTCTCCGATTCAGATCGGGTATATACCAGTGTATGCCTTTGCCGCCGAAAAAAGAAAAGATTCGGGCATTCTTCCGAGAATCCTTGCTCTTTTGCCCGCATATATGGTATATTGAACCAAAGGAGAAATTGCTATGCGACGGATAACTGCTTTACTCTGGGACATTGACGGAACACTTTTGGACTTTATCGCGGCTGAACGGATCGGCATCCGGAAAACATTTGCCGAATACCGTCTCGGCGAATGCACCGATGAAATGCTCTCCGATTATGACAGAATCAATGCGAAACACTGGGAAATGCTCGAACGCGGCGAATGCACCAAGCATGAAACGATGACGCACCGGTTTGTCGAGTTTTTTGCGCTGTACGGCCTGGACGCCGATCCGGAAGCGTTCAACGACACGTATCAACGGCACTTGCCGGAGACGATCGTGTTCTGCCCGCACGCCTGGGAAACGGTACAAGCGCTGCGGCGTGAATACCGGCAATTCTGCGTCACAAACGGCAATCTTCCCGTACAGCAGCGGAAGCTGCGGGATTCCGGGCTCGATACGGTATTCGGGCATTGTTTTATTTCGGATGAGGTCGGCGCCGAAAAGCCGTCGCTCGCATTCTTCAACGTCGTTTTGTCCGCGATCGGCTGTGCGCCGGAAGAAGCGCTCGTGATCGGAGATTCGCTTTCGAGCGACATCCTCGGCGCCAATCAATCAAACATCCCCTGTGTCTGGTACAACCCGAGCGGGAAGCCCATCAAAGGGGATGTGCATGCAGATTATGAAATTCGGGATCTCGGCGAACTGCCGGATTTGCTGAAGCGGATTCAGTAGGAAAATTTGATGAAAGAACTCCGCTCACTTCTTTGTCTTGGACGGAGTCTTTGGCTTCGGCGCAAACTCGCCCTCAAACGCATACGATGCGAACGAGGGCTTTTTCTGTTTTGACTTTTCCCGGAAATACCGTGCCGTCAAAAACGACATAACGCCCATCACAGCCGCTATCAAGCCCGCGCCGATGAAGAACATGCGGTTTTCCGCTATGAAAATTAGGCCGATCAGGCTAGCCACCAGAATGACAGCCATAAACCCGGTCATCACATACAAGCCGATCGCCGCAACCGAACCGTTTCCCTGCTGATTTGTCGCCATTTTTCCTGCTCCTTTGCGATCTCAATATAGCATTCTTCCGCGTCGAATGCAATCCTTTTGCATATTTTTCGAGAATTCCGCCGAAACTATGCCATATTTCACCAACCGGAAGGAGCAAATTATGAAAGCTACGGGCATCGTCCGGCGGATTGATGAACTCGGCCGCCTCGTTATTCCGAAAGAAATCCGACGGTCTCTCCACATCCGCGAATCCGACTCCATCGAAATCTATACCGATCAGAACGGCGATATCGTTCTGCGTAAATATGCGCGCATGCGCGAACTCGGCGAGTATGCGCCGGCGATCGTGCAGTCATTGAGCAGCGTTTTCAACTGCACCGCCGCGCTGACCGATACGGAAACCGTTCTTGCCGCGTACGGCAGCAAGCGAAACCGCATTCAGGAAAGACGGCTTTCGGAATCGCTGAGTTCCTCCATCCGCAAACGAAAAAGCCTCGTCTTGGATGAGACGAGGCAAGGAGCGATGGAGTTGTTTGCGGAACCGTGCGAACCGTTTGCCGCCTGCTGCGCCGTTCCGATCGTCGCGGAGGGCGATCCGGTCGGCAGCATCCTGCTCTTTTGGGACGAATCGCGGCCCGGTATCGAGCAGACGGAACTGCTGGCGCAAAAGTGGATCGTTACATTTCTCGGCAAACTGCTGGAGCAGTAATTCAGCCCTCGTACCGAAGCGCGTCGATCGGATGTTTTTTCGCCGCCTGATTCGCCGGATACAGGCCGAAAATCAGTCCGATCGCACTGGAGAATCCCACCGCCAGCAGGACGACGTCGAGCGACATGGAAAACGTGATCGAACCGGCAATCGACGAAATAATCGCAAGGATCAGAGCGGAAACCAACAAGCCGAAGATGCAACCGAACAGGCTCAGCATCAGCGCTTCAATCAAAAACTGCATCAGGATCGTCCCGCGTCCGGCGCCGATCGCTTTGCGGATGCCGATCTCCTTCGTGCGCTCCGTCACCGATACCAGCATGATATTCATGATGCCGATACCGCCGACCAGCAGCGAGATCGCCGCAATCCCGCCGAGCAGAAGGGACAGCGTTCCGGTCACCTCGTCGAGAGCGGATGCGATGCTCGACATGTTGATAATCGAATAGGCGTCGTCATCCCGCGAAAAGCGCGCGCGGAGCAGTTCTGCAAGCGCTTTTTCCGCTACGTCGGTATCGCCGACAGCCGAAGCGACAAACGAGCTGATATACGGCTGTCCGGCCATGCGCGATTCGACTGTAAACGGAACATAGACCGCGTAACTTGCAAACATCGAACTCATCAGCGAATCATTTTCTTCGAGCGTGCCGACGACCGTAAACGCTCGACCGTTGATCGTGATCTTCTCCCCGATCGCGTTGTCGCCGCTGAACAGCTTTTCAGCTGCATTCGCAGACAGAACAGCCACATACGCCGCATTTTCGACGTCCACCGTTTTCAGCGTCCGACCCTCGTCCAGATTCAGTCCTTCAATCGGGAAATACGACGCCGTCGTTCCGGTCACCGAAGCGAATACTTCCGTATAACCGTGCTTGACGTTCGCATACATCGAACCCGACGGCGCGACGGCTGCAATCGTTTCGTCCTCGGTCAGCTGATCGAGGTCCTCCAGCCGCAGCGGCACGCCCTTGTCGTCCGTTACCGACACAGACAGCAGGTCGCTTCCGAGTGAGGAAATCCGATCCGTCACAGCGCCGGTTGCGCCGTTCACGAGCGAGACCATAACGACAAGCGCCATCACGCCGATAATGATGCCGAGCATCGTCAAAAACGAGCGCATCTTATTGGAGCGAACGGATTCCCACGCCATTTTAATGGATTGCAGCAACATTTCAATCCACCTCCGTCACATGTCCGTCCATAATGCGAATCCGCCGTTTCGCCTGCGCGGCGATCTCCTCGTTGTGCGTAATCAAAACGATCGTTGCGCCGCCTTCGTGCAGGTTGCGGAAGAGTTCCATTATGTCCTGTCCCGTTTTGGAATCCAGATTGCCGGTCGGCTCATCTGCCAGCAGGATTGACGGGTTTGTCGCAAGCGCGCGCGCAACCGCAACGCGCTGCTGCTGACCGCCGGAAAGCTCCGTCGGCTTGTGCATTGCCCGATCCGTAAGCCCGACGCGTTCCAAAGCCGCTTCAACGCGGCGTTTGCGTTCCGCATACCCGAGATGCTGATAGATCAACGGCAGTTCCACATTGGCCTCCGCCGTCAGACGCGACAACAGATTGAAGTTCTGAAATACGAATCCGATTTTTCGGTTCCGAATGCGGGCAAGCTCGCTTTCCGAATACCGCTCGATCTCCTGTCCGTCCAGTATATAGGTTCCGCTGTCGGCGGTATCGAGGCATCCCACGATGTTCATCAGCGTGGATTTGCCGCTGCCCGACGGGCCGATGATCGCAACAAAGTCG
This sequence comes from Clostridia bacterium, assembly GCA_017448545.1. Lineage (GTDB taxonomy): Bacteria > Bacillota > Clostridia > Christensenellales > CAG-138 > UBA3792. The sequence continues at coordinate 206,800 of JAFSLH010000005.1, forward strand.
CCTTCGTATACGGTCATCGACGCGTGATCGAGTGCGCGCACTTCTTCCCCGCCGACGTGGTAAACCCTCGATACATCCCGCAGAATGATGATCGGTTTTTGCCGAGCCATATCAATTGCCTCCGCGGGCCATTGTGCTCATTTGACGATACTGTTCGATCAGGCTGACATACGTAGCGTGATACTGCACTGTCTCGCCCTTCGACAGGCCGGAAATGACCTCCGCAACAGAGCCGTCGGAAAGTCCCGTCACGATATCACGCCGAACGCTTTCTTCCTCTCCCTGCACGTACACATAGACGCCCGATTCATCCTCATAGATCGCTTCGACCGGAATCAGCAGCACGTCGTCCTTCCGCTGTGCGACGATAATCGCGCTGCCGTTCATGCCTTCCAGCAAGCGTTCGTCGGCATCAATCGTCAGCTCTACGGAATAGGTCGTAATGCTGCCGCTCGGCGTGCCGAGGAACGAAACGTTGGAGACCGTCGCCGGGAAGCTCTCACCTGCAAAAGCGTCCATGGTGACCACGGCTTCCTGCCCGACCGAAACGATGCCGATATCCAATTCATCGACGGCGATTGTCATCTTCGTCGCGCCGCCGGTATGCAGAACAAATGCTCTCTTCCCCGCTACGCCGCTCTTCATAGCGCTCACTTCCGCAACGACGCCGTCTCTCGGCGCAGTAATGACCGGATTCACCAGCAGCTGATATAACGCCTGAATCTTTTCCGCCTTTTCTTCGCGCGAAGAAAGCGTATTCGCATAGGTCGAGCTGACCGGCTTATCCGCCAGCGTGAACAGCTTTGCACCGGCGCGAACCGTCGCATTCACCGAAACGTTGACCGATTCAACCGTTCCGTTCGCCCCGTATACATACACCGGCAAATGGATTTCCAGCGTACCTTCGCCCATCTTCGTGTTGCCGTCGTATACCTCGGCGAACGCATGCAGCGGAACGTTGTTGTCCGGAATCGTGACAAGGTATCCATCTGCCGTTTTGTTGGCGACCGTGCCCTTGACGTTCGTGTTTTCGTACACAACAGTTACGGTCTTTCCGATGGAAAGCGCTTCGGTTTCCTCCGACGGGAAAATAATCTGCATCTTCTCATCTGCCGAGAGCAGCAATAGCGCGCCGTGCTGCTGCATAACGGATTCGAGATCGTCTCCCGCTGCTGCATAGATTTCTTTCACCCGGCCCGCGGACGGAGAAGTAATCGCTTCACTTGTCGTCCGATATGACAGATTACTGTCGAGCGTCGCAATCTCCGCATACAGTGCGTCGATGCGGTCCCGAATCGAATCAGCGTCATAGACGGCAAGCACATCGCCGGCCCGAACCATCGCGCCGCGTTCCGCATAGACCTCCGCATAGGTCAGCATATCTTCCGCATCGACCGTTGCGGTGCTCTCCGCTTCCAGTCTGCCGCTGCCGGTAATCGAGCGAGTAACCGAGCCGACGTCCGCAACAACTGTTTTATAGTTTACCTGTGTGATCTGCTCGCCCAGCTTTTTCATCCAAAACCAGCCGGCAACCGCCAATGCAATGACGATCGCAAGCACAATCCAAATCCAAACTCTCTTTTTTCTCTTCTTCACGGTCTTCTCCTCCGATTGATTTGCAGCAGGCGCTTTACCGCCTTTGCTTTCTTGGATTTCAGTATACCGCATTTTGATAACTGAAAATAAACGAATCTGCAAAAACTTTTGTAAATTTTGAGAAAGTTCAGATTTTCTGTTTATTCTCAGTTTATTTTTCAGAGTATACTAGCAATATATAAGGGGGAATTGTCCTATGTTTCAGGTTTTGGTGGCAGAAGATGATCGGAACACGGCGCGGCTGATGGAAACCGTTTTGAAAAGAGCCGGTTATCAGGTCGTTCTTGCGGCGGACGGAATCGAAGCGTTGGAAGCGATGGATCATCATCATATCGACGTGATTGTTTTGGATATCATGATGCCGCGTATGGACGGATATGAATTTACCGAAACGCTGCGAAGCGTCAACAACTACACGCCGATCCTGATGGTAACGGCAAAAACGCTGCCTGAGGAACGCTGCAAAGGGTTCTTGGTCGGTACGGACGACTATATGGTGAAGCCGGTCAACGAAGCGGAAATGCTGCTTCGCATCAAAGCGCTGCTGAGGCGCGCAAAGATTGCGAACGAAAAGAAGCTGCATATCGGTTCTGTTACGCTGGACTACAATGCGCTGTCGGTGGAACGCGGCGGCGAAGTGCAAACGCTCCCGCAAAAAGAATTCTACTTGTTATACAAACTCCTTTCCGAGCCGAACAAGATCTTTACGCGGCTGCAGCTGATGGATGAAATCTGGGGCGCGGAATCCGAATCGGTCGACACGACCGTAAATGTTCATATTATGCGGCTGCGCAAGCGATTGGAAGGATGGAACGAATTTGAAATTCTCGCCGTGCGCGGAATCGGGTATAAGGCGGTGATTCACGTTGTCGAATAAAGCAAGACGCAGGAAAGCGTTTCAATTCTATTTCCCGCTCCTGCTTTCCGGCATCGTCATGCAGGTGCAGGCACTCGTTTTCGTTACCATCCTGCTCGGTTTGTATCTTCTGAACCGTCTGCACGCGATTGATCTTGACAAAATCCCGCAGATTATGACGATCACGTTCAGCGGCGCAAGTCTTGCCGTCGGCGCGCTGTTTGCGTCGTTTTTCATTCGCATTACGCTGAAACCGGTGCGGGAATTGATGGACGCGACGGACAAGGTTGCGTCGGGCGATTACAGCGTCCGCGTTTTGCCGCGCGGACTTCCCTATTTTCGGGATCTCAGCGAGAAATTCAATCACATGACGGAAGAGCTGCAGAGCGTCGAATTGCTGCGATCCGATTTCGTGAACAACTTCTCGCACGAATTCAAAACGCCGATCGGTTCGATCTGCGGGTTTGCAAAAATGCTGCAAGACGAGGACCTTTCCCCCGCAGAGCGCAATGAATATCTTTCCGTCATCATTGAGGAATCGGAACGGCTTTCGTCGCTGTCCACCAACGTCCTGAAGTTGAGCAAGCTCGAACAGCAAAACATTCTCACGGACAAGACAGAGTATAATCTCTCCGAGCAAATCCGCCTGTGCGTTGCTTTGTTTTCTGCCGAATGGGATCGGAAGTCAATGGATGTCGAGCTGATCGGCGACGACGTAGTTTATACCGGAAGCAAAGAGCTTTTGAAACAGGTTTGGATCAATCTTCTCGATAATGCGATCAAATTCACACCGAACGGCGGAATCGTTCGGATCACGACGGAACAAACGCCGGATCATGTCATTGTTTCGATGTTTAACACAGGAAAACCGATCTCGGAACCGGCTGCAATCCACATCTTTGACAAATTCTATCAGGAAGATTCTTCCCGTAAGACTGCCGGAAGCGGTTTGGGCCTGTCCATCGTGCGGCGCATCGCTGCACTGCACAGAGGGAGCGTTGCCGTCCGACCGGAGCAGGACGGGAATACGTTTGTCGTGCTTCTGCCCCAATCATAAACAACCGCCTGCCTTTACGGCAGACGGTCAACAAACGGAACAATCAAAGCGACGGAATCCGATCGATCAGATCTCCGATCGCGCCTTCGTTGTTGGTGCAAAGAATCAGGTCCGACATGCGGAGAATATCGGGATGCCCGTTGCAGGGCGCTGCGGCGATATCCGCTTCCGTCAGCAGTTCCCGATCATTGTTGTAATCGCCGACGCCGAAAAGCGTGCGCCCGGCGTACTCCGGCAGCGAACGACAGGCGTTCAGCGCAGTGCCCTTGTTGCTCCCTTTCGGCAGAAGCTCGATATAGCGCGAATTTGGAACAATATCCGTTGTGGCATACACATAATCGAACCGTTCTGGCAGTCCCGATTCGTCCAGGAACCGCTGCACAACCGCAAGCTCCTCCGGCGTTCCGAACAGCAGCGCTTTGAACCAATCGTCGCGTTCCGCCTCCTCAATCGAGACAAAGCAGCTCGTCTGATGCAGTTCCCAAAACGGAATGTTCAGTGTTTCGCGCGGCGAGACGTACAGGATATCCTGCTCCGTGTAGACCTGCAGATTCACAAGCGGCAGATTCGCTCTTGCAAACCGCAGCACCGCGGCGAGGGCGTCCCGATCGGCAAACACCGTATACAGGAACGAATCCGTTGCGGGATCGTAGATGCCGCCGCCGTTCAAAACGATGCTCGGCGCATTGTACGGAACACCGACCAGATACGGCTGCATATTCGCAGGACAACGTCCCGTCGCGATCGCGAACAGGCCCCCTTCCGCAATATAGCGCCGGATAGCCGATTTGTTGCGCTCATTCACCTTTCCGCTGCTGTCAAACAGCGTCCCGTCCAGATCGGAAAAAATAGCGGTCTCATTGTATTGCATATGCTCTCCTATCCGTTCCCGGCTACGCGGGCAACCGTTGCGTCATGTTCTGCATCCGGTATCCCGAAGACGTGCGAAGCGCTTCCGACTGTATACAGGCAGACGTGCCCCGCTCCGTTCCACTGGATCGACGCGGCAATCGTCTGATTCCCAACCGAAAGCAAAACGCCGCATTTATAGTAGCTGTTGGTTTGTCCGAGCCACGCGCCGAGCAGCTTCAACGTCGTTGCATCGTATGCTTTTCCGCGGGCAGGAACCGAAAACTCTGCGTGGTTTTCGCCGCCTTCGTACAGAAGCGTACAGCTTTCCCCCGTATACGCATTCGTGATCGAATACGTGTTCCCTTCCTCCAAAAGTGTTTTCACAATCTCCCAGCGCTGCGCCGTTCCGCGGCGCAGATTTGCACCCTGCGCCGTATAGCCGAGCGAGATCACCGCACGGAACGGTTTCCGAACCGCCGTATCGGAAAACAGCGCGCGATACGTTTCCTCACCGATGGTTCCGTCTGCGCCCAAACCCGATTCGGATTGGTAATCCATCACCGCGCTCCGCGTGACCGTATAATAGCTTCCCGTCGGTTTATACGTATAATAGCCGAGATCAAACAACCGTTCCTGAACGCGGACGACAGGTTCGCCCTCGCTGCCGTTTTTGAGCAGTTCAAACGAATCGTCCGCAGCGGTGACAGTGCAAAACAGTATACAGAATAATCCGATCAGAATCAGTCGTTTCATGCGATTAGTATACCATTTCATTTTCGAGTTGCATAGAGTCTATTTCGGTGATACAATACAAAAAAACGGAGGTGGTCAGGATGCGATGCAGCTGCCGCGTATGCGGAACTTATATGGTGCAGGATGAAAAGGGCTTGAACAGCCGTTGCATTTGCCCGCAATGCTTTTCAACCTGTTCCGCCTGCATGGGCACGATCGGAGAGCCGATGAGCGTGGAATCGCTCCGCTTCGTCGCATTGGAGCGCGAAGCAGCAGGCAGCGCCGATACGCGCACGGATTATGACGATTACGGATGGGAATAAGATTTCAGCAAAGGAACACGCCATCGCATGGCGTGTTCCTCTTGTTTTTTTGTTTATTCGCCGTCGTTGCCGCCGGGTTCAGAGCCGCCGTCATTTTGGCCGGACTGCGAGCCGCCGTCATTTTGGCCGCTCTGCGAGCCGCCGTCGTTTCCGCCGCTCTGCGATCCGCCTTCGTTTCCACCGGACTGTGATCCGCCTTCGTTTCCACCGGACTGTGATCCGCCTTCGTTTCCGCCGCTCTGCGAGCCGCTGTCGTTTCCGCCGGACTGCGAGCCGCTGTCGTTTCCGCCCTCGTTGCCGGTATTGGAACTTCCGCCGTTGTTTCCGGTATTGGTATTCCCGCTGTCGTCGCCGTTGTTGGAGCTGCCGCTATTGTTGCCGGAATTCGAGTTGGCGCCTATGATGCTGCCGTCGGAATTTGTATTCGGACCGACCGTGATCGTCTTGGAATAGGCCTTATAGGTGGAAGTTGCAAGGTCCTCTTCCTTGACCAATTCCTCGTTCAGATAATACTGTTTATAGCTCTTATAGACGGAACCGTCGCGTCCTTTCGATACCTCGCAATAGCCCTCCGGCTTCGAATAATCGACGACGACCTCCGCTTCGCCGCTGGCCTTGATCGTTTTGGTCTTCTTCGGCGTCGGGATCTTAATCTGATCGTATTCTCCGTCGCTCTCCTCAAGCAGCGAAATGCCGTAGATTTCAAACGCGAGCGTATTGCCGTCGGTATAGCCGATGATGATGATATCGCTCCGGGAATTGTTCTTGAACTTGAAATCAATGATATTGCCGACAGAATTGATCGTCGCGTCCAGGCCCTCGCTGATATAGCTGACCGGCATGGAATGGTTCTGCCGATACACGATTTCCAGGTCTGCCTTGACGACTGCGTTATACAGCGTGCTGGAGAGCTGACACACGCCGCCGCCGTATTCCTGCACGACGTTACCGGAGTTGTACGCGCCCGCAAGCTTCCAGCCGTTGGACTTGTTGCGAACGCCGAGCGTTTCGTTCATGCTGAACACGTCGCCGGGATGCATCAAGGTACCGGTAATCAGCCCAACGCCCTTTCTGATGTTATACTTACGATTGCTCGTGCTGCCCTTAAAGCTCGTCGTCCGTCTGCCGCGCAGAACAAAGCGGGATTCTACGTTATCACGCGTGATTTCGGCTTCTACTGCGACAGTCGGCGCGTCAATGGTTTCGCCCTGTCCCGCACTGAGCACCGCTTCGAGCAGCGCTTCGCGATCGACCGAACAGCCCGGAACGTCGTCGGTATACGCGATGGCGTTATCGTTGCTGTTATAATACACAGATGCGTCAATCGGATCAACGTCATGCGCGTCGGCGTATGCGTTGACAGCGGAGCGCAGCGCGTCCCGGTCAAATGAAAGCGTAACTTCATACGGCTTACCGGCTGCGATTGCAGCCGCCTCGGCCATCACGCTTTCATAGCCCGTATCCTCGCGGACAAGCGCAAACGCTTCTGTCAGAATCTCGTCCAGATTATCGACAATGGTCACCGTTTCGCCGGAAAAGACGACCGGCTCTGCCTCCGCATCGGATGCATCCCGAACGGAAACGGCGTACGCCGCTTTTGCCGCAGCAATGGATTCGCTGACCGCCGCCTTTGCCTGCTCGGTCGTCATGCCGCCGATGGAAACACCGTTCACGGTTACGCCGTCCAAATACGTAATCCGCTTCAAAACGGAATTCATTTCCGCAAGCTTTTCGTTGTCGATCGGCGGAGCCGTTTCGATCACGACAATCTGCTCCTGAATCGGCGTTGCTGTGGGCGCAGTCGTAGGCGTTGTAACGACGGGCTGCAGCGCGATATCCTCGCAGCCGAGCAGCAGCAGCGCCAATCCCAACCAAATGATCAGATTTATTTTCTTGAACATGTCGAACCTTCTTTCAACAAGCGTTCTTTCTTTATTCTACTACGGATGCATTGTAGCAGAGAATCTTTCGGTTGAACATACTATTTCGGAATGGTTCAAAAATATGTTACAATTATGACGCAAACTGCGTTTTTCGCCGAAAAGATTCCTTTTCCTGCCAACGACGGCACTTTTCAAGCTGGAAATGGTGTGGTATACTGTAAAAAAACAAAGCGGAGAACCCTATGGACGAGCGAAAATCGAATCTTTCCCCGATGGATCGGGCGCTTGGATACCTGACGTCGCGGGATCGAACCGAATACGAAATGCGGGAATATCTCGATCGCTGTCAATTCGGAGAAGCCGATATCGAACGAACGATTGACCGGCTTCTCGAACTGCGTCTTTTGGACGACGCCTCGTTTGCCGAACGATTCGTAAAAACGCGATTGGCTGCAAAACCGCTGTCGAAAGCGTATCTGAGGCGAAAACTTTCCGAGCATCATGTCCCGTCGGAAATTATCGCATCCGCGCTTGAAACGGTTCCCGAAAACACCGAGGACGAAAACGCGCTCGCGATCGCCGAAAAGTTTTGTCGGCAGTTCGCCTCTCTCGATCCGACGCTCCGGAAACAGCGCGTCATGCGCCGATTGGAAGCGCGCGGGTTCTCGTACGACGTCTGCACGCGCGCCTATGAAACGGCCGTCAGCAACGCGGAGGAGGAAACGGAATGATTCGTGTTCTCTCGCAGGAAGATATGCAGCGCTGGGATGCAAGCCGCATCGCTGCCGGGATTCCCGCCGAAGAGCTGATGCTCCGCGCGGCGAAAGGGTTGTTTTCGGCGGTAGAAGAATTACGGTGTGATTCGGAACTTGTTACAGTCTTTTGCGGGCCCGGCAACAACGGCGGCGACGGATACGCGCTCGCGTGCCTGCTGGCCGAAGCGCAAATCCCGGTTCAAATAATATCGCTTGCAAAGCCGGAACAACTGACCGACGCGGCGTCGTTCTATTGCAAACGCGCCGCATTGCAGGGAATCCGAACAGAAACCGAATGGGTTCCTGTTGCCGCGGAGCTTCTTGTGGATGCGTTTTTCGGGATCGGCCTGTCCCGCCCGATTACCGAACAGTATGCGGATACGATTGCACGCATGAACGCATCCGGAAAGCGTATTCTTTCCGCAGACATTCCTTCGGGGCTTGCCGCCGACACCGGCGCGGTTCTGGGGATCGCCGTTCGCGCGACCGTAACCGTTACGATGCAGTTTTACAAGCCCGGTTTGCTGCTCGGGCAGGGACGCGCCTATACAGGCGCGGTACGCGTCTGTTCGCTTGCCGAAGCAGAACCGGTCGATATCGCTTACCCGATCTATTGGCAGGAAGAAAGCGACGTTGCGGCGCTGCTCCCTCCCCGCCCGTTCGACTCGCACAAAGGCAGAAACGGGCACGCGCTGCTGTGCGTCGGATCGAAACAATATGTCGGCGCTGCTCTGCTTTCCGCGGGCGCCTGTCTGCGTTCCGGCTGCGGGATTCTTTCGGTCGTGACGACCGATCCGGTTCGCCCGTCGTTTGCCGCTTTGCCGGAAGCGATCACGGTTCCGACCGGCACGACGGAATGGAACGCGGAAGCGTGCGCATTTGCCGTAAACGCGCTTACAAGCAAATCGTCCGTCGGCGTCGGCTGCGGCATCGGCTCGGGTGATATCGCTCCGCTGCTGGAAGCCGCGCTGCGATCCGGTTTGCCGCTCGTTCTCGATGCTGACGGGCTGAACTGTCTCTCGCGGAACCGGGATCTGTTTAAGCTGCTGCATCCGAACGTGGTTCTGACGCCGCATCCTGGCGAGATGGCGCGTCTTTTGGATTGCAGCGTTGCGGAAGTCCTGGCCGATCCGATCCGCGCCGCCCGTGCTTTCCCCTGCACCGTACTTTTGAAAGGCCCCACTACGGTCGTCAGTTGCTGCGAGCGCGCTGTGCTTTGCACAGAGGGCACGCCGGGACTCGCCAAAGGCGGCAGCGGCGACGTGCTGTGCGGAATCATTACGGCGCTGCTCGCGCAGGGGCTCTCCCCATTCGACGCGGCGCGCGCCGGAACGTACTTGTTGGGAACCAATGCGCGAAAAGCGTATGAACGATTGGGCGAACGGATGCTGCTTGCATCCGACGTCATTGCAGTATTACAGGAGCAATATGGAAAAGATCATTAACGGAAAAACAAACGGAATACGCGACAGCGTTCTGGAGGAGATGAAAGGCCTTTACGACCTGACGCAGCCCAGCGGAGTCTTTCTGTCCGCCGAGCTTTGTGAATCGCTCGCCATGTTCACCGAACGCATCGGCCGCGAAATCTCCGTATACATTTCACGCAGCGGCGTGATCAAGGACGTATCGATCGGCGACGCCACGACGGTCTCCATGCCGGATATGCGGATCGTGCGAAACATTGACCGACTGTGCGGCGTTCGCTGCATTCATACGCATCCGAACGGCAGCGGCTACCTCAGCGACGTAGACCTCGGTACGCTGAACTCCATGCGGCTCGATTCGATGGTCGCCGTCGGCGTTCGCGAAGGAAAGCCCACCAGCGTCTATGCTTCCTTTGTCGGCGAGATGGAGAACGAAGAACGCATTCCGCTCATCTACGGACCGATGCGACACGATCGTCTCCCGCAGCGCGCGCTTCTGGACGCGATTCTGGTGGCGGACAATCGGCTCAAAGCCCCGACCTATGCGGTCACGCAAAGCGAACCGGAACGGGCGATCCTTGTCGGCATCGAAAACAACGACGGCTACGATACGCTTGAAGAATTGAAGCAACTGGCCGAAACGGCAGGCGTTAAAGTGGTCGCGATCGAACGGCAGCGCAGACGCCCTGTCGATAACGCCACCTATGTCGGCTCCGGCAAAGCCGACGAACTGCGTTTGCTCGGCAGCGCGACTGAAGCAGATCTCTACATCTTCGACGATGAACTGAGCGCCATTCAGATCCGGAACCTCGAAGACGTATTCGGCGCGCCGGTCATCGACCGCACCATGCTGATCCTCGACATCTTTGCCACGCGGGCGACCTCCCGCGAAGGCAAGCTGCAGGTCGAACTGGCGCAGCTCAAGTACCGTCTTCCCCGTCTGCTCGGCGCGGGCGTCGTGCTTTCGCGGCAGGGCGCGTCCGGCGTCGGCATGCGCGGCCCCGGCGAGAAAAAGCTCGAAATCGACCGCAGACGAATCCACCGCCGGATTTACGAACTGGAACAGGAGCTTGCGGAAGTGGAAAAGCAGCGCGGGCTTCGGCGCGGCGCACGCAAGAAGAACGCCGTTCCGATCGTTGCGCTTGTCGGCTATACGAACGCCGGAAAAAGCACGCTCCTAAATGCGCTTTCGGGCAGCGACGTGCTCGCGGAAGACAAGCTGTTTGCGACGCTCGACCCCGTGGTCCGCAGAATCACGCTGCCCGGAGGTTCCGAATGTCTGCTCAGCGATACGGTCGGTTTCATCAACAAGCTGCCGCACGATCTCGTTCAGGCGTTCCATTCCACGCTCGAAGAAGTGCGCGAAGCCGATCTGATTCTGCATGTGATCGATTCCGCCTGTCCGTATTATGACGTCCAGATGCGCGTGGTCGAACAGGTTTTGGCAAGTCTCGGCGCCGCCGATCTACCGCTGATCGAAGTCTATAACAAGATTGATCTTGCCGACGCTTCACCGCGCAAGCGCGAAAACGCCGTTTCGATCAGCGCAGTAAACGGAACCGGACTGGATGAACTGCGCCGCGCCGTCGAATCGGTATTGAATGCGCGGCAGGTTCGTGTCGAGGTCGTCGTGCCGTACGACAAATTCGACGCGATTCAGACGATCCGTTCCATCGGAACGATTCTTTCGGAAGCGTACGAAGAAGACGGCGCGCATATCGCCGCCATGCTTGAATCGGACAAACTGTTTCAATTGCAAAAAGCCCTCGGCATCACCGTCGATAAGCCGAAGGCGGATTGGGAGGAATCGAAATGATCGACAGCATCGGATTTGATCTGGACGGCACACTTTGGGATTTTGCCGCGAAATATGCCGTTTACTTCGGCGAGGCGGTCAAGGACATGCCCGGCGTTCATCAGCCGACAATCCCGGAAGTATACGCGGTCACGGGACTTCCGGCTATTGCTTATGTGGAAAACCTGTTCCCGGAGCTGAAAGACGCCGACACGTCGGTCAAGCTCTCCGTTTTCCGGCGTGCCGAAAAGAACGGCTGCGACGCTATCCTGCGCGAAGGCGGAACGCTGTACGAAGGGCTGGAAGAAATGCTGCAAACGCTCTCCGCCCGGTATTCGCTGTTTATCGCAAGCAACTGTGAGCCGACCTATCTCCGCAATTTCCTGACCTATTACGGATTTGCACATTACTTCACGGACGTGATCTGCCAGGATCTTCGGATCGGCAAAACGACGAAGGGACAAAACATCCGCACGGTCATGCAGCGGAACGGGTTTCAGTCCACGATTTTTGTCGGCGACGCGCAAAGCGACGCGGACGCCGCCTCAGAAGCCGGCGTACCGTTCGTCTGGGCAAGCTACGGCTACGGAAACGTGCCGGACGCGAAATATGTCCTTCGGAAGCCGATGGACCTTGTACCCCTCACGGAACAACTATACTGAGGCTGTCGCAAAAGGCGCCAGACCATTTGCGGCAAATTGGAATTGTTTTAACTTGTATGTGGAAAAGGCGGAAAAATCCGCCTTTTCTCTGATTATATGCCGCAAATTATCCGCGTTTTCGCCCGAGCGCGATAACTTTCGGCGCGCACCCTGTGGGTGAAAAAGCGCCGGAAGTTATTGACTGCTGTTTACAGCCTTCGGGACGAAAACGCGAATTCTGACTGCCTTATCGACAGCCCCTTACAACGCTTAAAGAGTTTTGAGACAACGCCTTCCTATATCGAAGTTCAGATGACGATTCCGCCGTCAACGGACAGCACCTGTCCCGTTACAAAGGACGCTTCCGCAAGATAGTTGACCGCGTCGGCGATGTCTTTCGGCGTTCCGAGCCGTTCCAGCGGCGTTTCCTCCCGGAACGCTTCGACCGACGCGGCGTCGATATGGGCATTCATTTTCGTGTCGATCCAGCCCGGCGCAATGCAGTTGACGCGCACGCCGCTCGGCGCAAGCTCCTTGGCAAGCGCTTTGGTAAACCCGATCAACGCCGCTTTCGCTGCGGAATACAGCACTTCGCACGATGCGCCGACTCTGCCCCACATGGACGAAAGCACGATCACCGCGCCGCCTGTGCTGCGTAAGTCTTCCAGCAGCAACCGTGTCAGCCGCAGAACGGCATAAACGTCCGTCTCAAAAACATCCCGCATCATCCGATCGTCCGTATCGGAAAACAGCATCTGCTTCGGCGCGATTCCGGCCGCATGTACGACCAATACCGCTTTCCCGAGTCGTTGATGCATCGCCGTAAGCATCGATCGCGTCGCTTCGTCGTCCGTCAGATCACAGGCGTACGTCATGTACTGTGTTCCCGCCGGAAGCGAAGCGGCCAACCGTTCGACGGATTCCCAATCGGAACGGTACTGCAGGCACAGCGCATACCCTTTTTCGGCAAGCGACGCAGCGATTGCGCTCCCGATTCCGCCGGACGCGCCGGTCACAAGCGCAACGCGGTTCATTCGTCTTCGCTCCACACGCCGAGGATTTCGCCGACATACGCCGTATGCGGATCGCCGTTCGCATAGTAACGATCCACAAGCGCAGCATCCTCAATCCCATGCTCGTCGAGTTCGCTGCGATGCAGAATCCGGCATTCAATGTGTCTTGCGCAGCCCTTAAACCCGTCCTGCGCGCCGAACCGTGCCGGAACGAGCGATTCGCCGAGTTCTTTCATTTTATCGAAGTCCCGGCCCGAACGTGTACCGCAAAAAGCAAGCGCAGCCTTCATCGTTCCTTCCGCCGGAACGCTGATCGTAAAGGTATCCGCGTCCTCTAAAAGCGAATGCGTATGGCGGCTGTGCCGCACGTACACGGTTGCCGTCGGTCTGCCCCAAAGGACGCCGAACTGTCCCCATCCGATCGTCATCGGATTCCCTTTCACCATCAAAAATGCGCCGCGCGGAAGCTGCCGCACGGTTTCCGGAAGCCATTCAAAGTTTTTCATCGGTTACACCTCGCTTTATATTTGATCTCAGTATAGCCGATACCGGTCGGAAATGCAATTCCAATCCGCAAAAAAGAGGAACCGCGCTTTTGCGATTCCTCTGATGTGTTGCGATTCGTTACTTGGACGGTACCTTGCTGCTGGTGCTGATCAGCGAGCTGTGCACATAGCCCTTGGCCTTGCCGTCGTTGATATAGTACCAGGTGTTTCCGTCGCTGTCCTTGGTCTTGTAGTACACGGTGACCTTGGTACCGTTGCTCATTTCCTTAATGACCTTCGAGCTCTTCGACGGGCCGTTGCGGAGCGCCGCCACGGAATTCGTCTTGATCGTTCCGTCATAGGTCGTTCCGTCCTCCGTCGCCTTTGCCGTCGCTTCCGGCGAGCCTTCCTTGATCATATCCTTGCGAATGTAGCCGTAGCTCGATCCGCACTTTAAGAACCACCAGCCATCCTGCAGCTCATACAACGTAACGACAGTGTTCTTAGGAATGTCACTCTTGACGATGTCGTATGTGGTGGCCGGACCTTTGCGCATCTTGACTTTGTCCTTGGCGACATAACCGTCCTTCGCCGCCTTCTTCTGAGCAGAAGTCGGCGACGTATAAATCTTCGGCGTTGCAGCGGGCGAAGCGGTGGCCGTTGCCGGCGGCGATGCAATCGTTACACCGGACGGCGCATCGGTCGCATTCGGATCCGGCGTCGTAATGCCTTCCAATCCTTCGATTCCGGTCTGTTCCGGCGTAGCGGATGCTTCCGGCGTCGACGTTGCAACAATTTCTTCCGTCGGCTCAGGCGTTGCCGTTGCGGTCGGCGTTGCAGTAGCTCCGCCGGAACGCGCGTCCTTCTCAGCGCCGCAGGTGGATCCCAGAACAGCGATCACTGCAATCAACGCAATCACGAGAACCGCAATTGCGATCAAAAACAAAATCCCGGCGGGCGAAAGCTTTAATTTCAAACGTTTTGCCATTCGTCTAACCTCCTCTTGTGCTTTGAAAAAGCGTTTCCGTGTACTTTTACAAGATACTTTATTATCATACACCGTTTTTCCGGAATTGCAAAGGGGCAAAATGACATTTTAGACACATTTTCGTAATATTTTTATGAACTCATCGCCTTTTCCCCGAGCTGCGGCTTTCTAAATCTGATTGTTCATAAAATTTTCAAGATTCAGATTTGAAAAACCGACTGTATTCCTGTTATAATGACACAAAAGGAGAAGGAACCAATGAAGCGTCGATCCAAAAGCTCTGTGGTGCGCGTACCGCTCGGCATCATTATCTTAATTGTGGGAATCGCAGGATTGCTCACAGTCGTTTTGCTGTGCTCACTCACTCTGCGCTACGGATCGTTTTCCTTTTTGAAAGATGCGAATGCGGAGACCGAATATGTGACCGTTCATCGGTATGACATGGAAGCGCCCGAATCGGTAACGTCGACGCCTGTTCCGACCGAATCGCCGACGCCGGAGCCGACGCCGTTTGCGACAGAGCATATCATCCAGGTTTCCGTTTACGCAACGCTGCAATTCGGAGACAACAATACAGCCGTCGCCTCGCTGCATGCGCGCCTGATGGAGCTCGGCTATATGGACTATGACGAAATTGATACGCACTACACCACATCGACGGAAAACGCGGTCAAGCTCTTCCAGCGCGCAAACGATCTGGAGCAGGACGGCGTCGCGTCCGCCGCGCTGCAGGAAATGCTGTATTCCGACACTGCGCAGTCGTACCGTGCGAAGCTGTATGACAACGGTCTTGACATCAAAGACCTGCAGGAACGGCTTCTCACGCTCGGTTATTACGAAAGCAAGGTCTCCGGCTATTACGGTCCGCAGACCGAGTTCGCCGTTCGCCTGTTCCAAAGCAAAAACGATCTGCCGGTAGACGGCGAAATCAGCCGCACGGTGTACGACGTCCTGTATTCGGACGACGTCGTCTCCCTTGCTACGCCGACGCCGACGCCATCGCCCACGCCGAGTCCCACGCCGAAAACGACTGCAAAAACGACCAAAACGGCGCGGGCAACCCTGCGTCCCGGCGAAACGGCGACGCCGAAACCCACGGCTACGCCGCGCGTCACCAACAAGCCCGGACAAGAACTGGGCAGCTACGGCTCGGGCGTTTCCGGTATGATTGCCTGTGCGGAGCAGCAGCTCGGCGACCCGTACGTTTGGGGCGGAAAAGGTCCGGACGAATTTGACTGTTCGGGACTTGCATACTACTGCATGAAGATGGCAGGCGCTTCGGTCAGCCGTTCGAACGCGCGCACCTATGCGGCAAAGAGCAGCTGGCAGTTGATCGAGAATATTTCCGATCTGAAAAAAGGCGACCTGATTTTCTTCAAGAGCGACAGCTCCGACACCGTCAGCCACGTTGCCATCTGCACCGGCGGGACAAGCTTTATTCATGCAAGCTCCTCCAAGGGCTGCGTCTGCCGCAGTTCCATCGGCAGCAGTGAATCCAACTACTGGCGGCGCAATTTCGTCTGCGGGAGGCGCGTTTTCGGATGAGCTGTACCCTCTGCCCACGTCAATGTCCAATCGACCGCACAGCCGCAAACGGGTTTTGCGGCTGTTCTTCCGTTCCGAAGATTGCCCGCGCTGCGCTGCACTATGACGAAGAACCCTGCATCAGCGGCACGCGAGGAAGCGGTACGATCTTCTTTTCCGGCTGCAACCTGAAATGCATCTTCTGCCAGAATATCGTTCTCCAGGACGGAACGCTCGGCGAACCGTTTTCCGTTGAACGCCTTGCCGACGTGATGCGGAAGCTGCAGTCCATGGGCGCGCACAACATCAACCTCGTTACGCCGACGCCGCATCACGACGCGATCGTCTCTGCTCTGAAAAAAGCAAAACAGAACGGGCTTACGATTCCCGTTCTGTATAACACCAATTCGTATGAATCCGTCGAAACCATTCGTTCCTATGAAGGGCTCGTCGATCTGTATCTGCCCGATCTGAAATACTGCGACGAACGAATCGCCCGGCGCTTCTCCAAAGCTACCGATTATTTCCCGACGGCCATGAATGCGATCGGAGAAATGATCCGGCAGGTCGGCTTTATGCAGCTTGACGAAAACGGAATTGCGACGCGCGGCGTCCGGATCCGGCATCTGGTTCTGCCGGGCTGTGTGTTCGATACGCGAGCGATTCTGGACGCGATTGCATCTCGGTTTGGGACGGATTGTCCTCTTTCGCTGATGTCGCAGTATACGCCGATCCCGTCCTGCACCGTACCGCCGCTGAACCGACGGCTGACGCAGCGGGAATACGAAACGGCGCTGGATTATTGCCTGTCACTCGGATTCCGGGATGTGCTTTCACAGGGGCTTGACAGCGCCGAATCGCACTATACCCCGCCCTTTTCCGATCACGTTACGCTTTGAGAACTTCCGTCTCAATATAGTAGGCAACGCCGTCGTCCGCACAGCTCGGCAAGAGCATGTCGGCGGCGGCTTTTACGATTTCCGCACCGTTCGCAACGCAGCAGCCGACGCCCGCCCAGCGAATCATACCGAGATCGAGCGTATTGTCTCCGATCGCCGCGACGTCCTCCCGAGCAATGCCGTAATGCGCCGCGATCCATTCCAATGCGGAAGCCTTGTCCGTCGCGTTGCTCCCGATCTCAAGAAAACCTGCCTTGCTCGTCAAAAGATGGAGCGAAGGCGGCAGCATCGCGCCGATGTTTTGCATCATTTCCGTCTGTATCGACGGATCGCAGTACATCAGGACTTTCGGCGTTGTGGAAAGATTGTGTTCGAGCAAGTCCGGATCGACGCGGTACGGCAGCTTCATCACGCCGCAATACTGTCGCGTAAACTCGTTCTCGCTGCGGAAAATAACCTCATCGCCGTTATAGATCTGCGCATGCAGTCCGTAGGCGTCCGCCGCGCGGAAACATGCACGCACCTCGTCCGCCGTCAGATAATGCGTGTAGAGCGGTTCGCCGGTCACGCCGTCGGAAACGAGCGCGCCGCCGTAATTGATGACCGTTTCGGTCAGTCCGAGCTGCTCGCGGATCGGCGCGGAACCTTTGAAACCGCGGCCGGTCGCTATCACGACTTTCACGCCCTGCTCGCGCGCCTTTGCGATCGCCGAACAATTTCGCGGCGAAACCGGCTTCCCGGATATCACGAGCGTATCGTCAATATCCAATGCAATCAGTCGAATCATACGTGTTTCCTCTCATGCGCCTGTACGGCGTGCAGCAGCAGAACCGATAACGTTACCGAACCTACGCCGCCCGGAACGGGCGTATACGCGTCGGCAATCGCTTCGGCGTCTTCCGCTTTCACGTCGCCGCAGAACCCGTTTTCCGTCGGATGAAACCCGACGTCAATGATAATCTGTCTCGGTGAAAGATATGTCCGATCCACCATCCGCGGTTTTCCGCAGGCAACGAACAGCAATTCCGCTTCCCGCGTTTCCTTCGGAACGTCGACCGTCTGCGTGTGACAGACCGTAACGAGTCCGCCGGCGGCGCGGAGCAGATTCGCAAGCGGCTTTCCGACGACCGGGCTCCTGCCGATCACGACGCACCGTTTTCCGTTCGGTGAAATGCCGTATGCTTCGAGCAGGTGCATACAGGCCTCCGGCGTACAGGGCGTAAAGCAGCTTTCCTCGAGCAGCGCGCCGTCGATATCTTTTTCCGGCGGAACGGCAGTCCGGATACGCTCGGTACGCAGCGGCGTCGGCAGCGGGCGAAACAACAGAATTCCGTCCACATCGTTTCTCTGCGCTGCAGCAGCCAGCGCCGAATACAGCGTGTCTTCCGCAACGTCCTCCGGAAAGTCCGTATGCTCCGTTTCGATTCCGAAACGCTCGCAGGCGCGAAGAATCGAGCGTTCGTAGCCGCAATCGTCTCCCCTCTCCCCGACGCGAAACAGCGCGATCCGCACCGATTCGCCTTTGGCGCGGATTGCAGAAAGCCGGTCCGTAACCTGTGATTCGATACGTGCTTTTGCGACAGACCCCTTTAACAGCTGCATAGAAAACCCCTTTCCTCAACGCACTTTCTTTTGAATTATACAATAAAATACGGAGCGCTGCAACCCAAAAAGCATTCGGAATCCTTTCCGAAGCGTTTGCTTTTTGGTTGACAAGGTTCGGCCGTTGTTTTACAATAGCGATAAGCGAAACCGGCCGGTTTCGTCCAGTATCGTGGAAAAAGAGGGGATATCATGGAAAAGAAAGAAACCAAGACCGTCAAGAAAGCGGAATCCACCCAGTCCAAACTGACAAAGGCGGAAGAAAAGAGCAAGGCGACGACGCTCCGCATCGTATCTGCCGTTCTGTGGCTCGTTGCGATCGCCTGTGAAGTGCTCGCGATTTTGGACATTACGCAGGCACTGTATTTGCCGGGCGGTCAGCTCCTTTGGGCAATCATCTTTATCGTGCTTGATCTCGGCTGCTGCATCGCGGCGTCGCAGCTTTGGAAAAAAGCAAGCTTTTTGGATCCGTTCAAAAAGACGAACAACCAGTTCTGGTTTGCCGTTCTCAATCAGCTCGGCGTTATCATGGCGGCGATCTGCTTCCTGCCCCTGATTATCGTCCTGTTCACCGACAAGAACAAGCTGGACAAGAAGTCCAAAATCATCGTTACCGTAATTGCAATCGTCGCGCTGCTGATTGCCGGTCTGTTCGGCGCCAACTTCAACCCGATCTCCGCCGAGGAAAAGGAAGCTGCCGAAGCAACGTTTACCGATACCGTATACTGGAGCGCGTTCGGTCATAAGTATCATCTGTCGGATAACTGTCAGGCGATCCGCAACTCCGTCACGGTCTATGACGGCACCGTTCAGGATGCAATCGACGCAGGCAGAAGCGAACTTTGCGCGTTCTGCGCACGCGACGCGGAAAAAGCCGGCACAGATCTTACGGGAATCAACGTAGAAGAAACGACGGTTCCGGTGGAGTAATCCATGGCAGGATTTGACGTCAATTCCATTTTGAAGCTCGTCTCGGGCGACGGCGTTTCGACGCTTGCCAAAAAGGCTAAAACCGACGAAAACAAGGTGTCTTCCCTGCTTTCGACCGCCGTCCCTGTGCTGATTGCCAAGATGCAGGACAACGTCTCGACAAAGACGGGCGCCGCATCGCTGAACAAGGCGCTTACGGAGCATGCCGGCGAAGACGTTTCCGACGTCGGTTCGTTCCTGTCCGGCGTTGACAGTGCGGACGGCAAAAAGATCCTTTCGCACATTCTCGGCAGCGATCAGTCCGAAACGACCAAAGCACTTTCCAAGAAGACCGGTCTTACGTCCACACAGGTCACGAATATTCTTTCTTCCGTTGCTCCGCTTCTTTTGACGCTGCTCGGCAACAACAAGAAGGATGACGATATGGACGGTTCTTCTCTCGGCGGATTGCTCGGCGGTCTGCTCGGAAGCAGCTCCGGCTCGAATCTCGGCTCTGCGATTTTGGGCAATCTTCTCGGCTCTTCCGTCAGTACGTCCTCTTCCTCCTCAAGCTCCGGCGTCCTCGGCGGATTGCTCGGCAATCTGCTCGGCTCGTCGGGCAACGACAAGAAAGACGACGACAGTTCTTCCGGCCTCGGCAGCCTTGCCTCGCTGGCCATGAATCTGTTTGGCAACGACACAACCGCCGAAGCCAAGACGGAGTCCAAGAAAACGTCCTCCGCTAAGAAGACCTCCACAGCGAAGAAAACTTCTTCCTCTTCGAGCGCAAAGAAAACAACGTCGACCGCCAAGAAGACGACATCTACGGCTAAGAAGACTGCTTCGACAGCTAAGAAGACTGCTTCGACAGCTAAGAAGACGACGTCTGCGGCCAAGAAGACGACTTCAACAGCGAAGAAAACCACTTCCTCGGCAAAGAAAACGACCGGCAAATAAAGCAATCGTTCCAAACAAGGCTCCTGCAAAAAGGGGCCTTTTTGTATGAGAAGGAGCTGTCGCAAAAGTGAACTGCACCCCATTTGTTAGACATGTGATATAATGTCTAACAAGTGGGGTGATTTAATATGCCAAAAGGAGTACCAAAGCCTGAATATACAGGCGAATTCAAACAAATGGTAGTAGAAACAATGCGGAAAGAGAA
>JAFSLH010000031.1 GCA_017448545.1 Clostridia bacterium
GACTGTTCTGCAAAATCGGGCACGGGGTTCGGGCGTCTGCTAGGAGATGCGGCGTGACTTGACGGTTGGGGTCCACGCGGCAAGGTTCAGTGCGGCTTGTCGTGTAGACAACCCATTCACAAACCTGTTCACAAGCCCATTCACAAGCCCATTCACAAGGCGTTCACAACTCTCGCGACGTTCCCGGCCGACGACGCCTTGAATTCATAAAAAGAGGGAGTCCATTCAAGGCGTCGTCGGCCGCGTCGTTTCGAGTTGCGAGACGGCTTGCAAACAGGTTGCAAACGGGTTGCAAACAGGCTTGCAAACGGGTTGCCTACACGTGCCGCCGCGCGGCCGGGCGGGTCAGCAGTCGCCGCTGCGCGGCTTCAGGTTCGGCAGGTCGAACACCTTCAGCCGGAAGTACCTGAAGTCGTGGTAGCCGTAGGCCTGTTTGATGAGCCAGCGGATCTTGTTGTTGAACCCCTCGACCGACGCGTTTGACGCGCCGCGGAACTCCCAGAAGCCAAGTATGCCCGTGAGGTGATCCTCAATGGTCTTGGCCATGGCTGCGAGGTCGTCGACCTTCGTGGCCCTGGCCTCCGCGATCCAGTCCCTGAAGAGGCCCGCCGCCTCGAGCTTGGTCTTCGCGTGGGCGTAGATCGAGCGCAGTTTCTCCTTGAGGAGGTAGGCCGCGTTTATGTCCGCGTACTTGGCGAGCATTCTGTCCAGCCGGGCCTGCGCCTTTGGATGCTCCGCGATGTCCTCGGCGTTCATCAGCAGCAGGCGCATGTTCCCCTTGAGGTATTCCCTTGCCTTGTCCTGCTTCTTCTTCGCGTTCAGCATGAGCCGCCGCACGGCCTCCTTGTCCTCGTCCGACTCGGCCAGCTCCGCGAGCCTCCGCCGCGTGTCGGAGTTCACCTGCGCCATCGCGAGCCTGCGGATGTTGTTGACGTGCTCGTTCATCTTCATGATGACGTGGAAGTGGTCGAACACGATCAGCACGTCCTTGTCGAGGTTCTTTGCGACCCAGGCGAAGTAGGCGTTCGACATGTCCATGCAGACGCACTTGATTCCCTTGATGGCCTTCTGCCGCCTGAGCCTGTAGGCGAACTCCTTCAGCGCGGCCTCGCCCTTGCCGCGCGACACGTTCAGGACGCGTCCCGTGTCGAGGTCGCGCACGACGGTGATGTACTTGCGGTTCTTCCTCTCGCCGGCGAACACGTACAGCTCGTCGATCCCGATCCGCGCCACGCCCTTGAGGTCGACGGTCCTGTACTCCGCCTCGAGGACGCGCTTCTCGGCGTCCTTGACCGTCCGCCAGTCGACACCCAGCTTCCTCGCGACGTCGGAGATGGACGCGGTCTCCCGCTCGGTGACGATGAGCCACTCGAACGCCCGCGTGACGCGGGCCTTGGGGCTCGTCACGAACGGCAGCCGCTCCTTGAAGAGCCTGCCGCACTTCGGGCAGCGCATCCGCCGCACCTCGACCTCGACGTAGCAGCGCATCCGCCCGAAGTCGTGGCAGCGGATCCTCCGCGTCTCGCCCTTGCGCGGGACGACGCCCGTCTTGGCGCATCCCCTGCACGTCAGCCCCTCGTCCCGTGACCTCCTCGACGCGATGGTGAGCACGAGCGTCGAATCGCTCATGCCGGTCTTGCGCCTCCTGCCCCTGGACGGCGGGGTGTCGCACGCGGCGAGCGCGGCGGTCGCATTCAGGATGATCCCGAGAATCGCCAACGCGACGTGCGGCGGCTTGTCCAGCAAGAACGCGAGCTCGCCGGCGTCCAGCGTGCCGCACCGTGCGAGGACGTGGGCGTTGCGGATCTCCCGCGACCGCCCGTGCCGTTCGATCCTCTGGGCGACCACTTGATACCCGCTGATGCCTGTGATAGAATATAGCCACGATTTATGCACTTTCTTCTCCTGTGGAACTGCCAGGTCCACACAGGAGATAATAGCATAAATCATCGGCGAACTGGCCGTTAAGCTGCGCTTAACCGGCTGGTTCGCCTTTTCTCGTCACTATGCGCGTGCCCGATTTTGCAGAAGAGGC
>JAFSLH010000006.1 GCA_017448545.1 Clostridia bacterium
CTGATCGGAGATGTATTGATCCTCGCTTGTTGATACAGAAGTATTCAGATAACGATACGCCGTGGTAATCAGTCCGTTTTTATAGGTATCCGGCCAGCCTTTTCCGCCCTGTTTGTCCGAAATCGACGCGTAATACACATATTGCCGGTTGGGATCCGGTTGCCAATTCAGCGATCCGAGGTCGACGCTCTTCATCCTCCGCGTCACCGTGCCGTCGCTTGCGTAGGTGTCGCCGTCGTAGTACAGCTTGTTTCCGGCCGACAGCTTCGGAATGCCGCGAAGCGTCAGGCTGCTGTCGAGCGCATAGCTGCGCTTGCGGTACGGTTCGTACTCCCCGTTGCGGTAGCCGCTCCAGACGAGGTGGACGCAGGTATCGGTCGCGTTTCCGCCCGTGACCGTCAGCGTGCCGCTGTTCGTCGGCGTAAAGACGCCGTCCGAATCCGGCGTGATCGTTTCGCTTGCGCCGTTGCCGTCGGCATACGACAGCGCGGTATACGTGCCGGTGATCTGATACGCTTTGCCGCCGAGCAGCTTTGCCGTGCCGGTCGTCGGATCGTATGCGTTGAACCCGACCGTCTCGTGGCGCGACGCGTTGACGGAAAGCAGCTCGCCGGCGTTGTACGCATAACTGTCCTTCGGGAACAGGCTGCGGAACCACGCGACGCCTGCGCCGATCGTCGATTGCTCCAATCCGTAAACATAGTTTGCAATCTCGGTGTCGAACATGAGGCTGAGGTCGAACAGCAGATCGCCGGAAGAAACCGAAACGGCGGTTCCGTCGGAGGCGGCGACCGTCCATGCGTCGCTGATCCGCGCAGCATACTTGCGTCCGCTTGGGAGCGTTACGGACGTCGTTGCGCTCCCGACGAGCTGATTCCAACAAATCGTGCCGCCGACGAGCTTGTCCTTTTCCCGCGGGCCGATGTCCACCGATCCGCCGGAAGTGCGGAACAGGTACGATTCATTGTCCGTTTCAAAGATACTGGAAATCAACTGTTCCGCCGTGCCCGCGCCGAGGCTGCTGTAATAGCCGTCGACCGAAGCCTTCCCCTGCATCGCAAGCGCGATTGCATACAGCAGTTTGTCCAGGTGCGTCACCGGCTCCGGCAGCTCCGGAACGTCCGCTCCTGCAGCCGAACGCAGATAATCGTCATAGTGACGAATCGATTCTTCAATATCTGTCATGTTCATTCTCCCTCTTTCTGTTTAATCTGATCGGACCATGGATCCGTTCTTTTTTGCATAAAGCACTCCGATTTTCATGATTCCGCTTCTTTTCCCGGTAACCAATCCGGTTTGCATGTTGCCGTTTTGCTTTCCTCTGATCGTGCTCCGCGCGTCCCACACCGCATACAGCACCGTATTCGCATCAACGGCAAATTCCGCTCCCGGTAAATATGCGACCGATCCGTTCGACGTCAGCGCCCATCCGGAAAAATCATACGCAGTTCGCGTCGGCGTCGATTCTGTCAGAACCAGCGCAATCCCGTTGATCTTCGTTTGCGCAGCAGGTGCATTCGAACCTCCGTTTGCATTGAATGATACTGTGTATGTGTTCCTCCATACCGCATACAAGGTCGCACTGTTTCCGAAGGTATATGTCCCTCCTGCCTCGTATTCCGGTTCGGTTGCGCTCGCAGTTGTCGCCCATCCCATGAACGCAGATCCGCTCTTCGTCGGGACAGTATTTGACAGCGTGACCTGGCTCCCGTCCGTAAAGCTTTGCGAAGCAGGTGCGCCGCTGCCGCCGTTTGCGTTGTAGGTAATCTCCGCTTCGTCTGTTACCACCGTGAGCGTCGCCGAATTGAAACCCGTTCCGACCGCCGAGCTGTCCAGCATGACATTATCGTAGACAGAGCTGCTATGCGGGCCGATCAAATATCCGTAAACCGGAACAACACCGTCTGACAGATCGATCTCCATATGGTTCGCGCTCGGAACCGTATGCGGAAGCGTATACAGATCCGCTATCACATCCATAGTCGCCGCCGTGCTGTCAGCAGTTCCCTTCTCGCATTTCGCGGTGGAATTCGAAAGCATGTAAGCGATATCCAGCCAGTTCTTCGTCGACGGATAGTTGTTATCCCTCGCGTAGATCGTCAGTTTGATCGACGTTGCATGCTTCGAACGCAGCGCAGCGAGCGAAGTCGCATCGAAAAAGTATGCTGCTATGACGCGCCATTCCCCGGATTTTCCCGGGCGCAAGTTGAACCCGTCTGCCAAATACTCCCAATACGGGCTCCAACTTCTCCCGCCAAAGGTTCGGACGAGCGTCGATGTGAGCGTGTATATTTTCATCTTCTACCCTCTGTTACGCAAGCCAGTGGATATAAATATCTCCGTCCGCCAACGAATCCGCCATTTCTTCCGGATCTGTTTCTCCGTCATAGATGCCGAGATTGTTCCGCGCGCCTGCCTTCTGTTCCGCTGTGAACGCCTGCGCCCCTGTCCGTGCCGCCGTCAGCATCAGCGTGCTGCAGTCCTCGGTTGCAGGGAAGTACGCCGTTGCGATCGGTGACCGCTCCACTTTGATCCGGCGCACCATGAAGTCCGCTGCGCTCCCCGCTCCTTTTGCAATATGGATCGCAAACAGCCCGTTCGCTGTCGTGTCCCATCCTTCCGGGATTCGCATTCCCGGCAGAATCGTCCTCGTCCATCCGGATGCCGTTTCCGCGCTGATCGATGACGTCAGCGTTGTGTTTCCGTTCGTGAGCTTCGCGGAGATCGTGAACGGTCCCTCTGTCTTGATCTCCATCGAGACGGATACGTCCTCGCCCGCTGCGAGCATATCCAAAAATGCAGCATGCCCGATCAGCGATCCGCCGGCGCGTTGCACGCGCTGCAGTTCTGCGTCTCCCGCTCCGGACGGGAATTCGATCAGAATATGATTCCCCACAGAAACCGTCGGCAACGAAATCGCTGCGTCTTTTTCTACGGTCCACAGTGTGGACGTTCCGGTCGAAATGCTGTCTGTCAGCGGTATCGCGTCCGGAAGCAGGTTTTCTCCGACAGAATAGTTCCCGACGTACTGAATCACGGATCCCGCATCGATCACCGTTCCGTCGTCCATCGTGATCACCAGGTGCGACGTACTCGTGCTGATCTCGATCTTTTTGACATACCGCATCCGCGCGATCGCTTCATTGACTCGATTGACCGCATCAATCAGCGCCGGGTATGCGTCCGACGATCTCACGCCTTCCTGTGATCCCTGCTTTGCCCGGAACGTAAATCCCTGCGTCGTAACAAGCGTGTCATAGGTTTCTGTATCGGTCGTGTAGATCTCCAGCGCGGCATAATTGTCATCTTCTGCATATGTCTCCTGAAACAGTTCTACCGTGATCGATCCGTCCTGATTGATTGTGATTCCGCTGTCCTCAAGATCGGAATCCTGGCTCGCCCATCCGTTATTGGATTGCACATTCAAAATGACGCGGCTGACGGCGATATCCGATGCGTTCAGCGGTTGACCGTCTGACGTCACCGTGATCTGGAATACGTTTCCGGAGTCGCCCGCGACAATCCCCTTGACCTGGATCGGCGATTCCCGCTTCAGATCTACCTGAATATTGAAAACCTTCTTAATTGCTGCCATATTATTTCGCTCCTTTATGCTTTCACCATATCACGCTTTCGGGCCCCAAAACTGCCATTATGAAAGAAAGTCCCCCTTATCAGGAGACTTCTTCCATTCAGTATTCCCTTTGCGGCTTCTGCACGCCGGTGATCGTCATATCAAGCGTTTCCTTCTGCTCCTTTGTGAAGCGTTGAGACGTCAGCCAATCCCGGAAGCGTTCATTATACCCCGCCCCGTTCTTCGTCTCCTTCTGGTATGCCTGATAGGCCTCTGCAATAATCGAATCCCCGATCCCTTGCTTTCGCAGCTCGCTCACGCGTCCCTTCTGCGCATCCGTCAGCCCGGAAAGGTAGAACGCATCCCGATTCGAATAGTCCGCAACCTTCGCCGCATTTCCGATGATGCATTCGTCAAGCGTCCGCTTTTCTGCAGCCGTATACGGTTGTTCCATCAACCATTCACGGAACCGCTGCGACTTATCGTCTCCGCTCATTCCGTCGTACTGCTCGCGCGCCGCAGATGCCGTATTGACGTCTACGCCTCTTTCGATGATCTGCAGGATGTTCTCGTACTTCTTCCCGGAATACTTCTGCGAGAGGTCATACATCGTCCGATCGGAATAATCCGCGATCGTTTCCCACTCGTCATCGTTCAGCTTCTGCAGAACGCCGTTCTCGATCCGTGTTTCCGCTTTCCCTGTGTACAGCAGCATTTCGTCCAGCATCGCTTTCTGATCCGGCGTGAGATCGTCTGCTGCCATCAGCAGATCACGCTGCACTTCGGTCTTTTTCTTCTCATCGGTTCCCTTGCAAGCGTCCAGCTGGTTCTTGTAGTAGAAGAACGTTTTCCCGCCGTAGCCTTGCCCGTTGCTCGTCCATTGCTTATACAGCGCTGCTATTTTGGCTTTGCTCAGGCTCTTGGACGAATGCCGGAACCAGTCCAGCTCTCCTGTCTCGATTGCGGTCTGCAGATCCTCAACATGATGGACCATCCCGACGATGATGTTCCGCGCGTTCGCATACGGCACGCCCGCGATCTTCGCTATCGGCTGGATCAGCTTCTCAGCCTTTTTCCATACATCCGCTGCGTCTGCTTCGCCCTTGATGCCGCTCACAATCTCCCCGACAACGCCGCTGACGTCCTTCAGGTCATTGACGGAATCGATCAGCAATGCGGAGCTGTCATACACAGACACAAGCTCCCGTCCTGTTGCCTTGTTCAGTCCCATCATAAGCATGTCGAACAGCTCCGATCCGAACACGAACGACCCCGCAAGGCTCGACAGCATCGATACCCCGAAGTTCAACGCCATGCTTTCCGGCGTGATCTCTTCGTCCTTGTCGCGCCACGGATTCATCTTCTGCAGAATCGCGTTCGCCAGAAGCGTCATCGCATTGAACACTACGTTCTGCACGACCTGGGACGAGATCGCACGGGCAAACTTGACGTTCGCTGCCTTCCGGTGCGAATCGTCTTTTGCAAGATTCCTCGTCGCCTTGAATTCGCCGAAAGCATCGACCAGAATCCCGCCGTTCTGGATCGCCTGCGTCTTGAACATGCCGAACAATGCATGAAACAGCGGATTGTCTTTTCTCAGGTACTGTGCACGCTGCAGCGGCGTGTAGTTCGGCTGCGTCTCCTGCACCACGCGATTGAACAGTTTCGCGACCTCTTTATAGTAGGTATCCGATCCTACCGTCAAATCCGGGTGCAAGTCCTTCACGTCGTATTCGCACGCGTACCACAGGCGCCCGACGGTTCCGACGTCGACCTTCCGGATCCAGTCCATGACCGCCGGCATCTTGTCCGCCCAATTCTTGCTCGCCTTGTAGTCGGCGATATCCCGGTCGATCATTCCCTGCCGCCGGATATAGAGCAGCGGCGTGTAGCGATCGATCAGTTCCATATCCGCCCGGCTGAATACGCGTCCGTTCTTCCCGCCGCGTCCCAGCGCTTTGATCAAAGACTTCCAGCTCAGCACGGACGCCGCCGTCGGGTACGACGCCGCCTGCTTGATCGTTACGGAGATATTCGTCGCGAGTGTCGCCCGGACGATGTTGCTCGTGATCTTCGCCATGAAGCGGTCGTCGGAATCCATGTGCGGCCGTTTCTGCAGATCGCGGAGGAATCCTTCGATCACTTCCGCGCCGTGCTCGCCGAGCTTTTCTTTGACGATACCTTTTGCGGATTCGCCATAGAATGCCGTCGAAACATTGTATACGCGCGTAAAGTTCCGAATCGGAACCGCCATCCCCGCGAACAGCGCCGTATTGTCGATCTGTCGGCGCACGGCGGACGTGATGTCCTCCAAAATGATCGGGTTCTTCGCGTTCACACGTTCTTTCAGCATGCCCATGTTTTCAATGGACGCATTCTGCGAAATCGTTTCAAATTCCGTTCGTGTGAAGTTCGGGTCCGTTCGGATCGGGAAATAGTTTTTCACTTCCGCTTTCTTGTAACCGTACAGCTGCAAAGAAACCTTGTTGATCGCGTTCGGACAGTACCGGTAGAACAGATCCTCCGCGCAGCGAAGATATGCCCGCTCCGCTTCCGTCAGCGTCTTTTCGAGTTCAGCGCCCTCCGCTGTCGTGAACAGCACCCGGTGTCCGTTCTTTCCGCTGTATGCTTCCGCAGTTTTTCCCCGTGCGTACAGCTTCTGATCCGGGACGATGATGTTCCCTTTCAGAATATGCAGCATGTTCTGCGTGTTCCGGCAGTGCATGATCAGCGAAAGCTTCATCCCCGTCGTGATCGGAACGCTGTTCCCCTCCAGGTCTTTGATGCCGACGTCGATCCACTTTGCTTTCTTCCCGAACCACGTTTCGTACTCTTTCCCGTACTGAGAAATGAAGTCCGCAAACAGCTGATTCCCTTCCATAGCGATCCGTTCCTTTTCGATCGCCCCGTCGTTCAGGCGCTGCATCTCTTCCACGAGCGCCGCCCCTTCCTGGTATCCTGTTGCCATCCGGGCGAAGCGCTCCGCCGACAGGGACTTATACAGATATCCGGACAGGAAATTCGACTTCTTGACGTTCTGCATCTCCCGGATCAGCTTCTCGCCCTGCTCCTGCACGCCTTCCCGCACCGATCTTCCGATCAGCTGATTCGCCGTCGTGATCTCATGCGTGACCGCCGCCATGGTGTCCTTGATGATCTTCATTTCATCGGCAGACAGTTCTCCGAACGACTTTTTGCTTGTGATCGCAGCCAGCGCCATGATCTGGCTCCGCACCTGCTCGTCCGCGATGTCTGCAAACTCTCCGCTCTCCTCTGTTTTCAACCGCTCGTACGCCTGTGCAAGGTTGTACAGCAGCTGATTGTCCATGGACTTTTTCGGATCCAGTATGTAACCGGAAAGTTTCTCCATGTATTCCTTGACAGAGGCCATAAGCGCCTGCGGGATATGCTTCTTCGTCGTCGGATGGTTCGCTGCCGCGGCCAGCTTCGCAAGATTCTTTTTCAACGATTCCGCAAGCGAGCGCTTTACGAATGCCTCACGCGCATCCGATTTCCCCTCCTTGTACGCCTGGGCCTGCTTCTTCACACTTTCCTGCAGTTGCTGGTCCAGCGACCGGATATGTCGCTCGTTCTCTTTAATTTGAATCTTTAGTCCGGTGCGTTCCTGCTGCAGTGCGTTCACGTCGGAACGATTATTCTCCGATTCCTTCATGAAGAACGTCGCGCGATCCGCCAGTTCTTTCATGACTTCCTGCTGCGCCTGTTCCACAGACACGTCCTGGCGTACCGGCACAAGCTTGATCACGCCGTCGAACAGTTCGCCGGTCAGCATTTCCGCTGCGCTCTCCGCCGCCGCTTTGTCCGCATACACCCGTTCCGTCGATACCTTCATCGAATCGGCAAGGTTCAGCAGCGCAATCGGCTGATCCGCATCCGAAATATCGACGTACTCCCGCGCGACCGTTTCGACGATGGATTGCCAGTTTTGATCCAGATTCGCCGGATTCGCCGCCGTTGCCCGCCGCACCGTGATTCCCCGATCGCCGAGCGCCGTCTGCAGCAGCTTCATATATGTGAAGATGTTCTTGTATACGTTGACAATCTCCGCGTATTGCGCATCGTTCAGCCAGATCGTTTTCGGAATCTCCCGTTTCAGTTCCGCAAGCTCCTCCGCGTGCGAGACATCTTTCCCCTCAACGCTGCCGATCATGTCCGAAACGAGCCTTTGCACATCCGCCCAAACCGCCTGCTGATCGGTTCCCTCGGTGAGTGTGTTCCAGATCCGCGGCGCGATATCGACCAACCGATCCGCAAGCGCCGAAACCTTCATCCCGGCTTTGACGTCCCGGTACAGTTCCGCCTGCTCGCCCTGCCGCACCGTGTCCAGCAGCTTCTTCGCCAGCGCGGTCACGTCCTTCTCCCGGAACGACCGCCCGTCTGCCAGCGCGTGCGATTTGTTCCACTCCCGCATCTGCTCGTGCTTGCGTTTCGTGATCCGCTTCAGCGCGCTTTCGTATTTCTTCCCCTGCAGGATGCTGTCGATCTCTTCCGGGGCCGTGGCCGGTTTCTTCACCTGCTCCCGCTCGTCCTGATCATCGAAGACCGGCAAAGGCACCTCGTCCCGACGCTGGTGCTGTTCTCCTTGATTTGTCCCGGAATTTTCCCTATTGACAACTCCCGTATTCTGTGGTTTACTATCATCGAAAGCTGCATTTCCTGTCTCCGTCTTTGAACGGTTTGGGCCTTGAGCCCCGTCAGTCGGGAAAACAGCTTTTTCTATTCTCCCAACATTATAGATCGTATTGATCTTCCCGTTCTTGCCGACCGAGATTCTCATTTTATAGTATCCGGTTTTATCTCTAAAATAAGCAACGCGATAATTGAACCCTTCTTTCACGAACAGGTGGTTTTTCTTATCTAATGTTGTTTTTCCATCGCCTTTCGAGATTTGAGCAAGTTCATCAATATGCGTTTCTGCCCGCAGTTTTAGCGCATATTCGCCATCCGTCATGGTCCTTTTCTGTTTTCCTTGTACCTCAATTTCATTGCGGAAAGCTGCTTTCCCCGCAGTATCCGCTGTGATCGTCAACGCTGTCCCTTTTTCTGTATACACGGTAACGTCTCTCCCATGCCGGATTTCGTTGTTGATATAGTCCGTTACCTGCTTTCCCCATTTTGAAGAATCAGTCCCATGGATGACCTCTCGATCGAATTCAACATATTTCCCTTTCGCATTTTCTCGAATCGAATACTGCTTCCCCTCGCTGTTCTGCCGGGACTGTTTTCTGCTCGCCTCGATGACCGCATTCGCCCAGGCATCCGCGACGCGCTTGACGTCCATCGCGCCGCTCTCGATCAGGCGTGCTTCGCGGCTCGACGGGTCCTTCCGGTCGAGCAGCTTCTGAATATTCTCATAAATCCCTTTCAGGTAGTTCCGAATCTTCCGCGCCGTGCTCAGGTGCTCGCTTGCCATGCGCCGCTGCACGTCCATATTCTGCAGCATCGGTTCGCAGCACTCCGCCACGGCTTCCGCACGCGCACCCTCTTCCGAAAGCGACGCGTCCTTCTGTCGCTCGTACCGCACGAACGTGTCGAACAGCGGTTCCCCGTCCTTCCGGTTCTCATTGATCCACTCCTGCAGATCGTCCGGCAGCAGGTCGTAGCTGTCCAGCGCATTGATCTCTTCCTCCAAAACGCTCACGAACGCCTTGTATGCTTCCAGGTCCGTGTTCTCCAGCCAGTGCGTCAGCTCGTGCGATACCGTGTGCATCACGCCGCGCGAAGAATCCAGTGCGACCGTCAGCGTGTTCGATGCGCGATCATAGTTTCCGTTTTCCTCCAGCGTGTCCACGATCCGGATATTCACGCCCGTCGTGTTCGCAATCGCCTGCGCAAACGCGAATTCAGCCTTATGCTGAGACGTCAGGAACCGCGCATTTTCTGTTTTGAACGCATAGGCAACTGTTCCCCTGTCC
Organism: Clostridia bacterium; assembly: GCA_017448545.1. GTDB lineage: Bacteria > Bacillota > Clostridia > Christensenellales > CAG-138 > UBA3792. The sequence goes on from JAFSLH010000006.1 coordinate 9,511, forward strand.
GTCTTGATCGTGCCCGTCTTGTCGCGTTCAGAGGGCAAGGCGGCTAATCTACGCTGCTCCTCGGTCATGCGGCTTGTCACCGTTTCCCGCGGCTGCTCCGTCCGGGTGCTCTGTCTGCTCGGCTGCTGTGCCGCCTGCCGAAGCCCCTGCGCCATGCTGATAGCCGATCCGCTTACCGGCTGCCCGAAGACGTCCCGGTTCTTTGCGGCTTCCGTGTTCGCAGCCTTCATAACGTCTTCGCGCGTGGCCACGCTCACACCGTACGTTTTGTTGAACACCTGCACGGCCGTTTTGCTGCTCGCGATCCGTTCGGCATCCTTCTCGTCGATGTCGACGCCGAACGTGATCTTCTCGAATGCGTCGACCGCGTTTTTCCCTTCGACGCCGAGCTGCTGCCGGATCGTCTCGTTCGTCTGATCCTGCATTGCAAGATACAGCGTCGTCAGTTCGACGTCCGAAAGATTCTGTTTCTTCGCGAGATCCTGCAGCTCCGCCGTGTCATACGAAAAACCGCGCAGCTTCTCCACGGCTCCGTCCGTGCCGCGAAGCTTCTTCCCGATTTCCCCGTTCTGCTGCTCCGCTTCCATCTGCGTCTGCAGCCGCCCGAGCTCCACGTCCGTCAGGTTCTTCGATTTCTGCAGTTTGGCCGCGTCTTCGTTCTGAAATTGATAGTTCAGAAGCTCGTTCAGTTCGATTTCATTGCTGCGAATCTGTGCTCCCAGCGAACGCATCTCCTGTGTGTTCGATCCTCTGTACTGAATCGCCGTCGCACCGGCACCCATCAGACCGCCGGAAAGGAATCCGCCCGCTCCGGCTACGATGATTTCTTTTACCGCATCGGCAGCGACTTGTCCATAGGCTTCTTTCTGCGAATACCCGCGGTTGATCATGCTCCGGTATTCTTCCATCAGCTTCGCTTTGTCGCCGTTGATGACCATATCCGCGATCATGTTCGCGATTTCCGTATTGACCTCCTCGGAAGCCTCTACCCCCGCCTGCTTCAGCACGTTGATCACAATCTCCTTCAACGTGCCCGCTTCTCCGATCCGAAGCAATCGGTCGATGCTCAGTGTTTCAAACAGCATTTCTAAGGCGCCGGCTGCCGTTGCCGTGATCCGCGCCTGCGCCTGAGACAAACCGCGTTCGGTTCCTTCCCGCAGCGCAGCATTAAACGCCGCGCCGCCGAGCATAGCGCCGCCGAGCCACGTTATACCCGTTGCTTTCGAAATCCCCGCCGCGGCAGCGCTGTCCAGCATTGACATTCCCGTTCCGTACAGGAATTGTCCCTCTTCCGACCAGTCTTCTGATCTGCTCTCCCGGATCAAGCCTGCGAAGTTCAGCCGATTGATTTCCTCTTTTGACATCTCAGACCCTTGCAGCGCTCTCCCCCATACAACAATCGGGCCCACCATGCCCGACAACAGATTGATCGGCACGGACAAGATATCCGATACTACAGGCAAATTCTTTGCAAATTCGCGCGCAGCTTCTTCCACCCTGTCCCCGCCGCGCTGATCCAGCGTCGGAAGCAGTGCTTCGAAGTACGCATCTGCAGCCTCCGGCCCTTTCTCGTTGTACACCGCATTGAACGCGTTTACCTCGGCGTCCGTCATGTAAATCGAGTATTGCAGAGATAGTGCTGTCGCTTTTTCTTCTTCGTCTTTCCATGTCAGCCCGCTGTACCACCCATTAAAGTCTTCCGAGAGTTTATACAGTCCGTGTCGTTCTCCCTCTTCTTTCATGTCAGCGTCGAAAAGAAGTAAAATGTCACGATCGTTGACGGCTTTATAATACATTGATCCCGTATCACGTTTGGAATGCAGGTTGTACTGTTCGACCATGTCATCCTCCAGCTTCCAAATCCCGAGGGCTGATTTGTCCCAATTTTCCGGTGCTTTGTACGCATGCTTCGCGGTCGTATCGCCCGTTTCGGCAAGCGTCTTTCCCTCTTCCAGTGTTTTCTCGTTCTGTTCGAGCTTCCTATACGCTTTGACAATCTGCAGACGCTGCCGCTTCTTCTCGTCCTCCTCGCTGCTCTGTACGGTACTCGCAGGCCCTGCCGCCCGGTTCGCCGCCCATGCGGTCCCGGCGTCTCCCGTGTTCGCGCTGTTGCTCAGGTTGTTTCTGATGCTGTTTGCTGCATTTTTGACAGACGTCTTCGCTTCCAGTTCTTTCAGTTCCTTATCGATCTCTTCGTCCGTCAGATTGCCGTACTGCTGAAACGCATATGAAATTTCAAAGCTGTTATTCACCTTCTCCATTTCATCGCGGCCCTGTTTGATCTTGCCCTCCAGTTCGCTCTGTCGGGTCTGCCCGCTCTCGATCTTCTTATCCAGCTCGGCAAGTTCTTCCCGGAAGCCGCTCGTTTCCGGGTGGCGATCGTGGTTCATGTTCTCGATGAGCGTCGCACGGTAGATATACAGATCTTCCAGGCTGTCCTTTGTCTGCACCAGGTCCTTTTCGAGCTGTTTCGTTTCAGCCTCCGTTTCCCGATAACCCGTCGCCGCATAGTACTCTTCCCGCTGGCCTTCCTCTGTGTTCAAACGTTTTTCCCTTGCAGCGGCGAGCCCTGCAAGGCGTTTTTCCGCGTTTGTAGTCGTCGCGTTCTGAGCCGGCGTGGTGTCCAATCCGTAGCTTTTCGCCAATTCCAATGTTTTGTTCTGTTCCTCTGTTCTCCTTCGCTCCGGTGTAAGCGTTGCCCTGATCGTGTTCGAAACAAGTTGCTGCGTCGCTTTTTCTGCGATTCTTTGTCCCGCTCCTGCGCTTGCGCTCGTACCCTGCAGATATCGTTCCTGTCGCGCGTCCACTTTTTCCTGCAGCAGCGGCTTTGTCGCACCGGATGCCCGCAATTCCTTTTTCTGTTCCTCTAATTGTTTCTTCTGCTCTTCCAAATACGACTGATATGCCGCATTCCGTGCAGCGATCGTTCTGTTGGCCGCTTTGATCGCTTCCTGCTCCAGCGGAACCGCTTCCGCTTTCTGCAGCTGATCGTTGTAGGTATCGAATGCGGTCTGCACCTTTGCCTGCCGCCGCGGCTCTTCGCCGGAAATGATATTTCCCTGCACCGAAGCAAGGCCGCGGTTCTGCAGGTATCGCCTGGTTCTGTCGTTCTGATCCCGCACCGACTGCTCCGCCTCGACGCGTTCGTCCGCGTGCATGTTATTGTACTGACGCTGCTTTTCAACAAGTGCATTGACCTGCGCGTTCGTCAGATACTGCTTGTATTTTTTGATTTCTTCCGCCGTTTCCATGTGCTCTCTCCTATTTGACGTATCTGTTGTTTACATACCGCAGCTGCACACCATACAGCCCGAACCCTTCATTGATTGCGTCGTTTTCAAACGTCAGGCGCAGCGTCGTGAACCGTTTCAACGATTTTTCGAACCGGAACACCGTCGTCGTGATGTCCCGATCCGCGAGATCGACCGTCGCGTTCACAAGGATTCCGTCCCCCTCCGCTGTCAGCAGCAGCGAGCTTCTGTCGTACGGTTTCACCATGACCGCGCACCCGCGCCGCGCCAGTGATTTCTGCTCCGAGATCGAGGACAAAGCGTCCTGCTTCGTCTTCCAGTACGCCCGGATCGCCGTGCCGCCCGTCCACTGTCCGTCATCTCGGATCATGCCGTCCGAGAACCGCGTCAGGTCCGCAACGTCCGTGTTGAACTTGCAAATCTCCCCGCTCGTCGTTCCGAAGTACAGTTCATTCCCGATCGTTAAGAACGCACACGCCGGGATGTTGTTCCAAAAGTACCACTCGTAGACGTAGTGCGAATCGCTCAGGTAAACCGTCTGCTTTGCGTCTGCTACATAACAGTTGCCGCTCTCCGGGAAGCACAGGATATACCGATCATCGAACACCGTCGCAACCGGCTCTCCGGTTTCCTTCTTCATCCGCGCATCCACGAACAGGGACCGGTTCTGCACCGTCCGTCGCTGGGATGCATCCGTACCGGCGATCGCATACACGCCCTGCCGTCCGAAGAAAAGCGGATCGTCTCGCAGCGACGCAAACGCCTTCGTCGATGCCGCTCCTACGCCTTTCACGCCTTGCTCGACCGGATACAGAACGCTCCCGTCGTCTTGTTCTTCCGCCGATCGGATATAAATCTCCGGCTCGAAATTGTCCTGCTCCTTCACGATTGCGAGAATATCGCCATAATGCAGATATCCCTTGATCCTGGTATACTCACTCCCGATCTTCGTGAACCCGTTCTCCGGGAAATAGGACGGATCGTCGACGTCGCTCATGAAGTCCATGTTCGGAAACTTCGGATTCCCGCTCACGAACACCCTGTTGTCGTTGAAGAAACCGTACCTTGTAGCGATCGTGCACCCCGTGATCATCGTTGCGTCCAACACTGTCTTCGGTGTGAACGTGACCCGGATATTATCCAACCCGGCACCCTCGGCGTGCTGCGCCGGCGCTGTCGAGAATACGATCTTCGTGCGTGATCCATCGGCCGCTGTTGTGTACGCGTTCGTTTCTGTCCACGTTCCGCTGCTCAGCAATTCAACCTTGTGGATCGTTTCTGCAAGCGTCGTCAGCCAGAAGTTCACATGCGATCCGTCCCCGGCCATCGTGTTGATCTGCTTCGCGTTCAGGTAGTTCGCTTCTTCGTACGCCGTGCACTGCTGCCACGTCCCCGGGTCTTGATCGCTCTCGTACTTGTAGTAGCCGTTTGTTCCGGTTGTCGGGATCTTTCCCTCCACTTCCGCAATGATGTATCCGTTGTAGAAGGTGATATCGCTGATCGTGCTCGTCGTCCTCGTTACCTTGTAGTAGTGCGTCCCGTCCATGATATACAGACAGCCGCCGCATTCAAACGATACGCTCGGCGCGTTCGCCATTGTTTTTTCCGTGTCGACGATTGTCGTACCTTCATCGTCGCGCGTGAAGCTCGTTGCTTTGATCAGAAGCGCGATATCGTTATCCGTGACCGCACCGTCGTCATCTTCGTCGGCATTCCTTGCCTGCCATGCTTCCGTCGGCGTTGCCGTTCCCGTTTTGAAATCTTTCAGCCAGGCAATATGCTCCGGCGTCGGTCGGAACGTCGACGTATATTCTTCATCGCCGTGGCCATCGCCCGGCAATACGTTTCGCACCGTGCTGATCCTCGGGCATGCAAAAAGCTTCGTCCCGACGTGTGCAAACAGGATTCCGTACCCCTGCAGCAGCGGCAGATAGTGCAGCCCGTGTACCTTGTCTGTCGTGCTCTGCGCCATTACGCGCCATCCGATCCGCTTCGACGGGAATCCCGCTTCGTCTGCGATCATGTTCAGCATGTCGGATGCGCGCGTCTCGTCGATGTTCGTCGGATCTGTAGAAAAATCTACCCCGCGGAATCGGGAGTAGATTTTTTGTTTCCAGTTTGTTACAGGGATGCTCATATCGTTACCCATACCCCTCTCTTGCATTCGTTCACCGCGTTGATGTACATTGCTGTGTATCGTTCCGCCTGATACGTGTCAAGTTCTTCCTGCCAGTAATGCGCTGCCAATCCATAGACGAATGCTGTCCGCAGCAGCTCGTCATGGTAGTCGATCGTCTTCTCCAATCCATCGATCCAGGGGATACTTGCAAGCGGTTCCCTGCCTTCGGATTCCCGCATGCTGTTTTCTGTGCCGAACGTTTCCGCAATTAAGCGGTTCAGAAAATGGACGGAGAACCTGCCTTCGTCCGTTTTGACGCTGGCGCTGTTGTAGAGGAACGCCGCCGCCATGTTGCAAATCTGTAAACCTGTCATTTTATTCTCCTTTGCCGAGTTGCACGGCTATACTCTCAGGATGCGAAACGGGGAGATTGCTCTCCCCTTGACAGATTAGGACGTCGTCACCGTCGTGGTGATGTCGGACTGATACGACCCGGCCGAGCTGCCGAGCACGACCGCTTTGATCGTGTCGCCTGCCGTATGCGTCGGCGTGGCGGTCGACGTGATCGTTACGGCGCTGTCGCTGTACCGCGGATCGGTGCCGTCCAGCGTATACGCGACCTTCTTGCCGCTGCCGACCGTGATCTGACCGGCAACCGATACCGTCGGCGCTGTTTCCACTTCCGAGGTCTTGACCAGTGCAACGACGCCGTTGCACTGCGAATACGACACGAACGCGTCGAAAACGCGCAGCGCTTCCAGCAGCGCCCCTGCATAGCCCGGCGCGCTCTTGTGGATCCGCGCGATCGCGAGCTTCGTCGGTGCAAATACGGAATCCTTGCGCGCTCCCAGCGCGTAGCAGTTCGCCGGCATGTCGCCATCCGGAATCGGAACGAGCTGCAGCGTTCCGAAGTTGCCGACGTGACCGTTTGCGAGGATCTTGTGCACGATACCGTCGCAGCCGTCCCATTCATCCGCCAGCCGAATGAACTTCATAGACGATTCCGGAACGTACGTCCAGCGCTGATTCTTCGGGACGCGCTTGTTGTTCATCGCCACCTCCATATCGAGCAGCGCCTCGATGATATTGCTCTTCGTCACCGAGGAGATCTTCACATACTGGCCGGCGTTATGCGACCACTGCGTCAGATTGTACTTGTCGACGTATGGGATCACGACCTCCTCGTCCTGCTGCTTCATCCATGCGCCTGCACTCTTCATCATGCCCTGCATGGAGTTGTCCGTGATGTCGATCACGTTGGAATAGGACTTCTTCTGCGTGATCTTCATGTACTGGATCGCGTCCTGCACGTTGGTCGGAGTTCCGAACCGGTTCGAGGACGCCCGGTTGTTGTAGTCGTTCAGCGCCGCCGGGAGCGTGTGCAGAACCTTGATGCCTTCTGCGCCGTCCCAAGTGAAGCGGGTAGATGCCTTGCCGGCGGTCAAAGACTTTGCGCCAAAGCCTTTGTCCATCGTTCCGGCGTATCTCGTCAAAAGATTGATAGCCATATGTTCCTCCTGATAAAATTATGAATTCCATCCCTCCAGGAATGGGTCCGAGTGGCCCCCGCGACCGGTGACCGATCCGGTGGATGCCGCTTTGTTCTCTTTGTTCTTCCGATCTGCTTCAAGCGTTCGGATCTTCTCTTTCAGCGTGCTGATCTCGTGGTCTTTCAACGCTTGCAGCGGTGTCGCTCCGGCCTTTACTGCGTTCTGAACCGATTCGGGAATCTCGTCCGGCTTCATGTCCGGGTATTCCCGCAACGCTTCCGCCCAGGCCTTTTGCTCCGCGGTCTGCTCGCTTGTTCTCGCGGCTTCCGCGCTCGATGCTGTCTGCAGCTTCGCCATCTCCTTGATCATGTCGGCAGGCGCATTCGGGTACTTCTCCCGGATCGTCCGCTCGGCTTCCATCTGGTCGTCCGCCGCGTTCGATTCCAGCAGATACGACGCATAGTCCTCAACTGACATTCCCGCTTTCTCCGCACCTGCCTTCATGGCTCTATATACGGAGCCCTGCTCTACCGAATCCAGTCTGGCTTTCACCTTGTCGTAGTTCAGTCCCTTCTGTGCTGCCGTGATCAGTTCTTCGCGCGTCAGCTGCTTCTCTTCGCCGTTGTATTTCACGGTGAATTGTTCTTCAGTCGGCTTTTCCGCACCCTCTTCGTCCGGCTCGTCGTCCCAATCGTCATCCTCCCAGCCGTCATCCTCGTCGGAATAATCCTCCTGTTCGAAGTCGAGATCGTCGTTTTCTGTTTCGACCGTCTCTTCCCCGGCGTCGTTGACTTCCTGATCAAGAGTGGTTTTCTCTTCGTCCATTCTGTCTATCCTTTCTGCGGCTATGGTTGGCCGCTTTTAATACTGTGCATACGGCGGCATGCCGCCCCCTGCCGCGCCGCTTCCCGCCGCGGCGCCCGCCAGCCTGGCCGCTGCGTCGTTTTGTTGGTCGACCGGTTCCGGTGCTGTCTGCTGCTGATGCCGCTTCGCAAAGTCGATCAGCTTCTGCTTATGCGGCACATACTTGTCCGGCATGACCTGCAGGAACAGTTCGAACGCTTCCGGATCGTTCATCACGCCCGAAGTGAAGATGTTGTTCAGCGTCTGTACCTGCATCGTCTCGGACCAATACGACGACGCGCCGATGTCAACCCGCACTTTCACGTTCTCGTCCGTAAGCGTAGAGAATTCAAACGTTTTCTCCTGTTCTTCGACTTCACCGGTCATCTGATTCACGGTCTCAATGACGATTTGCCGCTTGCCGTAGTACGCTCGCATCATGTCGATGATGATCCGCACCTGTGCCTCGACGAAAGCATAGAACTCTTGACGGTGCAGCTCGATCGGATAGTTGTCTGCCGTCTGCAGTGCGATAATCGCCGCCGCATTTTCCGGCCGCACATTGCCCATCGTCGCATCCGAAACGCCCATGCAGTCCCTGGTCAGCGACAGCATCGAATCCATGACGTTCGTCACGGACGGATTGACCGGCGCGCCCTGCAAATATGTCGCGACCTTCGAGATGTCGATCGTGCCCGGAACCTTGATCGCCTTTGCCGGGGACGGATCCCATTCTTTGACCTGATCGCTGTAAATCAGTTTCGGGAACGACGTGTTCCGAATCTGCGTCACGATCGACGTATACGTCTTGTTCAGCGCGATCTGATTCGGGATCAGGCCCGTGATCGCCGACCGGCCGTGATAGGAATTCCGAATCTTCTCCCAGCTCATCCATGCAAGCGGATACCTGCGCATCAACGTGTCCCACTTCCCGCGGATCAGGCAGTGCTCCGTCGTCTTGATCGCTTGAACGGACCCGCTCTTTGGGTCTTTCCACAGCTTGACCGCCACTGTGACGAGCGTGTTGTCGTCGCCTTCCTCCTCCTGGTTGTCATCCGAATCCGGCAAAATGTTGTTGATATCGGATTCCGGGATCCCGTTTTTCCGCGCCTCGTCTTTCATTTCGTCCAGCGGTTTCCGCAGCAGCACGATAATATACGGCTGTTCTTCCACCCGCGACGAATACGGATTCCCGAATATCACGTTGATGTTTTCAACGATTTCGGAACGAATAGCGCCCTTTGCCGCCTGCCCCGTCGGTGCATCCGCATCGAACCAGAAGAATGCCGCCGTGTCTCCGTCGACAATCGCGTCACGCACATGCTGGCGGTTCTGCCGTTTGAGTTCAAGCAATTCGAACACGGCTTCGATCTCTCCGGAAATCGTGCGCAGCGTGTTCTCCTGTGCCTTTGCGTTCTTCAATGCCGTCAGATTTGCCGCAATATCATCCGAAACGACTTTCGAAATGAACATCGCGCATACGCGCTGCAGGAAGTTCAGCTGTACCAGAAGCAGATCCGGCGTCTCCGCTTGCATGCCGCGCCATTGATCGCCTGTGTAGAACGCCTCGTTCCGCTTGACCGTCTCAAATAAGTCGATCGTCGTTTTGTAGCCCTTTCCCTGATCGACCTCTTTGAAAATCTCCTCCGGTTTCTCTCGAATCGGCTTCATCTCGTGTTGTCCTCCCCGTTGTACTGCAGCATTCTGTCAAACTGCTCTTCGTACTCCCGCTGCTTTTTCTCGCGTTGGGCCTTGTCTTCCGCCGCCTTATCCTCCGGCTGCTGCTTCTCTGTCGGACGTTTCTTTTTCTCGCCCTCGCCGCACCGATATCCCCACACGAACGCCGTCGCGAAGATGACCGCGCCGACCATTGCTCCGATCACATACTGCATTGATTAAAATCCTCCGTCATACGCAAAGAATGAATTCACCTGATCTTCGTAGTCAGGTTTGCCAAGCGGATCCCGGTTTTCTTCCTGTTCGCCCGGCATCGGTCGACCTGCTGCAAACGCTCGCAGCGCATCCGGCCCGTGCGTCAGCTCGTGCGGATACTTTGCGCAGTCGTTCGGTTCCCGCTCGTCCTTCTGGATCGACAGCAGGCAGCGCCACAGGTACGGACACGCATTCCGAAGGAACCGCATGCGTGCCGTCAATCGCGTTTCGCCCGTTTGCACGTCCCGCTCCTCGATCGGTGAAAGCCACTCTTTCAGGTCAAGCCATCCCTGCACACGGTCGTTTGACGTCTGCGTCATCGGCAGCCCGCAATCCGAAAAAATCTCCGCTGTGCTTCTGCCGGTATGCCGGTCAAGGTTCCACAAATCGGGCGGCGCATAGATCGCATCGATCTCTTCCGTCCCGTTTGCCGCCTTGATCGCAGCAGCCGCTTCGCTCGCAATCAGCCCGCTTTTCGCGATTTCCCGGTAAACGATATCGAATCCCTGATCATCTACCCGATGCCAGTACGCTGCCAGCTTGTCCAGACCGTAGTCGAGCGAGATATAGCGTCTGCATACGCCCTGCGGCAGATAATCCACCAGGTGAATGTGCGCCCGGACCTCTTCGAAGAATACGCCGCCGACCACCGTGAACGCTTCCTCCGGCGTTGCGGGGAATTCTGCTAACACCTTCTCGCCCAGAACGCGCTTCTGCCGCTCGTACCATTCCGGCGTGCGTCTCGGGTCAGCGCTCCACGGAATGAAGATCCGGTTGAAGTCCTCTACTTCGGTCCATATCTTCTCGAACAGCGTCCCGCGCTTGATCGTGCTCAGGCCGATGACCTTTCCGCTCGTCGGTCTTGATACCGTCGGATACGCTGAAACCCATATTTTATCTGCGAACTGTTGAAACGCCCATTCATCGAGAATGATCAGGTTTGCCGTGAAGGATCGACCGGCCCCCGGCGTCGATGCAAACGCCTGGAATGTGCTCTCCGGCTCGTCCGGGTTCGTCATCGTGACACTCAGCGCTGTGCTGCTCCACGTCATCCCGCCCCATTCTTTCTCGCGGCATATCCCGCGCATGTGGTTCAGGATCACGCTGACACGCCGCACAAGCTCTTTCGCTTCCGTCTCCGTCCTCGACAACGCAACGACCGTGATCCCCGCCTGCAGCATGCACCATACCGCATATGCAAGCACCAGCCACGTGATCCCCAGCTGACGCGCTTTCAGGATGATATTCAACCGGTTCTCGTTGATCGAGTACAGCGCCTTTTTCTGTGCTTCCCACAGCCGAAACGGGACGATTATCCCCGGTGCATCCTTGTCCTCGATCTTCACCCACGTCTCGATGAAATACTCCAGGTTTCTCCTGCAGGCCTTGAGCTCGCTGTTATACGCTTTCTGCAGGATAGGATTCAAGCCGTTTCACCGCCTTTTCGAACAGTTCTCGGTCCTCCTGGGACAGCTTTTCGACCGCGTCGATCGATCCTCCGATCTCCGTGCTGACCTTGTCCCGCCACAGATCCGGCAGCCGGTTCTTCAGCCAGAAGATCGTCGCCGTGACGTTCGCCGGGACGTACTCCTGGAAATCGACCATTTCGATGCGTTCCGTTTCCCCGACCAGCTTTCCCGATTCGTCGTAGACCTTTTCGCGCAGCTTCTGCGGCCGCTTCAGCGTTACCGTTTTCCCGATCGTTTGCTCGAACAGTGAGTTCTCGACCACCGCGTCCGCCTCGCGCGCGCCCGTGTTTAGGGCGTCCGATATGTCCGGATATCGGTTTTTCCACTCTGAAAGAGTGGACCTGCTGATCCCGATGTTCTTCGCGATGGCTTCATCGGTCATCCCTTGCCGCGCCCAGGCCGTCAGAAGCTTCAGCTTTGCTTCCGTGTGCCACGCTTTCTGCTTGTCGCGGCTGCCTCTTCGTGTGCCGGTCTTCTTCGCTGCCATCGGCCGCGCTCCTTTCGCTTCTGTGCTTTCACCATATCACGCTTTCGGCCCCCAAAACTGCCATGTTTTGGAGCATCAAAAAAGAGCGCTCCCGGCGCTCTTACTGCCTTTCGATCTGGGCCTTGATCTTCCGCATCTCACGGAAGTATGTTCGCTCGGAGATGTAGAGCGACATGCACACCTGCTGCACGCTCATTCGAAGCACGAATCGTTTGTGCAGCAGGTGTGCCCGTCGATCCGGTATGTTCCGATCCGCAAGGATCTCTTTGATCATACCGTCGATTCGTTCCCTGATCTGCTGCATGCGCGGAGAACGGCGCTTCGCTGCGCCTGCGTTTCTGTATTCGTTCATCATGCGAATGGTTATGCGTTCCATGCCTCTACCCCCGTTCCGGTTTCCGGCGTGTGGACAACGCCGTGCGTTGACCACACGGATTTAACGGTGGACTGTATGACCAGTGTGGACAAGTCCTGTTTTTTGGTATCCACGATGCCTTCGTTGGACTTGCCCGACACTGCTCACACGGGTCCACCTTGCTGCTGCTATGATAATCGCCTGCGGCTGGCTGATGGGCTATCTTGTTTTATAATTGTTCCTTCTTGTCCTTCTTGGTTCCAAAACTTTACATATTTACAAGGGTTTCCCAAAAGGTCGCCGCGTGACCCGCGTTTTGGGTCTTTCTCCGGGATCTTTACATACTTAAAATGCAGATATCCGTACTCCGTCGAAAACCCCTCTACGTACGCATATCCGCGCGGCGGTCGCGGTGGATGCTCCAGCGAGTAAGCCGTCACCGGTTCTGTCGGCCGCTCTTTCTCCGGCTTCCGCGCGTTCTTTGTGATCTTGTAGCGATGCCCTCCCTGCTCCGGCGTCCAGTGGTTCCAAAGGTAATTCGCAAGCGCCGTATAGTCCGCACCGTAGTCGATCCCGTTGTAATAGTTGTGTTCGCGAAGATGTTGCACGTCGACGATATCGCCGTACGTCCATTCATCCAGCAACGCGGCGACGTCCACTCCCTCCGACAGCATGTGCAGGTGGATCCGCTTCGTGCTTTTGCCGCGCCCCACGACAATGCAGATCACCGCATCCGGATACATACGTTTCAGGCGGCGCCAGTACCGGTCCCGCAGCTGCTGCGCCTCCTCAAATGTGTGTACCTCATTTTCCTGGTCAAACGTCAATGTGCTGTATAAGCTGGTCGGTGAGAAATTCGCGTTGACCAACTGCACGAAATGCCGGCGGGAAATGCCGGCTTTATGTTGTTCATATTCTTCTTCGCTCTGAAAACGAATACGCGGAACGCTGTCCTTCGCTGTGCGCTTCCGGTTTGATGTAACAGAGTAAACCTCCTGCTCGCACACTGCTCCCGCGAATATTCGCTGCTTCACGCGATAAGCCATCCTTACTCTCCTTCCTTCTATCCGATCACCGCTTCGATCACCTTCCGCACCGCGATCCACCGCATCTGGCGATCATCAATGTTCCCGACATAGACCCGCACCGTTTCCTGCGGTCTGTGCACCACGATTATCTCCCCGCCCTGGTTGATAAAGAATCCGTTCACCGGCCGCCCGATCCGGTTCAGCATCAATTTCGCTTCTTCCAGAAAGCACTCCATTTCCGCCATGTTCGCCGCTTCCCGGTCTCGCTGCGCCTGCCGATACGCTTCCCGCACGCGCTCCTGCTCTTCTGCTTCCTCTGCGCGAACCTGTCGCTGCGTCTCTACCACCTTCGCAAATTCATTCGTGTCGAGCAGCGAGCCCTGCGCCGCTTCTTCCCGCTTTTTCCGCTGTGCCCGCACTGCCGCACCCAAAAACAGATCTGTCATGCCACTGCCTCCCGCTCGTTCAAGAGCTGAAGAATCTGATCTTCCTTCCCTCGCATGACGCCGTATTTCTGCACGTATTGATCGAGCAGCGTTGCCATGGTATCCGCGATCTCCCGTTGCTTCTTCGCGCTGCCCTCCGCTGTGCGTGTCTTCTTCTGCTCGTCCTCCAAGCGTTGCTTCCATTCCGCCTCTTCATTCAGCTGCTTTTCCGTCAACGCGTTCACGAGCTCGTTCCGCTCGTACTGATCATCCGTGCGCTTCTTCGAGTTCTCCGTCAGCAGCTCCCGCAGCTGCCGGATCGTCTCGTCCTTCGCTGCCAGTTTCTCTGTGCGCGGTATATACATGACCATCAAGGCGGCGAGGACCCCCAGCACGCCCAGCACGATGAACGCAACCAGGATTCGGTACAAGACTTCCAAAACTGCAATCAGTGCTTCGTTCTCCATATCATAACGCCTCGCTTTCCAAAAAATCTGCCAACCTGTCCCGCAATTTTGCAGGGCTCACATGAACCATCCGCGCTACGCGCGTCGGCGGCAATCCCTCTGCGAGCAACCGCCTGATCTCCGGTTTCTTTGCGTCCGGGATCTCTCCGTACTTCGTGCACGTTATTCCGTTCGCGTCCATCATGCGGCGCAAGCGCCCTTCGCCGACGTGCATCCGCCTGCAGATCGTGTTGATGTATACTCCTGTCGCTGCCAGCTGCCGAACCTCCTCGATCGTTTCCGGCGTCCACTCGCATACCACATTCGGGGCTTTCCTCTTCTTTTTGGGCTTCGTCCTCTTCTCGCCATCTTCCACTTCGAGCCCGATGCTTCTCAGCTTTTCGATGACCTCTTCCCGCGACCTGCAGCAAAGCTCCTGTATGATCTTGATCTGCGCGCGCTTGTCCTTCGCGTCCCGGTACATCGTCCGCAGCTCGCCGTCCGTGTAGCTCCAGCCCTTCATTCGATTTCCCCTTTCACCGACCGGAACGCCTGTTCTGCAGCCGTTTCCCGTTTCGCGGACTGCTTCCGCAAAATGACTTCTGCCAAGTCCAGAAGGTCGATCGCAATCGAAAGCAGCGCGTATTCGACGCCCTTCCCTTCGATCTCCTCTGCAGCATTCCGCAGCTCCGTGATCCGCTCCCGCACATATCCGATCGACTGCGCGTACGCAATCAGCGCATACCGATTCCTCTGTTCCATTGGTTCATCTCCTTTTCCGTCGTGTGTGCTGCTTTTCTGTCTCCTTTTCCCGTTGCGGGCTGCAGGCGAATAAAACCGCAAAAACTTCGCCTGCCGCCCGCCTTCTGCAGGATCCGGCGCATGGATTCGCGGAGGAAGAACACGAAATACCCATCGAATCGCCTACCGCCTACCGGTTCCTGCATACTTTCGATCGGGCAAGAAGCCGGGGAGACGCCCCCGCCCGATCGCGGACCGCTGTATGCGGCCCAAACTCTCTGCCGGAAGGAGTAAGGAGACACAGGAACCTCCCGGCAGCCGCGCGTTTGCGGTAGATCAAGCAAAACCCGCCCCGCGCGAAACTTATTCCAAATACTGTGCAATCGACAGCTGCACGTCCTCCGGCAGTTCCTTGATCTTGATTCGCAGCGCCTTCAGCACCGCTTTCCTCTGCGAATAATCCCACGCCGTTACCGGTTGCAGCATCAGCGTCCGAAACGTCGGAACGCTGATCCCTGCGAGAACGCATACATCCTCACGCGTAAAGCCGTTGGCATGCATCCGTTCCAGAATGACCGCTTTCAGCCAGTCAATCGGCTGCTGTTTCTGTTCCCCTGCCATCACTTTCCCCTCACTTCCAGCACGATCTGGATCCGTGCATTGCCGCGCTCGTCCTTCTCCCCGCGCAGCATCTGCACCGTCTGATCCCGGACGATCGCAAACGGCAATTCCGCCACGATCCCGCAAAAGATCGTGCAGCCGTCGCCCATGATCCGCACCAACGTCGAATTCGGAAATACCTGCAACAGTTCGTACAAGCTCATATCTGCCTCCTTACTCGTCCCCGTCGTGATCCTTGAATACCCTTGCATTGATCCCGCGCAGCGCTTCCACGACGTCCTCCGGAAGCGTGAACGCCGAAACGCACGCGATCGTCTGGCAAAGTCCGTTCTTCACCGTGAGCACGTCCCAGTTCCTCCGCCAGTACACGCCGATTCCGCCCGCCTTGATCTCGTCCCGCAGCGGCGCAAAGTACGTCTCTTCCACAAAGAAGATTTTGCCTCCGCCATAGAACGGGATCAGCACAGCCCCGCGGTACTGCAGGTGCACCCCGTACGCGCTCATGCCGACCTCGTCCTCGCATGTGTCCGCCAGAATCTCCGCTATCTCCGGATTGTACGGCTTCACGACGAACGTCCAGCCCGGCCGGTCTTCTTTCTTGACGTCGAAAATCGTCTGCATGATCTCCAGCGTGATGCTGTCGCCCAGGTTCCCGACTTCGTACAGTGCAAACTTGTCTCCAACAAACCGCCGCACCGCCCCGGTCCCTTCTTCGATGTGCTCGTATGTCACGATCGTGCGCGTTGCCGCGCAGATCTTCGCGATCTTCTTCAGCTGCATTTGTCCCTCCCTACGCACATTACGATCCCGAATCTTGCCGCCGCCTTGCGGGTTGCCCGCATTCTGTCAAGGTCATCCATCGCGGCCTTGTACAGGTCAAGCAGCCCCGCCCGTCTGCACAGTTCTTCCGAAAACGGGTTTTCTCCGATACAGTGCAGGCTCGCCGTCGCAAGCGTCCACGGATCCGCTGCGCGCGGGTTCGACAGTTCCTTGACGTGCCGCTCCACAAAGCGCATCGCGTGCCCGTCGTTCTTCCATGTGATCTCACCAAGATTCATTTCCCCTTCCTTTCTGCCGCAATTACAACGTCTTGTAACTCAGTCCAATGTTGAAATCATCCATCGCTTAATTGCAAACATCTATTCTCAAACTTCTTATAAGCGTCAATATACATTTCGTTTTTATCTCCGTTATAAGTTAGTTCGTAATACATACCATCACGCAAGTTTGTCGATGCCAACGCTTTACTGTTCTGCAATGTTTTACACATCCAAACGATATACACATCATCTTTCGTGATCTGAACATTATCGGATTTATCAAGATGCTCGTTTGTATAATCCGCAACGATACTCTTTACAAGTTCAATAAATTCTAATTCTTTCATTCTTCTCTCCTTTCTGCCGCATCGTCGTACCGGCCGGCCATAATGCAAGCGCACATCATCGGCACGACGAACGCTGCGACACACGCTGCGCCGACGATAAGCCATACAAGCCAGTTCATTCCGGTTTCCTCCGCTCGCCTTATTCGATCATCCCGCGCAGCATCTGTGCATACGCTTCGCGCTCATAGATCCGTTGCGGCGACTCTGTTTCTTTCTCGCCCGGCCAGTACCAGCCGATCAGCCGACCGCAGTGCCGCGATCCGTGCGTTTCGTATGCTTCATACGCGAGCCGGATGCCGTCCACGTCGCGGTAATATCGGTCTGCGTCTGCGTTGTAGTAGATCGGTGAGATCCCGCTGCACGCCGTTTCCGGTTCGATCATGTAATAGGTGTAGTTCCAGTTTTCGTTCCCGTAATCTTCATCGAATCGCAATGCAACTTCGAATCCGAAAATATCCGTGATTTTTGCGGTTCTCCCACACAAATGTTTCATCTCTCGAATAAACGAATCCGCAAAAGGCGTCTCGATGTTTCCATCTGCGTCTAAACCATATTCACGTTCCATGTCTTCCCACGAGCGAATCCGCACGCGGTCGCCTACCTTGAATTCCATTACGCCGCTCCTTTCTGCTCGCAGTATTCCGGCAGGTTCGCCCGGACGAGCGCTGTCGCCGTCGGGTCGTGGTTGATCGCGATATCGACGCTCCGGCCGATCGCGATCTCGATTCCCGTGCTCGCCCCGCCGCCGCCCGCGAAGTTGTCGACGAAGATCTCGCGGCGTCTTCCTTCTGTCATGCTTCCGCCTCCGCAAAGAACCGGCTGAACGCTTCCGCGTTATACTGTCCTTTTGTAATTTCGAGCGCTTCCCGTACCGTATACGTATCTTTCAGATCGCGCACCGAATTGACAAACGCTTCCGTGCCGGCCCTGCATGCTCCGGTAATAATCCGGTACATCGTTTTCAATTCTTCCACGGTGTACGGCTTGTCAAGGTCAATACCTTTGTATTGATCCGCGCCGCGATCCTTCGCACGCTTAAACAAGATATCTGCGATACCGTCCTTTGCGGTTTTGCAGTGCGCCCACAGCTTCCCGTCCGTTACAAGCATTTGACCGTTGATTTTGCCGGAATAAACGGTATATTCTCCAATCTTGTGTTCGCGGCCGGTACGGTGGAACAAAACACCGTCGGCATAGATATAGTGCTTTTTAATCGTACCGTCGATAAGACGTTTTACTTTACACCGTTCCGCTGCCGTGATCTGCGTGCCGCGGAGATAGAGCGAACCGCCGACCGTGAGGTTGTCCGGCAATGCCGTGATCTGCGTGCTGCTGAGATCGAGCCAACCACCGACCGTGAGGTTGTCCGGCAATGCCGTGATCTGCGTGCTGCTGAGATCGAGCGAACCACCGACCGTGAGGTTGTCCGGCAATGCCGTGATCTGCGTGCTGTAGAGATCGAGCGAACCACCGACCGTGAGGTTGTCCGGCAATGCCGTGATTTGCGTGCCGTAGATATAGAGCGAACCACCGACCGTGAGGTTGTCCGGCAATGCCGTGATCTGCGTGCTGCTGAGATCGAGCCAACCACCGACCGTGAGGTTGTCCGGCAATGCCGTGATCTGCGTGCTGCTGAGATCGAGCGAACCGCCGACCGTGAGGTTGTCCGGCAATGCCGTGATCTGCGTGCCGCGGAGATCGAGCGAACCGCCGACCGTGAGGTTGTCCGGCAATGCCGTGATCTGCGTGCTGCTGAGATCGAGCGAACCGCCGGTGCGCCGCATCAGCTGCTCTGCTTGTTCAAGTGTCAATTTTCGGTCCATTCTTTCGCCTCCTCTTTCAGTTCCTGCTTCGCCACTCTGCATTTACACGGGCTTGTGACCGTCGGACGTTGTCCGGCTGCATTAGCGGGGCGCGGGGAAATGCGCCCCTTATCACCACGGCGCGGCACTCTTTTCACACATTCCGGACAGTAGCCGGATCCGCGCCTATCGGGTTCAAACATGGACTTCAAGAAATCCAACTCCGCGCACCGTGAAGCTTTCGACTATCAACCCCGCAATCGTTTCGGCGATGTTGTAAGGGCTGCCCTCGTAGATAAGCTCGGAGAAGTCATCATTGTGCTTCAAAACCCGAATGCGCGGATTCGTTCCGTGATCATTCATGTGTCTCTCGATGTCCCTGATCTTCATGCTTCCCCCTCCTGTTACGACAACGGCGGCGTGCGCATGTTTCTCATGCTCCACTCGGCTTTCAAAAAGTCGCGGATGCAGTTTGCGCATATTGATTTGTCGAGCTTATGAGATTCAAGGCCAACACATGCGCGACGCGTATCCGATTCTTTGTACTGGCATCCGATCGCCTTGCAGAGTGCTTCGTCCGATGCGCTGTCCGGATCGGAAACGAGTTGGATGTAGTACTCTGCATTCGTCATGCGTCCCGCTCCCTCAGCTCCTGCAGTTGCTGCTCGATGCGCAAGATCGCGTCTGCCTGTTGGCCGATAGCGTGTTCCATCGCTTCGATCTTTTTCCACTGCTCATTCCGCTGTCGCTCCTCATAGTGGGCGCGTTCAACCTCGCGCCGCGCCTTCTCCAGTTCCCTCTCGAACTGCCTGTTCGTCATGATCTTCATGCTTGCTCCTCCTTACTTGTGATTTCAATTACTGTTCCTTGCAAAGCAAATCATCGATCTTGCATTCCAAAGTGCTCGCAACTGCAGCAATTTTATCAACGCGTGGATAACTCGTCTTCCATCCTGCTATTGTTGCGTTTCCTAACCCAGAAGCACGCTCCAATTCCGAAATAGAAATCTTCCGCTCCTTACATCTTGCTACAACATTTTCATAGATTGACATAGTTCCTCCTTCGGTTAGAGAAAAACCAATTATCTATTGACTGTTTTTAGATAATAGTCTAAAATGTATTTGCTATCTCTGCTCAAGCAAATAGCGTTTTAGGGGTTTTCCTAATTTCGATTATAGTATATAGGGAATTTCCTATTTTGTCAATATATTTTTAGAGTTTTTTCTAAGGAGATTTGTTATGAACTATGTTGAATACGTGCGAAAAGTTTGTGAGGATCGAAATATCCCTGTTTCGACGCTTGAAAAGGAATGTGGATTCTCTAACGGTTATTTAAACCCCAAAAAAAGCCCAAAGAAAATTCCTTACGAAAGAGCCGTTCTAATCTGTCAACGTCTCAGTATTCCGTTGTCTACTCTCGGTTATCCCGACGATGAATCCATTTTCCATTTTTCACAGGATGAAATCATGTTTATTCATTCTTTTCGTAGGCTTTCCAAGTCGAACCAGAGAACTGTATTAGATAACATTCATTTTCTCCTATCACGACAAAAGGAAGAGGAAAAAGAGGCATTATAATTCTTGATGATTATCGCGATATTTGATCTCTTAATATGGTTTTCCAGAAGTGATAATGGGTTATTCGTATAAATAAAATTTCAAATTTCTCGAGGTGAATATGATAGCAAATATATATATCGGTTTGATCGTTTCCGCTTTTCTTATCTTCTCCAAATTACCTATTTGGGCAATCATACTCTGCATTGTGCTTTTTTCCGGTTTTATTATCTTAAACAATACTTTCCCTGGAATAGAAGCACTCGCTTCTATTCCCGCATTTCTTGTTGCTCTAATTCATGTAAACAAAATGTCTATGACTGGAATAGTAGTTTTTGTAATAGCTACTATAGCCTACATAATCTATTGGATTTTTATTGGTCGTTTTGAAGTGAAGTACCTATTCTCTAAGAAAAATAAGCCTTCTTCATATCCGTTTGTCAACAACGACCAAGTATCTCGTTATATGCCCACAACGATTTATCCACAACTTTATAATATTTTGAAAGTGAATTCCGGGGCATCTTCAACTTCTAATATTTGTGCTGAATTGATTTACGATCTCTATCAAAATCTCGATGCGCAGTTAAAAGAACTTTATGACGCTTCGTCATCCGAGCTACATTCCTATATTTTTGAATGTATTGACCATGCTCCAGTTGATGCGCCTGTGCCTGATCTTTCAAGGTTAAAACCATCTCCCGATTTAGAAGATGAAAAAGAAAGTTTCTTTGATGAAGTAACTATAATTATAGGTCCTCTAATCGGTAATAATTCCGCGGATACAATTGTGCCG
This sequence comes from Clostridia bacterium, assembly GCA_017448545.1. Taxonomy (GTDB): domain Bacteria; phylum Bacillota; class Clostridia; order Christensenellales; family CAG-138; genus UBA3792. The sequence continues at coordinate 30,260 of JAFSLH010000006.1, forward strand.
TATGTTCTTAAAGTAGAGGACTATATCACGTCATCTCTATTATCACGAGCATGCAAATATGAAGAAGAATGCAACGGTCTCCTAAGTTTTGCAAAAGAAATACGTATATACGCACCAGCAAATTTGGCATGGGATTCTTCAATGTTCATAATGCTTGATGCTGACTCCACTGTAGATTTGATTCTTCACAAATAAGCAGTATTGGGTGCTAAGGTGTTGACCTTTTCTTTCTTGACCAGCAGGCAGCCGATCAAAAAGAGGCGTGATCCGCATAGACGATTACTTGAAAGGATAAACAGAGAATGGATTGGTTATTTTGGGTAGTTTGGGGCATTCTTTCTGCATAACGGTGAAAAAATTTACACTAAAGTATTGCATTTTTCTCGGCTCTTGCATATAATAATAGCAACAGTCCTGCCCGATGATTTAATTGCATTGGGGGGCAGCCGAGTTTCCGAACTCGGCTCTTACTTTTTTTGGGAGGAAATAATGAAAGAACTGAAAATGCCTTTTTCGTTTCACGAACAGGTCGAGCAGCTGAAGCGTCATAACATGATCATAGAAGACGAAGCTGAAGTGGAATCCTTTCTGACCTCAGTGAATTACTATCGTTTCACCGGATATGCGCTTCAATACCGGATTGCACCCGACAACAGCGACTATGTTCCCGGAACGAAATTTGAGGATGTTCGCCGGCTCTATCTGTTTGATATTGAGCTTCGGAATGTTCTTCGGAAGTATATTGAAGTGGTCGAACTATACTATCGAACGCAGATTTCGTACCACTTCGCTCTTTCTAAGTGCATGACCCCTCCGCACGATCAGCATTACAACACTGCAAATTATTATTTGCCGGACGATGTCGAGGAAATACTTGATTCATTCGAGGATCGTGGGCCGCAATACTACAAGGATTCCCTTATAATGCAACATCACCAGGAGAAATACGATAATCGTTTCCCTCTCTGGGTCATGGTTGAAATGCTCTCTTTCTCCGATCTTTCAAAGCTGTACGGCGGAATGTACGAAAGTGATCAAAGTATTATTGCTGCTGCATCCAATACCGGTCATACCGTATTGAAGAATAATTTGCACTGTCTCGCCTTCTTGCGGAACAAATGCGCGCATGGAGCGCGTCTGTACAATGCAAGGTTCGCTCCCCCGGCAAAGCTCCCCAATCGATTCTTAACAAGCTTTCCGGACACCTCCGCCGACAGTCTGTTTGCGTTCATTCTTGTGTTGATAAAAAGGCTTCCTTCCGACACCGACAAAATCAACTGCATATCAGAGGTTTGCTCTCTCGTGAAAAAGCACCTTACAGCAAGAGATCTTTCCTGCATTGGTTTTCCGCAAACGTTCCAAGCCGCATTAACTCAGTTTCGTTACCCGTGATCCCAACTTTCTGCGCTATGCAGCGCGATGCAAAAGGAAAATGCTCTGCAAATACTGCAAAAAAGAAATCGAGAATGACAGCGTATTCTGCCGCTTTTGCGGGGAGCGTGTTCAGCGCGCCCGGAAAAAGCCGAAGGAAGAAGTCCCGGTCCCCGCGCCGCAGCTTACCGCAAGCGGCAAATATCGCGGCCGCGTCATGGTTGCCGGCCAGCGCGTCTGGATCACGGAGGACACCGAAGCTGCGTACTATGTCCGCGCCCGCGCCGTGAAGTCCGGCATGATCGAACAGGCGAAGGCCGCCCCGAAGACCACGCTGGGCGATCTGATCGACAAATACATTGCGGACAATAAAGCGGTGCTTTCGCCGAGCACCGTCATCGGATATCGAACCATTCGCGGCAACAGCTTCCGCGATTATATGAATCAGAACCTGCAATCCATCCCGTGGCAGGCTATGATCTCCAAGGAAACCGAGCGCTATGCGGCAAAGACCATCAAAAACGCATGGCGTCTCGTCACGGCCGCGCTGCGCTATGCGAAGCAGCCAGTACCGACGGTGAATTTGCCGAAGTCCATCCGCAAGGAACGCAGCTTTCTCGATTTCACGCAGATCCATGCGTTTCTTTCTGCGATTCAAGGCGATCCGTACGAAGCTGCATATCTCCTTGCACTGCATTCCCTTCGCTATAGCGAGCTTGCCGCGTTGGTTCCCGGCAGCTGTTCCGGTGATCTGATTCGCGTCCGCGGCGCCGTCGTACCGAGCGAACACGGGCTCGTCAAAACCGAACTGAACAAGACGGACCGATCCCGCCGTGATATTCCGATTATGATTTCCCGGCTCTCCGTTCTCCTGCATGATAATCCGCTCCCGATCACCGCACGCGATATGACGTTGAACAAGCACCTGGATCGGCTCTGTCGATCCGCCGGCCTGCCGACGGTTACAATGCACGAGCTTCGTCATTCCTTCGCTTCTCTCGCTTATCATCTGAAATGGACGGAAAAGACGACGATGCAGCTCGGCGGATGGGCAACGCCTGACGTCGTTCATGAAATCTATACGCATCTTTCTTCCAAAGATGTGAACGACGATGTGATCAATATGCGGAACTTTTACGATCGTGTTCTCGATTCCGAAAATCCGTGTCCAAATTCGTAGCCAAATTTGCATGTTATAAACCGAAAATAGCCTTTCATTTTGTGAAAATGCTTTTTCGCTTTTTGGATACAGAATTGGACAAAAGTCCAGTAAAACAGAGAAAAACCGCCTGTTTCAGGCGGTTTTTCAATGGTGGGGATGTAGGGGCTCGAACCCTAGACCTCTGCGATGTGAACACAGCGCTCTAACCTGCTGAGCTACATCCCCGAACAGAAGGTATTTTACAACACGAACGGCGAACTGTCAAGACGGAAAATCAATTTGCGCGGACCAAACGACGCGCCGTTCGGGTTGGGGGCAAAAAATTACATTTTTGTTGCATCTTCCCCTTGCGACCGGCGCGGTCTCATGGTAACATAGACTGAGAATTTATGGAAACGGAAAGGGATACAAGGCGCATGACGGACTCCAATCGCAAGCTGCGGCTGCATCTTCCCGCGCGGGACGAGCTTGACGCGCGTGCGCGCATGCTCAGCGATCCCGCAACGATGTCCTACAACGCGGCATGGGGCGGTACGATCGCATTCCCCGAATCGGCATGGGACGACTGGTATGCGCATTGGGTTCTGCACCATGAAAACCGGCGGTATTACCGGTACGTTGTGAACGAGAACGACGAAGTCGTCGGCGAGATCGCGTTCCACTTCGATTCGAAATGGGGCGGCTACATGGCAAACGTGCTGATCCACAGCCGGTATCGCCACCGCGGCTACGGCAAAGAAGCGCTCGAACTGCTTTGCACCGCCGCAAAGTCGCGCGGCATTCCGGTGTTATACGACGATATGGCGATCGACAATCCGGCTTACGACATGTTTCTGCATGCCGGTTTCGTCGAGATCGCCCGCACCGACCAACTGATCCTGCTGAAAAAGGAACTGTAATTCATGGCAAAGGAACAAAAAACGAACGCGATGCGCATTCTGGAACAGATGGGCGTCGCGTTTACGCATACGGAATATGAAGCGGACGAATTCACGGACGGCGCGGCCACGGCGGATCGGCTCGGGCTCGAACACGAACAGGTGTTCAAAACGCTTGTGACGGTCGGCGCGGATCGCAATCATTACGTCTTTGTGATTCCCGTCGACGAATCGCTCGACCTGAAAAAATGCGCAAAGGCCGTCGGCGTCAAATCGGTTTCGATGCTGCCGCAGAAGGAGCTGTTCCCTCTGACCGGCTATGTGCGCGGCGGCTGCACGGCGATCGGCATGAAAAAGCGGTTCGTCACGCGTCTGGACGAAACCGCTTTGCTGTTTGATCAGATCTATGTGTCCGCGGGGCGTATCGGCTGCCAGCTATGTCTTAGGCCCGATGATTTTATCCGCGCCGCCGGCGCGGAATACGCCGACTTAACGGAATAAAACGCTCTCCGGGAAGGTCGTCTGTACTGCTTTACAACCCTACCCTGCCCTCCCCTTACACAGGGGAGGCTCTTTTTAATTCGTTGCCAGCTGCCAGCCGGAAACGTTGCACTCGCCGGCGTCGTTTTGGCCGCGCGCAACCACCGTTCCGTCCTTTTGCAGCACGGCCGAATGCGTGCCGCCCGCCGCAATCGCTATGATATCCGAGACGTCCGAGAAGTCGATCGCATCACGCTCGCGGAACCAGATCGTTTCCACGGTTCCGTCCGCCGAAAGGCCGAGCACGCCGGTGCTCGACGCCGAGATCGAGACGATTTCCTGCCACGGAAGCAGGATTTCGTCCGTTGCGGCTTCGGATTTCAGCAGCGCTGCGCTCGTTGTGCGCACCGTGCCGTTCGGCATCAGCGCGACGGCATAGCCCGTGGACGCGTCCGCCGTGATTGCGCCGCGGACGCCTTCGCTGCGCGACGAGGGATGCGAGGACAACAGCTGTCCCGCCGACGTCAGCGCAACCGCCGCATACGAACCGCCGCCGATGAACGCGACGTCGCTCCAGCCGCCGAGCGTTTCATACGCATGGTAGCCGGTATGCACCACGGTTCCGTCCGCTTTCAGCCCGATCGTATCGTAATCGGTGCAAGCGATCGCGACAATCCCCGTCCAGTCCGAAACGTAGCATTGGCCGGATTCGTTCCGCCCGACCGCAACGACCGTTCCGTCGGCCTTCAGCCCGACCGTATGGTACGCGCCGCAGTCAATCGCGACGATGTTCGTCCAGCCGGACACGTTGCACTGCCCGTCCGAATTGCTGCCCGCGGCGACGACCGTGCCGTCCGCTCTGCGCCCGACCGTGTGGTAGAACCCGACCGCGAGCGCCTGCTGCGGCAGCGCGCTGCGCGCCGATTCGAGCTTGTTCCGCAGCCGGATTTCCTCCTCGGACACGCCGAGCATCACGTTCACTGCGTCCTCCGGGTCCGCCATACCGGTCAGCCGGATCGCGATCTGCTCCGCGCGCTTCGCCGCGTCGGAGAACGATCCGAGTGCATAAAACTGCTCGAAAGCGGCTTCGGCGTCGGTCGCTTCCGTTTCCGCGGCGATCGCGTACAGCGCGTCGTTGTACCGCGTCATCGCGTCCGCATACCCGAACAGCGCGTAGAACTGCTCCTTTGCCGCGGCGTAATCGCCGGACTGCATCGCCTGCTCCGCGATCGCGTAGCGGCAGGCCAGAATCTGCGTCCGCGCGTCGGCATAATCGCCGAGCGCCGCAAACGCCGTCTCCGCTTCCGCATACTTTCCCGCGCGGTACAACTCCGTCGCCGCGCCGTACCGGGCGGCCAGCAGCGATTCCGCGACCTCTTCGGTCTGTTCCATCGAATCGTACAGCGTAATCGCGCGGTCATAGTTGCCCGCCGCAAGCGCTTCCTCAGCGCGCTCCGCCAAAATGGCGGGCCGCTTTTTCCAATACATCGCTCCGATGATGCAGAGCGCGACCATCAACAGGGTGGACAGCGCGATCCCCCACCGGACAAACCGTTTGCTCAGCGCTACTTTTCGTTTTCTCATACGCTGCCTCACAGATATTTCCGCACGATCGACTGCATGTAGGACGAGTTGACGCCCGTCCCGCGCGAGACGATGAAGTACACGTCGTCGATGCCGTACTCTTTGAAGTAATCGCGCAACGGCGCGCCGCCGCCGCCCGTCACAAAGTCGTGCGTATCGCGCAGATCGACGAGGCAGACGCGGTCGTAATACGGCGCGATATACGGCACGAACGCGTTGCCGAACGAATCGCAGACGACGAGCGCGCTGTGTCCGGTATGGAACCCGGTCACGGCGACATAGAACGGGGAATGCGTTCCGCCGAGGAACGCAGAATAGGTAACGCGCTCCGGCTCCATATACCGCACTTCACGCACGAGCTGGTTCAGGCGGCGATAGACGTACGCATGCGTCGGCGCGAGCGCGTCCGGCACTTCGAGCCGGTCGTACAGATCGGAACTGACCTTGGACGACAGCGAGCCGCGGAAGTTTTCGTGTACGGTGTAATCGAAATCCTCATACGCGATCGACGGGATGCCCCAGGTCGTCATCATCAGCCGCTGCATATAGAACGCGCCGAGCCCCGACCAGTGGTGATCGACCTTGTAATACACCTGCTCCCCTGCCGCCATATACGGTTCGAGCTCCTCAACCGCCGAGAATACATAGACGCCCGGCTCGACATTCGCCTGGATCGTCGGCTCGACGTTGCTCGACCAGCCCGAAAAATGCTCCGTATCAAGCAGCCATTCGTTCGCGTCGTAGGAATACGGGATATAGGTGAAAATAACCGTGCCGTCCTCCGGCAGCGCGGCGCGGTACGTGTTCAGCGAAGCGATGGTGCGCGTCATTGCATCCTCGGCAAAGTTGAACCGCGTCGTAAACGAGCCGTCCGTGCGGATCAGTCCGAACTTGCGCACGATCGAAAGGTCCTTAACGGTGGGATCGACCGGTTCCGCAGTGGCCACCGGCGCGGCGGTCGGCTCCGGCGTCGCTTCCGGGTTCGCCTGCGGCGGCGCGGTCGGCGCAACTGCGGGCGCGGCAGTCGCTTCCGTCACGATCGTCACATTCAGAACCATGCCCGCATCCGACTCGTCCGCGAAGTCGTCCGTATCGGCGTTCGCCATGCGGTCCAGCTCCTCGTCGATATCCGCATGCACGATGCGGTCCTTTTCGCTCGTCACGTCGAACACGCCGAGGATCCCGCGCGAGGCCGACAGAATCCCGTCGCGCCCGATCATCTGATCGGACAGATACGTTTCCAGCTCGCCGGAGAACGTTCCGTCGAACCACGACGCCAGCGAGAACTGCGGCGCGGCCTGCAGCGTGCGGTTTTCGGACTCCGAAACGCCGCCCTCCGGATTGCCGAAGAACAGCGGAATCAGCCCCAGCACGAGCAGGAGCATGCACCACCAATAGGAGAGAAGGAAGGAAATCTTACGTCCCATAAGCGCCTCAGAACCGGAAATAGATGAACGGATTGTAGGTCTGCCCCATCAGGAACACGACCGAGAGTACCAAAAGTCCCGTCGCGGCGACCGTTGCGAGCACGTCGCCGACGCGTTTGCGCCGCTCGTCTTTCGCAAACCATGCTTTCAGCCACGGCACGATCGGCAGGCATGCCGCCGCCATCAGCAGCGGCAGTACGGTATACTGTTTCCAGACGGAAAGCAGTTTGTCGTCCCAAAGCGAAGCGAGATGGACGCCGCCCACCGTGGAAACGCCGAACAGCGCCGCAAAATGCTGCAGCAGCGCGGAAAAATCGGTATAGTAGAACAGCACCCAGCCGACGAGAACGAGCAGCATCGTCAGAATATGCCGCAGCGCTTTCGGGACGCGCTCGATCGAGCCGCGGAACACGAACCGCTCGACCACCTGCAGCACGAAGTAGTACACGCCCCACAGCACGAAGTTCCAGCTGGCCCCGTGCCAAAGCCCGGTCAGCGCCCAGACAATGCCGAGGTTCAGGATCGTGCGCGCCATGCCGCGGCGATTGCCGCCGAGCGGAATATACACATAATCGCGGAAAAAGCCGGACAGCGACATGTGCCACCGCCGCCAGAATTCCGAGATCGACGCGGAGATGTACGGATAATCGAAGTTCTCCTTATACGTGAACCCGAACACGCGCCCGAGCCCGATCGCCATATCGGAATAGGCGGAGAAATCGAAATACAGCTGCATCGCGTAGAGGATCGCGGAAAACCATGCGCCGAGGAAGCTCATTTCCGCGTTCGTTCCGGCAAGCTGCGTCGATTCGAGCATCTGTCCGCAGAGGTTCGCCAGCAGAATCTTTTTCGCAAGGCCGACGACGAAGCGGCGCATGCCGGTATAGAACGCGGTCGGCGTCGTTCTGCGATTCGTCAGCGCGTCGGCTACGTCCGCGTACTGCACGATCGGGCCGGCGATCAGCTGCGGGAAGCAGGAGATATACAGCAGCGCGTACGCGGGATTCCGCTGCGGCTTCGCCTTTTTGCGATACACATCCACGGTATAGGTCAGCACCTGGAACGTATAGAAGGAGATGCCGATCGGGAGATGCTGCTCCGGCATCCGCCACTCGGCGCCGAACAACCCGGCGAACGTATTGACGACGAACGCGGAATACTTGAACCAGACGAGCAGCACGAGCGAAACGACGACCGCGACGGCGAGCAGGATTTTCCGCATCCGCTTGTTGCGCTTGTGGGAAATGACGAGCGCAAGCCACCAGTTGACGAGCGTCACGACGATCATACCGAACACCCAAATCGGCTCGCCGACGCTGTAGAACAAAACGGAGAACGCCAAAAGAACGCCGTTGCGCCAACGAATATCTTTTCCGATAAAGTAAAGCAGCAGCAGCGCGGGCAGGAACAAAAACAGGAACGATGTGCTCGAAAAAACCATTTCGGACCGCCTTCGCCAAAACTTGTTTCATTATAGCATTTCCGGTCGAAAAAAGCAATCAACGTGACCGAGTATTCACATTTCCGATCCAGTATTTACAATTTCCGGGCAGAAAAACGCCGCGCGGCGGATACCGTGCGGCGGATTGCAGTCAAGACAGGTAGGCGCGGATCTCGTCCAGCCGGTCGAGCGCGTCCTTTCGACCGAGCTGATACAGGTCGAACAGCCGGGGAATGCTGGGCTCCATCAGCCCGACTTCGACCGGGCGCGACGGGCCGAGATGCAGGATGCGGCCTTCGGCGGCCAGCGCTTCGAGCTCCTCGCACTCCATGTTGTACGCATGATCGCTGTTCGTGAGCAGCGCGGCCAGCGCCGGGTACTTCCGGTACATGAGCGGCGGACGCGGCTTTTTCGGCTCCGTGGCGCGAAACGAGAAGTCGCGCGTGCGGATGACCACGATCTTTTCATAGCCCTCTTTGAGCGCCCAGCGGTACGGAATCTTGTTGGCGCAGGCGCCGTCGAGATACGGAACGCCGTCGATCATCACCATCGGCGAAAACCGCGGAATCGTTGCGGAAGCGCGCGCTGCGAGCAGAATATCGTCGCACTTTCCCTTTTCGAAGTAGGTCGCCTCGCCGGTCAGGCAGTTTGTCGCAAGGACGACGTACCGCTGCTTCGAGCGGTTGAACCGCTCCATGTCCAGCGATTCATGGATGCCGCGATCCTCGGTCAGAAACCCGACGTCGATGATGCTGCCGCTGTGCAGAATGGCGCGCATGCCGATATAGCGGCCGTCATGCCGATAGGAAAGGTTGGTACGCACGGAGGCGCCGATCTGCCCGGAAACATAGCTCCCGCCGGCCAGCGCGCCGGCAGAAACGCCGATCACACAGGTCAGGTTCAGATCGTTTTCCATCATCACGTCCAAAAAACCCTGCGTATACAGGCTGCGAAAAGCGCCGCCTTCCAGCACCAGACAGCCTTCCGTCAGCTGCTCCGACGCCGTTCCGCTCGGTAATTGCGAGATGATGTCCTGAATCTCCTTGCGCATACTGCCCTTGTTCCCCCTCAAATGCCGAAATAGTATAACATAGTTTGCGCCGTTTTTCAACAAAAAAAGCACGGTTTTCCGTGTTTTCCGTGCTTTTTGCGGTTGTACTTCTCTTTTTCGGTTCAAACGGACAGCAAACGCACCGCTTCCGGCAGGACGGAAAGGACGCAGTCGATTTCTTCGTCCGTCGTCAGCGACGAAAGCGTGAGCCGCAGCGCGCTCTGCGCCCGCTCCGGGGACGCGCCCAGGGCGAGCAGCACGTGCGACGGTTCCAGCGAGCCCGCCGTACACGCCGACCCGGCCGACGCAGCGACGCCGCAAAGATCGAGCCGCATCAGCAGGCCCTCGCTCCGCACGCCCGGGAACGAAACGTTCACGTTGTTCGGCAGCCGATCCGTGCGCGACCCGTTCAGAATCGCCGTCGGAATCGCGGCTTCGATCCCGCTGATCAGCCGATCGCGCAGGCGCGTCATCCGCGCCGCGTTTTCCGCAAGCCCGTCCGTCGCAATCCTGAGCGCAGCCGCCAGCCCGACGATCCCGGGCACGTTTTCGGTGCCGGCCCGCCGACGGCTTTCCTGCTCGCCGCCCGCAATCAGCGGTTCCACCCGCACGCCTTTTCGGATATACACGGCGCCGGCGCCTTTCGGCCCGTGGAATTTATGCGCGGTCAGCGTCAAGAGGTCGATCGGCAGTTCTTTCACGTTGATCGGAATCTGGCCGATCGCCTGCACCGCATCGGTATGGAACAGCACCCCGGCTTCCCGGCACACGGCGCCGATCGCTGCAATCGGCTCGATCGTGCCGACCTCGTTGTTCGCCGCCATCACGGAAACCAGAACCGTATCGGGACGGATCGTGGCCCGAACCTGTTCCGCGCTGACGCGACCCTCGGCGTCCGTCGGAAGCACCGTGACCGTCGCTTCGCCCGCAGCCTGCATCGCTTCCAGCGTCCGCAGCACCGCATGATGCTCGATCGCGCTCGTCACAATGTGCGATCCCTTTGCGCGGCAGGCCCGCGCCGCGCCGCGCAGCAGCATGGCGTCTCCCTCACTGCCGCCGCCGGTGAACACGATTTCGCCGGGCTCCGCGCCGAGACACTTTGCCGTCGTTCGCCGCGCTTCGTCCAGCGCGCGATGCGCTTCCCGCGAAACGGAATGGAAGCCGCTCGGATTGCCGTACGTTTCGCAGAAATACGGCAGCATCGCGTCGCGCACGGCGGGCAGCATACGCGTCGTCGCCGCATTGTCAAGATAGACCTGCATCGCTCTGCCTCCGTTTCTGCGTCAGATAATCTTCGCAAAGGTCCTGTACGGTCGTTTCGTCCAGCACCGCGTCGATCCGGCGCTGCAGCGTCAGAAACAGCGGACGCGCCGCGCAGGTGCATGCCGATTCGCAAACGCCGCCGTTCCCGTCCACGCAGTCCGCGATCGCCGTGGAACCCTCCAGCGCGGTCAGCACCGCGCCGACGGAGATTTCGTTCGCCGCCCGCGCGAGACGGTATCCGCCCGCTTTTCCGCGCGCGGTCGAGACGAGCCCGGCGTTCTTCAGCGACCGCATCAGCTGCTCGAGATACGCTTCCGAAACGTCCTGCTCGGCTGCGAGCACCGAAAGCGAAACCGGCTCCGCGCCCTGCCGCGCGGCCAGCTCGACAACCGCCCGCAGTCCGTACCGTCCCCTGGTTGACAGTTTCATCGCAATCCCCTGCCATATTCCTTACTTTTCTTCACTATAGCATCGCGCCCCCGCCTTGTCAACCGGTCAGAAGGGCCGCAGCGCCTGCGACTGCACCGCCGCGATCGCGACCGACAGCAGGATTTCGCTGCGCCAGCGGTACAGCGTCGCCTCCGACTGGTACAGCTCCAGACTGAGGCTTACGATCGTTTCGTCAATCCGGCAGCGCGCATGCGGCTCGTCCAGCTGATAAAGGCGGCTGAAAAACCGTTCCTTGTCCGGCGCGCTCTTTCGCAGCAGTTCGCGCACGCGCTCCACCGCCCAGACCCATCGCTGCCGCTCCCGGAATTTTGCCATATCGCCGGCGCCTCCGCCGTCCAGCCAGCCGCGTACAAACGCCGCGCTTTCCCGGTAGCGAAGGACTTCCCGTTCCGCAATTTTCTTCATCTCGCTCATCTGCATTGTTCTCACCCTCTTTCGTGCGGAATCGTTCGGATTCTCCGAATGGTTGCAGTTTACCACAGAATCTGCGCGCCATGGGGACTAAAACCGTACAGATGAAAATTTTTTATCGTTCTTTTTTCGCGAATCGCGCCGCGAACGACAAAAAACGGAGAAAGGGGGTTCCTCTCTCCGCAAAACATCTTGTCGAAAGCTGTTCGTCACGCTTCTTTCGGCGCGTCCTTCGGCGGCGACCGATGTGTCAAACGTTCGGAAGCACGCCGCAGCGGCGGACTCAACAGCGCGGCGACGGTGATCTTTGCCGCGTCGCCGGCAAGGAACGGAAGCACGCACAGGGTCAGCGACTCGCCGACGGTTCGGCCGGATTGGAACACGAACCACGCGGTTCCGAGCGCGTAGAGCAGCACCGTGCCAAGCACCATTGCCGCGGCCTGCCACAGGGGTTTGGCCGTTCGATCCGCGACGCAGCCGACGATCGCCGCGCAGGGCAGATAGCCGAGCAGATAGCCGCCGGTCGCGCCGACCAGCTTCTGTACGCCGCCGGAAAAGCCGCTGAACACCGGCACGCCGACCGCGCCGAGCAGCAGATAAATCGCGACGGCAATCGTCCCGTCCACCCAGCCGAGCACGGCCCCGATCAGGTAAACCGCAAGCGTTGCCAGCGAGATCGGCACCGGGCCGACCGGAACGGCCCACGGCGCAGCGACGCACAGCGCCGCCGCCATGACGGCGATCCGGCACATGCGCGCAGCCGGCCGCATACGCTGCTGTTCGGCCGCCATTACTTGAACAGGCCCTTCTTGCGCTTCTGCACGGTCGCGACGCCCTGCAGCTGCGCAAGCTGTTCGAGCAGCGAGCGCTCCTTATCGGAAATGCGCTTCGGGATTTCGACGTTGACCGTGACCAGCAGATCGCCCTTCCCGTTCGCCTGCAGCCGCTGCACGCCCTGCTCCTTGAGCCGGAACGTCGTACCGTTCTGCGTGCCGGCCGGAATCGTGTACTTGATTTCCTTCTCCAGCGTCGGAACGACGATTTCGCCGCCGAGCACCGCGACTGTGTACGGGATGTTCATCGAAAGCAGCAGATCCGCGCCGCGCCGTTCGAACTGGCTGTGCGGACGCACCGTAATCGTGATGTACAGGTTGCCGCGCGGGCCGCCCTTATAGCCCGCTTCGCCCTCGCCGCGCTTGGAAAGCGTCTGCCCGTCGTTGATGCCGGCGGGGACGCGCACGGTGAGCCGCTTATGCTGCCGGACTCTGCCGGCTCCGCGACAGGTCGCGCACGGCTCCGTAATCACCTGACCGGTACCGCGGCAGGCCGAGCAGGGGCGCGTGGTCACAAACGAGCCGAGGATCGACTGACTCTGCTGCCGCACCTGACCGGTGCCGCCGCAGGTCGCGCAGCGCTGCGGTTTCGTGCCCGGCTTTGCGCCGGTGCCGCCGCAGGTTTCGCAGATCTCTTCCCGCGGGACGACAATTTCCTTTTCGCAGCCGAACGCCGCCTCCTCGAAGGTCAGCGTCAGGTTCGCGTGTACGTCGTCGCCGGCGACCGGGCCGTTGCGCGTGGCGGACGAACCGCCGAAGCCGCCGCCGAAAATCGTGCTGAAAATATCGCCGAACCCGAAATCTTCCGCGCCGGTGAACGGATTGCCGCCTCCGCCGCCCATCGTAGGATCGAACGCGGCATGCCCGAATTGATCATACTTGGCGCGCTTATCCGCGTCGGACAGCACCTCGTAAGCCTCGTTCAGCTCCTTGAACTCCGCTTCCTTTGCGGCGTCGCCCGGATGCAGATCGGGGTGACAGGTCTTTGCCTTTTTGCGAAACGCGCTCTTGATATCGGCGTCGGAAGCGTCCTTTGCGACGCCCAGCACCTCATAATAATCTCTTTTCTCTGCCACGTGAAACCTCACATCGGGCGGAGTTGTTGCTCCGCCCGCTTTCTCCGTATGTTATGCTGTGCGGACCGAATCCGTCCGCGAGGGGGATCAGTCGACGACCTCGTAATCCGCGTCGACCACGTCGTCCTTCGGGGGCTGCTGCGGACCGGCCTGTGCGCCGCCCTGCGCCTGCTGTTGCGCCGCCTGCTGCTGATAGATCTTGCCGAAGACTTCATAGCTCACATTCGTGCACTTTTCGGTCTCTTCCTTGATCTTCGCGCTGTCGGTGCCTTCGAGCGCCTTGCGCAGATCCGCAACCGCCGCTTCGACCTTCGCCTTGTCGCCCGCGTCGATCTTGTCGCCGAGATCCTTCAGCGTCTTTTCGGTCGTGTAAACGAGCTGATCCGCATGGTTGCGCGCTTCGGCGCTTTCCTTGCGCTCCTTATCCTCGTTCGCGTACCGCTCCGCTTCCGCGACGGCACGCTTGATCTCGTCCTCGTTCAGGTTCGTGGAGGCCGTGATCGTAACCTGCTGCTGGTTGCCGGTGCCGAGGTCCTTTGCGGAAACGTGTACGATGCCGTTCGCGTCGATGTCGAACGTGACTTCGATCTGCGGGATGCCGCGCGGTGCGGGCGCGATGCCGGCCAGCTGGAACCGGCCGAGACTCTTGTTGTACTGCGCCATTTCACGCTCGCCCTGCAGAACGTGGACTTCCACGCTCGTCTGGCCGTCCGCCGCCGTCGAGAAGATCTGGCTCTTCTTCGTCGGGATCGTGGTGTTCCGGTCGATCAGGCGGGTGAACACGCCGCCGAGCGTCTCGATACCGAGCGAAAGCGGGGTGACGTCGAGCAGCAGGATGTCCTTGACTTCGCCGCCGAGGACGCCGCCCTGGATGGCCGCGCCGATCGCAACGCATTCATCCGGGTTGATACCCTTGAACGGTTCCTTGCCGGTGACGTTCTTGACCATCTCCTGCACGGCCGGGATACGGGACGAACCGCCGACCAGAATGACCTTGTTGATGTCCTTGTTGCTAAGACCCGCATCCTGCAGCGCCTTCTGGACGCAGACGCGCGTCTTGTCGACGAGGTCCGCCGTCAGTTCGTTGAACTTCGCACGGGTGATCGTGACGTCGAGGTGCTTCGGGCCGCCCGCGTCCATCGTGATGAACGGCAGGTTGACGTTGGAAGAAGTCGTGTTGGACAGCTCGATCTTCGCCTTCTCCGCGGCTTCCTTCAGACGCTGCAGCGCCATCTTGTCCTTGCGGAGATCGATGCCGTTGGAACGGATGAATTCGGACGCGATGTAGTCGATCAGCCGCTGGTCGAAGTCGTCGCCGCCGAGCCGGTTGTTGCCCGCCGTGGCCAATACTTCGAATACGCCGTCGCCGATCTCAAGGATCGAGACGTCGAACGTGCCGCCGCCGAGGTCGTACACCAGAATCTTCTGGTTCGTTTCCTTATCGAGGCCGTAAGCCAAAGACGCTGCAGTCGGCTCGTTGATGATACGAAGCACTTCGAGCCCCGCGATGCGGCCCGCGTCCTTCGTCGCCTGCCGCTGGCTGTCCGTGAAGTACGCCGGGACGGTGATGACCGCCTGCGTGACCTTTTCGCCGAGATAGCTTTCGGCGTCGGTCTTGAGCTTCTGCAGGATCATCGCCGAGATTTCCTGCGGCGTGTAATCCTTGCCGTCGATTCTCACTTTATAGGAAGAACCCATTTCCCGCTTGATCGAGGAGATCGTGCGGTCCGGGTTGGTGATGGCCTGCCGCTTTGCGATCGTTCCGACCAGACGTTCGTTGTCCTTGAACGCAACGACGGACGGGGTGGTTCTGCCGCCTTCGGAGTTCGGGATGACGACCGGATCGCCGCCCTCGAGCACCGCGACGCAGGAATTGGTAGTGCCGAGATCAATACCGATAATTTTGCTCATTGTTATATCCTCCTGAAAATCTGATGATTGTTTATCGTATGTCAAAACGGTCGATCGTAACCGTTTATTCCGAAACCTTGACCATGCTGTGCCGCACGATCTTGTCCTTTACGCGGTAGCCCTTCTGGAACACCGCTAAAATCTTTCCCTTTTCCGTGCCTTCGACCGCTTCCGCCATCACGGCGTTGTGCAGGTTCGGATCGAACGCGCCGTCGGTTTCGACTTCCGAAAGCCCCTGCTTCGCCAGCGTTTCCTGCAGCTTCCGGTGGACCAGCAGCACGCCCTCCGCCCAGGAATCGTCCTTCGTTTCGATCTCCGCTACGCGGTCGAAATCGTCCAGGATCGGCAGCAGCGCCGTAATCGCGTCGCGCTTGCCCTCCTCGTAGCTGTCCGCGCGGACGGATGCGTTGCGGCGGCGATAGTTTTCAAAGTCCGCCTGATTCCTCTGCAGCAGAGCGACCGTCTCGTCCAGCTGCTTCTGCAGTTCGGCCACATGGGCGCGCACCTGCTCCATCTCCTCCTTCGTCAGCGTGCAGCCCTCGGCTTCCGTTTCCGGCGTTTCCTGCACGGCCGGTTCCTGATCCTTTGTTTTCTTCTTGGACACGTTCAGTCCTCCTTCAATAATGATTGTAAGATCGCTGCAAGATTCTGCTGAACACCCTGCAGCACGTTCACCACGCGATTATAGTCCATGCGGGTCGGCCCGATGATGCCGAACGTTCCGAACGGCATATCGTTGACGCGGTACGTTGCCGTGACGACGCTGCAGTCCTGCAGCCCGCGCTGCTCGTTCTCGCTGCCGATCGTGATTGTAAATTCCATATCGGACGCTTTCTTCAGCATCCGGTACAGCTCGTCGCGCTGCTCCACCGTCGCCAGGAACGTCGTCGCCTTTTCGACGTCGTTGTATTCCGGGTAGCGCAGCATGTTCCGCGCGCCGGACAGCTCGACCATGTTCGTTCCCGACTGCGCGCTTTGCTCCACGCGCGTCAAAAGCGCTTTCACGAAGTCCCCGCGCGATTGCAGTTCCGCGCCGACCTCGCGCATCAGCCGATCGGAAACCGTCGTCATCCGGCAGTTGTAGCACCGCTGCGTGATCGTGCGCGAGAGGGACTCGAGTTCGTCCGGCGTCATATCCTTCGGAATGTCGATGATTGCGTCCCGCGCGACGCCGGCGTCCGTTACGATGACCGACAGCGCCTTGCCCTCCGCGAGCGGAACGAGCTGCAGATGCCGCAGCCGGTTCGCCGCAAGGTCCGGCATCATGACCACCGCCGTGTAATGCGTGATCTCGCTGAGCGCCTGCGCCGTCGACCGCAGTACGGATTCGATCCCGTCGATCCGCGTCTCGTAATACCGGTTCAGGATCGCCTGCTCCTGCTCGGAGAGCGCCGCCCGTTCCAGCATCCGGTCGACGTACAGCCGGTACGCCTTGTCGGACGGGATACGCCCCGCGGACGTATGCGGCTGCGCCAGATACCCGAGCGCTTCGAGATCGGCCATCTCGTTGCGGATCGTCGCCGGCGACCAGTTCAGCTCCGCGCTCTGCCGGATCGATTTGGACCCGACCGGGCTGGCGGAAAGGATATACTCGTCGATGACGGCGCGCAGGATTTGCAGCTTTCGTTCGTCGAGTTCCATGGCGATCTCCTTTCCGTCCGGGTTGTTTTAGCACTCCGTTATGGCGAGTGCTAATCATCGTGATAAAGATACCACGATTGGCAAAGACTGTCAAGCAAACAAAGCGGCGGGAATGTGAACTCGGCGTGAACTATGAAAAATGAAAAAAGGCGCAAAAAGGCTCCCCGAAGGGAGCCGATGGTTCATAACGCGGTTCGATTATTCGTGTACCTGCTCGTCCATGGTGTTCTCCACGCCGGTTTCTTCGACCTGCGAGATCGCGCCGCGTGCAAAGACAAGCTTGACCTTGTCGGGGCCGACGGTGAGGATCACAACGTCTTCCTTGACGGAAGAAATCGTGCCGTAGATGCCGCCGATCGTGCGAACCCGGTCGCCGGGCTTCAGTGCGTTCAGCATTTCCTTGACCTTCTTATCGCGCTTGCGCTGCGGAACGATCATGACGACGATCAGAACGACGATCATCAGAAGCGGGAGCAGCATGGTGCCCCAGCTGCCGAGCAGACCGCCGGAAGAAGAAGTGCTTTCCGCCGTGCTCGAGACGGCAGCGCAGCTGCTCAGATCGAGTCCGCCGGCCAAAAGAGCAGTAGACAAATGCGTTAACATACAATGGAATCCTTTCGTTTCTTCATGGTTTTATATAGTGTACGATACTTTTTCCGATTCGTCAAGCATCGACGGCAAAACGATTGTGAACAATTTGAAATACGCGAAAAGGGAGCCGTCGCGTGTACGACAACTCCCCGTGTAACGTTGCAATTATTCTTCGACCGCTTTCCGGTTCGAGGGCTGTTTGTTCGAGATGATCAGGAACACGAAGCCGAGCGCGAAGAAGATGGCCAGCGACGCGACGGCGATATTGATATTGCCGCCCGGAATGAACATCACGACCGAGATCAGCGCCGAACCGAGGAACGAAGCGCCCTTGGAGAAGATATCGTAAATGCCGAAGTATTCGCCGGAATTCTCGGGCGGGATGATCTTCGAATAGTACGAACGGGACAGCGACTGGATCGAGCCCTGGAAGCATCCGACGCCGAACGCGAGCACACCGAAATGCCACAGCTCCTTCAGCGCAAGCGCGTACAGGCAAACCGCGAAATAACCGACGATGCAGACGAGGATCAGCGGAACGGTCTTGAACTTCTTGGACAGCGCGGCAAACACGAGCGAACCGCCCCACGCGACGACCTGCGTTGCAAGCAGGAACACGACCTGCCCGACCGTATTCAGGCCGAGCGCCGTACCGATGTTGATGCAGTTGTCGATGATCGTGCCGACGCCGTCGATATAGAGGAAGAAGGCGATCAGGAAGAACAGAACCTTCCGATCCTCAAGCGCGATCTTCTTGAACGTATGCAGGATCCCCCGGAACACCTTGCCGACGGAATTGTGCTCCCGCTCGACATAGTTGGACTGCTTATAGTTTTTGATCAGCGGGATCGTAACGAGCATCCACCAGACCGCCGTGATGCCGAAGCCGATGATCTTGCCGACCAGCGGCGGGAACAGCATCAGGTTCTCGGAAAGCCCGCCGCTCAGAATGTACGCGACGAGCGCGACGAGGAACGGAATGCAGGAACCGATATAGCCCCACGCAAAGCCGTACGACGAGACGCGGTCCATGCGATCCTCGGTCGTTACGTCGTTCAGCATCGAGTCATAGAACGTCAGCGACGCCTGATACGAAACCTTCGTGATCGCGTAGATGACAAGAAACAGAATCCAGCTCCACGCAACGCTGTTGATCAGACAGCCGACGACGCCGATCGCAACCGTCGTCGTGAAGAAGATTTTCTTGGTATCCTTCCGGTCGGCAAATGCGCCGAGCACCGGCCCGAGCAACGCGATAATGATCGTGACGATCGCGATGACCAGCGAATAGGTACCGGTCGCGGCTTTCTGCGTCAAAAAACCTTCTGCGGCAACGTCTTCGGCCACTTCCCTGACGGCAAGCGCCTTGAACCAGATCGGGATCAGCGAGCAGGCAAGCATCGTGTACGCGGAATTGCCGACGTCATACAGCACCCACGCAAACTCCTGCGGGCTGAGGTCCCGAAAGACCTTGGTCTTGTTCAGCCATTGAAACAGTCTTTTCATACGGTTTCCCCCTCTTGGAATGAACGGATGATAATCCTATATACTATAGTGCCATATTTTCCGTACGGATGCAAGCAATATTTTACACGTTCTTTAACTTTTTGAGCGTTTAATCCGTTTGTTCCGCTGTTTTTCTGCGATACCGGAAGAAATCGCAGTACTTTTTCCCGCAGCGCGAATGATCGGAGCGAATCACATAATGCGCGCCGTCCATCGTGAACGACAGCTTGTCCTTCTGCGTCAGCGCAAACCCGTCCAGCGCGGAAAGCGGCGCCGAAAAGCTGCCGAGGCGGAACGTTTCGCCGCTCATGGACATCGTTCCGGCGGCAACGGTCAAAAGCTTATGGTCCTCCGTCGTGCGGTACAGCTGCTGTCCCTCGTCGGACAGCACGACGGCTTCGCCCGCTGCGGCGGCGATCCGCTGCATTTCCCCCTGCTGCCAATCATCCCATGCGCCGGGATGCGCAAACGGCTTTGCACCCTCGAACCGGCCCTCCTCGTTCAGCCAGGTTTCGAGCCCGCAGGCGCAGAAGAACCGGTTGCCGCTGCTGCGCAGCGTGTCGATTTTCCCGCACGACGGGCAGAGGTACAGCATCGTTTCGAGCCGTTCGGCGAGCTGCTTGCCGTGATACGGCGCGGGCGGCGCGGCGTATGCGTCTTCAAACAAGTCGGCGGAAATCTTCGCATGCAGTTCTTCGACCGACAGGGTTTTCAGCTCCTCCGGCATATAGATATGCACCCACTCGCCCGCCATCTTGCCGCGGCGCATCGTATCGGCCCAGCGCGGCGAGGTCATATAGCCGCCGACGAGCCGATAGGTGATCAGCGGAACGCGCGCGGACTTGGCCAGCTTTGCCGACGCCATCGGGATTTCGACCGACTTGCCGAGGTAGGAACGCTCCCCCGCCGGGAACATGCAGACCGCGCTGCCGCCGCGGAGCGTCCGCAGAATCTGCAGCGCACAGGCGGCGTCCGTTCCGCCCTTGTACCGGTCGATCGTGTACGCATACCGGTCGATCAGGCGCGTCAAAAAGCCCATGCGACGCACGTTCTCCCCGGCGACGTAGACGAGCGGCGTTTTCGTTGCGCAACCGACAAAGACCGGATCGAGGTCCGTCACATGGTTTGCGTACAGCAGGAACGCGCCCTCCGGCACGTCGATTTCCGCGCAGTCATAGCCGAACCGCCGATGCATGAAACGCGTCACCGGCTTTCGCAGCAGTTTCCACAGCCGCGCAACGCGGAGCGCCTTTTTTTCTTCTTCCGTTCGTTTCATATGTCCTCCCGCAGCAGCCGGTCTGCCATTTCCGTCGGTTGTTCCGCAATCGCGTCCGCGCCGCCGCGTTCGAGATGCTCCCGTCCGCGAAAGCCCCACGCGCAGCCGAGGCATTGCAGCCCCGCCGCGTGTGCGAACGCAACGTCCACGTCCGAGTCGCCCACATAGACGGCCTCCGCCGGCGAAACGCCGAGTTCCGCCATCGCCTCGTTGAGCAGCGCGGGATCGGGCTTCAGCGGCCCGCCCGGCTTCGCCCCGCGCACCAGATCAAAGGTGCCGTCCTGAAACTTTTCCGCAATGACCCGCACCGCGCAGTCGTGCGGCTTGTTCGTCACGACCGCGAGCCGGAGCCCCGCCGCGCGCAGCCGCGCGACGGCTTCCTCCATCCCCGGGTACGGCGCGGTCAGCTCCGTGCAATGCTTTGCGTAGTGCGCCAGAAACAGCGATTCGCCCGCCATAAGATGGACGTCCGGCGCATCGTTCGGCATCGCGCGGCGCACCTGCATTTTCAGCCCGTTGCCGACGAACGTGCGCATCTCCTGCACCGTATGCACCGGATAATCGAAAGTGCGCAGCACATAATTCATCGAAGCGGTCAGGTCGCCGAGCGTATCGCACAGCGTCCCGTCCAGATCAAACAACACAGCTTTTTTCGGCATTCAGACCTCCGTTTTATACGTCCGGTTCATCAGTCGGTTGACGGCGGTACGCGGATCGACGACGCCGCGCACGACCTCGTCCACCGCCGCCGTGATCGGCATTTCCACGCCGCAGCGCTTCGACAGTCCGATCGCCGCCGGCAGCGCATTCAGGCCTTCGACGACCATGCCGACCTCGCGCACGGCCTGCTCGGCGGTATACCCTGCGCCCAGCAGGTAGCCCGCGCGGTTGTTGCGGCTGTGGCGGCTCGTTGCGGTCACGATCAGGTCGCCCACGCCCGCAAGCCCGTAGAACGTTGCGCGGTCGCAGCCCAGCGCCGCGCCGAGCCGCGCGATTTCGACCATGCCGCGCGTGATGATCGCCGCTTTTGCGTTGTCGCCGTAGCCGATGCCGTCCGAGATACCGGCGGCAAGCGCAATGATGTTTTTCAGCGCGCCGCAGAGCTCCACGCCGCGGACGTCCGCATTCGTATACGTCCGGAGGTAATCGTTGGAAAACGTGCGCTGCACGAGCTCCGCCGCCTGCGGATTCGTACCGGCCGAAACGATCGCCGTCGGCAGCCCGATGCTGACCTCCTCCGCGTGCGTCGGCCCGGAGAGCGCGACCAGCCGGTCCTCCGAGCAGCCGATCGCTTCCGCAATGACTTCCGTCATTGTCAGGAACGTTTCCGGCTCGATGCCCTTTGCGACGCTGATCAGCACCGCGTCCGGTTCCGGATACGGTTTCGCGGCGGCTGCGACAGAGCGGATATAGACCGACGGCGTTGCAAACACGACCAGCGACGCGCCGCGGCACGCCTCCTCCATGCTTGCGGTATAGCGGATGCCGTCCGGCATTTTTACCCCGGGCAGTTTCGGATGCCGATGCTCGGTCTCCAAGATTTGCAGTTCCGCCGGGATCGCGGACCACAGCGAGACGGCGTGCCCGTTCGTATACAGCAGTTTTGCGAGCGCGCTGCCCCATGTGCCCGCGCCCAGGATGCCGATGGTTGCCATGGATGTTCCTTTCCGTCCGATCAAAGCGACTGTTTCAGTTCCGCAATCACGCCCGCCAGCAGCGTCTTGACCGAAAGGTCGTTTGCTCCGACGACGATGTTGTTGCACTGGCCGGTCGGGATCAGCAGCTTTTTCGCGGGGCTCTGCCCGACGGCGACGGCCATTTGCGGCGTAATTTCGCCGAGGAGCGCGTCCGCAATCACGATCGCAATCGGCCCGATGATCACGTCCGCCGCGCGCGCGTTGACGATCACGGCGTTTTCGCCGGTCGCCGCACGATCCGCGCCGCCCTTCAGCATGGCGGCGGTGGCGATGCTGTTCGTTCCGACAGCCGTCACCACGCACGGAAGCTGCTCCGCCTTGATTCGTTCAATGACTTCTTTTCCGATCCTGCCGCCCTGTCCGTCGATCATCAAAACCTGCATGCCGTTTTCTGTCCTTTGCTTTTCGATAGTATCAGTATACCATTTTACCCGGGGATTTGCAACGATTGCGGCAAAAAACGCAAAGCGAAACAGGTTCTTCTTGACACATTCCGCCCTGCGGCATACAATGAAGAAAAAAGGAAGGAATGGTATCATGGAATTTATGGAATCTGTTTTTTCGTGTGCATGGATTGCAGCAACGCTGCTCTTTCTGTATCT
Organism: Clostridia bacterium; assembly: GCA_017448545.1. Classification (GTDB taxonomy): domain Bacteria; phylum Bacillota; class Clostridia; order Christensenellales; family CAG-138; genus UBA3792. The sequence goes on from JAFSLH010000006.1 coordinate 52,911, forward strand.
GACGTTTCAGAAGATGGGCATCACGCCGTGGAAGGGACTCGTTCCTGGTTACAATCTGTACATCCTCTGTCAGGAGTTTGACGGGAACGGCTGGCGTGTATTTATGTTCCTGATCCCGGTCTATAACATCATTCTTTGGTTCCGTCTCTGCCGGAAATGGGCGGCTGCGTTCGGCAAATCGAAGGGCTGGAGCGTCGGTCTTGCGCTGCTGACGCCGATCTTCCTCGGCATGATCGCTTTGGACAACAAAGTCTTCTATCAGAAAAACGTATAACAATTGCATGTAAACAGTTCGCCGGCTGATCGTCGGCGGACTCTTGTTTTTGGCAGCTTTTTGGGTCGCTTTTTCCGGTGGATTGTGCTATACTGATACTATACTGATACAAGCGAAACAAAGGAGCAAAAAATCGCATGAAGGTTTGCCTTTTGAACGATTCGTTCCCGCCGGTTATCGACGGCGTTGTGAACGTGATGATGAACTATGCATACTACATGATGCAGGATTACGGCGCCGAAATCATCGTCGGCACGCCGCGCTATCCGAACGCGGACTATACGCAATACCCGTACCCGGTCGTGGCGTATTCAAGTCTGGACACCGCCGCCGTTACGAACGGATACCGTGCGGGCAATCCGTTTTCCAAGGAATGCGCCGCGCTGGCGGCGTTCGGGCCGGACGTGATTCATTCGCACTGTCCGTCGAGCGCGACGATCGTGGCGCGGCTGCTGCGGGAAGAAACCGACGCGCCGATCGTCTTTACCTATCATACGAAGTACGACGTGGACATCCGCCGCTTTCTGAAGCTCCGGGCGCTTGCCGACGAGAGCATTCACGCGATGGTCGGCAACATCGAAGCCTGCGACGAGATCTGGACGGTCAGCCGCGGCGCGGGCGAAAGCCTGAAAGCGCTCGGCTTTTCGGGCGAATACCGCGTGATGAACAACGGCGTCGATTTTCAGAAGGGGCGCGTGGACGAAGCGGAGGTCGCGTCGGCGACGGCGCACTATGACCTGCCGGACGGCGTTCCGGTGCTGCTGTTCGTCGGCCGGATGATGACCTATAAGGGGCTTCCGCTGATTCTCGACGCGCTGAAAATCCTGTCCGACGCGGGGCAGGATTTCCGCATGGTGTTCATCGGCAAGGGGCCGGATCGTGAAATGCTCGAAGCAAAAGCGACGGAGCTCGGGCTCATGGACACGGAAACGCCCGGCAAGTGTATTTTCACCGGCCCGATCTACGACCGGAACGTACTCCGCGCCTGGAACACGCGCGCCGATCTGTTCCTGTTCCCGTCGACGTTCGACACGAACGGGCTCGTCGTTCGCGAGGCGGCGGCGTGCGGGCTCGGCTGCGTGCTGATCCGGGACTCCTGCGCCGCGGAGGGCATTACGGACGGGCGCAACGGCTTTATCATCGACGAAACGCCGGAAGCGATGGCGGCGCTGCTCGAAACCGTTCTGCCGAACCGCGCGCACCTACGGGAAGTCGGGCAGCACGCGATGGACGAACTGTATCTTTCGTGGAAGGACTGCGTCGGCGAAGCGTATGCGCGGTACGAAACGATTCTTGACCGCAAGCGCAGCGGTCAATTGCCGCCGCACAAGAAGATGCTGACGGACTACCTCGTGAAAGCCACGGCGCACACGATGGAGGAGCGCATGCGGTATCAGCGGCTCCGCAAAGCGCTGTTCGACGATTTCCGCGAGTCCGCGATCGGCATGATGGACAACTTCCGCGAGGCGAGCGAAAATCTGGAGCAGCTCTGGGCGCGCATCGGGGAAGAAATCGAGCGCGATATTGCTTCGCGCAGAAAGGGATAAGCCATGGAACAGTTTGATTTTCGGGGGCTGTCGCTGTACCAGATCTGGATTCGCAGCTTTGCGGACGGCAACGGCGACGGAATCGGCGACCTTTACGGCGTGTACGACAAACTCGACTACATCCAATCGCTCGGCGTGGGCGGCGTCTGGTTCAGCCCGATCTACCCTTCGCCGAACGCCGATTACGGCTACGATATTTCGGACTACCGCAACATCCATCCCGACTACGGCACGCTCGAGCAATTTCAAAAGGTGCTGGACAAGGCGCACGCGCTCGGCCTCAAGGTGATTCTCGATCTCGTTGTGAACCACACGTCGGACGAGCACCCGTGGTTTTTGGAAAGCCGCAAAAGCAAGGACAATCCGTACAGCGATTACTATATCTGGCGCGACCCGAAGCCGGGCAAGAACGGACGCCGCCCGCCGAACAACTGGTTCAGCCAGTTCGAAGGGCTGGCCTGGGAATACTGCGAGGAGCGCGACCAATACTATCTGCACGTCTTTGCCAAAAAGCAGCCCGACCTGAACATGGACAACCCCAAGGTGCGCGAGGAAGTCAAGGCGATTATGCGCTTCTGGCTGGACATGGGCGTGGACGGGTTCCGCGAGGACGTGATTACCTACATCTCCAAGCACGAAAAGCTGCCGGACGGGATTCCGTTTCTGCCGTCGATCAACGGCATGCCGTTCTACAAGGACGGCCCGAACCTGATCCCGTACCTAAAGGAGTTCCGCGCGGTCGCGCAGGAATACGGCGCGCTGCAGATCGGCGAAGCGCCGATGACGCCGGTCGATACCGCTCTCCGCTACCTGTCCGGCAAGGATCGCGTGCTGGACATGATGATCCAGTTCGACACGATGACGGCGGACTGCTTCCTGACCGAATATATGCATCTGCCGTTTTCGCTGCGCCGCTATAAACGCGCGACGTCGCGCTGGCAGACGAAGCTGGCGGGCAAGGCGTGGAACGCGCTGTACATTGAGAACCACGACCATCCGCGGATCATCAACCGGTACGGCAGCCCGGAGTTCTGGAAGGAATCGGGCAAGGCGCTCGCCGTGTCGTACCTGTTTCTGCAGGGCGTGCCGTTCATCTATCAGGGGCAGGAGATCGGCATGCTGAACATTGCGCTGCCCACGATCGACGATTACCTGGACGTCGCTTCGAAGAACATGTACCGCACGTTCTTCACGCACCGTTCCGAAAAAAAGCGGATGCACCACATCCATGTTTCGAGCCGCGATTCCGCGCGGACGCCGGTGCAATGGAGCGCGGAACCGAACGCCGGCTTTACGACCGGCACGCCGTGGTTCGTCGTGAACCCGAATTACCCGAAAATCAACGTCGCTGCCGAGGAAGCCGATCCGGACAGCATCCTGCAGTTCTACCGCAAGGCGCTCGCGCTTCGCGCGTCGAACGAAACGCTGCTCTACGGCGAATACCGCGAATACGACGCGTGGTCGGGCCGCCGGTTTGTCTACGAGCGTTCCTACCGCGGCGAACGCATCCTGATCCTCTGCTCGTTTTCGAAAAAGCCGCAGCGGTTCCGGCTGCCGAAGGGGTACGACCCGGCTAAGATGACGTCGCTGCTTTGCAATTATGCCGACCCGACGCCCGGCGTTCTGCGCCCGTACGAAGCGCAGGTCTGGCGGCGAAACGACTGAACCGGGAGGACTGCCATGGACTACGCAATTGCAATCCTGATGTTCGGCATGGCAATCGGATTGGGGATTTACGGCGGCCTGCTCGCCGGCACCGGCGATATCAAGCTGCTGCGCCGCCGCTATCGCTACGTCGCCAAAATGCGCGACGAAAAGGCGTACGTCCGCATGTTCGGCAAGACCGTTCTGCTCTGTGCGGCGGCGTTTGCCGCGGCGGGACTCGCTGCGTTTCTGACCCGCGGCGAGCATCTCTGGATCGCGCTTCTCGTACTGGCGGCGGGCCTCGGCGGCGCGTTCTGGGCCGGCATCGTTATGGCGAAAAAGGTTTCGTAAAACGGATTTTAACGATTTGTGAAGGATGCGCCCCGCCGGTTGACGCACGGTCGAAACGGGCGTACAATGTGGGGGAAGTCGAAAGACGGGAGGCATTCGAAATGGAAGAGCAAACCAAGCAGCGCAAGGACAGCACTTCGATTTTTGAGATAGAAGACACGCACGTTCCGTTTGACGAGTTGATTTCCGAGCTGCGCTATTGATCAGATCGGCGCCGCAAACCCCTTTGTTCAGCGACCCCTTTTCCGAAACGACCCCATTCTGAAAGGAGCGAACCCCCGATGCTGTACGAATACCAGCTGCAAACCGGCCGGGAAGGCTTTTTGGATATTACCGACAAAGTACGGGACGCGGTGCGGCAAAGCGGCGTGTTCGACGGCATGGCGACCGTCTATTGCCCGCATACCACCGCCGGCATTACGATCAATGAGAACGCCGACCCGGACGTGGTCAGCGATCTGCTGCTCGCTTTGAACGAAACATACCCCGATCGCCCCGAATTCCGGCACAGCGAAGGCAACAGCGCCGCGCACCTGAAAGCGAGCGTGATCGGCAGCAGCGTCACCGTCATGATCGACGACGGCAAGCTCGTCCTCGGCCGCTGGCAGGGCATCTACTTCACCGAGTTCGACGGCCCGCGCCGCCGCCGCTTCACCGTCAAAATCATCGGTCAGCCGAGATAACAGGTTCACAAAAAACACCGAAGCCGTCGGGCAATCCCGGCGGCTTGTTTGCATGTCAAAAACAAAACGCATTGACAAATCGGTCATCCTTGTGTCTCAGATCACCGGCGTCCAGGCCTCCTCGCCGTCCGTAACGTCAGTTGCTGCGGGTTCCGGATCATTCGTTGGAACAACGGGCGATGCAGTGACAGGTGCTTCGCTCGGGCGGGCCGTTACGGTCGGCAAATCCGGTTCCGATATGCTTTCAGAAAATACGGGTTTGCCGCTTTCTTCCGCCGCAAGCGGCGCAGGGGAACCCGCTTCGAAGGACGGCTCGACAATCGGCGACGGCGTGTCCGAGACGGCTGCCGGAACCGGCGTCACACTTGCTGCGACGGACGCTGCGGGCGTTTCCGTATGCGTCGCGAAGGGCGCGTCTGTCGGAGCAACGGGCCGTACTGCCGTTTTGCAGCCGCAAAGGGCGATGCACAGCGCGATCGCCCCTGCACGGAATATTGCTTTTCCTGTCATTCCCGCTCCTCAGAACCCTGTTTCGTTATCAGGCGGGGACGCGGTAACGATGTCCTTCGTAACAAAACGAACAATTTCCATTTCCGCATTTTCATAGTCTTTCATGCTGTATTTGCGCTCCTTTCCGTTAAATCACCGGCGTCCAGGACCCGGAGGTCGTGATGATATCCGCTGCTTCCCGTTCGGAAAACCGGATGATTTCCATTTCGGCTGTTTCGTATTCCTTCATGTTTGCAGCTCCTCTCCTCAGACGACCGGCGTCCAGTTTTCCGAATTGATCATTTCGTTCAGCTTGTCGACGTATGCCTGCGTTGCGGCGTCAAGGCGGCTGTAGACGGCCGGCGTTTTATAGGCCGTTACCATGTCCTTGATCGTGCGGCCGAGCGGCGCAGCGGCATACTGCACAAATTGATAGCTTACTCCGTCCTTCACATAGCTGATCGTCAGCCTTGCCTGAAAATCCGTCGCATTATTCGTTGTGAGCGGAATGTCGGTCAACACTGCGTTCGAAAGATACGTCCGCCCGCTTTCGTGAGATACCTTCACGCCCTGGACGGTTTTATGTTTTCCCGCATAGTCCAGCGTCCACGACCATGTCACATCCCCGATGCTGACGCCCTCCGGCAGGGTAAACCGATACTGGAACCGCAGGTCTGCATAGTCGATTGCCGTGGCTTTGTCGCCGGTCGCAGCATAGTCGCCGACGATCGCCGTTCCGTTCATCTTCTTATCGAATCGGAGCTGCGCGCCGAGACCGGTCGCTTCAAAGGCGATATTCCCGTTATCGTCTTTTATCTGCAGCTGCGAGGCCTTCGCCTGTCCGACGCCGGACGTAACCGCCATGCCGCATTCGATCACATATTTCGTCACGCCGTTCGCCGCGGCAAACGATTCCAGATCGCTCTGCCTGACCGAAGCCGTCTCCGCGCTCCGATCCGCCGCAATCGGCGCAAACGCCGCAACCGTTTCTCCGCCCTCCGTCGTGATCGTCGGCACGATCTCCTCCGCGCTGCCGTTCGTGACCGGAATCCCCGCCACAGCTTCGGGCGTTGGGGTCGGCGTTGGGGTCGGCGTGGGCGTCGGCGTAGGCGTCGGGGATGGGGTCGGCGTGGGGATAGTCGAAAAGCGCAGAAGAATCTCCGTTTCCCCGGTAAGGATTCCCGAACAGGCGTTATCCGTTCCGTCATAGCGTTTCCCTTCCAGCGGCTTGATATCGCAGATTTCATACGTCGTTCCGTAAGGCAATTCCCACCAGCAGTCTACTACGTCGTCTTCCCAAAGGGCGCCGTTGACATAGACGTCGATGGTACCGTAATCGGTAATCTGATCGCAGAATACGCCGTCCAGCATCCCGTTCACGTTCAGATAATATCGCTCTGTATTAAACGCAACTTCCGCGTAGGTATATTCATAGATGCGTCCTTCCTGTCCGGAGCCTTGGACGCCGCTGTACGCCTTGCCTGCATTTGACTTGATATCTCCGATCCAATAGTACGTTCCGTATGGGAGCGATTGACAGAAGGACGTGCAGTCGTCTGCGGCCAGCACATCATTGATATAAACGTCAAACGTGCCGTATCCGGCCGTATCCGCAGCCCATTCGCCGTCCAGCCGTCCCTGAATTTCGAGCGTGTATTGATTCGCCGTCCAATGCGCGTACAGCGTATGGTTCGACGGAATGAAAACGACTGTGCTCGCGTTTACCCGCGTCCCGCCGTCGGCCTCGGTATACCAACCGTCGAAGGAATGCCCCGTTCGCTCCGGCGTCGGCAGATCGCCGTATGCGCTGCCATAGGTCACCGTCTTGCTGTCCGAAGAAACGCTCCCGCCCGCAGCGTCAAAATACACGGTATAATTCGGAACCGGCGTCGGCGTCGGTGTCGGCGTTGGCGTTGCCGGCCCGCCGACTACGGTGAACGTAGAGGAACAGTCCACGGTCTTGCCGCTTGCGTCCGCTGCGGTTATGACGAACCGATACGTACCGTTCGAAAGCGTGTTGAAAACCATCGCGCTGTTCATGCCGCCCGTCTGGATGTTATAGGAGGTAACATTCGGCGATGCGGAATAGGAATCCACGGCGTCGGTTGTTGTATTCGCGTAGTAAATATGACACGAAACGTTTGTAATGGTGTAGTTGGACGTAATGCTTCCGCGCAGTCCCCATCCCTTGCCGTAGGTCAGCTCGCCGGACGGCAATCCCGTCCTTGCCGAGGAATCCGTTGCCGGTATGGAGATTGCGAGGGTGGACGCGGAACCTGATTCGCTTTCTGTAAATGTGCTGGAGATTTCTTTTACGGTCTTTTTGCTCTTCAGCGTCTTTCCGTCCGGGCTATAGTAGTTCAGGACGTTTACAGTCAAAACAAATCGGTAGGATCCCGCCTTAAGTTTATTAAACGCTAAAGAAGAATTGATGATTGTGCTGCCCAATGCACGACTTTTTGCGTTAACAGTGATTTCGCTCGCTGCGCCCCCTGCCGGCTGTTCAACCGCGTTTTGCATATTCAATACCGCTCCCGAAATGGTACTGATATTGATGTTTTGCGAACTAACTGTCCCATTAACCGCAAAGCTGTTTCCAACCTTCAGCGTTCCGGTCGGCATCGTACCGGAATAAGAAATCCCATCTTGAATACTGCTTTCCCTGAAGTCATCCGGTTCGGTGCAGTTTGCGCAGTAAACGTAACCGACCTGATTGTTGTCATAACACTGATACCAGTAATTCCCTTCGGAATTATAATACACGCCGGTGACGAGCAGAGAATGATTGTTCGGGATTGTCTTTATCTTCGTTGAACGTGCATCCGTACTCGATTTGCACGGTTCCGACCAATACCAAACGTCATCGACCTTCGTTTTTACAAACAGAAAAGCAGGGTAGTATGTGCAAGTTGCAGCGTATGTTTCAGGATAGGTTTGACAAAAGTATTCATCGCTCGGCTGTACAATAAAGATTACATTGCCATTAAGATTTGAGTATTGTTCAACTTCTTCCCAAGTTTTTCGTGTTATTCGTATTAATCCTTTTCCATCAGCATTTCCCTCGAGAATCGTAATACTTTGCTTATCATATCCTAAAAGGATTGCAGAGTGTTCGGATTTTGTTTTCATTCTTAAAAAAGCTCCAGGACTATTACGAACGCCCCATTCTTGAAGATTTGCATATGTTAGCTTCTTTTCCGGATTCTTTACACAAAAATACGATCCTGAGTTTTTTCCTACTATGTTATTGTATCCATTAATATAATCGCCAAATAATGTCTTATATACAGCATTAGCGTAAACCCAACAAGAGGAACCATGAGTACCACCTTTAAAGTATAATTCTCGCCCTAGTGGGACTTCGCGTGATCCAACAGAAGCAATTACTTCCGTGCTATAATCCGAAGAAGTATACAAATTAATCCGACCTGAAAATACTTGGTCCAAAGCTGTTGCTAGTTTTGGTGAACTTGTATAATTACTTCCACTAGATGATTCAGCATATACTTGACCTGATAATAACAGACCAATCAAAAACACAACTGCAAGCAAAACTGAAACAAGTGTTTTATTAATTATATGATACCTTTTCACAATCCTCGTCTCCTTACATTTTGAATAAAAACATTGAGAAACGTAACATATTGTTACATATTCAATATAACAGAATGTTACAATTTTGTCAATATGAAGGGTTTACGCGAGATTCGAAACAAACGAGGTTTGAGCCAGCAGAAGGTGGCTTTGGATTTGCATATCACGCGAGAGGCGCTGTCCTATTATGAAACCGGCAAGCGCGAACCGTCGTTTGCTCTGTTACGGTGCATGTCTGATTATTTTCATGTTTCAATCGATTATTTGATCAACGGAAAAGAATATGAGCCATAAAAAAGGGGCCCAAGCTCGGCTCCTTTCATTTATCTGTCGATTCCTCAGATTTGGTTTCTGTTCAGATTTCGTCACCGGTTCGGGCGGTTTTTGCCGCCTTCGGGGCGCGGCGTGGCGGTCGGGAGCGACGCGGTCGGCAGCGCGGCCTGCTGTTCCTTGGTGAGCTCCATCGGCGCGCAGTAGACGTAGACCTTGCGCAGGCCCTGCGCCTTGTCGTCGTGCGAATAGGTGACGTATTCCGACAGGCAGAAGTGCATGGCGTCGCTCGTCGATTTGTAGTAATGCGCCCATTCGAACCCGGCGCGGTAGAACGCGAGCTCGTACAAAAGATAGTTCACGCAGGTCTCGGGGACGCCGTTCGGATCGGACGCATAGCTGCCGTCGTAGGTGAAATCATAATAGGTCACGTCGTTTTCCGTGACGAGCCCGTTATAGGTCAGATGCTCGCGCACGTCGGCCGCGATCACGGCTTTGTTGTCCGCCGTGTTCTTGTTCGGCTCCATCGAGGCGTTCACGTCCACCGCCGTCCCGAACGTATGGTGGCTGATCGATTTGAGGCTCGACGTAAAGCGCGAAACATAGCAGCCGTTGTATTCGGTGATCAGGCTGCCGACCGAAATCACGCCGGTATCGCCGTTCGTGCCGTGGACGCGGCAATAAGCCGTTTCGAGATACCGGAACGCGCGCTCAAAGAACGGCGCGGCGTCGGCATGGACGAGCCAGGGTTCGCCGTTCGGATAGCCGGAAACGGAAACGATATACTGCTCCTCCCATTCCGGATCGGCCATGATGTACCGGCCGTTGACCCACTGATACCGATACAGAAACCGTTCCGGGCTGCCGAAGAACGCGAGCGCTTCGGGATAGGAATCCGGGAAGTTCTCCTGCTGAATCGTGAGCCACTCCTCCCCCGCGACGCGGAAACGGCAGCGATAGATTTCGACCGACTGCAAATCCTCGCACGAAGCGACGATCTTCATCGTATGCACGCCGACGAGCAGCTTGGAAAAATCGACCAGCTCGGCGAGCGATTTCCCGCCGTCGGCCGGATCGGTCAGCGTATAAATGCCGCTGGCGTTTTTCGAAAGCCGCACGGAAACGCGGTACGGGTACGGCTCCTGGGTATTGTGCGCGCAGGAGATCGAAACGGTGACGGCCGTCAGCTTGCGGTTGGAATAGATCGTGCCGCCGAGCGGATACGGCTCGCCGAGCGAAAGCATCGCTTCGTCCGGCATCGGGTTTTCCTTATCCTCCGCAAACGTGATGACCGGCGCGGGCGCTTCCGTTGCGGGAACGAGCTGTACGGAAACGGACTTGGTCGGAACGCTCGGCGTGGTATCAACGGCCGCTTCCGCCGCCTCCGTCCGTTCTGTCGGCGCAAACGGCGATTCGGAAACCGTTTCGACCGCGCGGGAGAACGAATAACCGAGCAGCACCAAAAGGCCCGACAGCGCAACGCCGCCGAGAATGCCGAGAAGGATTTTCCGTCCCTTGCTCCAATTGGATATCTGCAAACCCGTTCCTCCGTATCGAATCCTATGCTGCTATTGTACCACAAACCACGTTTGAGGTTGTGTTATAACTGTAAACATTTCCCCAATTTTACAAGCATTTTTATCCAACAAAAACGGAGGGGCTGTCCCCTCCGCATGGTACATAAAGTTTGTTATTCGATTTCGAGCGTGCGCGATTCGGGCGCGGTCTTCTGCTTCTTCGGCAGCGTCAGCTTCAGCACGCCGTCTTCGTACTTTGCCCTGATGTTCGCCGTGTCGATCAGCGAGACGTCGAAGGCACGGCTGTAGACGCCGCTGGAACGCTCGACGCGCAGGTACTTGTCCTTGTGCTCCTTCTGCTCCGATTCGGAATGCCGTTCCGCACGGATTGTCAGCGTATCGCCGTTCAGATCCAGCTTGATGTCCTTCTTGTCAAAGCCCGGCAGGTCGGTTTCGAGCAGATAGCTGTCGCCGCGGTCGGAAATATCGGTCTTGAACATCGTCAACTCATTTGCGTCAAACATCGCGAACGGATCGCGGAAGAACCGGCGTTCCATTTCCTCCATCTCGCGGAACGGATCGTAATACGCGGGACGCTGCACTTCATTTTTCCGATAAGGTCTCAATTCAAACATACTGAATCCCTCCTGTTTGTCTGATTTCATTCTTTCCGGAACGGCGGTTCCGTATACCTTTCGGCCCCGGACGCCCTTCCCTCTTTGGATGTCTGTATCATACAACACGACTTTGACGGAAGTATGTTGGAATTGTAATGCAATTGTGAAATATTAGCACTCCCATTTCGAGAGTGCTAAACCGGCTATCCTTGTTCGATTGTTCACCGCATCCCGAAGAAATCGTTCTGGCGGAGCGCTTCATAGAGTACGATCGCGGCGGAATTGGAAAGGTTCAGCGAGCGCTGCCCGTCGCCCATCGGAATGCGGATCGCTTCGTCCCGATGCGCCATGAGAAGGTTCTTCGGGAGCCCTGCGGTTTCCTTGCCGAACACGAGAAAGTCGCCGTCGCGGAAAGCGACCTCGTCATACCGGTTTTCGGCGTGCGTGGAGCAATAGAAGAACCGCGCGGACGGAAACTGCGCCCAGACGTCCTCGATGCTGTCGTGATAATACAGCGTCAGGTATTGCCAGTAATCCAGTCCGGCGCGCTTGAGCGCCTTGTCGTCCGTGGAAAACCCGAGCGGGCGAACGAGGTGCAGCGCGGTTCCGGTGATCGCGCAGGTGCGGGAAATGTTCCCGGTGTTGCTCGGAATCTCCGGTTCGACCAATACGATGTGCAGCATAGCGTCCTCCTTGCCTTGGCTGTCGCGAAAGGCGTCAGACCGTTTTCGGCAGATCGTGTTTTATGACAGCGCCTTTCCCCGCGCTGACGCAGCCGGTTCGCCGGGCGTCAACGCTTGTTCAGTATACTCCATTTTGCCGGCTTCGGCAATCCCCTTTCCGCCCGGCAGCGGGATTGACTTGCACGCCGCGGCGGGATACAATACCCGTAAGGAAGCGAAGCCGGGCAACAGGCCCGACAGAGGAGGCGTTATGAAAAAAGCATCCAAAGGAAAGAAAGTTTTTGCGGGGATCGCGATCGGGCTTGCCGCTGTGATCGCGCTGTATACCCTGTTTTGCCTGATCGCGCCGCCGTTTGTATACCCGGACTTTTTCCGGCAGGCGGAAGCGGTGCAGACGATCCCGGGTCTTTGGGGCGGATTCGTTCCGCAGGGCGTGACGAAAACGGCTTCCGGCAGCGTTCTGGTCTGCGGCTACATGCAGCAGGACGCGCCCTCGCGCATCTACCGGCTTGACCCGGACGGCAGCGTTTCGGAACTTCTGCTTCGCCGGGAGAACGGCGACGAATACGGCGGCCACGCGGGCGGCCTCACGGCTGCGGGCGACTATGTTTACATCAGCAACGCGTCGAAGATTTTCGTGCTCGACGCCGCATCGGTGGAAGCTGCCCAAGACGGCGACACGCTGACGTTCCTCGGGCATTTTGAAGTGCCGTGCCGCTCCTCGTTCTGCTCCTCCGACGGGACGATGCTCTATGTCGGCGAATACCATGCCCCGGGCTACGACACCGAGGATTCCCACCGCGTCGAAACGGCGGACGGAACGGCGTTTCAGGCGATCGTTTTTGCGTATCGGCTCGACCCGCAGGGCGAATGGGGCGTTGCGGAAGCAACGGTTCCGGCAGCCGCCTACGCGTTCTGCGACAAGGTGCAGGGGTTTGCCGTAACCGCAGACGGCAGGGCGTACCTTTCCTGCTCCTCCGGGCTTGCCGATTCCAAACTGCACTGCTACGCCGTCGGCACGCCGGACCGGACGTTTTCGACGGGCGATGCGGAAATCCCGCTGACCGTACTGGACGAAACGCGCCGGATCGACACGCTGACGATGCCACACATGAGCGAGGACCTCGAGGCAGACGGCGATCGGCTGCTGATGGGCTTTGAAGCGGGCGCGCTCAAGTTCGGCGCGGGCCTGCTCCCGTTCTCCGTGCGGAGCGTTATGGCATTGACGCTTGAAAGCAAGTAATCTGACCGGCAAAGTGGTTATCTCATCGGGCCGTGCATCAATGAATGAAAAGGCGTTGCCTCAAAGCGAAAAGAGGCGACGCCTTGTTTTTTGCGGTCTATGCAATGCTTCGTCCGAGCAGCATTTCAGCAAAAGCATCTTGACTTGTGTTATCGTATATGATAACATTGTCGCATCGAAAGGAGGCGTCTGTTATGATGGACGACTTGATCCGGGAAAGGCAAAAGATCATTTCCCTGCTGACAGCGGCGCGGCTTGAAAAAGGGATTTCTCAACAGGCGCTTGCCGATATGATCGGGACAAAGCGTTCCAACATCAGCAGAATGGAAAGCGGCGCACAAAACATTTCACTGGATATGCTTGTCAAGGTCGCAAATGCTCTGGGGAAAGACGTTTCACTTGGCTTGACCGACAAAACGCCCGATACAGCAGATCGCTACAGCCTTCGCCTGTATGACGAGGAGCTGTTGACGTTCTCTCTGCACGACGGCGGTCTGGAAGGATTGAAAGCGGACATCCTTTCTGTGAACGAGAACAGAAAATCCGTTTTTCCGCTCGACCTCGAATTGACCGGAGAGGGGATCATCAAATGGCTGGAGCGGCGTGTGATTCCGAAAAACCGTGCGTTCGTGGATGAAATTCTTAAGGCGCTCGGGTTAAGCGTCAATGACACAAAGGGCATCATTGATGTTTGCAAAGGGCTGTCGCTGAACGATAGCTTCTGGGTTGTTCCGCTTGGCTTTGCCGGAACCTTTCAGGAATACAATCTGTATGAAAACCGGTTTTCCAATGTTCTTTCCCTTGTTGCATATACCGGCGTCGGTCAAAGCCGTGCCGTGATCACGACCTCTCCGGAGTTGACTACGAACGGTATGCTTCGGAAGGCATGGCGTTATATCGAGGGAGATGGTATTTATCTGTATAAAGGCGGAACGGAAGGCGCAGCCAATACCGGACGCGAACCGTACAGCGAGTTTTATGCCTGTCAGATCGCGGAGCGCATGGGGCTGCATGCTGTCCATTATGATCTGGAGAACTGGAAGGACATCCTCGCTTCCAAATGCAAGCTCTTTACGGATATCGACACAGCATATATTCCGATCGGTCGTCTGGTAAAAACAGGCGGCATCAAAGCCTGTCTGGAGTTTTATGCGGCAATCAGCAGAGAAGCAGCCGAAGAGCTGAAAAGTATGCTCATGTTTGATGCTGTCATCTACAACGAAGACCGTCATTTCGGCAATTTCGGTGTTTTGCGGGATAATCATTCCGGGAAGATCATCGGCGCTGCTCCGATCTTCGATAACGGAATCTCTCTTTTCAATTTCGCAATGCCGGACGATTATGCGCACCTCGACGAGTATGCCAGGACGCGTTCCAATCCATACGGCGTATCCTATGAAAACGTCTGCAGAGAGGTCATGGGAACCAAACAGCGGAACCAGTTGAGACGTTTGATCGGCTTCCGGTTCCAGCGTCATCCCTCCATCAACTTGCCGGAAGAACACCTGCAGGCAATCGAAGAGCAGATCGATCTTCGCGTCAGAGAATTGCTTTCACTCCCGAGAGTGAAGTGATATCCTATATTCCTGCATTCCCCCGGTTTAGGAATCAATGGAAAGGCTTTCAGGCAGCTCTTTCCACGCGATTTATGAAAGCAAAAACCGGCTCTCCTCAAGCTGAACCGAGGAGGGCATTTGGAGGGATTCAACCGCAACCATTGAAGTGACGGCGTCCCCTGCTCCGTCGACGCAGGTAATGATCGACGGCGTCGGTTCAGTACAGCTTGTTTCGGTTTTTGGCATTACGCTTTGCGTTTTCGCATCGCGTCCAGTACGTTCTGCGCCGCGCGGCGGCCGTTCGTGACGGCCGGGCCCATGCCGTCGCCGGCGATCTGATGCGCGCCGGCAAACTCCAGTCCTTCGAACACCTTGTCCTGCTGCTCCATCATCAGGCGCGCAACGAGATGATCCTCCATCGTATGCGCGTATCCGTAGATACAGCCGTTCCAGCTGCCGGTATAATGCGCGATCGTGACCGGCGTTTCGATCACGATTTCCAGCACGTGGTCGAGCAGATTCACGCCGCACCAGCGCGACATGTCCTCAATCATCTGCCGCGCCACGGCGTGCTTCACACGGTCGTACTCATCAGCCGAAACGGTTTTCCAGCCGTCGATGCGCGGCAGCGTCGTGATCGAATACGAACACGTTCCGGGCGGGGTCGCATCCGGGTTGGCAAGGTTATGGCAGATGCAGGTCAGATACCGATACGGACCGAGCCCCGCCAGGTCGCGGTACAGTTCGTCGGTGTCCATCGTATCGCCGTGAAACACGTTGTAATTGCGGATGTTCAGCGCCTCCGCGGGCTGATCGAGAATCAGAATCACGGAAAACGCGGTCAGGCCGAGCCGTCTGCCGTTGACCGTGCGGATCGCTTTCGGCGGCACTTCGGAGAGCGGTTCGATCATCGAGGTATAGACCTTGTTCGGGTATGCCGCCGAAATCACATAGTCCGCCAAGATCTCGTCCCCGCGCGCGGTGCGTACGCCCGTAACCCGGCCGTCCTTGACCAGAATCTTTTCCACATGCTGCCGGTACTCGATCTGCGCGCCGAGCGCTTCGACGCGCTCCGCCAGTTTGACGCTGAATTCGTGGCTGAACTGCCGCGGGATATAGGAGCCGTTGCCGATGTAGTCCGCCATGACGATCGAGAAGATCGTGAACGGCAGCTCCGAAAGGCTCGTCCCGACGTAGATCCAGTACGGCGCAAGCAGATCCACAGCCGCCTGCGGCAGATCGAACGTGTCCAGCACCTCCTGCGTGGAGTAGCCGATGGTTTTGACGAGATCGGTGTGCTTCAGGAGCAACTGCAGCTTGTTCACCGAATGCTCCGAAAGCTCGTTGATGCTTTCGAACACGGCGCGGCAGAGCTCGAGCACCCGCAGCACCTTTTCGTACGTTCCGGGAACCGCGGCGTCGACTTCGCGGGCAAAGGTCTCAAAGCCCGCGTGCAGCGTGACCTCCAGACCGGGCAGGGACGCGTGGTACGCTTCCGGCACGCGGAGCCAATCGACGTTCACGCCTTTTTGCTCCAGAAACGCGCCGACCATCTGCCGATCGTCCTCCGGCCCGATGCCGACCATTTCATGCAGCGCCGCTTCGATCTCGATCCCGCCACGCACAAAGCTCGTCGCAGCGCCGCCCGGCTGGTTGTGGCGTTCGAGCACCAGCACGTCCTTGCCCTGCTCCGCCAGCACCAGCGCGGCCGAAAGCCCGGCAAGTCCGCCGCCGATCACGATCACGTCGTAATGCTCCCTGTAAAACTGCATCGTATTGCTCCTTCGGAATAGCTGCGCGGCACGACCACAGGCCGCCGCGCTCTTACGGAACAGTATACCGCAAAACTTTCCGGATTGCACGGACTTTTTTCAAAGCTGTCGCAACGCCCGAAAAGGCCCTTTTCTTTGCGTCGAAAACATGGTACAATGTAGGAAAAAGGAATCGGAGGCAACCCCCAATGGCAGCGGAGAAATCGGAACTCATTTGGAACGCATCGTGCGGCGCGCTGCGCGGCCTTAAGACCGAACAGTGCCGGAAGTTTTTGAACGTGCCCTTTGCAAAGGCGGAGCGGTTCGGGTACGCCGAGCCGATCAAACCGTGGGACGGCGTGCGCGACGCGACCGCGTTCGGCCCCGGCTGTCCGCAGAATCGAACATGGCACCCGCATCCGGAGCACCCGACGCGCCGGTTCTATCAGCGGGAGTTCCGCGACAGGCGCACGTTTCAATATGATGAGGACTGCCTGAACCTGAATATCTACGTTCCGCACCGGGCAGAGAACGCGCCGGTCATCCTGTTTTTCTACGGCGGCGGCTTCGATTCCGGTCTGAACGCGGAAAGCCCGTTCGACGGCGACGCCTTGGCGGCGCACGGCGCGATTGCGGTCGTCTCGAATTACCGCGTCGGCGTGCTCGGCTATCTGACGCACGAAGCGGTCAAGGCGCGCTACGGGCGCGAAGGCAATTTCGGGCTGGACGATCAGCTGACTGCGCTCAAATGGGTGCGCAGGCATATCGCGTCGTTCGGCGGCGACCCGGACAATATCACGCTGATGGGCCAGAGCGCCGGCGCGATCTCGATCCAGTACCTTTGCCTGAACCCGGCGCACGCGGGGCTGTTCCGGCGGGCGGTCATGCTTTCCGGCGCGGGGCAATTCCCGAAGTTCGCGCTGCCCAAAGCCGCAGAGAAGACGCGCGCTTACTGGGCGCAGTTCATCGAAACGGCGGGCGTCGACGGGTTCGAGGGGCTGAAAAACGCGTCGCTCGACACGCTGTTTGACACGGTCGAAAAGATGAAAGACCTGCGCAGCGACGCGCTGTTTTACACGATGCCGGTGGTTGACGGCGTGCTGCTGCCGGACAGTGTGGATCGGCTGATGCCGCATCCGCTGCCGGTCGATTACCTGATCGGGTACACGAACTGCGATATGTACGCGCCGATCCTCGCCCGGATCGGCAACCGGTTCGGGCGGCACAACAACGCCTACCTCTACTATTTCGATCTGAACGCGCCGGGCGACGACAACCGCGCGTTCCATTCCGCCGACATCCGGTACGTTTTCGGCACGCTCGGCACAAGCTGGCGGCCGTACGGCAAGCGCGATTATGAGGCGTCCGAACAGCTTCTTTCGTATCTGACGAACTTTGCGCGCACGGGAGACCCGAACGGCGACGGCCTGCCGCGCTGGGAACGCTCGAGCGGCGGGCTTCGGACGAACGTGCTGCACATTGCGCCGACGGAAACGAAGATGGGCCATGCGCATTACGGCACGATGCTCCGCAATTTTCTGACGAAGGGGGATCCGAAAGCGTGAGATTTGATCATCGGTTCCGTTCGATCGCCGCAGCGCCGTCGATGCGCGCCTATGAAGCGGACGGCGTCGTCGTGCGGCTCGACTTTTTCGAACACATGCTGCGGGTTGCGGTGCTGCGCCGCGACGTGCCGCTGCTGCCGACCTGGAGCGTCTGCCCAAATTGCGACGAAGTGCCCCTTGCGGGGCGCGAAAAGCTCAGCACGGACGGGTTCGCGCTCGCTGCGCCGGTCGTAACGGAAACGGAAGAAACCGTTTCGTTTGCGCTGGACGGCACGTCGTTTTCCATTGAAAAGAAGAACTTTCGCATCACGGCCCGTACCGACCGCGGCGTTCTGTACCGCGACCGCAGCGGCCTGGCCTACAACTTTGCGGGCGAGCTCGGCGCGGGCTCCGCGCATTATGTGCAGCGGTTTACGGGGCAGCGGATTTTCGGGCTCGGCGACAAGTCCGGCCCGGTCAGTAAGTCCCTGCGCCGCTATTCGCTCGCAGCCGTCGACTCGATGGGCTACCATGCCGCCTACAGCGATCCGCTGTACAAGCAGATTCCGTTCTACATTTGCGCGCACGACGCGGGCGCGTACGGGCTGTATTACGATACGTACAGCAACGGAACCGTCGATTTCGGCGTGGAGCACGACAACTATTTCGAGCCGTTCCAGTCCGTCCGGTTTGAAGAAGAAAATTTGGTGTTCTATCTGATCCTCGGCACCGTGCCGGAGATCGTGCGCCGCTTCTCCGCCCTGTGCGGGCCGATCGCGCCGACGCCGGAATGGGCGTTCCGGTATTGCGGCAGCACGATGGAATACACCGACGCGCCGGACGCCGACGCGCGGCTTCGCGGGTTTCTCCGGCAGTGCGCAAAGACCGGCATACGCCCCGGCGGCTTCTATCTGTCCAGCGGCTATACGCAGATCGACGACCGGCGCTGCGTCTTTCACTGGAACACGGACAAGATTCCGTCCCCGAAAGCGCTCGCGGCGCACTTCGACGCGCACGGCGTCGCGCTGATTCCCAACGTCAAGCCGGCGTTTTTGACGGATCATCCGCTGTATCCGACGATCGCCGAACACGGCTGGTTTCTGACGGACGGGACGGGCGCGCCCGCGTGCTTCCCGTTCTGGGGCGGCATGGCGAGCTATCTCGATTTCACGAACCCCGGCGCGTACGCGTTTTGGAAGGACTGCGTGCGGCGGCAGCTGATCGACAACGGCTATCGCCATATCTGGAACGACAACAACGAATACGACGTGCAGGGCGCGGACGTATTTGCCTGCGGCTTCGGGCGGCCGATCCCGGCAAATCGGATTCGCCCGCTGTTCTCCTGTCTGATGGCGCGCGCAAGCCGCGAAGCATGTATCGAAGCCGGCGTGGAGGCGCCGTTCAACGTCTCCCGCTGCGCGATCGCCGGAACACAGCGCGTTGCGTCGACCTGGACGGGCGATAACTTCACCTCGTTTGACGAGCTGCGCTGGAACCACAAACAGGCGATGACGATGGCGCTGACGGGGTTTGTGTTCTTCGGCCCGGATATCGGCGGCTTTGCCGGGCCGCAGCCGAACCGCGAGCTGTTCTTGCGGTGGCTGCAGTACGGCGTTTTTCTGCCGCGGTTCACGCTCCATTCGTGGAAGCCGGACGCGCCGTCCACGATGCCGTGGCTCTATCCCGATCTGCTGCCCGCCGTGCAGCGGCTCTTTGCCCTGCGCGACGCGATGGTGCCGTACCTCTTTGCCGAAGCGGAGCGCAGCCGCACGACGCGCGATCCGCTGATTCGCCCCGTCTTTTGGGAACAGCCGGACTACGATCCCGAAAGCGATTGCTTCCTGTGCGGGGATCGTGTGCTGGCCTGTCCGGTGTTTGACGAAGGCGCGGCGGCGGTGTGCGTAACGCTGCCGACGCACTCCGCAGGCTGGACGCTGCGCGGCGACGGCGACCCGATCGCAGGCGGCACGACCGTCACCGTCCCCTGCGCGCCGACCGATCCGCCGGTCTGGTTCGTCAAAGCGGATTATCCGAATCCATGGTAAGAACTGCAAAAGCTCCCGGCTGAACCGTCGGGAGCTTTTCTGTTGCAATTTTGTTTTATCAGATGTCGATCAGGTTCTGTTCATAGGAGCGTTTCAGTTCCTGTTCCTTCCGTTCCTGCAGCTCGGCGACCTTGCGGCGGGAAAGCGGATACACGACGAACAGCAGCAGCGCCATCACGCCGAACAGCACCGCGGGAATCAGCGTCGCGAGGTCGTACATGATCTTCAGATTCTCCGGCGTCTGCACCGCGCCTTTTTCGTAGCGATAGTGCATGCCGAGCAGCGCGCCGTTCACGCAGATCGCCGCCAGCACCTGTCCGATCTTGCGGAAGAAATTGAAGACGGAATACGCGGTGCCGGTGTCGCGGCTGCCGGTTTTGACCTCGATATCGTCGGTCGAATCGGTGACCATCGCCCACAGCTGCATGACGAGCGTCGTCAGGCCGCAGCCGCTGACAAAGTTCATAACGAGGAAAACCCACATCAGCTTGCCGGGCTCCAGATCGCGCAGGAAGAACAGCACCAGATTCGCGGCGGCAGCGGCCGTCACGCCGACGGCGCAGACCTCTTTCTTGCCGAGCTTCCGCGTCAGATTGGGCAGAAAGAACATGAACACGAGCATCGGCGAATACGTGCAGGCCTGCGTCGCAAGATTCATCCAGTTCGCGTGGAAATAATCGTCGAACAGATAGGTATAGAAGCTCTGCGTGAACATCTGCCCCGAAAGCAGCAGCATCGAAATCAGGCTGATCGCGACGAACGCGCGGTTTTGGAACAGCAGCTTCACGGCGCGGCCCGTCGCGCCCTTTTCTTTGGCCTGCGGCTTCGTCTTGACCCGTTCCCTGTTCAGCAGAAACGCAACGATCAGCAGCGCAAGCGAGCAGACCGACATGATGATCACGCCGATCAGCACGGGACGGTACTGCAGGTCGGTCAGCGCCTTGCCGTTTTCGCCGAGGATCGGCGCGCCGGTCTCATCGAGCCGCTTGGCATACGCAAAGCTCGCGATCAGCAGCACGGGGATCGAACCGAGCGCCGCGCCGATCGACCGGAACACGGACAGCTTGCTGCGCTCGCGGTCGTCGGTGGTCACGACCGACGCCAGCGAACCGAACGGAATCTGCAGCATCGTATACGCCATGCCGAACAGGATATACGTCAGGGTCGCATACACGCAGGTGAACAGCACGCGATCCGGCTCGCCCATGCTGGGAAGCCGGACGAACATCAGTACACCGCAAACGGCGAGCGGGGCCGCCGCATACAGAATCCACGGCCGATACCGTCCGAACCGGCCCGGCTTTGCCGTGTCCGCGATGCGGCCCATAATCGGATCGTTGATCGCGTCCCAGATCCGCGCCGCGATGAACATCAGCATGATGAACAGCGGACTCAGATGCAGAATGTCGGTATAGTACTTCTGCAGCAGCGTCGTGACCAGACTGAAAATCAAACAGCCGGCCGCATCGATCATGCCGTAGCCGATGTAGTCCTTCGCTTTCAGGCCGCTTGTGCGGGCGATATAATGCGTTTTCTGTTCCATGACCCCTCCCGAATGCAACCGTTCTGTCTGCAGTATACCATCTTTGCGTCCGGAACACAATCCCGAATCCTGTCCGTCCTTCGCCGCGTCGTTCATACTTTTTTCGAATATTATTAACATATTGCAGGTGTTTTTACGTGAAATTTATGATATGATATCTTTGCTATGATAGTAACGCGGGGAAGTATACCCTTTCGGGGGAGGACGCCCTTAGAATAAGGAGGCATTATGGAAGAATACTGGAATCCGGACGAAACTTCGGAAGAGATGCCGGAAACGGCGGAAGTCGAAGAATCGACGATGGATCTTGAACCGGAAGAAGGCGAAGCGCTGTTCGACGAACCTGTTTACGAAGAACCGCCGAAGCCCAAGAAGAAAAAGTCCTTTAAGAAAAAGCTCCGCCGCATGATCCGCCGTTTCAACCGCCTGCCGCTTGTGACGAAGATCATCGAGATTGCCGCGGTCGTTCTGATCCTTGCCGCAATCGTTCTCCTGCTCATTCTGCTGCCGAAGTCCTGCGGCACGAAGGAGCCCGAGGCCGCCGTTCCCACCGCAACGCCGGTCGCAACGCCGGAGGAAAAGGAGCCTGAGGCCACGCCTGCGCCGACGGACGTTCCGCGCGATCCCACGGCTACGCCGTTCATTATCCCCGCTCTGACGCAGAACCTGAAGTCGGGCATGAGCGACGCGGCAGTCATTCCGTACGTCCGGACGCGGCTTGTCGACCTCGGCTATATGGAGATGCCGGCTTCGAACGACGCGCTGTATGATCAGGAAACCGTGAACGCAATCAAGCGGTTCCAGTACCGCAACTTCGGCGACGATGTGCGGATGTGGGACGGCATCATCGGCCAGACGACCTATGAGCTTCTGACCTCGTCCAACGCGAAGGCGTTCTTCATGCGCAAGGGCGATACGGACGAGAAGATGTTCGGCAACGCGCTTGTGACGAAGCTGCAGAACGATCTGAAGACGCTGAACTACTATAAGTCGGTTCCGACCGGAACGTATGACGACACGACGGCCAGCGCCGTGAAGTCCTTCCAGCGCGCGAACAGTCTTGACGCGGACGGCGTAGCGGGTCTCCGCACGCTGCAGCTGATCAAGACGCTGCTGGCGCAGGGCACGACTGCGGCCGAGCCCGAAACGCAGAGCACCGATGCGCCGGGCGCTTAAGATGAACCAAAACGAGCTGTGAGGCACACGCTTCACAGCTCTCTTTTTTATGCTGTTGTTACGGGGCGGGCGGGTATTCGGTGCAGAGCAGCCGATAGGGCGGCTCGTCCTCCTCGATCTTCGGGAAGCGGCCGACGGGCGGGTTGAACCGGTTGTCGTTCGCGTCGTCGTTGACGGCGGAAACCTCGCCGATCAGCACAGGGCCCGTGCCGGGCGCGACCTCGAAATCGTGATACAGGTACGGCTGGATCGAAATACTCATGCCCGGCAGCAGTGCGATCTGCGTTCCGGCGGGAACCGTTCGCGTTTCGCCGTCGAGATGCAGCGTCACCGGGGACGTGCGGTCGATGCTCTCGTCGGGCAGCGAATGATAGACGCGGATCAGCAGCGTGCCGCCCGCGCGGTTGATGATGTCCTCCATCTTGTTCCAATGAAAGTGGTTCGGGGAATACTGCCCCTCCTTCAGATACAGCAGCTTTTCGGCGTAGGACTTCGGGTAGCGATCCCTTTGCAAAAGGTTCCCGTTCCGCAGCGTAATCAGCGAGAACCCGACGCGGTCGAAGTCGCCCAGGCCGTAGTCCGTGATGTCCCAGCCGAGCAGGTTGTCCCGCACCTCGTCGAACGCATGACCCTTGCTCTGCCAGTCCTCCGGCGTAAAGTCGCAAAACGGCGGCAGGTGAACGCCGTTTTCGCGGATCATGGCTTCCATTTCGCGCAGCGCGCGGTTGACTTCCGAACGTTTCATGCTGCCTCCCCCGCCGTCCTTTGCGGGCGGCGTTCCCCTCGATTGTTTTCTACAGTATAACAGATTCGCTCCGCAAAATCCACCGCTTTGTTGCCGCAATCGCAAAATCCGTTTCTTTCCGAAAAACCTGTCGCCGTGCGGTTGACGAACCGTGTCGAAACAAGGTATACTGTTTCAAAGAAACCTTTCGGAGGAACTATGATCGGGTTTTGGATCGTGTTTTCGGTCCTGCTGCTGCTCATGCTTGCGGTGCTGGAACTGAACAAAAACATACTGCTCGGCTTCGCGCTGCTGGCGCTTGTCGCGGCCGCGTTCGCGGTGCTGTTCTTGAAAGCGCTGCGCAAAAAGTGGTACTTTGCCGCGCTCGGGTGGATCGGCTTCCTTGGCTGCTTCGTCGGAATTCTGTTTCTGACCTGGCCGCCGACAAAGCCCGTTCCCGCCTATGAACCGGGAACGGAGCCGGTGCGCACCGCGGTCGTTTCCGTGCGCGACGGCGACGTACGCGGCGTTGTGATCGGGGACTGCGCCGTGGAGCTGTACGCCGGGATTCCGTACGCCGCGCCGCCGGTCGGCGAGCTGCGCTGGAAAGCGCCGCAGGATCCCGCGCCGTGGGACGGCGTGCTCGAAGCGGATCACTTCGCGCCGATGGCCGCGCAGCCGACGAACCTGCCGATTTACGACAGTCTGGCGCAGATCATCGGGTACCACGATTACCGGATTTCGCTGTACGATAATTACGTCGAGCCGGTCAGCGAAGACGCGCTGTACCTGAACGTCTGGAAGCCCGCCGGCACGCAGGAGAACCTGCCGGTCATCGTGTACATCCACGGCGGCTCGCTGCAGACCGGGCAGCCCTGGTATGGGGATTACGCCGGAAAGGGCATTGCGGCGGTGGAAAACGTCGTCGTGGTCAACCTCGGCTACCGGCTCGGCGCGTTCGGCTTCCTCGCGACCGAAGAACTGGCCGCCGAAGCCGGAACGGCCGGAAACTACGGCTTGCTCGACCAGATCAAAGCGCTCGAATGGGTGCGCGACAACATTGCCGCGTTCGGCGGCGATCCGGAGCAGGTCACGCTCGCCGGGGAGAGCGCAGGATCGGCATGCGTCAGCGCGCTCTGCACGTCGCCGCTCGCAAAGGGGCTGTTCCGGTACGCGCTGCTGGAAAGCTCGACCGTCGTTTCGGTCGAACCGCCGCATTCGTACCGGCCGCTGGACGAAGCAATGGAATCCGGCGCCAAGCTGATGGAACGACTCGGCGCAGGTTCGCTTGCGGAGCTGCGCGCGCTCGACGCTTCCGCGCTGATCCCGGAGGCCTACACGCAGCACCATATCACGATCGACGGAACCGTACTGACCGAATCGCCGTATGCGTCGTACCGAAAAGGCGAACACAATGAGCAGGCGATCCTGCACGGCTACAACAGCGAGGAAAGCGGCCCGTTCATTCTGTTCGATCACGCGAACCTGCAAAACTACGAACAGAAGGTGCGCGCGTACTTTGCGGAATACGCCGACGACGTGCTGACTCTTTACGCCCCGACGACCGACGGGGAAGCTGACCGATACTGGGCGATGATCTACGGCGCGGTGTTCTTCAATTATCCGCATTACTGTCTGAACCGGCTCGCTGCGGACTGCGGAATTCCCGTCTATGAATACCGGTTCCAGAAATCGAACGGGCGGCTCGGCGCGTGGCACAGCGGCGAACTGATCTACCTGTACGGCAACGTGCCGGCACAATCCGCGCTGTTTGACGAAACCGACCGCGCGCTTTCCCGCACGATGATGGCGTACTGCAAAAACTTTGCCGTGTCCGGCGACCCGAACGGCGACGGGCTTCCGCTTTGGGAACAGTCGGACGGATCGCGGCTGCTCAAGCTGGATTCGGAAACCGGCATGGCGGACGATGAAATGCTCGCGTTTTACGCGATTCTCGACCGGATGCAGGGTTGGGAGGACGAGCCATGACAGAAGAATCGAAAATGGAATACTCCTGCGGCGCGGTGCTGTACACCTGGCGCGGACAAACCCCGCGCTACGTCCTCGTGTACGATTCCCACTACGGCTTCCCGAAGGGTCATATCGAGCCCGGCGAGACAAAGGAACAGACCGCCCTGCGCGAAATCTATGAGGAAACCGGCATCCACGCCAGACTCGACATCGATTTCTGCATGACGGACGAATACGAGCTGCCTTCCAAGCCCGGCATCCGCAAGGAAGTCACGTTCTTTCTCGCTTCGTTCCATCCGTCTGCGTACCCGCGCCCGCGCAACGAAATCAAACGGGTGCGCGTCGTTTCGTTTGAGGACGCGCTGCAGATGCTCTGGCATCCGAACCTGCAGGCGATCCTGCGCGCCGCCCACGAACGCATTCTGGAGCGCGGCCCGCAGTTCCGTTCGCACAAACGGCACAAAAAGCAACAGTGAATGTCCCTTCCCGGCGGCGCGTGCCGTCGGGATTTTTGCACTGTTTTGCGGAGATTTTCCCGATTCCCGGCGAAGCGGTTGACAAGCGCCGCTTTATGCTTTACAATGAAATCGCTTCCGATCGGAAGACCCTTTTTTGACTGTTTCCCATTCCAATTGCATACGCTTTTTCCAACCGAAATTTCCCGGAGGTTTTTGTGGAACAAACCGATTATTCATCTCTGAGTCTCGTCGAACTTCGCACGCTCGCAAAAGAACGCGGCATCGCCGCCGTCACCAGCAAGCGGAAGGCCGAGTTGATTGCGCTGCTCTCCGCACCCGAACCGACGCCGCCCAAAAAGCGCGGTCGGCCCCCGAAAGCGAGGCCGGCCGCACAGGCCGAACCGCCCAAAGCGGAACCGAAGCCGGTGCCGGATCCGGAACCTGTGCCGCAGCCTGCACCGCAGCCCGAGCCCGCCCCCGAAGCAAAGCCGGAACCGCAGGCCGCTCCCGAACCGGCGGCACGAAGCGAGCGTTCGCGCCGCAACGATGCGCGCCAGCCGCGCGGGCGGGAGAACGCGCGTCAGCCGCATACCGGCCGGCCGCAGCAGCACCGGGAGCCGCACAAGGAGCAGGAAGAAAGCACGGAAGGGCCAAAGCCGGCCGTTTCGGCGCTGCTGCAGGCCGAGGACTGCCGCGTGGCGGAAGGCGTGCTCGAAATCATGGAGGGCTATGGCTTTCTGCGGGTGGAGAACTACTTTTCCGGCCCGAACGACGTGTACGTTTCAATCGCGCAGATCCGGCGGTTCAACCTGCGGCAGGGCGATCTGGTGCGCGGTCGGACGCGGCCGCGCCGCGAAGGCGACAAGTACGACGCGCTGCTGTATATCGACGCGGTGAACGGCGAAGACCCCGAACAATGCCTGAACCGCGTCAACTATGAATCGCTGATTCCGATTTTCCCGAACGAGCGGTACACGCTCGAGGTGCCGGGCAAGCTGAACGATCTTTCCGTCCGCCTGATCGACCTGATCGCGCCGATCGGCAAGGGGCAGCGCGCGATGATCGTTTCGCAGCCGAAGGCCGGTAAAACGACGCTGCTGAAGCAGATCGCCGCCGGTATCTCGACGAATTACCCCGACTCGCACCTGATCGTGCTGCTGATCGACGAACGGCCCGAGGAGGTCACCGATATGCGCCGCTTCATCCGCGGCGAGGTCGTCGCCTCGACGTTTGACGAGCTGCCGGAGCATCACACGCGCATTGCCGAGATGGTGCAGGAGCGCGCGATGCGGCTTGTGGAGCTCGGCAAGGACGTCGTGATCCTGCTCGATTCGCTGACGCGGCTCACGCGCGCCTATAACCTTGTAATCCCGCCGACCGGGCGCACGCTGTCCGGCGGTATGGACCCGGGCGCGCTGCATCGGCCGAAGCGGTTCTTCGGCGCGGCGCGGAACATTGAAAACGGCGGCAGTCTGACCGTGATCGCGACGGCGCTGGTCGAAACCGGCAGCCGCATGGACGATATCGTCTACGAAGAATTCAAGGGCACCGGCAACATGGAAATCCATCTCGACCGGCGCATGAGCGAAAAGCGCGTCTTCCCCGCCATCGACATCTACAAGTCCGGCACGCGGCGCGAAGACCTGCTGCTTTCCAAGTCGGAACTGGACGGCGTTTACAAGCTGCGGCGCGTGATGGCCGGCGGCGGCGCGGCGCCGGAGGTCACCGAAAGCGTGATCGGCATGCTTTCCAAGACGACGAACAACGAGGACTTTCTGCAGCGGCTCGGCGACTGGATCCGCATCTATGAAAAGCAGGGGTATACGGCCCCCGGTCAGAACCGCTACGGCCAGTGACCGCGCCTTGACAAAGCCCGTTTCGGGTGTTATACTGACGCAAATCATATCTTCAGGGCGGGGTGCAATTCCCCACCGGCAGTAGAGTCTGCGAGCGGGCGTGCCCGCATGAATCGGTGCAATTCCGATACCGACGGTACAGTCCGGATGAAAGAAGATCAAACGCTCCGGGGACGCAATCTTCGGAGCGTTTTTCGCCCTCCTCGAAAGGAGAAACAACATGGAAACCAAGAAGTCCGCGCAGGCCACCAAGCTGATCGCAACGATGGGCATGCTTGCGGCGATCGCGTTCGTCGCAAAACTGATCTCAACCGTTTTTCCGACGGTCGCCGGGTTTCTGTCCTTCGATCTGAAGGACGTCGTCATCGTCATCGCCGGGTTCCTCTACGGCCCGCTCGCCGCCGTGATCCTGTCCGTGATCGTTTCGTTCATCGAGATGGTCACCGTGAGCACGACCGGCTGGATCGGCCTCCTCATGAACGTGCTGGCAAGCTGCTCGTTCGCGTGCGTGGCCGCCGCCTTTTACCGGTTCCGCCGCAATATGGTCGGCGCGATCCTCGGCCTCGTGCTCGGCACGCTCTGCATGACGGCGGTCATGCTGCTCTGGAACTGGCTGATTACGCCGCTGTATATGAAGGTCGACCGCAGCGTCGTCGTCGGGATGCTCGTTCCGGTGTTTTTGCCGTTCAACCTCGTCAAGGGCGGCATCAACGCGACGCTTGCGCTGCTGCTGTATAAGCCGATCGTGAGCGCGCTCCGCAAGGCGCGGCTCGTCCCCGAAAGCAGCGGCGGAAAGCGGGAAACAAAATGGGGCCTTGTCATTGTCTCGCTTGTCCTGCTGGCGACGTTTGTCCTGCTCGGACTGGTGCTCGCCGGAAAGCTGTAATGCGGAAAGGAATCAAAGAAATGAACGCAATCGTAACCGTGATCGGAGAAAACCGGGTCGGCATCATCGCCGCGATCAGCATGCGGCTCGCCGGCTTCGGCGTGGATATTCTGGACGTTTCGCAGACGATCCTGAACGGCAGCTTTACGATGGTCATGGTCGTGAACCTCGAAGGCGCAAGCGCGTCGTTTGCCGAGATTCGCGACGCACTGACCGAGCTCGGCAGGGAACGCGCGCTTTCGATCCGGATTCAGCGGCAGGAAATCTTCGAAGCGATGCACACGGTATAACGGTATGCTGACGAAGAACGATATTCTGTCGACGATCGAAATGATCGATCAGCAGCATCTGGACATCCGAACGATCACGATGGGCATTTCGCTGACGGATTGCGCGGACGCGTCGGCTGCGCGCGCCTGCGACAAAATCTACGACAAAATCACGCGCTATGCGAAGAACCTCGTCTCCGTCGGCGAGCAGATCGAAGTCGAGTTCGGCATTCCGATCGTCAACAAACGGATTTCCGTAACGCCGATCGCGCTCGTCGCCGCGGCTTCCGAAACGGCGGACTACGTTCCGTTCTGCAAGGCGCTGGATCGCGCGGCGAAGGAATGCGGCGTAGACTACCTCGGCGGATTCTCCGCGCTCGTGCAGAAGGGCATGACGAAAGCGGACGAAAAGCTGATCCGCTCGATCCCGGAAGCGCTCGCTTCCACGGACGTGGTCTGTTCCTCCGTCAACGTCGGCTCGACCAAAGCGGGCATCAATATGGACGCGGTGCGGCTGATGGGCCGCGTGATCCGCGAAACCGCCGAGCGCACGAACGGCGCGGGCTGCTGTAAGCTCGTCGTGTTCTGCAACGCCGTGGAGGACAACCCGTTCATGGCCGGCGCGTTCCACGGCGTGGGCGAACCGGAAAAGGTCATCAACGTCGGCGTTTCCGGCCCCGGCGTCGTGCATCACGCGCTGCAAAGCGTCAAGGGCGCGCCGTTCGACGTCGTTGCCGAAACGATCAAGCGCACAGCGTTCCGCATTACGCGCGTCGGCCAGCTTGTGGCGCTCGAAGCTTCGAAGCGGCTCGATACGCCGTTCGGCATCGTGGACCTGTCGCTTGCGCCGACGCCGGCAGTCGGAGACTCCGTCGCGCGGATTCTCGAAGAAATGGGGCTCGAAACCTGCGGCACGCACGGCACGACCGCCGCGCTCGCGCTGCTGAACGACGCCGTGAAGAAGGGCGGCGTGATGGCGTCCTCCTCGGTCGGCGGGCTCTCCGGCGCGTTCATTCCGGTTTCGGAGGACGAAGGCATGATCGCCGCGGCGAAGGCGGGCGTGCTGACGCTCGAGAAGCTCGAAGCGATGACGTGCGTCTGCTCGGTCGGTCTGGACATGATCGCCGTTCCGGGCGACACGAGCGCCGAAACGATCTCCGCGATCATCGCGGACGAAGCCGCCATCGGCATGGTGAACAGCAAAACGACCGCTGTGCGCGTGCTCCCCGCGATCGGGAAAACGATCGGCGACACCGTGGAAATGGGCGGCCTGATGGGCAGCGCGCCGGTGATGCCGGTGCATACCGCATCGAGCGCCGCGTTTATCGCGCGCGGCGGACGCATCCCCGCGCCGATGCAAAGTCTGAAGAATTGAGGCAATCGCATGCAGCCGGTATTGGATCTTTCGAAAACCTATGCCGTCGCGCTCGAAGGCGGCGGCGCAAAAGGCGGCTATGAAATCGGCGTCTGGAAAGCGCTCGACGAAGCCGGCGTTCGCGTGGAAGCGGTATCCGGTACGTCGGTCGGCGCGCTGAACGGCGCGCTGATGACGATGCACGCCTATGACAAGGCGCTGGAAGCCTGGAGCAATATCAAGATGACCAGCGTCATGGCCATCGGCGAAAGCGAAGCGGCCGACCTCAAGCGGATGCTGAGCGGCAATGTTCCGCTCCTGGAACTGCCGGACTATCTGCCGAAACTGCTCGGGCTGATCGATCAGCGCGGCCTGGACGTTGCGCCGCTGCGGGCATGGATCCGGCAGCTTGTCGATCCGGCGGCGATCCGCTCGTCGGACATTTCGCTGTTTGTCACGACCGTTTCACTCACCGAACGCAAAGGGCTCGAAATCAAGGTGAACGACCTCGATTCCGACGACGCGATCTTCGATATGCTGCTCGCGAGCGCATACCACCCCGCGTTCAAGAACGAACCGCTGTTCGACGGGAAGCAGTACCTGGACGGCGGCGCGTTCGATTCGCTGCCGCTGCACGTTCTGATCGACAACGGATATCGCAACATCATCGCCGTGCGACTGCCGGGCGGGCTCGGGATCGATCGCTGGTTCCGGATGCCGGACGACGCGCACATCACCACCATCAAGCCGAACGTCGATCTCGGCGGTACGCTCGATTTCGATGCGGAACGCTCTCTGTTCCATATGAAGGTCGGATACTTCGACACGCAGCGCGCGCTGTACGGACTGTACGGCCGCCGATACTATGTCCGGCGCACCTTATCCGACCGGAACGCGCTCGACTGGATTCTGGACCGGTACGAACGCGGCGGCACGGAAGAACCGCTGCGCAAGCGGATCGAGCAGACGCTCCCCGCCGAAGCAAGGCGGCTCGATGCGCGCGACGGGGACTACTACGAGCTGATGCTTGCGATCCTGGAGGAAGAAGCGCTGCAGCGCGGCGTGGACCCGTTCTGCATCCGCACCGACCGCGAGCTGATGCGCGCTTCCGCCGACGCGGAGCTGGCCCGGCGCAAAGCCGAATCTTCCGATGCGGAGTCGACCAAACCCAAAGCCGAGTCCGCCCAACTGTAAACTATTTCTGCGCAAAACGGCGTTGTCTCAAAACTCTTTGAGCGCTGTAAGGGGCTGTCGATAAGGCAGTCAGAATTCGCGTTTTCGTCCCGAAGGCTATACTGACGCTATGCCGAGGGCGAAAACGCGGATAATTTGCGGCATATAATCAGAGAAAAGGCGGATTTTTCCGCCTTTTCCACATACAAGTTAAAACAATTCCAAATTGCCGCAAATGGTCTGGCGCCTTTTGCGACAGCCTCTTTGATTCCGAAAAGGAGCCGTCACGACAGCTTCGCCCGGAAAGCATGGCTTCCGCTGCCGATCGTCTCGGTCGTTCCGTTCGGGAGCGTGACAAGGCAGGTTGCTCCGACGGGGACGATGACGGTAAGGGTGAATTCGTCGTTTTCGATGCGCCATGCGGACGCGGCCGTGCCGTAGGGCGTGCGGACGGTAGCGGAGGCGTGGGTCAGGTTGCCGCCGAGCAGCGGGCGAACGGCGAAGCGTTTGTAGCCCGGTTCAATCGGTTCGATGCCCGCGACTCTGCGATACAGGAAATCGCCGACCGCGCCGGAGGCGTAATGGTTGTAGGAAATCATGATGTCCGTGCCGTCGTCGCCGATCGGGCAGACGCCGTTTTCGTCGAGCCCGTCCCAACGCTCCCAGATCGTCGTCGCGCCCTGCCGCACTTCGTAGAGCCACGACGGGCATTCGGTGTTCAGCAGCATCCGGTACGCGTCGTCCGCGTGGCCGTGGTCGGCGAGCGCAAACAGAATGTACGGCGTGCCCGGGAAGCCGGTGCCGATTCGGTAATTGTTTTTCCGCACGAGGGCCGCGAGATTATCCGCTGCTTTTTGCGTGCTTTCGCTGCGGAACATGCCAAAATGCAGCGGCAGCACGTACGCGGTCTGGAATTCTTCCTTGAGCTTGCCGTTTCCGTCGGTCAAAAGCGATTCGTACGCATCCGCGACACGCGCGGCAAGCGCACGGTACTGCTCCGCTTCGTCGGGCTTGCCGAGAATCCCGGCGATTTGCGCGACGGTTGCGCTCGTGTTGTGGAGGCTCGCGGTCGCGGTCCACTTGCTGCGACGCTGCCATTGCGCCATCTGCGGGACGTCGGGCGCGACCCAGTCGCCGAAATGGAAGACGGCGGGCGTGTGCCAGAGATAGCGCTGCTTCCCGAAGCCAAAGAGGTTCGCCCAGAATTTGCACGCCTTGACGTATCGCTTCATCATCGGATAGTTTTCCTCGAGAACGCGGCGGTCGCCGGTCGCCCGGTACAGCGCCCACGGGACCAGCACGCACGCGTCGCCCCACCAGTCGATCGCCATCTCCGGCATCGTCGCAGGGAAACCGTAGCCGTTGACCGGAACCGTGTTCGGCAGTCCGCCGCCCCTGCGCTGCTCGGCGCGTACGTCGCGCAGCCACTTATCGAGGAAGCGGCGCATATCGAAGTTGAAGCATGCGGTCGGGCCGAACACCGCGATATCGCCGGTCCAGCCCATACGCTCGTCGCGCTGCGGGCAGTCGGTCGGAATATCGACGAGGTTCGATTTCGCACCCCAGACAATATTGCTTTGCAGCCTGTTCAGCAGTTCGTTCGAGCAGGAGAACGAGCCGATCGCGTCTATGTCGGAATACAGCGCGATCGCTTCAATTTCGAGGTTTTCGGGCTCGATCCCTTCGACCGAAGCGTAGCGGAACCCCATGTACGAAAGGCGCGGCATGTAGGTCTGCTCGCCGTCGCGGCAGGTATAGGTCGCGGTCGCCTTTGCGGTGCGAAGGAATGTTACGTTCAGCGTGCCGTCGGGGTTCAGAATTTCGGCGTGCCGCACGGTGACGACCTGTCCGGCCTTGCCTTTCAGCTTCAAAGAAACAACGCCGGCAAGGTTCTGGCCGAAATCATAGATCAGCGCACTGTTGACCTTGTTGCAGGAGATCGGCTTGAAATGCTCGCGGGCGCGTACCGGCGCGCCGACTTCGGCAAAGAGCTTCGGATGCACGCGCAGCGATTCCTTCGTCGCATTGCGCCATGTGATCTCGTCGAGGTGCACGGTCGCGTCGCACGTTTCGCCGTCGTACAGGTCCGCCATGCGCACGGGACCGTCCTCGCTGACCTGCCAATCGGTTCCCGTGCCGATCGTTTCGGTCGTACCGTCCGAATAGGTCAGACGGATTTCACAAAGCAGCGCCTGCCGGTCGGCAGCGAAGCGGTTGACGCGCGTGAACACGAACGCGCCGACGGCCCAGCCGCCCGCAACGGTAAAGACAAGTTCGTTTTCGCCCGCGAGCCGGTCGGTGATATCATAGGTCTGGTATTGCAGATTGTTGGGGTAGGAGGTAAAGCCCGGCGCAAAGAAACGGTCGCCGACCTTTTCGCCGTTCAGCGACAACTCATAAATACCGAGTGCGGTTGCGTAAATGAGCGCCGAGGCGACCGGCTTTTTCGGAGCAAACCGCTTACGGAACACCATCGGAATCGGCGAAACCTTCTTTTCGGTGAAGGTGTACGCACCGTCGCTGATCCAGTCCGCCGCCCACGGCGTGTCCATGCGTCCGGTCTCGAACGAAAGCGAAGCGGCCGCCGTTTCGCCGGCGGAGTCCGCAACGGACAGCTTCGCTTCATACACGGTGAACGGCTTCAGCGGTGCGCCTTTATACGGGACGGCAATCTGACCGATCGCGTCGATCGTTTCGCCGTTCACGGTCAGAACGGCTTTTGCGACAGAAATGCCCTTTTGATCACTTTCGGGAATGAACGAAAAAACGGGGTTCTTTTCATCGGTCACGCAGCCGTGCGCAAGCCCCTCGCAACGGAAATCGGTGATTCTCAACATCTGCAGTAATCCTTTCGAATCAGTTCTTTACTTACATTATACAGGCTGTTCGCGCGATCGACAAGCGCTGTTTGCGCTTTGAAACATACCGTTCACGCTGACACAAAAACGACGGCGCTCCGCTTGGAACGCCGCCGCGATATTGCCGGATCGTGTTATGCCAGCTCGAAGGACAGGAAGTCGAATGAGCCCTTGCCTTCGACGGAGAAGTACAGCGCTTCTTTTTTGCCGAGACCTTTGGGGAGGTTGCCGCGGAACGATTTCGGATCCCGCGTCGATTCGACCGGGATGCGGCAGACGACGTCGCCTTTTTCCTTCGTGCGAACCGTCACCGCGCAATCCTTGCCGCAGCCCTGCAGCGTGACAGCGATCGACTCGGTCTCGCGGAGATCGAAATACTTGAAGCCGACCGTGCAGTCCGTGCAGAAGTTCGCTACGTACTGATCCGGGCCTTCCTCGCGGTCCTTGCCTTTCTGTGTCAGGAACGGGTTGTCCTTCTTCAGATACTTGATCATCGACATGAACCGTGTGCCGCTCTTGCCGTAGACGTTGCAGGCGATGTAGGCAGGGTACTTGCCCTTACCCGAAAGCGGCTCGTCGTTCAGACCGCAGGAAGTCATTTCGGCCTGGCAGAACTTGCCGTCCTCAAAACGGATGCGCTCGGCGCACGCCTGGCGCGAGGACTGCTTGCGGTTGCTGTGGCGATGGTAGAAGATGTAGTAATTGCCGTTGATTTCGATCAGAGAACCGTGCGTGTTGCCGGTACACATATGCGCATGGTTCGTGTCCGGCACGCCGGGCAGGCCGACGTCGCCGCAGGAAACGAGGACGCCGCCGTACTCGAACCCGTGATCGGGATAATCGGATACCGCGTAGCAGAGGTTGTGGCTGTTCAGCGAACTGTAAATGAAATAGTACTTGCCGTTGAACTTGCGCATCGAGCTTGCTTCGCCGAACGGCTGCGCTTCGTACGGCGTGCCCTTCGCTTCGTCGCCGGTCAGAACGCCCATATAGCGGAGTTCGTCGCCCGAAAGCACGGTCAGCATGTCCTTCGGGTCGAGTTCAAAGAACATCGGGCCTTTCTTCGTCGGCTGCGAACCGTCGAGCAGGATCGGGTTCCCGCCGAACGCAAAGCCGGTGTACAGGTACAGCCGCCCGTCGTCGTCGCGGAGGCAGCCCGGGTCGAACTGGAACGGCTCGCCGCGCTTGCCGATCGGCGTGCCGTCCTTGTACTTGACGTAACCGTAGAACTCATACTTGCCCGCAGGCGTATCGCAGACCGCGACCGAAATCATTTTGGTTCCGCCCATGAAGTAATAGAGGTAGAACCGTCCGTCGTCGCCCTGCACCATGTCGGGGGCGGCAAGGCCGTTCGTCACGCGAATGCGCGGCGCGGCGGGATCCTGTTCACGCTTGTAGATGCAGCCGTGGTACGTCCAGTTGCCAAGATCATCGACCGGCGCAGACCAGCAAACATAATCGCCGAGACAGAAGTTGATGCCGTTGAACAGGTCGTGCGAGCCGTAGATATATACCCGCCCGTCCACGATATGCGGTTCGGCGTCCGGCACATACTCCCAACTCGGGAGGTAGGGGTTAAAGGCTTGCTTGGTTTTCATAGGCAGCTCCTTTCAAAATAGTCTGTGTTCAGAGAAGGCGGTTTCTCAAGAAATACGAAGGCGTGCAGCTCCATGCGTGGCAGAAGCTGTTCACAATCTTGCCGCCGTAGGGCGAAGCGTCCGGATCGGCCGGGTTCCAGACTTCGAAAAACGTGTCCGCGCCATAGCGCACCATGCTGCCCCAGTAGGCGAGCAGATGCTCCTTTGCGGCATTTGGATCGTTGGCTTTGAGCAGCGCTTCCAGCAGATAGTGGTGCAGATACGGCGAGACCATCGGGTACGCCGTCGTGCGGGACAATACGCTATGCAGCGCTTCTTTCGCTTCGGCTTCGGTCAGCACGCCGCCGAGCGTCAGCCAGACAGCGCTTGCCGGCGCGATCTGCCCGTTGGAAACGCAGCATTGGCCGTCGAAGAACCGCTCTTTTGCGGCTGCTCTGCCGCGCTCCAAGGCGTCCCGATACCGTGCCGCCCGCGCGGTATCACCCTGCAGCTCTGCAAGCGTGATGCCAAACGGCAGCGCATACAGCAGTACGCCCTGTGCGCACGCCGCCTTGTCGAGCCCGATGCACCAGTCGATGAAGGTTGCTTCAACGAATGCGTGATTGACGACGCCGTTCCCATCGGTCATGGACAGGGTGAGGTCGATCTGCTTTTGCGCAATTTCGTACAGGTCGGAAAGCGTTTCCCGATCGCCGCTTCTTTGGCAGTATTCCGCGAGCGCAACCGGATAGAACAGCGCATAGTCCGAAAACCAGGTGTCGTCCGCAACCGCCTCGCCGTCCGTAAACAGGCACGCGGCGATCCGATCGTCCGGGAATCGTGTTCCCGCAAACAGGTACAGGCAGCGGCGCACCAAATCGAGCCGGTCGAACGTCGCGTAATCCGCAAGCGCCTGCAGCCGGAAGTCGCCGAGCCACAGCCGCCGGTCGCGCTTCGGCCCGTCCTCGAACACGTCCTGCATACACTCCGCAAGCGTCTTGACCGCGACCGCGTCGATCCGGTCCAGCATCTCGTCGCCCGAGCCGAGTGCGGGGACGGAAGCAGCGTCCACCGCCGAAACCGCGCGGCATTCGATCCCTTCCGGCACAACGCGGTACTTGCGCGAAACGTCCAGCACCGTCAGCCGCACATACCGGAACGCATACCGTCGCGGCAGCGAAACGACGCAGGGCAGCCTGTCCGCGTGCAGCGTTTCGGTCTGAATCCAGCCCTTGGAAATCCAACCGTGATAGGCAGCAGGGTCTTCTTCAAACTCGCTGCGCTGTTCTGCAAACTGCACGGTAAAGTACGCCGGCGCGTCGGGATGGCTGCCCGAACAGCCGAGCTTTAAGGTCACATACCCGACCCGATGCGTACCGAAATCGTACGTCGCGCTTTCGCCCGCGCCGAGCGATGCGGGAACGTTTCCCGCAAGCGGCAGCACCATGCGTTCAAGAAGGACAGGCTTTGCCGCCTCGGCCTTTTCGAGCAGGTGTGCGTCATTTTTCGGTATAAAGTTTTCGATGATGGTAAACCGTTCCATATCGTTCCTGCTTACAATATTTTTACATCGTCATTATAGCAAACAACGTTCCCAAAAGACAGTGATTTACGCAATCGGGCGTTTTCGCATCACGAACGGTAAATCAGGAAAAAAGCCGCCCGTTTTCAGGCGGCAGAAAGAATATAACTGCGTCAATCGGCTTGCAGCGGAATCAGGATCGCGAGGTCGAACCAGCCGTCCGCGCCGTTGATCGAGAACGAGCCGCCGTATTTTTCAACGGTTGCCTGCATGGACTTCAGGCCGTATCCGTGATACCGCTTGTCGCGCTTGGTGGTCTGCGGCAGCGTATCGCCGTTCACCGGCGTTGCCTCATAGCGGTTTTTCAGCCGGATGCTGAGGAACCCCTTTTGCCGTGAAACGGACAGCAGTACAAGCCGCTGCTCCGGCTCCCTGACCTGACAGGCCGCTTCGATCGCGTTGTCAATCGCGTTGCCGAACAAGGCGGATAGGTCCATGACGTCCATAAAGTCGAGCGCGTGCCCGTCGGCTACGACGGTCATCGTAATGCCGTGCTGCTGACAGTCCAGGCTTTTACCGGTCAGGATCGTGTCGAGCACCTCGTTGCCGGTCTTGTTCTGCGCTTCGAACGCGCGGATATCCTGCTCCATGCGGTCGAGGTATTCGAGTTTCTGACCGGAACCGACCTCGGAACGCAGCAGCGCGATCTGATGCTTGAGATCGTGATACTTCTGATGGATCAGTTCGTTCGTCTCCTGCCGCACGCGATAGTTTTCATATTGCTGATCGAGAATGTGCTGCAGCGTGTCGCGTTCCGTGCGGGCGTAGAGATCGCAAAGATGCAGATGGAACGCGAACAGGAACGACATGCCGCCGAGATAGACGATCGTGCGCGTCAGAAAGATCTGTCCCTGCGATTTGGCGGTGAACGGCGTATCGAGCAGCGTATAGCTCAGCGAACTGAGGATGTATACAAACAGCGCAAACCCGACCGCTGCGAGCACGTTGCCGATCGAAACGCGCATTCCCCGCATCTCCTTGCGGTGCCGTCGTTCGAGTCCCCAGCAGAGCATAATGATCCCGCCGCCGAGCAGCAGCATCACGGCGATCTCCCAATACGGCGCGTATAAAAATGAAAACCGGCTTGCGTAGAACCAATAGATATGCCACGCGAAAGCAACCGCGCTCGCGCCGATGATAAACGCGCGGGCGCAGTAATAGACCTTGTTTTTCAACGAGATGTCGGAAAAAAACAGGAACGGAACGAGCGTCCAGCCCGCAAACAGCGTCATACCGAGATTGAACGCCATCCCGCGCAGCGGGGCGATCACGCTGTACAGCGCAATCTGTACGGGCAGCAGCAGAAGGGACAGCAGTGTGACCCAGCGCCGTTTCATTCGCTTGGGCAGCAGCGTGATGAACAGCAGATCGGACAGCCAATGAAACAGCGCCGTCCAAAGGAACGGAATATCGGTATCGAAATGCAGCTGCGTCATGCGCGGACCTCGTTGATATAGCGGTTCAGGGCGTCCAAAAACGCTTTCTTCTTGGCGCGGCTGACCGGCACGATCTTCCCGTCAATGACCGCATCGCCGTCTTTGACGCCGTCCACATGCGCAAGGTTCACAAGATCGCCCTTGTTGCAGCGGTAGAACGGAAGTCCGGCAAGCGAATCCTCGACTTCTTTCATCGAGCCGATCGCGGAAACGTCGCCGCTTTTGGTGTGATAGATCAGCGAATGGCTGTGGATTTCGACGTGCAGCAGCTCGTCGGCGTCGATCTTCCGACCGCCCTGCGGGCTGTTGACGAACAGATATGTCTTATCCTTGCGTTTGATCCGCTTGATTGCGCGCTCCATGCACTGCGAAAACGCATAATAGGTCACGGGCTTCAGCACATAATCGAGCGCGCCGACCGAATAGCCCTCGATTGCGTATTGCTGCATGTTCGTAATAAAGACGATCACGGTCTCCTCATCGATTGCGCGGATGCGCTTCGCCGCCGTCATGCCATCCATGTCCTGCATCTGAATGTCCAGCAGAAGGACGTCGTACTGCCCGCGGTATGCTTCCAGAAGCGCCGCGCCGTCGGCATACACGGCAATCGAAAACTCCTGTCCGCTTTCCGTTCCGTACCGCGTCAGGTATTCCTTGAGCTGCTTTTGAAACAGCGGCTCATCCTCTGCAATTGCGAATCGAATCATACGAATACTCCTCCGGTTTCTAAGTGATATAGTATCACATTTGCTTCGTAAAAACAAGATAAATTACATTGCCTTTACGGTTCGTGCGTCAAAAACGACGGTTCACGCACACCGTATTGCGCGGCGTTTACGGCTTTGTTACAATGCAGGCGAGATAAGGGCAAACCCCTATCAAAAAACATTACAGGAGGAGACACATGAAGACAAACAAACTTGCGGCTATCATGCGTGGACTGTGCGCGATCATGGCGGTTCTGTTCGTGATCGCAACGGTCGGAACGACCATTGCGGACGGATACCGCTCCGCGCTGGACAGCGTGCTCGGTACGCAGAGCTTCATCACCAACACCGATGAAGACGCGGCCCGATTCAAGAGCGATTACGCCACGATCGAGGAAATGGCTGCAGCAGCCAAGGACATTGCGGTCCGTGAAGGCGAAGAGGGCACGGTCATCATGAAGAATGACAACAACGTCCTGCCGCTGGCAACGAAGGAAGTCGTGCTGTTCGGTCTTGCGGCGTATGCGCCGTATCCGTATGCAAGCGGAGACCTGAAAGCCGGCAACGAAGATGCGGTTGACCTCGTTGATGCGCTGGAAGCAGCGGGCATCAAGGTCAATGAAACCGTTAAGAAGTTCTATCAGGAGAGCATCCTGAACAAGCACATCGAAATGGTTGCGAATATGTGGACCGGTGAAGAAGTCCCGACCGTTGCGTATGATCACATCTATGTGGCTTCTCCGGGCGATTGGGGCGAGTATCAGGTCGTCGAGGTTCCGCCGACGGAATACACCGCAATGGGTGCCTCCTCCGATTGGAAGAGCGGAATTGACAAAGCGAACACGACTGCGATTTGTGTCTTTGCACGCGGCGCAGGCGAAGGCAATACCTATAAGCCCGGTTCGGCGATCGACTACAGCGGCAACGCGACCGGTGAAGATCCGCTGGCGCTTTCCGCGGACGAACTGGCGGTCATCGACGTTGCGAAGGAAACCTGCTCCAAGGTTCTCGTTCTGATCAACTCCGGCAACAACATGGTGCTGAAGGAGATCGCGGCGGGTGGCGCGCATGAAGTCGACGGCATCGCCTACATCGGCGTCATCAACGACTATCAGTGCACCGGCATCGTGAACGTGCTGACCGGCAAGGTCAACGCGACAGGCGCGCTTCCGGACACCTATGTTGCGGACAACAGCTCGATCCCGGCGGTCGTCAACTTCGGCGGCGATATGTATGCCGACTACGAGATCATTGCAACCGAGGGCACGGACTCCCGGTATCCCGGCGAAAGCATTGCCAACACCCCCGCGGGCTCGTTTGGCGGCAGCGCGACCTACAACGGCGGTATGTACATCGTCGAAGCCGAAGGAATCTACGTCGGCTATAAGTACTTTGAGACCCGTTACTATGACGCGATCATGAATCCGTCGTTCAACGCTTCCTCCGCCAAGGGCGCGACGCAGGCGGCGAACTGGGATTACGCCAAAGAAGTCCTGTATTCGTTCGGTCACGGTCTCTCCTACCTCGATTACACGCAGACCATCAAGAGCGTTGAGGTGGACAAGATGCCCGAAGGCAATGTGACTGCGGTCATCGAGGTGAAAAACAACAGCAATCAGGACGGCAGATTCCTTGCTCAGCTCTATGTGCAGAAGCCGTACACCGAATATGACAAGGCGAACCTCGTCGAAAAGTCGGCGGTTGATTTCCTGAACTCTGCGAAGGTGGACGTCCCGGCGGGCGGCACAGTCGAAGTCACGATCACGGTTCCTACCAAGTACATTGCTTCTTATGATTACAAGAACGCAAAGACCTACATTCTCGACGAAGGCGATTATCTGTTCACTGCGGCGGCCGGTTCGCATGCGGCGGTCAACAACTTCATCGCCAAGCAGGGCGGCACGCCGGACGGCACGACCGAAAACGGCGCAGTCGTAACCTGGAACCTCGGTTCGTTCGACGACACGACGTTTGCCGTGGAAAACGGCGTGGTCGTCACCAACGTTGCAGACGATGCGGACCTCAACTACTGGACCGGCAAGGATACCGTGACTTACCTCTCCCGTCAGGATTGGGACGGCACCTATCCGATCAACTACAACAAAGTCGAAATCAAGATCAGCGACAGCCCGAGAAAAGACGAATGGATCAAGGAATTGCAGGGCAGAACCTATGAAATCTCCGACACAGGCGCAGCCGTTGAAGGCTCCGATCAGGGCGTTAAGTTCGATGCCACGCAAGTCGGCTACGAGCAGTTCACGAACATCGACGATCCGTACTGGGACAAGCTCACTTCCGAAATCCTGATTGACGAAGCGGTCGGCGCGGTCATTCACGGCGGCAGCCGCAGCGATGTACTGACGAATGTTGATAACCCGATTGTCATCCAGAATGAAGGCGTTTCCGGCTTTACCGCGGGTTATACCGATGAAGCAACCGGCAAGACCTACAAGTTCAACATTCATTCCCAGACGCTGATGGGCTCCTCCTTCAACCCCGAACTGGCATATGAATGGGGCAAAGTCGAAGGCAACTCCGGTCTGTGGCTGAAGCGCTATCATCTCTGGGGCACCGGCCTCACGCAGCGCCGCACGCCGTACAACGGCCGCAACTATGAGTACATCTCCGAAGACCCGATGCTGACGAACCGGATCGGTTACGGCATCCTGCAGGGCTGCGCGGACAAGGGTATTCTGAACGGACCGAAGCACATGGGCTTCAACGATCAGGAACACAACCGCGGTGGTATCTCGGCGTACATGACCGAGCAGAAGTTCCGCGAAACCGACCTCAGAGGCTTCCAGGGCGCCTTGGAAGAAGTAGAAGGCTGCCGCGCCGTCATGATCGCGTTCAACCGTATCGGCGCAACGAACGCGGCGCACCACGTCGGCATGCTGCAGAAGATTCTGCGCGGCGAGTGGGCATACACCGACCTTGTCTCCACCGACATGATGAACAACAAGTACTACTTCAACGCAGAATCCATGGTCATGTCCGGCATCACGCAGGTTGCGGACTTCGCGACCGAGGATAACCACATCAACCAGGGCGAGGGCGGCGTCGATAAGACATGGGCATACCTCTCCGTAGCTACCGTGAAGAACGACAAAGAACTTGTCGAGCAGGCGCGCCAAAACCTTAGGTATCAGCTCTTCGCTTATGCAAACAGCGCGATCCTGAACGTTTCGACGACAAAGGTTGCGACATGGTGGGACAATGCGCTGACCGGCGTCAGAACCTGCACGGCAATTCTCGCCTGTGCGGCGGCGCTTGCATGGATCGTTTTGACTGTGCTTCCCGAAAAAAAGAAAGGAGACAAGTAATATGAATTGCAAGAAACTTCCCGTCGGCGCTTGGATCGCCTGCTGTGCAGCGGTATTGGTGCTCGTCTCCCTGATCGTCTATGCGATCAATATCGGGTCCGAGGGCTATTTCCAGGGTGCTTCCATTTCCAATCTCGTACTGTTCCTGATCCTCGCGATCGTTTGCGAACTGGTTGCCGTTGTACTCGGCCAGTTGGAGCAAAAAGGCGCAGTCGGTAAGGTGCTTGATCTCATTGCAGGCGCTTGCCGGATTGTTGCTCCCGCGCTGATCGCGCTGTGCCTGATCAACCTGATCGCGGCGCGCGTCGAAGGGCTCGGCTTCATCTACTTCTCCAACGCAGACGTGGCAAAGGAAGTCCAGACGCCGGCAAACCTGTCGAGTGCAACAGGCTCCATCGCCGCAATGGTCTGCCTCGGCGTTTCGATGCTTGCAGCAATTGTCGCAGCATTTGTGAACGTCCGGAAAAAGGAAGCATAACGGCTTGACTGTTTGAAGACGGCGGCGATCGGAGAAGAAGGAATATTCTCCGGTCGCCGCTTTTTCGTCCCGAAAACGCACTTGACCCGCGCAGAGCCGAGCGATACAATAAACGATACAATGATAGAAAAAGGAGGGATGCCGCCATGAACGGAAAACGGATGCTTCTCTGCATGCTGCTTGCGGCGTTCCTTCTTACACTTATGCCGTATACTCCTGCCCTTGCGGACGACGCGGTTCCGCGCAGTACAATCCGCTACGACGGCAACGGCGGCGCTTCGGAAGCATTCGGCGCGTATTACGACGCGCGCGTAACCGGTGCGCACCTACGAGAAAACACTTTGCTCGGTACGTCCTACTTTCGCCGCGACGGGTACGTGCTGACCGGATGGAATACCGCGCCGGACGGCAGCGGAACGCATATCGGGCTTGGCAGCCGCGTCACATATAAAGAGGGCATGATCTTGTACGCCGAGTGGGCAAAGGCGGCGGACGAATCGCTGTTCACCTTTTCGGACGGCACGATTCTTTTGTACAGCGGCACGGAAAACACCGTCATCATCCCGGAAGCAATCGGCGGCGAACCGGTAAAGACAATATCGTCCGGCGTGTTTGAAAACCTTTCGCTTCGGACGGTCGTTCTGCCGCCATCTCTCGAAACCGTCATGAACGGTGCATTTTCCGGCTGCACGATAGAGACGCTGACGCTGTTTGACCGCATCAAGACCGTTTCAGACGCTTCGTTTCTAAACTGCACGATCCGGACGCTTCGCATCAACGCCGCGCGTCAGCCCGTTTACAGCGGGTCCTATTACGACACCTTTTCCGACAAATACGATTATCTGCTTTCGCTCGCGGACGATCAAAAGCTCGTTTTGTTTTCCGGGTCGTCCGGGCGCTACGGGTACGACAGCCCCGCGATCGAAGCGGCTATCCCCGATTATCGCGTCGTCAACATGGGCGTTTATGCCTACACAAACGCGCTCCCGCAGTACGAGCTGATCCGATCTCAACTGCACACGGGAGACATTCTGCTTGTCGCGCCGGAGTTTGACGCGGTTGCGGAGCAATTCTGCACGACAAACCGGCTCGACGCCGGCTTCTGGGCAATGACGGAATCGAATTATGACGTGGTTTCCGCGCTCGATTTGACGCTGTATGCGGACGTCTTCGACAGCTTTGCGGTCTATCAGAAAACGCGCGGCGGCATGGCGTCGAAAAGTTATAGCGAAAGCCCCTTTGCCTACGATGACGACGGCAACCGCTATAGCTTTGCCACCTACAACGCGCAGGGCGATTTCATTCTGCCGCGTCCGAACAGCGAACGCGATGAGTTGCATCGTCATAACATCGCAGACTACACGACCGAAACCGTGACGCCG
Source organism: Clostridia bacterium (assembly GCA_017448545.1). Classification (GTDB taxonomy): domain Bacteria; phylum Bacillota; class Clostridia; order Christensenellales; family CAG-138; genus UBA3792. The sequence goes on from JAFSLH010000006.1 coordinate 97,472, forward strand.
GAGGCGGTCGATGCGCTGAACCGGGAACTGCGCTCCATAGCCGCCGACGGGATCACGGTATTGTTCACCTATGCGCCGCGCAACCGTTCCTCCCTGACAGGAAGAAGCACCAAGGCAGCACGAAACGAGATACATCGCCTGCTTTGCGAACGGCTCTCCGTGCCGGTCATTTCCGAATTGGAAGATTTGCTCTATTCGGGCGTGTATTTCTGGAACATCGACAACCACCTTTCCACCGAGGGCGTGCAGATTCGCACAAAGCAGATCATTTCCGACCTCTCCGCGCAGCTGCAAATCGACGGAATGAACGTGACCGCGCAGCCGAAAGCGTCGTTCACGCTTGTCAAACAGAGCGTGCCGTTCCTCTTCGGGCTCGCCGCGCTGCTGGTGCTGCTCGGCGGGCTAAAGCCGCGCGTGCGGTTTCTCGGCTACGTCGGCGGTTTCGTATGGGCGGCGGGCGCGGTGCTTGCGCTCGTCACCGGTGCGTCGCTGTCCTACGTTCTGCTGTTCACGCTCGGCCTGCTGCTCGTCGCGGCATACGGGAGAAAGCGAGGCGCCGCATGAGCTTCGATTCGCTTGCCTATCTGCTGTTTTTGCCAGCCGTCGCGCTTGTACACGCAATCCTGCCGCACCGGTTCCGCTGGGTCTGGCTGCTGCTTGCAAGCATGGTCTTTTACGCGAGCTGGAACGCGCCGCTGACGCTGCTGCTGTTGCTTGTCATCGGCACGACCTACGGCGCAGGCCTGCTGCTCGACCGCGTAAAAACCGTTTCTCTGCGCCGCGCGGCGCTTGCGGGCGCGCTGCTCGTCTGCCTCGGGCTGCTGCTGTATTTCAAGTATGCGTCGTTCCTTATGCGTACGTTCGGCGGTTTGCTGCGCCTGTTCGGCACGCGCTGCGACTGGACGCTTTGGGATATTCTGCTGCCGATCGGCATCTCGTTCTATACGTTTCAGGCGCTGTCCTACGTGTTCGACGTCTATCACGGCAAGATCGCTGCCGAGCGCCATCCGGGCTACTATGCGCTGTACATTTCGTTCTTTCCGCAGCTCGTCGCGGGGCCGATTGAGCGTGCCGACGCGCTTCTGCCGCAGATGAAAACCGAGCGGCGCGTGACGCAGGACGATATTCAAGCAGGGCTTTTGATGCTGTTGTCCGGCTACTTCCGCAAAATTGTGTTGGCCGATTTCTGCGGTGTGATCGTCGATCGCATCTATGCGCTGCCCGACCCGGACGGCGGTGCGGCGCTTGTTGCGACGGTGCTGTTCGGCGTCCAGATCTATTGCGACTTTGCCGGGTATTCCGAGATCGCCCGCGGCAGTGCGCGCCTTTTAGGCGTGCGGCTGATGCAGAACTTCGACCGGCCGTACCTTTCGCCGGATATCCGCGCGTTCTGGCGGCGGTGGCACATCAGCCTGTCGAAATGGCTCGCTGATTATGTGTACGTGCCGCTCGGCGGCTCGCAAAAAGGGCTTTGGCGGCAGTTGCTTGCGACGCTGCTTGTATTCTTCCTGTCGGGTCTGTGGCACGGCGCGAACGAAACGTTCGTCGTTTGGGGCTTGTTCCACGGCGTACTGCTCTGCGCGTATCTGCTGCTGCGCCGCGCGGGACTTCGCGATCCGAAAACACGCGCGGGCAAAGCGCTCGGGATTTCGATCACCTATGCGCTCGTCACGCTCGGCTGGGTGTTCTTTCGCGCGCAGACGCTGCCGCACGCGTTCGATCTGCTTGTACGCATCTTCTCGCCGTGGAATCCGTCACTCGCCCGGGCGCAGCTTGCCATCGGAATCCCAGAGCTCATCCGTCTGCTGCTCTCGCTTGCCGCCTGTCCGCTGCTGCTTCAGCTGGGTGCGGAGCAATCGCAGCGGCAGCGCGACCTGACCTATGTGTTCCTTGTGCTCGTAATTGCGCTCGCATGGTGGGTTCGGCTGGACAGCGGAACCGTCAGTGCGTTTATCTATTTTCAGTTTTAAGAATCGCTCGCTGCTATGCGCCGGAAAGGAGGGGTGGTCATGCGTCTAAAAGTGATTCGTCTCGTCGTCTGCCTGTTGATCGTGCTGACGGCGCCCCTGACGCTGCTCGGCTTTGCGTCCGGCCTGCCTGCGCAATACGACCGCACCTATCTCGCTGCGCTGAACGATAAGCTGGATCGACTGCAAACCGTCGACGGAAAGCGGATCGTCCTGATCGGCGGCAGCGGCGCGGCGTTCGACGTGCGCTCCGACCTTTTGGAAACGGAGTTTTCGGACTATTCCGTCATCAATTTCGGTCTGTACGCCGGGCTCGGCACATCCGTAATGCTCGACCTTGCGGAACCGTATCTCCATGCGGGCGATATCGTCGTATTCCTGCCCGAGCAGAGCGCGCAGACGCTCTCGACCTATTTCAACGCCGAAGCCCTGTGGCAGGCGACGGACGGCGCGTCGGTTCCGTGGTCGTCGCTGTCTTCGGAACAGCGCAGCGCGATGCTCGGCGCGTTCCCTGCGTTTGCGGGCAGCAAGGCGCGGCTGTGCTTCTTTGACGGAAAGCCGTCGGGCGATGCGATTTATGCGCGCCGCTCGTTCAACGGCTACGGCGACATGGCGTGCGCCGGACGGTCGCAAAACACGATGCCCGGCGGTTTCGACACGAATATGCCGATCTCCTTTGATCCCGCGTCGGTTGAGGATGCGTTGATAGATCGACTGAACGCATTTGCAAAGATCTGCGCGCAAAAGGGTGCGACGCTGTATTTCAGCTTTTGCCCGATGAACGCCGCCGCGATCTCGGATGAGGAACTTGCCCGCGCGGACGCGTTTATGGATGCGCTTGCGGCGCGGCTCGATTGTTCGCTGCTCGGAACGCCCGACGACGCAATTTATGACGCGGGATGGTTTTTCGATACTAACTTCCACCTGAACGAAGCGGGGCAGATCGTTTATACCGCCCGCCTTGCCGCGCTGCTGAAAGACGCAGCCGGCGACGCTTCGCCGGTCTCGATCGCGCTGCCCGCCATGCCGCAAAGCGGTTTTGCCCCGATTTACGACGGCGACGACAGCGACGTGGATTGCTTCCTGTACGAACCGTTTGCGGACGGATGGGCCATTACCGGCCTGTCCGAAACGGGAAAAGCGCGGGAAGCGCTGACGATTCCCGCACAGTACGACGGCCTCCCGGTGCGCGGCTTTGCCGCCGCGACCTTTGCCGGAACCGGAACGCTCCGCACGCTTACGATCTCCCGAAACGTAACGTCGATTCCGGATGATGCGTTTTCCGGCTGCACCGTGCTCGAACGCATCTTCCTCACAAACCCGACGCCGCGGGCCTGTTCTGTCGGGCAGCACCTGTTGGACGGTACAGCCGCCACGCTCGTCGTTCCGGCATCGGCCTATTCCGCTTACGCAACGGACTATTTCTGGTCGCCCTACGCCGCTCGCATCGAACCGGCCGACGCCCAATCCGAATAACGAACAACGCCTCCGTGAATCCGAATCACGGAGGCGTTTTGATCACAGATCGCATTGCAGCAGATCGTCGAGCGTTTCCCGCCGAACGGCAAGATAATCGTCGCCGTTTCGGAGCATTACGATCGGCGGGCGCGGGAGGCGGTTGTAGTTCGACGCCATAGAGTAATGGTACGCGCCGGTTGTGCAGACCGCCAGCAGATCGCCGCGCTGCAGCGTGCCCGGCAGCGGAACGTCCGGCTGAATCACGTCGCCGCTTTCGCAGCAGCGGCCGACGACCGTGGCGCGCATGGCCGGGGGTTCGTCCATCCGGGAAGCCGGCAGAACCGTATACGGCGCGCCGTAGAGCGCGTGCCGGATATTGTCGGTCATGCCGCCGTCCACGGAAACATAGGTGCGGACGCCGGGGATCGGCTTTACGACGCCGACGGTATAGACGGTCAGTCCTGCGTCCGCAACGAGGGAACGGCCGGGCTCCAGCGCGATCAGAGGAAGCGGGTAGGCGAGGCGATCGCATTCGGCAAGGAGGAACGCGCCGATCTCGGCGATGTTGGCGGAAAGATGCAGTTCGGGATCGCTCGGCAGATAGCGCACGCCGTATCCGCCGCCGAGGTCCAGGACGTCGGCAACGTATCCGAAGGTATCGCGCACCTCGGCCATGAACGCAAGCATGATCTTTGCCGAGCGCAAAAAGACGTCCGAATCAAAGACCTGCGAGCCGACGTGGCAGTGGAAGCCGACCAGCCGGACGCTTGACAGCGACAGCGCGAACCGCACCGCTTCCTCCGCCGCGCCGGTTTCGATGCCGAATCCGAATTTCGAATCGACCTGACCGGTCGCAACCGCTTCAAACGTGTGCGGGTCGATGCCCGGTGTCAGCCGCAGCAGGATTTCCGGAACCTTGCCCGTTTTTGCGGCGATCCGCTGCAGCGCGGCAAGCTCTTCCATGCTGTCCGCCACGATGCGCCCGACGTTGCTTTGCAGCGCCAGCCGAAGGTCCTCGTCGGTTTTGTTGCTCGAATGAAACCAAAGCCGCTCCGCAGGGAATCCGGCCTGCAGCGCCGTATAAAGCTCTCCGCTCGAAACGACGTCCGCATGCATGCCTTCTTCGTGCATGATCCGAAACATCTGCTTGTAGGCGGAAGCCTTCGCGGCGTACAGCACCGCGCTTTTTTCGCCGAATGCGGCGCGCATGGCGGCGCGGTATTCGCGGCAGCGCGCGCGAATGCGGTCCTCGTCCATCAGATACAGCGGCGTGCCGTACTTCGCGGCGAGTTCGCAAACGTTTCGTCCGTCAAAATACAGCGCGTTTCCGTTGACCGTCAGGTTGTCCGAGAGCAGGGGATAGTCCATAGCGACAGGTTCCTCCGAAATCATTTCTTCCTTTATACCCGATCCAGGGGCAAAAGTCAAGAAAAATATATTATTTTACAATCCAACGTCCAAAAGGAAAACAGTGCGCCGAGGGGGCGGCACACTGTTTCCGGGGGAGTTTTTTAGGAAGTATAATGGAGGTTGTAGAAGCTTTCTTCTACGGTGCTTAGTATAACCTGTCAATATGGCAAAAATACGTTCCGAGTGTGTTCTTTTTGCAAACATGGCGATTCGATGATGCTTTTTTGCGTCGATCGGAGCCGACGGCGGTAAATTTTTCCCGGAAACGACTTTTCCTATTCCATTCGGGGAAACCGTATGGTATAATACATTTACTTATGGCTATCTTGCGAGTAGAGCATCTGAAAAAATCGTTCGGAGCGCGCACGCTGTTTTCGGACGTCACGTTTGAATTGCAGCCCAACGAACACGTTGGGTTGATCGGCGTAAACGGCAGCGGCAAGACGACGCTCTTCCGGATGATTCTCGGCAAGGAAGCGCCGGACGAGGGTATGATCGGCTTTGCCGCGTCCGCGCGCATCACGGAGGTCGAACAGCGGCCCGATACCTCGCAGGGCGTTGATTTGTACAACTTCACGCTCGAGGCGTTTTCCGCCCTGCTGGAAACCGAAGCGCGGCTGTCCTCGCTCGTGAAGCGCATCGAATCGGAACACGACCCGAAGGAGCGCGAGCGGCTGATCGCGCTGCAGGACACGCTTTTGAACGAGTTCGATCGAAAGGGCGGCAATACGTTCCGTTCCCGGACGCGCTCGGCGCTGCTCGGACTCGGCTTTACGGAAGCGGACCTGGAGCGAAACGTCGCTGCGTTTTCGGGCGGGCAGATTTCCAAGGCGATGCTGGCCCGCGCGATCCTCTCGGAAGCGGACGTGCTGCTGCTCGACGAGCCGACGAACAACCTCGACGTCGCGGCGATCCGCTGGCTCGAGGACTACCTCCGCGAATTCAAGGGCGCAGTGCTCGTTGTTTCGCACGACCGCGCGTTCCTGGATGCGACCGTGACGCGGATCCTGGAGCTGTCGCACGGAACGATGCGCAGCGGGCAGGGGAATTACACGCGCTATATGGAGCAAAAGCTCACCGCGCGGGAATTGGCCGAAAAGCAGTATTTCCGGCAGCAGAAGGAAATCAAGCGGATCGAGGGCATCATAGCACAGCAGCGTCGCTGGAACCAGGAGCGAAACTACGTCACAATTGCGTCCAAGCAGAAGCAGATCGACCGGATTCGCGCCGAAATGGTTCCGCCGGAGAAGGACGAAAAGCACGTCGTGTTTCGTTTTCCCGAGCCGCAGCCGACCGGAAACGAGGTCATCCTGCTGCGTGGCCTTGCCAAATCGTACGGCAATACGCCCGTGTTCGACGGGCTCGATACGCTGATCCTGAAAGGCGAATGCGTCTGCCTGATCGGGGAAAACGGCTGCGGGAAGTCCACGCTTTTAAAGATTCTGACCGGCGAGGAAGCGCCGACCGGCGGCATGTACCGGCTCGGCGCGGGCGTGCGCGTCGGGTACTACGCGCAGCACACCGACGATCTGCACGGGGAAAAGACCGTGCTGGAGGAGCTGTACGATACGTTTCCGAAGATGCTGCCGAATACGCTGCGCGGCTATCTCGGCATGTTCCTGTTCCTCGGGGACGATATTGATAAGAAAATCGCGACGCTGTCCGGCGGAGAACGCGCCCGGATTCAGCTGTTGAAGCTCGTGCTTTCCGGTGCGAACGTACTGCTGCTTGACGAGCCGACGAACCATCTCGACATCGCTTCGGCGGAGGTGCTCGAAAAAGCGCTCGAGCAGTTTCTCGGGACGGTGCTGATCGTTTCGCACGACCGCTATCTGGTCCGGCGGCTGGCCGACCGCGTTCTTTTGATGACGCGACACGGGCTGATCGAGCAGAGCGACGAATCGGAAGACCTGTTCGACCGGATTCGCCCCGCGCAGCGGACGACGACCGCCGTGCAAAAGGATTTGTCCGGCAACAGCTACGTTCGGCGCAAGGAACAGAAGGCGGCGCTGCTCGCGGCAAAGCAGGCGCTGCGCCGTGCGGAGCGCGACATCGAAGAAAACGACGCCGCGCGCGACCGCTGCCAGACGGAGATGGCGGAGGCGACGGCGAGCGGCGACTATGCGCGCATCAGCGATATCTGCGCACAGCTGACGGCCCTGCAGGAACGCGAAACGGCGCTGTACGAGCGGCTGGAGGCAGCGGAAGCGGCCTATCAGGAAGCCGGGAAGGACTGCAGCGACGAGTAACTTCCGCGGAGGTCGAACGGCAAGCCCCGGGAACGAGAATCATTTGCACAAAACGTCTGTCCGTTGGACAACCTAATCGAAAGGCGATCATAAAGGAGGAACTATCATGCGAACCGTAGACTTGATTGAGAAAAAGGTAGAGCGCGGTGAATTGACGTCCGAGGAAATCGCGTTTTTGATTCGCGGCTTTTTGGACGGAACCGTACCGGACTATCAGATGGCGGCTATGCAGATGGCGATCGTGTTCAACGGCATGACCGATCGCGAGGCAACCGACCTGACCATGGAAATGATGCATTCCGGCGAAGTCGTCGATCTGTCCGATCTGAAAGGGGTTAAGGTCGATAAGCATTCCACCGGCGGCGTCGGCGATACGACGACGCTGGTTATCGCGCCGCTGGTCGCCGCGTGCGGCGGCACGGTTGCGAAAATGAGCGGCCGCGGCCTCGGGCATACGGGCGGCACGCTCGATAAACTGGAATCCATTCCCGGCACACAGGTGGAGATTCCGCTCGACCGGTTCCGCCGTATCGTCGACAATATCGGCGTCGCCGTGATCGGTCAGTCCGGCAACCTCGATCCGGCGGACAAGAAAATGTACGCGCTGCGGGACGTGACGGCGACGGTGCGCAGCATTCCGCTGATCGCGGCAAGCATCATGTCGAAAAAGCTCGCCGCCGGCGCGGACGCGATCGTGCTGGACGTCAAGGTCGGCAGCGGCGCGTTTATGCGGACGCGGGAAGAGGGCGCAAAGCTCGCCACGCTGATGGTGGAGATCGGGCGGCGCGTCGGCCGGAAGGTTGTGGCGGTTCTGAGCGATATGAATCAGCCGCTGGGACTTGCCGTCGGCAACGCGCTCGAGGTCAGGGAAGCCGTCGAGCTGCTGTCCGGCCGGATTCCGGAGGGCGATCCGCTCTATGAAATCTGCATGCTGCTCGGTACAAAGATGCTGCGGTTGTCGGAACTTGCAGAGAGCGACGCCGAAGCGCGGGCAAAACTGCAGGCGGCGCTGCAAAGCGGCGCGGGGCTTAAAAAGCTGCAGCAGATGATTACGGCGCAGGGCGGCGACGCATCCTACCTTTGTATGGAGCGGATCGACGCGCTGTGCAAAACGAAAGAGGTCGTGCCGGTCTATCCGACAAAGGAAGGGTATCTGTACGCGATCGACACGGAGCGCGTCGGAACGGCGGCGCAGCTGCTCGGCGCAGGGCGCGCCACAAAGGCGGATGCGATCGACCCGTCGGTCGGCCTTGTCATGAAAAAGCGCGTCGGCGACCGGATCCGGAAGGACGAGCCGCTGTGCGTGATTTACAGCAACGATCCGAAGAAAACGGCAGTTTCGATCGAAACGTTCCTCGGCGCAATGACGATTTCGGACGAACAGCCCGAAAAGCGTCCTATGGTATACGACGTCATCGGAGATGCGAATTGAAAGGGAAGACGGAACAAAAGCTTCTGATTGCCATAGACGGAAACAGCCTGCTGTATCAGGCGTATTACGCGTTCTTTAAGGCAAATCTGACCACGCGGGACGGGTTTCCGACCGGCGCGCTGAAGGGCTTTTTTACAAAACTGCAGGAACTTTGGAAGCGCGAGCCGTCGCATATGCTCGTCGCGTTTGACGTGCACGGCCCGACGTTTCGGCACGAACGGTACGCGGAATACAAAGCGGGCCGCACGCCGCCGACCGAAGACTTTTTGAAGCAGCTGGCCGAGATTCGCGTGCTGCTGCCGAAGATGGGCGTCGCGGTGATCGAGTGTCCCGGTTATGAAGCGGATGATATTCTCGGCACGTTTGCACGCAAAGCGGAGACGGCGGGGCTGGAAACGCTGATCGTTACCGGCGACCGCGATTCGTTCCAGCTGATCACGCCGCACACGAAGATTTACTATACGAAAGACAATTCCGAGATCGACGAAGCCGCGCTTATGGAGCGGTACGGGCTTACGCCGGATCGAATGCGGGACCTGAAGGCGCTGATGGGCGATTCCTCGGACAATATCCCGGGCATCGCGGGCGTCGGCGAAAAGACCGCGCTGAAGCTGCTCGACGATTACGGCGATCTCGAGGGTGTTCTTGCCCATGCGCCGGAAATCAAGGGTAAGCTCGGCGAGCGCGTACGGGACGGCGCCGAAAGCGCGCGGTTCTCGTATTGGCTCGGCACGATCGACTGCAGCGCGCCGGTGAAGGAAACGCTTGCGGACTGCGCGTTCGATTTTGCAGCGACGGCGGGCGGCAAAGCGCGGCTGACGGAACTCGAACTGTTCTCGGTCGCCAAGCACTTGCCGGAACCCGCGGACGCGCCGGCGACGCGCCTTGCGGTCGAAGCGGAAACGGTTTCCGTGAGCGACGGGGCGGCGATGCGTGCAATTCTGGAACGCGGCGCGGCGGCAAAGGAGATCGCCGTTCTGACCGAGCCGATGCTCGGGTTCGCGTTTGACGATAAGACGGCCTATACGATCTCCGCGGGTGAAACGCTGTTCGACGTGCCGATGGAGGAGGGGGAAGCGTATGCGATCCTGTCCGACTGGCTATCGAAAAACCGCGTTTCCGTTCTCGCGTATGAGGGCAAAAACCTGCTGCATAAGCTGAACCGGGCGGAGGACGCGCCGATCGCGTTCGACGCTAAGATCGCCGATTACCTGCTGCAGAGCAATCGGCCGAGCGAATCGTTTGCCGCCCTGTGCGCGGCACAGCTTGGGACGGATCGGCCAAATGCCGCGTGCCTGTTTGCGCTGCGCGCGCCGATGGAAAGCGCGCTGCTCGCATCCGGTATGGACGCGCTGTACCGGGACATGGAGCTGCCGCTGCAAACCGTTCTGTTCGACATGGAACGGACCGGCGTGCGCGTGGACGGCGCGGTTCTAGGGGAACTGCACGATCGGTTCCGCGAAGCGGCGGAAGCGCTCGAAGACCGCATCTATGAACGCGCGGGCGAACGGTTCAATATTCTTTCGACCAAGCAGCTCGGGCATATCCTGTTTGAAAAACTGGAATTGCCCGCGCAGAAAAAGACCAAAACCGGGTATTCGACCGACGCGGAGGCGCTGGAAGCGATCGCAGGACTCGACCCGATCGTCCCGGACGTGCTGCAGTACCGGTTTTTGACGAAACTGGACAGCACGTTTGCCGAGGGTCTGCGGAAGCAGCAGGCCGCGGACGGGCGGATCCATACGCGCTTCATGCAGTGTGTGACGGCGACGGGCCGGATTTCGAGCGTCGAACCGAACCTGCAGAACATTCCGGTGCGTACCGCGGAGGGGCGCGAGATCCGAAAGGCGTTCATCCCGAGCGAGGGCAACGTGCTCGTCGGCGCGGACTATTCGCAGATCGAACTGCGTCTGCTCGCGCATATCAGCGGCGATCCGTCGTTCATCGAAGCGTTCCATTCCGGGGAAGACATTCATGCGCGAACGGCGGCGGAGGTATTCCATACCCCGCTCGAACAGGTCACGCCGGAGCAGCGCAGCGCCGCAAAGGCCGTCAATTTCGGGATCGTATACGGCATCTCCGATTTCGGCCTTGCAAAGAACCTCGGCGTTTCGGTTAAGACCGCTTCGTCCTATATCCGGAGGTACTTCGAACGGTACCCCGGCGTCAAGTCGTATCTGGAGGAAAGCGTTGCGGCGGGCAAGGCGAACGGTTACGCGGTGACGCTGTTCGGCAGAAGACGGCCGCTGCCGGAGCTGAAAAGCAGCAATTACAATGTGCGCCAGTTCGGCGAACGCGTTGCGATGAACATGCCGATTCAGGGCAGCGCGGCGGATATGATCAAACTGGCGATGATCGCCGTGCACGACCGGCTGCAGCAGAACGGAATGCGGGCCAAGCTCGTTCTGCAGATTCACGACGAACTGATCGTGGACGCTCCGCGCGAGGAGGCCGAGGAGGTCGCCGCGCTGATGCAGGACTGCATGGAGCACGTGATCGCGCTGAAGGTGCAGCTTGTCGCCGAAGCGAAGATCGGCGAGAGCTGGTTCGAAACCAAATGAGCCGGACAAAGATTATCGGCCTGACCGGCGGCATCGGGTCCGGCAAGAGCACCGCCGCCGCGTTTTTCCGGGAACACGGCGTTCCCACGCTGGACGCGGACGTCTACGCGCGCGCCGCGCTGGAACCGGGGACGGAAAGCTATGCGGAAACGGTCGCGCTGTTCGGCCCGGACGTCGTGCGCGCGGACGGAACGCTGGATCGCGGCAGGATCGCCGGCATCGTTTTTGCGGAGGAATCGCTGCGGCTTCGGCTGAACGGCATCGTGCATCCGTACGTGCAGCGGCGCATGCGGGAGGACACGGAACGGCTGGATGCGCCGCTCATCGTCTGGGAAGTGCCGCTGCTGTTCGAAAGCGGGTTCGACCGCTTCTGCGACCGGACGGCGGCGATCCTTTGCGACGAAGCGGTGCGCGCGGCGCGGATTGTGGCGCGGGACGGCGGTTCGATGGAGCAGGCGTATGCGCGGATTCGGGCGCAGATCACCGATGCGGAACGCGCGGCACTGGCGACCGACACGATTGAAAACAACGGCGATCCGGAAGCGATGCGCCAAAGACTGGAGGAACTGCTTTCGGAATGGAAAGAAAACCTATGACAAAGGCACAGAAACTTGTTCTCAGGATCGGAGCCATCACGGCGGGCGTGCTGCTGACGCTGCTTTTGCTCGGGTTCGTCGTTGCGCCGGCGATTCTTCGGAGCTATTGCAAGCTGGAGTACCGGGAATGGATCGCGCAGTACAGCGGCGAATACGACCTCGACCCGTATTTCGTTTCCGCCGTCATTTTTACGGAGAGCAAGTTTGACCCGAACGCGAAAAGCGGTGCGGGCGCGCGCGGACTGATGCAGGTCATGCCGGCAACGGGGGAGGAGATCGCCGCGGCGCTCGGCGTTGCGTTCGACCCGGAGCAGTTATTCGATCCGGAAACCTCGATCCGGTTCGGCACCTATTACCTGCGCGAGCAGATGAACCGGTTCGACAATAACCCTGCCGTGGTGCTCGCGGCGTATAACGCCGGGCCGCATCGCGCGGAACAGTGGATTGCGGATTACGGTTTCGACAGCAAGGGCCATATCGCCTATATTCCGTTCAGCGAAACGGATCAGTACGTGGATCGGGTTCTGCTGATGCAGGAAGTATATCGGCTGCTCTACCGCGACGCGTTCGCGGCGAATTGAGAAAGGAGCTTTCATGTTGATTTGGCTCACCGCGCTGATCGTGCTCGCTCTCGATCAGATCAGCAAAAGTTGGATGTATCACGGATTTGTCGTCGGACAGCTCGGCTACAGCGGCTCGGCGGCGGATCTCAATGCCTTAAAATCGTTTCTGGCCTCGGTTGCCGGGAAGAATTCGATCCCGGAAAACGGAAGTTGGATCGAACTGAGCTTTACGGCGAACGATGCGGCGCTGTTCGGGCTCGGGGGCGGCATCTCGTGGGCGTCCCGGCTTCTGGCTGCGCTGACGGCTGTATTCGTGTTTCTGCTGCTGTTCTTTGCGGTTCGGACGGCGAAAAAACTGCCCAAATACAGCGCGGTCGTGTTCGGCCTGCTGCTCGGCGGCTCGATCGGCAACCTGATCGACCGCGTCGCGCTCGGCTATGTGCGCGATATGATTTATGTGAAATTGATCGACTTTCCCGTGTTCAATATCGCGGATTCGGCCATCTGCATCGCGATTGGACTGCTTGTGATCGAAACGCTGTTTCTGAAGCGGGACGGCCTCTTTGATCTTGTCGAGGACGATGTGCGTTACCTGTTCCGTCTGCAGACGCGGCAGGAGGCCGAAGCGAAGGAAAAGGCGCGTAAGGCGTCCCGTCTTTCCCGCTTCGAAGAGGAGATTCCGGACGACGAACCGGCACAAAAGCCGGAGCAGACGGGGAAAACGGCGGAGTCTTCCGACCCGTCAAAGCAGGCATGAACGCGGAAACGGTCGTTCTGATCGCGGAAAGCGACGCGCCGCGTGCGGATGCGTACCTCGCTTCGGCGACGGACTATACGCGCTCGCAGCTGCAAAAGTGGCTGAAGGACGGCGCGCTGTCGGTGAACGGCAAGCAGGGCAAGCCGAATACGGCGATCCGCGCGGGCGATACGCTGCGGCTCGCGGTGCCGGAAGCGCCGGAAACCGTCGCCGTACCGCAGGATATTCCGCTCGATATCGTGTATGAGGACGAGGACCTTTGCGTGATCCATAAGCCGAAAGGCATGGTCGTGCATCCCGCGCCGGGCAATCCGGACGGAACGCTGGTCAATGCGCTGCTGTTCCATTTTGCCGAGCTCTCCGGCGTCGGCGGGGCGCAGCGGCCGGGTATCGTGCATCGGATCGACCGCGACACCTCCGGCCTGCTGGTTGTTGCAAAGAACGATACGGCACATGAGCGCCTTGCCGCGCAGTTTGCGGATCATTCCGCGCATCGAAGCTACGTCTGCCTCGTACACGGCAACTGGAAGGAAGACAGCGGAACGATCGACGCGCCGATTGGGCGGCACCCGGTCGATCGGAAACGGATGGCGGTCGTACCGAACGGGCGGCGCGCGGTGACGCACTGGCGCGTTCTGCAGCGGTACGGCGAAGCGACGTTTCTCGCCGTAGAGCTGGAAACCGGACGCACGCATCAGATTCGCGTGCACATGGCGTACAGCAAGCACCCGATTTTAGGCGATCCCGTGTACGGATCGACTGCGCCGAAGCTCGGACTGTATTCGCAGGCGCTCCATGGCTGCCGACTGACGTTTACGCATCCGAGAACGGGTGAAACAATGGTTTTTACAGCGCCGCTGCCAAGCGACTTTGAAACGGCGCTGAGAAGACTCTCCGACGGCGGGACGCTGCCGGATTGGAGATAGGAAAGGAGAACCAACCATGAAACAAATCAGCAAGAAACTGCTTGCAATGCTGCTCTGCCTGGTCATGCTGGTGACCTCGGTCGGCTGCGGATACATGATCCTCGGCTGCGCTGCGCTGAGCTGCGTGACCGATTCTGTGAAGAACGGCGCGGAAAATCTGCAGCAGTCGCTCCAGGAGGGACTGGAGAATGCAATCAAGGAAGAGATCGCAAACGCGCTGCCCGAAACCACGGATCAGCCGCAGGAAGCAGCGCCTACGGATGCGCCCGCTAAGGACGCAGAAGCGCAAGCGACGCCGGAACCGACGGCCGAACCCGCGCCTGAGCCGACGTTCGATTCCGAAGCGGACGAGAAGTTCCTCGCACTCGATAAGGAACTGTTCACCTGGTACGTCACGAGCGGCATCACGACGTTGGACCAGTATTGCTACGATCCCGCCGCGTTCGGCATCGATGAGTCGACCGTACCGGTCACGCTCGGCGATCTGTCCGAAGAGGAAGACGACAAGTGGGTTGCCGAGTGCCGGGAATGGCTTGCAAAGCTGAAGCAGATCAGCCGCGATTCGCTGAGTGAGCAGAATGCGTTTGCGTATGACAATTATCAGCGCTACTTCGAACTGGAGATCCAGTCCGAAGGTCTGCACTATCAGTACGAGCCGTTCGAACAGACCGTCGGCTTCCATCTGAATCTGCCGTTGACGTTCGGCCTGTATGAGTTCAAGGACAAGCAGGACGTCGAAAACTACCTGACGCTGCTGGCCGACGTGCCGCGCCTTTTCGATCAGATGATCGAGCATGAGCAGAAGCGCGCCGAGATGGGAATCTTTATGACCGAGACCAACCTCGACGCCGTGCTCGCCGACTTCGACAGTGTGGTGGAAAGCCGTAACGACAGCTATCTGTTCGGTACGTTCCGCGAAGCGCTCGAGGACGTCGATTGGCTGACCGCGGAGGAGAAGGAAGCGTATTACGCGAAGAACGACGAACTCGTCAGCGGCCCGTTCACCGACGCATACGCCAAAACGCGCGACGCGCTCGAAGAACTGCGCCCGTACTGCCGCAGAGCGACCGGCGCCGCAAACGTCAGCGAAGACGCGCTGCGCTACTTCGAACTGGAGTTGAAGTCCGAATCCGGCAACAACATGACGGTGGACGAGGCGATCGCGTTCCTTGACGACATTTCGGAAGAACTGTATCTCGTTCTGATGAAGGCGTCCCGCATGGCGACCAGTGACGACGATTCGTTCACAACCGGCACGCTCGAGGGCGACGAAGAATACCTGAAAACGCTGATCCCGGACATCGTTCCGCCGATGCCGGAAATCAACGTGACGTACAAGGAGATCCCGAAGGAGCTGCAGGACGGCTTCAGCCCCGCGGCCTATCTGCTGCCGGCGGTTGACAACTATACCGAGAACACGATCCTGATCAACCCGGCAAGCCAGACCGACCTGATTACGCTTGCGCATGAAGGGTATCCGGGCCACATGTTCCAGTACACCTACCAGTATTCGCTCGGCACGATCCCGCTGTTCCAGTTCATCACGGAGCCGATCGGCTACGCGGAGGGCTGGTCGACGAACGCCGAATACAGCGTTGCAAAGCGCGCGAGACTGTTCGGCGTACCGAACGTGACCCTCAGCACGATCAACGAGGAACTGATTATCACGATCATCACGGTCTGCACGCTGCAGGTGAACGGCAAGGGTTATTCCAAAAATCAGATGACCGAATATCTGAATGATTGGGGCATCGGCTCGCTGGCGGACGTCGCTTGGGATTACGCCGTGAATATGCCGACGTACTGGTTCAAGTATTGCATGGGCTTCTGCCAGCAGTACAGTCTGACCGAGCGCTGCCGCGCGATCTATAATTTCAAGGATGCGGACTTCTATGCCGAGTACCTGTCCTGGGGCCCGTCGTACTTCGACATTCTCGAACCGAAGCTGATCGCATGGGCGCAGGAGCAGAGCAAGAAGAAATAACGTCAGGCGCATTTCCTGCTTGACAAAGCGGAAAAAAGTGATAGAATCAGTAAAAATGGCTTGGAAAAAGAGGAGTACGGGCGCATCGCCGAAAGAGAGACCGCTTCACGGCTGAAAGGGCGGTTCGGAGGGGTGGCGCGGAAGGTCGCTTTGGAGCCGGTGCGGGGAAGTCAGTAACCGCATCCGCGTCGCTGCGTTATCGGCGTTTGAGAGAAACGGCGTCAGCCGTTTAACAAAGGTGGTACCGCGAACGTTCCATTCGTCCTTTGACGGGTGGAACGTTTTTGATTGCATCGAGAAACGGAGGAACATCCATGAAACAGGAAATGCCGAAAGCGTACGACCATGCTTCGGTGGAGCAGGGCTGGTATGAAACGTGGGAGAAAAACGGCTACTTCCATGCAGCGCCGAACCCGGACAAACAGCCGTATACGATCGTGATCCCCCCGCCCAACATCACGGGCAAACTGCACATGGGACACGCAATGGACAACACGCTGCAGGATACGCTGATTCGCTATAAGCGCATGAGCGGCTATGAAACGCTCTGGATGCCCGGAACGGACCACGCTTCGATCGCGACGGAGGTCAAGATCGTGGAGCAGATGGCGAAGGAAGGGATCGACAAGCGCGACATCGGGCGTGAAAAGTTTTTGGAGCGCGCGTGGGCGTGGCGGAACCAGTACGGTTCGACGATCGTCCGGCAGCTTCGCAAAATGGGCTCGTCCTGCGACTGGGAGCGCGAGCGCTTCACGATGGACGAGGGCTGCAACCGCGCCGTGCTGAAGGTGTTCAAGCGGCTGTATGACAAGGGCCTGATCTATCGCGGCGACCGGATCATCAACTGGTGCCCGTCCTGCAAGACCGCGCTGTCGGACGCCGAGGTCGAGTATGAGGAGCAGGCGTCGCATCTGTGGCATATCCGCTACGACGCGCCGGACAAGTCCTATTCGATCACGGTGGCGACCACGCGCCCCGAAACGATGCTCGGCGATACCGCGATCGCCGTGAACCCGAACGACCCGCGCTATACCGATCTGCTCGGCAAGACCGTTGTGATTCCGGTTGTCGGCCGCGAGATTCCGATCGTCGGGGACGAGTACTGCGAAATGGATTTCGGCACCGGCGCCGTGAAGATCACGCCGGGTCACGACCCGAACGACTTCGAGGTCGGCGTGCGGGCAAACCTGCCGGTCATCCGCGTGTTCACCGACGACGGGCATATCAACGAGCTCGGCGGGAAGTTCGAGGGCATGGATCGCTTTGCCTGCCGCAAGGCGCTGTGCGAGGAGCTTGCCCGGACGGGGAACCTCGTCAAGACCGAGGATTACACGCACAACGTCGGCACCTGCTACCGCTGCCATACGACGATCGAAACGCTGGTTTCGAAGCAGTGGTTCGTGAGTATGAAGGAGCTTGCCAAGCCCGCGATCGAAGCCGTGCGATCCGGCGCGGTGCGTTTCGTGCCGGATCGGTTCGCCAAGACGTATTTCAACTGGATGGAGAACATCCGCGACTGGTGCATCTCGCGTCAGCTCTGGTGGGGCCATCGGATTCCGGCGTATTACTGCGACGACTGCGGTGAAATGACCGTTGCCGAAACCGCGCCGGTCTGCTGCCCGAAGTGCGGCGGCGCGCTGCATCAGGATGAAGACGTACTCGATACATGGTTCTCGTCGGGCATGTGGCCGTTCTCGACGCTCGGCTATCCGGAGGAGACGGAGGAGCTGAAATACTTCTATCCGACCGATACGCTTTGCACCGGCTACGATATCATCTTCTTCTGGGTCGCGCGCATGATCGTGTTCGGCTGCGAAGTGATGGGGAAGCCGCCGTTCCATACGGTGTATATCCACGGCCTCGTGCGTGACTCGCAGGGGCGCAAGATGTCGAAGTCGCTCGGCAACGGTATCGATCCGCTCGACGTCATCGAAAAGTACGGCGCGGACCCGCTGCGCTTCTCGCTCGTCACGGGCAACGCCGCCGGAAACGATATGCGCTTCTATTGGGAAAAGGTGGAAGCAGCGCGGAATTTCTGCAACAAGGTCTACAATGCGTCCCGCTTCGTCCTGATGAACCTTGACGACGATGCGTCCTATGCGTACGACGAAAGCCAGCTTTCGCTTGCGGACAAGTGGATTCTGACCAAGCTGAATCAGACGATCGGCGAGGTCACAAAGAACCTCGACGCATACGAGCTGAACATCGCCGCCGAAAAGATCTATGATTTCATTTGGAGCAGCTTCTGCGACTGGTACATCGAGATGGCGAAGTCCTCGCTGTATTCCGACAATGCGGCGGAAAAGAAGCGCGTCTCGGCAGTGCTGCTGACGGTGCTGTCGAAGTCCATGCAGCTGCTGCATCCGTTCATGCCGTTCATCACGGAGGAACTGTACCAGCGTCTGCCCGCGCATGCGGAAACCATCATGCGCACCGACTGGCCGCGCGAGGCCGACGTGCCGTCTTTTGCGGCCGAGAGCGCAACGATGGAATCGCTGATGGACGTCGTCCGTGCGATCCGGAACCTGCGCGCCGAGCGGAAAGTGCCGATCGCGCAGAAGATCACCGTCCGGCTCGTCGTGAACGATCCCGCCGGCTACGGCAGCGCGGAACAGCTGCTTGCCAAGCTCGTCGGCGCAGAGCGGATCACGCTTTCCGCCGAGCGCGGCGAAGTCTCCAAGACCGATATCCACCTCGTCTGCGAAGGCGCGGAAGCGTTCATCCCGCTCGCGTCGCTCGTCGATCTCGAGGAAGAAAAGCAGCGCGTCGACAAGGAGATCGAACGGCTGCGCGGCGAAGTCGCGCGGGCCGACGGCAAGCTGGCCAATGAGAAGTTCGTTTCCCGCGCGCCGGAAGCCGTCGTCAACGAAGAACGGCGGAAGCGCGCCGTCGCGGCGGATATGCTCGAAACGCTGCTCCGGCGCCGCGCCGACCTCGAGTGACGGAACCATTGCACAAGAAACCAAAAGACCGTGAAGCAGATTCGCTCCACGGTCTTTTCGATGACAAACGTTATTCGGCGATGAATGCCGCGCCGTAGATGCCGGCGTCGTTTCCGGCGGTAGCGATGACGATATCGGTCCGTTCGTTGAAGAAGACCTTCCGCCAGGTGTTCTCGCGGATCGGCGTCATCAAGAAATCGCCTGCGGCGCTGACGCCGCCGCCGATCGCGATGCGCTCCGGGTCGAGCAGGTTGATGACGGAGGCAAGGTAGGAGCTGATGTCGTCAACGTACTTGTTGAAGATCGCCGTTGCGAAATCATCTCCGGCTTTTGCCGCGTCGATGACGGCCTTTGCAGTCGTCCAGCCGTATGACTTGCCGTCCGTCACGAGCCGCGTCGCCGAGCAGTAGCATTCGGCGCAGCCGTCGTTTCCGCAGGTGCAGCGCCGTCCGCCGTTGTACAGAATCAGATGACCGGGCTCGCTGCCGTGGCCTCTGCCGCCGCGATACAGCTTGTCGTTGAGAATCAGACCGCCGCCGAGGCCTGTCCCGAGCGTAATCATAAACGCATCCGTGCAGCCCTTCAGGGAACCGATGCGATGCTCGGCGAGGACGGCTGCGTCCGCGTCGTTGATCAGGAATACCTTTTTGCCGAGCCGCTCAGCCAGAATGTCTTTCAACGGCGTATTGCAGAAACCGAGGTTGAATGCATTCAGGACGATGCTTGCCGTAGCGTCGAGACTGCCCGGAACGGCGACGCCGACGCTTTCTACGGGTTCGTTGCCTTCTTCCAGCGCTTTTACAAGCTGTTCGCAGGTCGATAAAACCTTTTCAAAATCCTTGTCCTGCGGAAAAGGGAGGGAGCCCTTTTTGAGCAGGGTGCCTTCGTCACTGATGAGACCCGCAGCAATGTTGGTTCCGCCGATATCAAATCCGATCTTAGCCATTTGATTCCCCCATGTTTGTTTGTGGTAATATTCTCATGTCTCTGCCGCACAGGAGGCGGTGCAGAGGCTTTTCGAGCAGGTAAGTCAGGAGCGCAGCCGCGGCAAGCGCCAGGGCAAGCGATTCGAAGTGCAGCATCCATTGCGTTTGCACGCCCATTGCGGCGACGTCCGCGCCGGAATTGCAGCCGAGCGCGATCCGGACGCGCACAATGAGGAACTGGTGCCACAGGTACAGGTTGTACGAAATCGCGGCAATCGCGGCAAGCACGCGGTTGTCGAGCAGCGCGCGGATCGGCCGCGCCGAAACGCACATCCCGAGCGTAAAGCCGAGATACAGCAGCGACAGCGGATAGCGGTATGCAAGCTGAAACGCCTGAATACTCGTCGCGTGCGTACAGGCTTCGAACACGGTCAAAATCCCGATCGCCGAACCGATCGCAACGAGCGTTCCGAGAACGGCCCAGATCGGCTTTCTGCGCGCCCGAACCGCAATCCGGACGTAAGCGTATGCGCCGAGCATCCCGTTTGCGAATACGGGCAGGAACGTCAGAAACCGATTGACGTAGAACGGGAGATCGGCTTTTTGCAGGCAGTAGCCAAACGTAAACGCAAGCCCCGCGATTGTCATGCCGAGATACGTCCAAAGCGGCTTCTTCTCGAATCCGCGCCCGAGCAGCGGGAAGATCGCATAGAACATCACTTCGATCGCAACGGTCCAGAAGACGCCGTTGATGCCGCTGAACAGGTACGTGTCCGGCCGCAGCATGAACGTAAACGTCAGGTGCGACAGAAGATCGCGCCAGAGAAAGTCCGTCCTGCCGGCGTACGTTCCCGAGCCGAGCGCCAGAAAGAACATCACGAGCACGGCGAACAGGTAGCTCGGAACGATTCGCGCAAACCGCCGGCGATAAAACGTCCAAACGGTCGGAAGCGGCGTTCCTTCCAGACGGTGCCGCGCGTGCGGCAAAAACAGCACAAACCCCGACAGCAGGATCATCCAGTCCACTGCAAGGTACCCGCAGCGGCGGATCGGGTTCAGGTCAATCGCGGAGATGCCGAGCCATGCAAGAAACGGCGTCGGATAATACGGCATCAGCCACGTCTGCTGCCAGAAATGGAACCACAAAACGATCAGTACGGCAATGGCGCGAATTCCATCCAGCACACCGATGTGACCGGTTTCCAACGAAAACCACCTTTTACCGCATTTTGATTGTTCCATAGTTGTATTATAACGGATACTCCGCCAAAATTCAATCACTTCTTCGGGAAAGTACAAAAAAAGAGGCGCCGAAATTGACGTCTCTTGTTGGTTGCGCCGGGCTTACTCCCATTCAATAGCGCCGATGCTGTCAAGATACTGCTCGCTGTATTCGAGATAGTCGTCGACAAAGCGCATGCAGTACATTTTCTGCTCCGGGAAATCGTTCGTCATGCCGGCAAACAGCGCGTTGAACGCCGCTTCGTCGTCATATTCCGCGCCGTCGTTCACGCCGCTCGTCTCCATAAATTCCTCGTCCAACGCCATCACGCGATCCAGCATCGCGTCCAGAACGTCCGCCGGCAGGATCAGAAAATCGCCCTGCGTCTGAAACTTGTCGAGGATATATGCCTTTGCTTTTTCCAAGCTGTATTCTTCTTCCATAGCCGTCTCCTTTCGGTTCATGCCGATAGTATAACACGGTTCGGAAAAAGTTTCCACCCTTATTTTGCATTCGGCGTCGGATTCCCGATCCGGAGCGCATCCAAAAGCGTCGCATCCCCGCCGAGCTGTCCGACCGCGGCCAGCAGTTCTTCCTCGCCGAGCACGCCGAGCCGCTCGCCTTTCTTGCCGAGCACCCAGATCAATGCATACCGCCCGCCGGAAACGCGCGCGAGGGCGGCACGCAGCGGCTCGTCGCCGTGCAGCGCCAACGGCAATACTTCCATCGCGCCTCCGTGCAGCCGCACCCGATGCCGCAGAATCGTCGCCGCTCCGGCCTCCTGATCGTGCAGCAGCGACCGCAGCGAAAGCAGGGAAACGGCGGCGGGGAAGGCGATCACCGTATAGCCGACGGTTCCCGTAACAGCAAGACACACGGCAGCCGCCAGCAGCAGCGTGCAGCACACGCCGGAAGCGATCGCCGAAATGAGCCGCGCGTGCCGCACGGAAAGCCGACGTTCTGAGATCGATCGCACGAGGCGCCCGCCGTCGAGCGGGTAGACCGGCAGCAGGTTCAGTACGCCCATGCCGAGGTTCGCGGCGAAGAACGGCTGCAAAATCGGCACCGCACCTGGAAACAGCTGCAGCATCAGCGCCGCGCCGGCAGCCGCGATCCAATTGGAAAACGGTCCGGCAAGCGCAACCGCCCATTCGCCGGAAACGCCGCTTTCGGCGGCAAGCCGCATCGTCGCGCCGAACGGAAGCAGCTTCCATTCCGGAACGCGAAAACCGAGCCGCTTTGCCGTCAAAAGGTGCGCGGCTTCGTGCAGACAGAACGCGAGCAGCGCCGGCAGCAGCGTGCCGAGCGGAACGAACAGGAGCGCCGGCACCGAGCACAGAAGCGCTTCCGGCGCGACGCTGACCTTCGTTTCGCCGATATCAGGCAGTCGCACGCTGTCCCTGAATCGTCAGATCGACGTAGGCGGTCGGGTCCTGCCGCTTCCCGTCGCGCTCAATCGCGAGGTATACCGCGCGTCCGATCGGAACCGTTCCGAGCGTGTCTCCCGCGGCAACGACGTCGTTCTTCGCAACCGTAATCGATCCGAACCCGTACAGCACCCATTCGGTACCGTCTTCGT
Organism: Clostridia bacterium; assembly: GCA_017448545.1. Taxonomy (GTDB): domain Bacteria; phylum Bacillota; class Clostridia; order Christensenellales; family CAG-138; genus UBA3792. Next base: position 120,044 of record JAFSLH010000006.1, read on the forward strand.
TCCGCAGCCGCAGGTATTCTCCGTACTTTTTGTCGCTGCCGATTGCCGAAACGCGCCCGTCAACGCTTGCCGTCACAGTCTCCGCGGATGCGGTGAACCGCGCCATCTGCAGATCCCGCAGGATTTCCACGTCGTTTGTCAGAACAGGCGAAGCCTTCTTCGTCCCACTTTCGACGAAGCGCAGCGAACCGGGTGCGTCCGAGGGAACCGGCGTGTCCTGCGAAGCGCTTACCGCAACGACCTGATCCGGTACGGTGACGGAAACCCAGCGCAGCGTGAACGCGCCGACGAGAGCAAGCGCGCAGACGCCGATCTGCACTGCGGTGCGCACGGTTTCGCTTTTTCCGCGCGGTTTTTCCGACGATTGAATCGTAAACGGCGAGACCGTTCGAACCCGACTGCCGTTGACGCTTTCCACCTTGATTTCATTCAGATTCATAGAAACCCTCCCTCCTGCGAAACTGTATGCAATGCGGGAGCGATTCATGCCAAAAAAGAAATCCGCCCGGGAAACCCCGGACGGAACTTGTGCTTGCAATCAGTCGTTGCGCGCTGCCTTTGCGATTTCGCAGAGGTTCGCAAACGCGTTCATATCGGTGATCGCGAGATCGGCGAGGACCTTGCGGTTGATGTCGACGTTGGCGAGCTTCAGACCGTTGATCAGGCGGCTGTAGGTCGTGCCGTTCATACGGGCGCCTGCGTTGATACGGGCGATCCAGAGACGGCGGAATTCGCGCTTCTTGTTTTTGCGGCCGACGAACGCATACGCCATGGACTTCATGACCTGCTCGGAAGCGGCGCGGTACTGCTTGGACTTTGCACCCCAGTAACCCTTGGCGGCGCGGAGGACCTTACGGCGTTTCTTAACGGCGTTAACTGCTCTCTTAATTCTTGCCATGGTTCATTTCCTCCTTATTTATACGGGATCAGCTCGCGGATCTTCTTCTCTTCGCACTCGGCAATGTAGCCGGTCTGGCGGAGACCGCGGAGTCTCTTGGTGGTCTTTTTGGTCAGGATGTGGCTCTTGTAAGCCTTGGCGCGCTTGATTTTACCGGACTTGGTCACGTTAAACCGCTTGGCAGCGCCGCGATGCGTTTTGATCTTCGGCATGGTTCGTTCCTCCTAAAATATTGATCAGTTCTTCGGTGCAAGCACCATAAACATGTTTCTGCCCTCTTGCTTGGGTGCGCGTTCCATCGTTGCTTTTCCATCCAGCATATCGAAGAAGCTCGTCATAACGTCTTCGCCCATTTCGCCTTTCGTAATCTGGCGACCGCGGAACCGGATCGAAACCTTGACTTTGTTGCCGTCCGCAAGGAACTTTGTGCACTGCTTCGCTTTGACTTCCATATCGTGGACGTCAATCGTAGCGGAAAGCCGGATTTCCTTGATCTCGATGATTTTCTGGTTCTTTTTCTGCTCCTTTTCCCGCTTCATCATGTCGTAGCGATACTTGCTGTAATCCATGAGCTTGCAGGTCGGGGGCGTATTGAACGAGACTTTTACGAGGTCAAGCTCCCGTTCATCGGCAAGACGCTGTGCGGCACGAACGTCCATGATGCCGAGCTGTTGACCGTTCTCGTCGATAAGACGGACTTCCGGATCGCGAATTTCTTCGTTGATCTGCATTTCTTGCGTAGCGATGAAAACACACCTCCAAATAAAATAGTGGGCGCACAATGCACCCACCGATCACCGAAGATTCGATTTGCGCGGTAAGAACCGGCAGGTGAGAAGCGGGCGCCTCTGCTTAAAACCAAGGATATTATATGGATCGGGCGCCCGTTTGTCAAGCGTTTTTCCTGTAATCCGGCGCCTTTTTCCACCGACTTACACACAATTTACAGATCTTCCGCGCTTGAAAAACACAAAACGCATCTTGCTTTTTTCCCGCGACTGTGGTATAAAGGAAGAGCGGTTGATCGCATAGGCCGGTGTGATGGAATTGGCAGACGTGACGGACTCAAAATCAACCGCGCTCTCCGCCGTTTAAGGTCCAAATAACCCAGTAATTTAGGGCTTTTTGAAAACTGCATAGCAGCGATTTTCCAAAATCGACCTCCAAATCGACCTCCGATTTCCGAGGAAACGATTTTGAAACAGCAAATTTGCCGGAATGATGGAATTGGCAGACGTGGCGGACTCAAAATCCGCTGGGCTAATCCCCCGTGTGGGTTCGAGTCCCACTTCCGGCACCATAGAAGGACTCTAATTTGGATACAATTAGGGTCCTTCTTTTTTGCACCCCTCCCATGTGAAAAAGTCCAGACAATATGGGCATTTCAGGCTTCTTGCACACGATATGCTGTCGAGAGCACGTCCGGAACGTCAGCTTTTTTTGCCAATTTTACGCGTGTTCCAGCAAAAAACCCATCAACGCCACTTTGAAATCGTGTGCGAGATGGGGTAATCGTGTACGAGATGGGTATTTCGTGTGCGAGATGGGGTAATCGTGTGCGAGATGGGTTTATGAATCACACGCTAAAACCTTGGATGCTTCGCAACTAATAACTATGTGCAAGGAAAGGTACCGCACCATGATACAATCAGGGTTCTTCTTTTTTGCTCCCCGCGAAAAAGAATCAAAAAGATTTTGATGTAACTATTGACATTACATCGAGAACGTGTTATATTCTCCCTGTCAGATGAAACCATATCGGTTACAACGAGCCGCCGTGGCAATACAACAAGGAGGATACCATCATGACAAAGATTGAAAAAGCACTTGCATTGATCAACACTTTCGCTTCCGGTGATACCGAAAAGGCTGCTTCTCTGCTGGCTGAAGGGTATATTCAGCACAACCTGGCATACGGTACCGGCCGTGCCGCTTTTGTGAGCAGCGTCGCCTATCTTGCTTCTGCTCCCGTGAAGACGACTGTCAACAACATTCGTGCATTTGAGGACGACGATAAGGTCTTCCTTCAGACCGTTTACAACTTCGCCGGCATGGGCGAACAGGTCGCATTTGACATCTTCCGTTTCGATGAGAAAGGGCTGATTGCGGAGCACTGGGACAATCTCGCGGCAACGGCAGAACCCAATCCATCCGGTCATACCCAGATCGACGGTACAAGGGAAAAGAAAGATGTTGATAAGGAAGAGACCCGCAGGATCGTCGCCGGATTCGTTGGCGATGTGCTTCGCGGAGAGCATCCCGAAAAACTGACATCTTACTATGACGGCGATAAATATATCCAGCACAACACAGCAATTGCGGACGGGCTGTCCGGCCTTGGCGCTGCGCTTGCCGCGATGGCAGAACAGGGAATCGCCATGATCTACAACAAGACGCACATGGTCCTCGCGGATGGAGACTATGCTCTTGCCTGCAGCGAAGGCACCTTCGGCGGCGTTCCTACGACGTTCTATGACCTGTTCCGTGTGGAGAATGGCTTCATTGCCGAGCATTGGGACGTCATGGAGACGACTGCTGCTAAGGAAACGTGGGCGAATCCGAACGGCAAATTCTAATGTAACCATTGAATTTACAGCCATTCCATGATATATTATTATTTATGGAGGAATGGCTATGCAGATTTCGAGCAGATTTACGATCGCCCTGCACATTTTCACCTGCGTGGATGTGTTCAAGGATGAATATAAGATCACAAGTGACTTTCTCGCAGGGAGCATCAACACAAATCCCGTCATCATCCGAAAGATTTTGACGCAGCTCAAAAGTGCCGGTCTTGTGACTGTTGCCAGAGGGACAGGCGGCATCGAACTGACGAGGGATTTGTCAGAAATCACCTTCTACGACGTGTATAAGGCGATCGGTGCCGTGGAAAACGGTGACCTGTTCCATTTCCATGATGCACCCAATCCGGAGTGCCCTGTGGGCAGGAACATCCACGCTCTGCTGGATGACAAGCTGAAAGCAGTCCAGAACGCAATGGAAGATGAGCTGCGTAAATTTACGCTCCTCGATCTTCGCAGCGGAATGACGGAGCTTTTGGCGAAGGATAATTAAAGCAAAGACTCCGGAGGATTCTGTTCTTCCGGAGTTATTTGCAGGAGGCGGGCTTATGAAGACAGCGGATTATCTTGCTTTCATCGTTCAGAAAATCCATACGACGGTAGTTGCCACGGTCGACGATGACGGGTTCCCCGTGACCGCAGCCATTGACATGATGGACTGCGATGAAAACAGCCTGTACTTCCTGACGGCAAAAGGCAAAGGTTTCTATGACCGGCTCGTAAAGAGTGGTTTGCTTGCGCTGACCGCAGTGAAGGGAAAAGATACTATGAGCCGTGTAGCCGTGTCGATCCGGGGCAAAGTGCGGGAGCTTGGGTATGACAGAATCCCGTTACTGTTTGAAAAGAACCCCTATATGCACGAAATCTATCCGACAGAAGTCTCCATGAAGGCGCTGACCGTCTTTCAGATTTACGAAGGCTCCGGTGAATGGTTCGACCTTTCCAAGAAACCGATCGAACGTGCGACTTTCACTTTCGGCGACGCAGTGCAAAAAACGAAGGGCTACTTTATTACTGACGCCTGTATCGGCTGCGGGAACTGTGCGGCGGTCTGTCCTCAGAACTGTATCAAAACTAACGGCATCCCCCATGTGATTGAGCAGGAGCACTGCCTGCATTGCGGAAACTGCATGGACGCCTGTCCTGTGGGAGCGGTGGAAAGAAGGTGATTCCGTGAAAGAGAAAACGGTACAGGAACAGCGGCTCGATACGCTGGTCGAAGCGTTCAAGGCTGATTCCGTTCAGTATAAGGATCTGCAGACGCCAGAGGATATTGAGGGCAAGAGAAGGCTCCTCCGCTCTTTGATGAATATCCGCATGCCGAAACGGATGGACGATTCCGTTCTGTCGGTACAGGACGAATATCTCAAAGCACGCATCCGGGAAAACGGGATCGTAGAGCTTTCGGATATTCCGGTGATCCGTGACGGTCTATCCATCTGGCAGGGCGATATCACCAGGCTTGCCGTGGACGCTATCGTCAACGCTGCCAACTCGCAGATGCTGGGATGTTTTGTTCCGATGCATACCTGCATCGACAACTGCATCCACACCTTTGCGGGCGTGCAGCTTCGAGCGGAATGCAGCCGGCAGATGACGATGCTGCGGGAACGGTACGGCATGGACTACGAACAGCCCACCGCCGTGCCGATGCTGACGGACGCCTATAATCTCCCGGCGAAAAAGATCGTGCATATCGTCGGCCCCATCGTGGAATATCGACTGACACCGAAGCTGGAGAATGATCTTGCCGCCTGCTATCGGAACACGCTGGATCTGTGCGAGCAAAACGGCCTTCGCAGTGTAGCATTCTGCTGCATCTCCACCGGCGTCTTTCACTTCCCCAATCAACGGGCAGCCGAGATCGCTGTGGAGACGGTCACGGAATGGATAAAAGGACACCCAAGCACCGTTGATCGCATAATCTTCAACGTATTCAAGGACGAGGACAAACAAATCTATGAAGACCTCTTATTCTAACCTGCCCAACGGGTATCTGGAGACCATCGAAAAGGGTCTTGCAGCGGTGCGCACATTCCGCGACGGATTAAGCTACGGTGTCGGCAAACGAGAGGAAAACCTGGCCCGTCTGAAAGCGGAGCTCGAAACGGCGGACACCGTCGTCATCGGCGCAGGCGCGGGGCTTTCCACCTCCGCAGGGCTGACCTATTCCGGCGAACGCTTTGAACGGTATTTCTTCGATTTCATCCGGGCGTTCCGTATTCCCGACATGTATTCCGGCGGCTTTTATCCTTTTCCCGATGAGGAGACGCGCTGGGCGTGGTGGGCACGGCACATCTACTACAACCGCTATATCGACCCGCCTAAGCCGGTCTACAGAGACCTGCTGCGGTTGGTGCGAGACAAGGACTATTTTGTCGTGACCACCAACGTGGATCACCAGTTCCAGCGGGCTGGCTTCGACAAAACGCGCCTGTTCTATACGCAGGGCGATTACGGCCTGTTCCAGAGCGCAGATCACTCGATTCGAAGAACCTATGACAACGAAGAATGGGTTATGGAGGCGATGGCGGCGCAGAGATTTGTCAAAGACGAAAACGGCGTCTTTCAAGTGCCGAAGGATCGTTTGATCTCCATGCGGATTCCTGCAAGGCTGATTCCCGGGTGCCCGGACGGCGGCGCGGTCGTTATGAACCTGCGAAGCGACGACAGCTTTGTAGAGGACGATGGCTGGCACAGGGCGTCCGCCGCCTATTCGGATTTCCTGCTGCGAACAAGGGACGCCCACGTTTTGTATCTGGAGCTCGGCGTAGGCGCGAACACGCCTGTGATCATCAAATATCCGTTCTGGGCGTTGACATTGAACAATCCGCGCGCTGTTTACGCCTGCCTCAACTATAACGAAGCCGTCTGCCCGAAGCGCATCGAAGCACAGTCCATCTGTCTGGATGGCGATGTGGGAGAAGTGCTAAAGCGGCTTGAAAACACCTTCATTCAATGATCGATGCACCCCACCCCGTAAAAATGCACCCCACTTGACCAGAAATGCACCCCGTTTTCGTGCTGGGATGCATTTGTATCCAAATTAGCGTGATTTGCCATAGAAGGACTCTAATTTGGATACAATTAGGGCCCTTCTTTTTTGCACCCCACCCTGTCAGAAAAGTCCAGATAATCAGGGCATTTCAGGCTTCTTGCACACGATATGCTGTCGAGAGTGCGTCCGGAACGTAAGCTTTTTTATCGATTTTCAGCGTTTTCCAGCAAAAACCCCATCCACGCCACTTTGAAATCGTGTGCGAGATGGGGTAATCGTGTGCGAGATACCCACCTCGACAAACTGGAATCTGTCGATATCATTTCTTCCTGATATATATCAGAAGGAAATTCAGGATGCTTCTCCGGAATCAATCAACCAGTATGTCTTTCGTCAGATAAACCGCTTAGGTTTATTTCTTTAAGGGAAGCATGACGGTTGCCTCAAAAAAGTCGTGCTCAACAGCGATGCGGAAGATCCCGTTTTGCTTTTCCACCGCGCGTCGGATGATTCGCATGCCGAACCCATGATTGGGTTTATCAAGCTTCGTGGATTTCAGTTCGGGATTTTGCTCCAAGATATTCTGCTCCACGCGATTGGCGACCTTGGCGACGAAGTATCCCTGCGCACATTTCATCATGATGCGCAGCTGCGGGTGGGCAACGCCCTCCTCGGCTTCTATCGCATTGTCTAAAATATTGGAAAGCACGGTGCAGAGCGTTTCCCGATCGACGGAAAACGCAGTCGGCAACAGGATATCTGCGGTCGTTTCAATGCCGGCCTTCTTTGCGACCGTCAGCTTGCGCGTAAGCAGGTAATCAAGGAAGGAATCACCGGTCTCGATTGTGCGAAGGCTCTTGTCCGTTTCACCGATGACTGTGCCGATATAGGATTCGGCTTCCTCATATTTTCCGTCTTTCAACAACGTCTGCAAGTAGAAATAGCGATTCTTGATCTCGTGCCGTTCCTTTCGGAGCTCGCTGCGAAGTTCTTTGGTCACGCGGTAGGAATCCAGTTCTGCTTGCGATTCCGCCAAAGCAGCGTCCATGCGACGCTGTTCTTCATATGCCGTGATCAGACGTGAGATCATATAAAACACAATCGGCAGATTGGTCAGAATAATGATCGAAAGGACAACGTCGATGTGCTCAAAGGACGGATACGCGGCAAGCACAATGCTGAGGATGAGAATACTGACCGGAAAATACAGAACCGGCAGAGCGTCGCGCACGGACATTTTGACGGATGAATTCAGAGGGAAGTGCGCAAAGAAACGCCAAAGCAGGAACAGCAGCGCATTTTGCAGCAAGGCGGAGAGCACGTCCAAAAACGCGTAGAGAATGCGCGGCATGGTCGCCTCGGCAAGGAATAACGGTGAACAGGCGATTTTATACAGCTGCACAAGTGCCACGAAAAACAGGATATAGGTCAGCTTGGAAAACAGATTTCCGCGCAGCAGCCAGGCAGAAAGCCCGAATGCCGTTGCACTTGTAATCAGAAAATAGTACCAGTATGGCGGTGTCGTATAGTTCAGCAAAAAAAGGCGGGAAACCAGCAGCGGCAGTCCCACGTACAGAAGGAAATAAACGCCTGTACCGAGCAGCGCGAACGTCCATATGCGCAGTCTCTCGTTTTTCGGACGACAAAGGTTATAGAGAATCAGTGAGAGAACGAAAAAAGCCAGAATGCCGTCCAGCGTAAAACGGCGATAATAATAATAGACGGTCAGCATCACATGTCCTCTTTGGCGACAATGTACGCCATAAATTGTTCTTTCACTTCGTTGACCCTGTCGCGACTGATCGGGATCGTGCTGCGGTCGGTCAGCGTCAGTTCGGTTTTGCCGACATAGAAGATTGCGGCGGGGTTGACCAAATAACTTCGGTGGGCTTTGATGAAGGCGGACGCTTCGAGCACACGCTCGGCATAGCCGAACGGACAACGGATCAAGGTTTCCCCCGAAACGGTTACAAAACGGCAGTCCTTGCGCTGCGCTTCCACATACAGCAGTTTGTCGGGATCGAAGGAATACAGATCTCCGGTACCGGGTTCGGTCAAAAAGATTTTGTGATCCTTGCTTTTCCGGAGACGCAGGACAAGGGCGTTCACAAGCTCCGGCAGGGACTCGGAAAGTCTGCTTTTTCGGATGAACCGGAACGGCTGCACCGTAAAGGTATCGAACACGAGCGATTCACGGCTTGAGATAAACACGATCAGAATCTGCTCATTTCGCTCCCGCACGCACTTCGCTGCGGCAATTCCGTCCGTCCCCGGCATTTCGATGTCCAGGAACAGCATGTCATAGTGGTATCCTTCCGAAAAGGAATGCAGAAAGGAATCTCCATCCGCATATTCATCGAACGAAACGCTGATATTCTGCGCTGTAAACTGCTCCGATAAAGCTCGCTGCAAAGAACTGCGAATACTTGCTTCATCCTCTACGATCGCTGCCTGAAACATGATGCTCACCTCTTAACACACAGTATAGCACACTTTTTTTGTAAAATCCATGCAATCCGTACCGTATTTTTACATTTCGTTCCGGGAGGAACCGAGGCATGCTACAATCGGGTTACACCGATACGGTGAATATTAGGAGGAGAAACATGGAAAAGAAAAAGAAGACCGGAAAAATCGTGCTGTCTGCTGTGATGGCGCTGGTGTTGGTTGTCGCGATTGTCGCAAACGTTGTTCTGACCGGGCCGCTGAGCACCGTAATGAACATGTATTTCGGCAAGGGTGAAGCGGTTGTGAAGCAGGATCCCAACGCCGCAAATCTGGACGCGAATTATTATACCAAGGACTATGCGGACGGCAAAGCGCTGCTCGACGCCGCACAGAAGCTCGCCGTTGAGATCGAGAGCGAGGGCATTGTTCTTTTGAAGAACGACAATGCCGCTCTGCCGCTCGCAGCAGGGGAAAAGAAGGTTTCCCTGTTCGGCAGAACAAGCGTGGATCCCATTTATACGGGCGCAGGCTCCGCGGCAACCGAAGCAACGCCTGTAAGCTACCGCGAAGCGTTTGAAGCGGCCGGCTATTCCATCAACCCGACGCTTTATGATTTCTATGCGAATCATAAAATCAGTACGGAAGCGATCCCGACCAAGTTTATGACCGGCATGGGCCCGATGGACGTGAGCTATACGGGCCGCGGCTTCATCTCGGCAATGGGTTCCGCCGCGTTTATCGGCGACATCATTGCGGAAGTCCCCGTAACAGATTATCCCGAATCGCTCAAGGATTCCTTCGCTACCTATAACGGTGCGGCGATCGTTGTGATCGGTCGTGTCGGCGGCGAAGGCTGCGACCTGCCGGTGAGCATGGCAGACTATGAGGTTCCGACCGAAGAGGACAAGGAAAAGAGCTATCTGGAGCTCGACAGCCGTGAAATTGCAATGCTTGAATACGTCAAAGCGCAGAAGGACGCAGGCGTTTTCAACAAAATCGTCGTTGTTCTGAATACGGCGAACACGATGGAACTGGGCTTTTTGAACGATGCCGGCTACGGCATTGACGCGGCGATCTGGGTCGGTTGCCTCGGTGATCAGGGATCCAAGGCGGTTGCGGCGGTGCTCGACGGCACGGTGAATCCCTCGGGCGCGACGGTCGATACGTTTGTGTATGATCTTACGAAGGATCCGAGCTATGTGAACTTTGCCGATACGCACTATACCAATGTGGATGGCAGCATCGGCGGCTATGAATCCGGCCGGTTCAACGAATACGAAGAAGGCATCTATGTCGGCTACCGGTATTACGAGACGGCAGCAGCGGAAGCCCTGGCAGGCAACTATGCAGGATTCGATTACGACAAGGAAGTCGTCTATCCGTTCGGCTACGGACTGTCCTATACCACGTTCGATCTGGCATTCGGCGACTTTGCACAGACGTCTGAGGAACTGACGTTTCACGTCAATGTCACGAATACCGGCGACAAGGCAGGCAAGAAGGTCGTTGAGCTGTATGCCGAAGCGCCGTATACCAAGGGCGGCATCGAGAAGAGCAAGGTCGTGCTGGTTGCGTTCGGCAAGACCGACGTGCTGCAGCCCGGTGCAAGCGAAACAGTGAAGCTGACCGTGCCGGTCGAGCTGCTTGCTTCGTATGATTACAAGACCAACAAATGCTATGTGCTCGAAGCGGGCGAATACAAGTTCTATGCGAGCGAGAATGCACATTCCTGGGCGACGGCGAAGCCGGAGCAGGTTTCTTCCGTAACGCTTTCCGGCGTTGTCTATAACGAGGCAAATAAGCGCCCGTCTGACAAGGTCGCCGCAACGAACCTCTTTGATGACGTTTCCGGTGAATTCACCGACATCGCAACGGCAGGCAAGCCGCAGAACTTCAGCCGCGCAGACTTTGCGGGAACGTTCCCGACTGCACCGACCGAAGCAGACATGGCTGCAGAAGATTGGATCAAAGCCATCCATGAAAAGACCTACGATGAGCAGAATGATCCGCAGCTCGGCAACGTAGAAGGCAGCCTCGTTTATACGAAGGAAATGCCGACCGTCAAGGCGAGCAACGGTCTGCAGCTGATCGACATGCGCGGTCTTGAATACGATGATCCGGCATGGGATCTGCTTCTGGATGAACTGGATATGAACGAAGTAGCGCCGATGCTCTCGAACGCCGGCTTCAACACCGCAGAAATGCTGGCAGTCGGCAAACCCGCAACGCTTGATTACGACGGACCGATGGGCTGGTCTACGTGGGTCAGCGCAGGCGGCAGCGAAGCGAATGTCGTCGGTTTCCCGGCAGAGGAAGTGCTGGCAGCAACCTGGAATGTCGAGCTTGCGGAAAAGATGGGCAAGATCGTCGGCGAGCAGGGTCTTGTGAACGGTTTTGTCGGTTGGTATGCGCCTGCTATGAATACGCATCGCAACGCTTTTGCGGGCCGCAACTATGAGTACTTCTCCGAGGATGGTCTGCTTGCCGGCAAGATGGCAGCGGCAGAGGTGTCCGGCTGCATGGACAAGGGCACGTATACGTATCTCAAGCACTTCGCACTGAACGACAAGGAAAACGGCAGAAACGGTATCGCGACATGGGCGAATGAACAGGCAATTCGTGAAATCTACCTCAAGCCGTTTGAGATCGCCGTCAAGGAAGCCAAGGCAACCATCCGCTTCTATGATGAGAACAACCAGCTTGTGAGCAAGGAAATCCCTGCGACAACAGCAATCATGAGCGCATATAACCGCATTGGCTGCACATGGACCGGCGGTCGATATGAACTGATGACGCAGGTGCTCCGGAATGAGTGGGGATTCCGCGGTGCCGTGCTGTCTGATTACTACGGCGGCAGTGCCTACATGGATCCGGATCAGGGCGTCCGTGCCGGAAACGATATGATGCTGAACACCTTTGCAGACGGCAGCCTGACGGATAAAACCTCTGCAACAGCAGTCGCTTCGATGCGTCGCGCGGCACACAACGTGCTCTATATGGCGGCGAACTCTGCCGCGATGCAGGGCATTGTCTCCGGCGCTGCAATCACCTATCAGCTTGCCGGATGGCAGAAGCTGCTGATCGCAGGCGATGTCGTTGTCGCTCTGCTGCTCGGTGTGGGCGTGTTCTTCTTGCTCCGCAAGAAAAAAGTTTAATCCATCTCCTCCGTTCCTTGCTCCGTCGGCTTTCTGCCGGCGGAGCTTTTCTGTGCTTTGAAAACACCGCTTATGCTTTTTTTTCGGAAATCATTGTAAAAAACAAGTTTTTCGGGTATACTGCAGAAAACACCCGTAAAGGATCGAGATATGAAATCAGTTCTGATCAAGGATACGACACGCGAGGAGCGGGAAGAAATCGTCCGGCGAGCCCTGTGGGGCGACTGCGGGGCGGAGTGCGAATTCTGCTCCGGCTGCGACAACCGGGGCGGCGGCCGGATCGAAAGTATCTATCAGCCCTACATCGACGGGGTGAAGGAGATCGCCGAGATCAACGCGGAATACCGCGCTCCCTTCGTGCGGTGAAGCAGGGTCGAGAGAAAGTGAGTCGGTACGCAACGCACTGAAAAGACGAGCTATCTTACAACTCTGGAAAAAACATGAACTGCCGGTTCCGAAAAACCGGCTTTTTTGCGAAAAACCGACAAATAATACAAAAACGGTCTGTTCAAGCAAAAGGTTGTTTGCTATACTGATTCTACACGAAGGAACGATATGAAACAGCCGAGCCGCAAAAACCGCAGACTGCTTACCTCCGCCGTCGCGCGCATCTTAGAGACCGCGGGCGTTGTTCTGCTGATCGCGCTGTTTATTGCTTTGGCGCTGCTGGCGAAAAACAGAACGGCGCGCGACGCAGCGAATACGACGCCCGAACCGACGGAAACGCCGATGCTGCTCTCGGAGGACGCGCTTTTTGCCGCATTGGACAGGGCAGGATTCTCGACCGAAGAGAAGCGACTGCTGCCGGGCGACGGCACGGAATGGGAATATGCGCTGGAAACGGATCTGTTCGGCGTGCGGTCGCTTACCGTGATCGCGCCGCTGCACACGGATCTGAAGGACGACGGTACGGCGTTTTCGCGCGCGTTCAACGAGCAGAATGAAACGATCCGGGAGCAGCTTCGCACGCTGCTGCGGGAGATTTGTCCGCTCTATGGCGGCACGGACGAGGATGCGGCAGCGATCGTTACGGCCTGCGACAAGGCACAGAAAAAGATGAAGGCGTCGTCGTACACGCTGCCGGGCGCAGAGATCGGGATCGAGTCGGAGAAGAACCGGGTTTCGATCGCTTTCAGCCGGACGTTTGGAGAAGACTGAACGCGTTCAGCTGCTTTCTGCTCCGGCAGGTTATGGAATCGTCCAACGGTTCGACACGAACTGCATCGTTCTTTTCCGGGGATACGGGGCAGATATTACGGGATCATATTCGCACGGGAACATAGGAAAACAAATATGCAATACCGACAGGCGATACAACTGAAAGACGGCAGGGAATGCATCCTGCGCAGCGGCACGGCAACGGACGGACAGGCGGCGATGGACTGCTTTGTGCTGACGCACAGCCAGACGGACGAACTGTTTTCCTATCCCGACGAAATCCATCTGACGCCGGAAAAGGAAGCGCGGTTTCTGACGGAACGTGCCGAGAGCGCGGACGAGCTGGAAATCCTTGCGGAGGTGGACGGGCGCGTAGTCGGGCTCGCCGGGCTGGATCGCATCGGCCGTCAGGCAAAGGTGCGGCACCGCGTCAATTTCGGGATCAGCATCGACCGGGCGTACTGGGGTCTCGGGATCGGGCGCGCCATGACAAAAGCCTGCATCGCCTGCGCCAAAGAAATCGGCTATGCGCAGGTGGAGCTGGAGGTCGTGGCGGAGAACCGGCGCGCGATCGCACTGTATGAAAGCGAAGGATTCCGGGAATACGGACGAAACCCGAAGGGCTTCCGCTCGCGCTTCACCGGGTGGCAGGAAATCGTTCTGATGCGCCTTGACCTGACAGAAGACGAAAACCGGGAACGTAGATATGGGAGAAAACGGGAGAATGGAAACGGAACGGCTGCGCATCGACGCGATCCGGGAAACGGATCGGCAGGATTATTTTGAAAACATTTCGCACGACCGGAAGGTGCTGGAAACGTTCGTCTGCCGCTATGCGGAAACGATCGACGATCTGGATATTTCCGGTTATGTCGCGCGGGAGGATATGTTTGCGATCCGCCTGAAGGAAACGGGACGGCTGATCGGCATCATTCTGTATTTCGACGCCACGGCAGAGTCCTGCGAAATCGGGTACGGGATCGGTTCGCAGTATTGGAACCGGGGCTATTGCACCGAGGCGGTAGCGGCATTTCTGGCATTTTTGTTCCGGGAAAAGGGCTTTCAAACGGTCTGCGCTTCATTCTTTACCGGAAACGACGCGTCGCGCCGCGTCATGGAAAAATGCGGCATGACCTGGAGCCGCTTTTCGGAAAAGGAGTTTACCTATCTCGGGCAGGAACGCGATCTGACCTATTTCGCGATTGAACGTCCGTCCTGCATCGAACCGAAACAGGACTAAACAATGGTTTTGTAGAATCGAACAACAAAACGTGCGCCGCCGCCGACCTGATTGGAGGCGGCGATCGTTGCATTTTGGGCGGCAAGCACTTCACGCGTGAACGCGAGCCCGATGCCGATGCTGTCCGACGAGGCGTTTTTCCCGCGGTAAAAGCGCTCGAACAGGCGGGGGAGATCCGCTTCCGAGAAGCCATCTCCGGTATCGGAAACCGTGATTTCGGTGAACAGGGGCGTTTCGGTCGCTTCCACGGTGACTGTTCCGCCGGCCGGCGTGTGTTCGGTCGCATTCTTGAGCAAGTTGCCGAACGCTTCCGCTGTCCATGCCGGATCACAGGTCAGCCGTTCACTGCCGACGCGCATTTCGAAGCGGATTTCGCGCAGTTCCATCGCAATGGACAGCGGCTCGACGGCGCGTTCGAGCAGCGTCCGCACTTCCATGGCAACCGGCGTGAAGACTGCGGTTCCGGCGTCGAGCTTCGAAAGCTTCAGCAGCGTTTCGACGAGCCAACGGATGCGCTCCGTCTGCCGCAGCAGTTCGCGGGTCAGGGCGATCCGCCGTTCGTACGGCAGCTCCGGCTCTTTCAGCAGCGTCAGCCCGAGCGTGATCGAAGTCAGCGGCGTCCGGATCTGGTGAAAGATATCCGCGATCGCATCGGTCAGCTGCACCTTGTCGGCGGCCAGCCGGTCGGTTTGTTCCTGCAGGCGCACGGTCATTTTGTGCAGCTCGTGGTACAGAATCGACAGCTCGCCTTCGTCGCTTTCGGAGACGATCAGCTGCTCTTCTCCGTGCAGAATCCGGTTGATGCGCTGCGACAGCGCGGCGATCCTGGCATAGCGGCGCGCGCCGAACCAAAGATGTACGCCGGTCAGCCCGAACCCGAGGACAAGCAGCAGCACGCCGGCGAGCGGATGTACGAAAAAGGCGATCGCGGCAAGCAGCAGCGTCGCGCCCGCCCCGATCAGCAGTTCCGTTCGGATTTCACGATTTCTGAGCAGCGTCATATCAGTCCACCCGATAGCCGAGCCCGCGCACGGTCTTGATCAGCGTCGGGTTTTGCGGATCGTCCTCCAGCTTTTCCCGCAGCCGCTTGATGTAGACCGTCAGCGTGTTGTCGTTCACAAAATCGCCGCCGATGTCCCAAATGTCCTCCAGCAGCTTCGTGCGGGACAAAAGCCGTCCGCGGTTGTTCAGCAGCAGGCCAAGCAGCCGGTATTCGAGCGCGGACAGCGAAATCGGCGTTCCGTTCTTATAGACGGTTCCGCTTTCGAAATCGACGCGAACGGAGCCGACCGTCACGCTTTCGTCCTTGCCGACCCTGCGCAGCACGCTTTTGATGCGCGAGAGCAGCTCCCGCGGGCGGAACGGCTTGGCGATATAATCGTCCGCACCCATATCCAGTCCCTTTACGACGCTGTTTTCGTCGTCCGACGCGGTCAGGAACAGAACCGGAAAGCCCTTTTCCTTTGCGGCGCGGCAGACGCCGTAGCCGGTTCCGCTTCGGAGCGAAATATCGACGAGCAGCAGATCCGGTCGCGTCGAAAGCGCCGCGACAGCTTCCGCTTCTTCGGCGGCGTTCGCCACATCGAACCCTTCCGCGCGCAGGTATTCGGAGAGCGTCCGCACGATCGCGGCGTCGTCTTCGACCAACAGAATCCGTTTCACGGAACGCCCCCTTTCATTCATTTGCATTCAGTATAGCAGACCGGCGCGGTTTGCGCAACCGGAAGCGAGGTCAAAGGTTTTCGTTTTTCAGCGCGTCGATCGGGTTATCGCGGCGAATCCGCTGCTTGGCATAGAGCATCGTCGCAAACACGACCGCGAACACCGAGCCGACGGCGATCAGGACGCTGTGCCACGGAACGTAGAAACCCTGCTCCACTGCCTCGGACATGATGTTCCAGATCAGGAACGTGACCAGGATCGAAGCCGGCAAGCCCCAAACCAGACCTTTCACCCCGTAGATGATGCACTCGAAGCGCAGCATCCGGGACATACCGCGTTCGGAAAGGCCGATCGATTTCAGCATGGCGAACTCGCGGCGACGCAGCAGCACGTTCGTCGAAATCGTATTGAACACATTCGCGACCGCGATCAGCGAGATCAGGATGATAAACCCATAGGCAAACACGTTGACCACGCCGACAATCATACGGCTGTTTTCGCGATCCTCGGCAAGATCGCCCGCATAGGCGTTATAGCGGAATTCCGATTCCGAGAAGAGCTTCAGAAACGCTTCGGTCAACGCCTTGTGATCGGTCGTCTGAAAGAGCATCTGTACATCCTCGGATTCGCTTTTGAGCTTTTCAGGCAGCTTCGAGAACGGATAGATCAGAGACGCACAATCGGTCCGGATGCAGAAATCGTCGGATTGTACAAATGCGTCAAACGAATGGGGTTCCGTTATCAACGCTTCGCTCATCGGCACGATCGCCTCCGCTTTTGCGGGATCGAGGTCCTCTGAATAAACGCCGTAATCGTCCCGTCTCTGCTGCTCATAATACGCTTTCGGATAGTAGGCGACCCTCACTTCTTCCCATTCGGCGTCATCGACAAACACCCTCTCGCAACCCTCGCGTTCTTCGATCTCCTCAACAACGAGGGTTGCCGACAGAACATGGTTTTTGAACAGGTCATAGCGATAATACCTGATCCGGTTATTCTCCATTCTTGCCACGGTGATATCGGAATTCATCAGCACACCGTAGGGGCAGTCCTCCCGAAAATACGGTTCCGGATCGAGACCGTTCTGCCTGCAAAGCGCGCGGAAGCTGTCGTCGTCCAGATATAGCAACGCGGCGTTGATGTCCGTCATGGAACCGGCAAAGCTCGTATTTAGCAGCTTCAACGCTTCATCGGTCAGCAGCTCCGGATCGGCAAGAATGCTGTAGCCGTAATACATGCGATAGTATCCCGCGCGGGTCACGCCGTCGTACGTGCGTACCTCTTGAAATATCTCTTCCGCATATGCCGTCGGCACATAAGCAAACACATCGACATTGCTGCTTTCGGCAACCGTCCTGACCATATCGGTAAGGTAGGCGCAGAATGACGAGGCGGAGATGAACAGCACGACGCTCATAAACAGCGACAGCACCGTCGCGCGATAGCCCTTTTTGTTGCGCTTGAAGTTTTTCGCGCCCATCGTCCCTTCAAAGCCGAACAGCTTCTCGGTGAGCTTGGAGGTTCTGACCTCTTTCGCCTTGGTCTTGACGTCCGCACTTTGGCGGATCGCGTCGATCGGCTGCAGACGCGCCGCCCGCCGTGCAGGAACCGCGGCGGAGATCAGCACCGTGATGAGCGCGATCATTGCGGCGATCAGCAGCGCGATCGGGTGCAATGCAAGCCGCATTTGCGTTTCGGCATTCGGCATCAGCGCCGAAATGGAATCGCGGATCGCCCAGAGCGTGATCCCGATTCCCGCGCAGCCGACGATAAGCCCTGCCGGGATGCCGATCGCGGAAAGCATCAGCGCTTCATAGCGCACGGACGCGCGGATCTGCTTTTTCGTCGCACCGATGGATTTCAGGATGCCAAACTGCCGCGTGCGCTCCGAAACCGAGATCGAGAATGCGTTGTAGATCAAAGAGATTGAGCCGAACATGACGAGCACGACCAGCACTGCCGTAAAGCCGTAGAGCACACTGATAATGACGTCGTCGTTGAACACGCCGTACAGCCGCATCAGCGAAGCATTTTTGCGCCAGTGTTCGGAAACCGTCTGACGGTTCATGACGGATTTGAAAAAATACGGATGCTTGACCGTAAAGAACACCGAGCACGCGCCCGTTCCCTGTCCTTTGGTCAGCGCGCGGTAGCCCGTGCCCTGCACCGAGGGATCAAAGCTCCGATAGATGCCGACGATCGTATAGGTTACCGGTTTTGCATCGACGACGGTTTCGCCTGCCCACATCGAATCATGCTCGGAAAGCGGCTCGCCGTCCGGGCTTATGCGATCGCCGATCGACAGCGTGACGGTCTGCCCGACCTCGAACGCGTCGAGCGCATTTTGCTTCGCGATTCCGTAGAAATTGCTCGAAAGAATGATCTCATGCTCGTTTTCGGGCATTCTGCCTTCCTTGATGCGGCTTGCGATCAGCGGCGAATCGCCCTCGAGCGCGTCCACAAAGACCGGCTGACGTTCGGCTTCCGGCTCCTGCGCTTCATAGCCGACCAGCCGCCAGGTCGTCACGACGTCCTTCACAAATTCCTGTTCCTTGACGCTTTGCGCGGTCGAATCATCCAGTCCCCAAAAGTAGCCATGCCAGTCGCCCGTGTCCTCTGTCGTCACGCCGCGCATATAGACAAGCCCGCTGTATGCGCCTTCAATTACGGCAGTCAACAGCGCCATCGAAAGCACGATGCCGATGATCGTGACCCAGGTGCGCGTCGGATTCAGCGCGAGCGTTTTGCGAACAATCCGATGCAGAACGTTCATGCGTTTGTCCCCCGGATGCGTTCATCCTTCGTAATACGACCGTCTTCGATCGCGATGATGCGGTCCGCCTGCAGAGCGATGCTTTCGTCATGCGTAATGACGATCAGCGTCTGCCGGTATTTGCGGTTCGAAAGCTTCAGAAGCTCCACGATCTCCTGGCTGTTTTTGGAGTCCAGGTTGCCGGTCGGCTCATCGGCCAAAACGACAGTCGGCGCGTTCATCAGCGCGCGGCCGATCGAAACGCGCTGCTGCTGTCCGCCGGAAAGCTGGTTCGGCAGGTTGTTTTCGCGCCCGACAAGCCAGAGCGTCTGCAACAGTTCTTGAAGCCGTGTTTCGTTGACGCGCCGTCCGTCCATCAGTACCGGCAGCGTCATGTTCTCCACAACGTTCAGTACCGGAATCAGATTGTAAAACTGGTAGATCAGCCCAACCTGCCGCCGACGGAAGATTGCAAGCTGTTCTTCGTTCTGCGCGTATACGTCCTGTCCGTTCAAAAACACTTTACCGCTCGTCGGACGGTCAACGCCGCCGAGCACATGGAGCAGCGTGGATTTGCCGCTGCCGCTCGGCCCGATGATCGCTACGAATTCTCCCTGCGCAATCTGCAGAGAAACGTTGTCCAGGGCACGAACCTCGTTTTCCCCTTCGCCGTAAATCTTGGTAACATTCTGAACTTCCACAATTTGCATGACAAAACAGTCTCCTTTGTTTACTTGCTTACAGCATACCCGCTGAAAGTGACTCCTCGGTGACAAACGCCCTTTTTATTTGCAAAATTCGCTGAACGGTTGCAAACGCGTTGCGAACGGTTGCCGGCACGCTGTTCCCGTTTGTTGACAGGGTCAAGGAAATCGTATATACTGATAACGTAATCCAGGCGCAGAAAGGAATAAACGCTATGAATGAAAAGAAAAAATCGCCGCTGATTCGCGTGATCATCCTCGTCGCGGTCGGCGCGCTGATCCTTGTCGCCGGCATCCTGACCGGCAAGGTCGATTCGATCCCGCTGCTGAAGCCGAACGTCGGCGCGATCCTGAACGGCCTCCTGCTGCTCGTGATCCTGCTGATCATCGAAGGCGTCGCTACCCTGATTCTCAACCATATCACGCCCAAGACGAACCGCGGCAAAACGCTGATCGCCCTGACCAAGAACGTTATGCGGTACGCGGTCATTCTGCTGGCGGTCTGCATCTTCCTTACGATGCTGACGGTCGATATCGTCACGATCCTGTCCGGCCTCGGCATCATCGCCCTGATCATCGGCTTCGGCGCAGAGAGTCTGATCGCGGACGTGGTCACCGGTATGTTTATCCTGATCGATAACCAGTACAACATCGGCGACATCATCGAGGTCAACGGCTTCCGCGGCGCAGTTACCGATATCAGCGTCCGCACGACGGTTCTGACCGATATCGGCGGCAACGTGAAGATCATCAACAACTCCGACATGAAGAACATCCTGAACCGTTCGGATCACACGTCGAAGTCGGTGACGGAATTCCCGATCCCGTACGAGACCGACCTCGAAGCGCTGGAAAAGAAGATTCCGGAGCTTCTCAAGGGAATCTACGAAGCGCATCAGGATATCATGAAGGCCGTTCCGGTCTACGTCGGCGTGGAGCAGCTGGGCGACAGCGCGGTTGTTCTGAAGTTCGTCGTGGAAGTAGCGGAGTCGGACATTTACACGGGCGCAAGAATTCTGAAC
>JAFSLH010000007.1 GCA_017448545.1 Clostridia bacterium
AGGCTATCTGACAGCGGATATCAAAATCCCGTGCTGCATCTCGCACTGCGAGCGCACGGAATTTTGTAGGGCGGAAAACCGGCTAATTGCGGCGAAAAAAAGGAGAAATGGCGCAAATCGCGCCATTTCCACCAAACAGTAATATTCTATTTTAATTCGCCGCAATGATCTGGCGCCTTTTGCAACAGCACCATTTTCATCAGTAGATGGTTTCCGGTTCGCTCTCGATCCCGTAAGCGTCCAGGAACGCCTTCAGGTCGCGGTCGCTTTTGATCAGCATGACTTCGCGGAACCTGCCGGTGGACAGGTCCACAAACCCGGCCGCCGTTTCGCCGGTGCAGATGCTTTTGTGCAGGACGGGCTTGACGGCAGTCGCGTCATAGCCCGGCGCCTTCGGTTTCCGCTTCCAGAACATACCGATCCCTCCCCCGCTCCGCTGCAAAAAGTATAGCAGACCCGTCCGTCCCCGTCAAGCTATCGCACGCGATCGCCGGCGTCGGAGTAGAGCCATTCGAGGATTTCCTCCTCCGCGCCGGTTTCGGCGTTGATGTAGACCAGATACGTGCCGTCGCCGACCGTGCCGCGGCACTCCCAGCACGCGATCTCGCGCGTTTCGCACTTCGGAAGGATGCACGGCGTGACGCTTTCCACCTGCATCGCGAGCGTGACCGCGTCCAGCGCGTCCGGCTTCCCGATCGCAAACGGCGGAATCTCGCGTTCCGTGTGGTGCATATAGTAGCTGCGCGCGTCGCAGCCGATCACCTTCTGCGTCGCGCGGTCGACGTACGCTTTGACGAGATCGGGGTACAGCACGACGCCGTCCTGCACGGCGGCATAGTTCATCACGCACACGCCCGCATACGCTTCGGCGCACGAAAGCTGCATCGTGCCGAACCCCGCCGTCTTGAGATAGGCACGCGCCGCTTCGTCGAGCGCGGTCCGTTCCCGATCGGTCAGCGCCGCCGTGCTGCCGCCGCTCGGCTCGGTCATCCAGTACAGAATCCGGCCGCCGCGCTCCGTCACCGAAAGACTTTCGCCTTTGGGACCGGAAAAATCAAACGTGACGATATTCGCTTCGCACCGGCCGTCGTACTGCCATTCCGTGCCCGGGAACGCGCGCGCGGCGAGCGCTTTTGCCTGCTGCTCCGAGATCGTTTCGGTCGGCAGCCCCTTCGGCGGCGCGGTCTCGCTGCTTTCGGAAAACGGCCCGTCATACAGCAGCGACGGGTACGCCGGCACGGCGTCCGACGCCTCGCCCTCGGTATAGTAGCCGTCGGTTGAAACAACGCCGGCGGGCAGCGATCCGCTTTCGATCTGCTCCGTCAATGCGCCGCGCAGCGCTTCACACTGGGTGCCGATCGCCGCCAGCTGCGCCGCGTCGTCCGCCGAAAGCAGCACGCCGTTCTGCACCGAATCCAGCAGTGTGTTCGCATAGTCGCCGGTGCGCGTCAGAAACTGCTTCAGATCCATGCTGTCCGCATGGGACACCGAAAGCCGCCCGAGCGACCCGCCCGCCGCGTCCGACAGGCGGCGCACCTCGAACAGCAGCTTTGCGTGCTGCGCGGGACTGGCGGCGGCGGTCAGCTTTCGCAGATTCCCCTCCAGATCCATCAGCGCATCGCCGAGGTCGCGCGCCGCGCTTTCCGCTTCGTTCTGCGCGTAGCGCCGGTACGCAATCAGCTCGTTTTCGAGCGCGTCGACGCGGCCGCGCTGCTCGCTGTACAGGATGCCGAACCCCGCAACGCAGGCGAGCAGCAGAAAGCAAAGATACCCGCTCGCGCGTCTTTTGTGTCGAACGTCGTTCATCCGTCGCTCCTTTCCCCGCTCATTTGCAGAACACATGCTCGCCGATGCGCAGCACAATCGGCCGCGACAGAATCCATGCGTTGCTCGTTTTCTTCGGATTGTAATAGTAGAGACAGCCGCCGGTCGGGTCCCAGCCGTTCAGTGCGTCCTTCGCCGCTTTCAGCGCGGATTCGCCGGGATCCATGTTGATCTGCCCGTCCGCCACGACCGAAAACGCGCCCTTCTGGTAGATCACGCCGGCGATCGTGTTCGGAAACTGGCTGGAGCGGACGCGGTTCAGGATCACCGCGCCGACCGCGACCTGCCCTTTGTACGGCTCGCCGCGCGCTTCGCCGTGGATGCACTGCGCAAGCAGGTATACCTCGCTGTCGGTGTTCGCCGTCGCCGTACTGCTGCCGCCCGAAAGCGAGATGCCGAGCGCCGCCGCCGTCTTTTTCCCGACGATGCCGTCCGCGACCAGGCCGTTTTTACGCTGGAAATACTTCACGGCGGCCTCCGTCTGACTGCCGAAAATGCCGTCCACCGCGCCGGAATAGTAGCCCCACTGCTTCAGCTTCTTCTGCACGAGCTTCACGTCCTCGCCCGT
The DNA here is from genome assembly GCA_017448545.1 of Clostridia bacterium. Lineage (GTDB taxonomy): Bacteria > Bacillota > Clostridia > Christensenellales > CAG-138 > UBA3792. The sequence goes on from JAFSLH010000007.1 coordinate 2,393, forward strand.
CGCGCCCTTTTTCAGCACCGCATCCGCAACCGCCGGCAGCGCTAACGCCGCGAGGAGCAGCAGCGCGATCGCGCCGGCCAGCCACCGCTTTCGCCTCACTTGCCTGCGTTCCATTGCGCCACCCATCCCTTCACCCAGCGCACCACAATGCTTTCCGGCTGCGCCGTCTTGAGATCGACCGTCCCGCCCGTGTCCGAAACGATGCACAGCGGCGGAAACAGCACGCACCACCAGTTGTGGCCCTCGCCGCGCCCGAGCCGCACGATCAGCGCGTCGTATTCGCCCGCCGGAAACAGCACGCCGTCATACGTGCGATCCGGAAATTCCTCCGTGCCGAGCGAAAGCTGCACGCCGTAGGATACGCCCTGCTCCGTAAGCACTTTTTCCGCCGCGCTTTGCAGCGCTGCGCCGTTTGCCAAAAGATAGGCGCGGGCGTCGTCATAGCTCGACTGCGCCGAAAACAGCGGCCGGATCGCGTCGCGCACCGAGAGCTTGACGGCCTGATCGGCCGCGCTGTCGCTGTTCGCCAGAATATGCAGCCGCAGAACGTTCGGCGTCGCCGCCGTCGCAGCTTCGTGCGCGCGCAGCGGAACCATCGCCAGAAGCAGCAGCAAAAGGATCGGGAATTGTCGTCTCATTGTATTTCACCTCGGAATCAGTATGCCCGCAATTCGCCCCGGTTCATACATGTCTCGATGAACTGCAAAAAAAGAGACCGTCCCGGGAAGGGAACAGTCTCTTTGGGTGCGTTGGGGATGCCGAAGCGGCGCCGGTCAGATGTACGGCGACCAGGAATCGGTGATGATGTCGGCAGCCGGAAGCGCCACAATCTCCATGCAGGGCGTTTCATACGGCTTCGGTGTGCGATTTTCGGGATTCTCAAACATAAGGCGACCAGCTTTCTATTTCGGGCGTTGCGTCCGGATCCTGCGTTGCATCCGGGTCCGGCGTCGGGGTCGGGGTTTCTGTCGGTGCTGCCGTCGGGGCGGCCGTCGGCGCTGTCGTCTGTTTCGGCGTCGGCGTCGGGGTGGTTTCCGCCGCCGGTTCGGTCGTGGGCGCTGCCATCGGTTCGTCCGTGGGCTCGGCGCTCGTCGCTGCCGTCGGGGCATTCTCCGGCGCGTTCGTGGGCTCGGCGTTCGGCGCTTCGGTCGGCGCGCTTTCCGGCTGTTCGGTCGGGACCGCCGCGGGCTCCGCCGTCGGGGCGGGCTGCCCGGCCGGATTCTCCCGGCAGCTGCAGCCGACCGCAAGCAGCAGCAGGCACAGTACCGCGGCAAGCAAAACCCGGGCGGCGCGCATAGGCGTGCATCCTCGTTTCATGCGATTTCCTCTCCCGCAGGGATTACGGATTCGGATTGACGAAGCCGCCGGCGTTGTCGCCCGGCTGCGTCGGATCGCCCGAATACGTTCCGGTGAGGCTTACGGTGACGATGTCCTGCGCGGCAAACAAGATCAGTTCGATTTCAGCTTCTGTGTATTTCTTCATGGGTGTTTCTCCTTATTGCCTGTATTGTCGTTCACGCTCCGCCTCAATTGATGGCGTCCAGCAGCGACTGTGCGTAGTCCTTCCAGGTGTCGTTGCCGAGCAGACCGTTGCAGACCAGTTCCACGCTGCGGGCGAATCCGCCTTCTTCCGCGACATAGTTCTGTCCGCCGACCGTGAAGGTCACAGAATCGGCGCAGGCAATTCACTTGTTACATGCGGCCGACGCATTACGACTGCGTCAGGTAGGCGGAAATGAAGTTGTCCAGATTGCCGTCCATGACGGACTGGATGTTTCCGTTTTCCTCGCCGGTCCGGTGATCCTTGACCAGCGTGTACGGCTGGAACACATACGACCGGATCTGGCTGCCCCATTCGATCTTCTTCATCTCGCCCTTGATCGACGCCATCTGCTCCTCGCGCTCGCGCTCCTGCAGCTCGAGCAGCTTGCCGCGCAGCATGCGCATCGCCATTTCCTTGTTCTGGAGCTGGCTGCGCTCGTTCTGACACTGCACGACGATGCCCGTCGCAAGGTGCGTGATGCGGATCGCGCTCGAAACCTTGTTGACGTTCTGGCCGCCCGCGCCGCCGGAACGGTACGTATCGACGCGGATATCGTCCGGCTCGATCTTGATATCGCCGGTGTCGTCGTCGAAGATCGGCGTAACGTCGAGCGACGAAAACGACGTGTGCCGCCGCGCGGACGCGTCGAACGGCGAAATGCGGACGAGACGGTGCACGCCCTTTTCCGCCTTCAGATAGCCGTAGGCGTTCTCGCCCTCGACCTCGAACGTGACGGACTTGATGCCCGCGTCGTCGCCGTCCAAGAGATCGAGCTCGGTCACCTTCCAGCCTTTGCGCTCGCAGTAGCGCGTATACATGCGGTACAGCATTTCGGTCCAGTCCTGCGCCTCCGTGCCGCCCGCGCCCGCGTGCAGCGAAAGCACCGCGTTCGAATTGTCGTACGGGCCTTTCAGCAGCATTTCGAGCCGCAGCGCGCCGACCTTTTCCTCAAAATCCTTCAGTTCGCTTTTCAGCTCGTCGATCAGGCTTTCGTCGTCTTCCTCCTCGGCCATCTCGATCAGCGTTTCGACGTCGCCGCTCTGGCCGTCGAGCTTGTCGAGCCGTTCGAGCTTGCTCTTGATCGTCTTCACGCGCGCCGAGACCTTGTTCGCGTTGTCGACGTCGTTCCAGAAATCGGCCGCGCTCATCTGCTCCTCGAGCGATTTGCATTCCGCCGTGAGGGACTCGACGTCCATCTGTTTGTGCGCGAGCGCCAGCGTCTCGTTCAGTGCGCCGAGCTGCATTTTATATTCGTCCAATACTACCATGTTTCGTTTCTCCTGTTTTCGATTCGTTCCGCGTCAGACGATTGTTTCCTGTTTCAGTTCCCGCATGTGGTAACCGGCTGCCTGTTTCAACTGCCGCCACTGCTGCTCCGACGCGATCGCGCGGCGAAAGTGCTGCGCGGCCTTCAGCGGCATGTACCAGGTATGTCCGCAATGCGTACAGTGCAGCGCGCAATCGCTTTTCGTTTCCCGCACGACGACCCAATTCCCGGCGTCGCGCAGGATGCAAATGCATTTACAATGCCGATATCCCGTTTTACGCATCCGCTTCCTCCGCAATGTTGTAGACGCGCAGCGCGTTCCGGTACAGCGCGTCCGCCAAAAGCCCGACGTCCTCCCCGCGCACCTCGGCCATCCTGTCGAGCGTGATCCGCACAAACGACGGATCGTTCCGCTGCCCGCGGTACGGGACGGGCGTCATATACGGACAGTCCGTTTCGATCAGCAGCCGGTCGAGCGGAAGCCGCTTTACGACGTCGATCGGCCGCACGGCGTTTTGGAACGTCAGCGCGCCGCCGAACGCAACGTACAGCCCGAGGTCGAGGCATTCTTTCGCCAGCTCATAGCTGCCCGAAAAGCAGTGCATGACGCCCTGCAAGCCGTCCTTGTGCGCGCGCAAAAGGTCGATCATGTCCCCGTGCGCTTCGCGGTCGTGCAGAATCACCGGCAGACGCAGTTCCTTCGCCAGCGAAAGCTGCTCGTCCAATACGCGCTTCTGCACGTCGCGCGGCGAAAAATCGTAATGGTAATCGAGCCCGATCTCCCCGACCGCCAGCATGCGTTCCCTTCGGAGCGCGCGGCGGATATGGTCGCCGGTTTCGTTCGTCCATTCGTCCGCCGAATGCGGATGCACGCCGGCGCTGCCGTAAAAGAACGGAACGCGTTCGACAAGCGCCGCGACGCGGTCGATCCCCGCTTCGTCGCAGCAGGCCTCCATGACCTTCGTAATGCCCTTTTCGGGCAGCGACGCGATCACCGCTTCGCGATCGAGGTCAAATGCTTCGTCCAGCAGGTGCGCGTGCGTATCAAACAGCTTCATTCAGCGCACCGTATAGCCCGCCGAGAGCGCCTTTTCCGGCGTGACGAACGCGAGTTCCTTGTCCTCCGGGTCGGACGCGCAGAGAATCATGCCGCGGCTTTCGACGCCGCAGAGCGTGACCGGCTGCAGGTTCGCGACCAGAACGACCGTCTTGCCGACGAGGTCTTCCGGCTTGTACCACGTTTTGATGCCCGAAACGACCGTGCGCTCCTCGCTGCCGATCGAAACGGTCAGCTTCAGCAGCTTCTTCGACCGCTTGACTTCCTCGCAAGCGACGACCTTCGCAAGCCGGAGATCGAGCTTTGCAAAATCGTCATACGCGATTTCCGGCTTGATCGGCGCGTACTGCGGTTCCTCCTTCGGCGCGGCGGCGGCCTTCTGCGCCGCTTCGAGCGCTTCGACCTTTTCCATCGTCACCTTCGGATCAAGCCGCGCGAACAGGATTTCCGGCTTTTCGGTCACCTTGTTCCCGGACGGATACAGCCCGAACGTGCCGAGCTCGTTAAGCGCGCGCGGCGCGGCGTTCAGCTGCGCCAGCGTCTTTTCCGCGGTCTCGGGGAGGAACGGCTTCAGAAGGTTCGCGCCGATCGCGATGCTCTCGGTCAGGTTGTACAGCACCTCGGCCAGCCGGTCCGCCTGTTCGGGATCCTTCGCAAGCACCCACGGCGCGGTTTCGTCGATATACTTGTTGCAGCGGCGGAACACGGCGAACACCTCGGTGATCGCGTCCGCAACGCGCAGCTCTTCCATGCAGCGCGTGACCTTTTCGGCCGCGCCGGTCGCGACGGCTTTCAGCTCCGCGTCCACGGGCTCCGTGACGCCGGTTTGCCGTACCGTGCCGCCGAAATACTTGTTGCTCATCGCCGCCGTGCGGTTCACGAGGTTGCCGAGCGTATTCGCAAGGTCTGCGTTCAGCCGTTCGATCAGAAGATCCCACGTGATCACGCCGTCGTTTTCAAACGGCATTTCGTGCAGAACGAAGTACCGCACCGCATCCACGCCGAACAGATCGCAGAGGTCGTCGGCATACATGACGTTGCCCTTGGACTTCGACATCTTGCCGCCGCCCTGCAGCAGCCACGGATGCCCGAACACCTGCTTCGGCAGCGGGAGACCGAGCGCCATCAAAAAGATCGGCCAATAGATCGTATGGAACCGGATGATATCCTTGCCGATCAGGTGCAGGTCCGCGGGCCAGAGCTTTTTGAACTGCTCGGAGGAATTGCCGTCGCAGTCATAGCCGATGCCCGTGATATAGTTCACCAGCGCGTCGAGCCAGACGTAGACGACGTGCTTCGGGTCGAAGTCGACCGGCACGCCCCAGGTGAACGACGTGCGCGACACGCAAAGGTCCACTAGACCCGGCAGCAGGAAGTTGTTCATCATCTCGTTTTTCCGCGCGACGGGCTGAATGAATTCCGGATGCGTGTTGATGTATTCGATCAGGCGCGGCGCATACTTGCTCATCTTGAAGAAGTACGCTTCCTCCTTCGCGGGCTGCACGTCGCCGCCGCAGTCCGGACACTTGCCGTCCTTGAGCTGCGACATCGTGAAAAAGCTCTCGCACGGGACGCAGTACATGCCCTCGTAGTAGCCCTTATAAATATCGCCCTGTTCATAGAGACGCTTGAAAATCTTCTGCACCTGCGCTTCGTGATCGGCGTCGGTCGTGCGGATGAACTTGTCGTAGCTCGTCCCCATCCGATCCCAGATCCGGCGCACTTCGCCCGCCACGCGATCGACGTGCTCCTTCGGCGTAATGCCCTGCGCTTTGGCCTTTTCCTCGATCTTCTGCCCGTGTTCGTCGGTGCCGGTCTGCAGGAATACGTCGTACCCCTCGTACCGCTTATACCGCGCGATCGCGTCGGCCAGAACCGCTTCGTACGTGTTGCCGATGTGCGGTTTGCTCGACGTGTAGGCGATCGCCGTCGTGATGTAATACTTCTTTCTCATCCTGTTCCCTCGCTTTGTTTCGCTCTGAACTTTATCTTATAACTGTATCAATTCTTGGGTGCTTTGTCAACCGCGACGAACGAAAAATTGCTCGTTTTACGGCCGGTTCGCCTTCGCAAGCTCGCGCTTCAAAAACTGTCCGGTATAGCTTTTTTCGCACGCGGCGACCTCTTCCGGCGTGCCGGTCGCAACGATCGTTCCGCCCTCGTCGCCGCCCTCCGGCCCGAGGTCGATGATGTAGTCTGCGGTCTTGATCACGTCGAGGTTGTGCTCGATGACCAGCACCGTGCTGCCGTTGTCCGCCAGGCGGTTCAATATCTCCAGAAGCCGCTTCACGTCGTGCGTATGCAGGCCGGTCGTCGGCTCGTCGAGGATATACAGCGTGCGGCCCGTATCGCGCCGGCTCAGTTCGGTCGCAAGCTTGACGCGCTGCGCTTCGCCGCCGGAAAGCTGCGTGCTCGGCTGTCCGAGCTTGACGTAACCGAGGCCGACGTCGTAGATCGTCTGCAGCTTGCTCTTGATCTTCGGATGCGCGGCGAAGAACGGCAGCGCCTCCTCCACGGTCATGTCCAGCACGTCGTAGATATTCTTGCCCTTGTACCGCACCTCGAGCGTCTCACGGTTGTACCGCTTGCCGTGGCAGACCTCGCACGGAACGTACACGTCGGGCAGAAAATGCATTTCGATCTTCACGATGCCGTCGCCCTTGCACGCTTCGCAGCGGCCGCCCTTGACGTTGAAGCTGAACCGTCCGCTGTTGTAGCCGCGCAGCTTCGCGTCCGGCGTTGCGGCAAACAGCGCGCGGATCAGGTCGAACAGCCCCGTATACGTCGCCGGGTTCGACCGCGGCGTTTTGCCGATCGGGCTCTGGTCGATGTCGATCACCTTGTCGAGGTTCTCGATCCCCTCCATCGCCGTATGCGCCTTCGGCCGCACGCGCGCCCGGTTCAGGTCGTGCAGCAGCCGCTTTTTGATGATCTCGTTGACAAGGCTCGACTTGCCGGAGCCGGAAACGCCGGTCACGCAGACGAACTTGCCGAGCGGGATCGATACGTCGATGTTCTTGAGGTTGTTCGCCACCGCGCCGCGCACGGTCAGGAAGTTTCCGTTGCCCGCGCGCCGCGTTGTCGGCACGTCGATGCGCCGCTTGCCGGAAAGGTACTGCCCGGTCAGGCTCGCTTCGGAGGCCATGATCTCCTCCGGCGTTCCGGCCGCCATGACCTCGCCGCCGTGCACGCCCGCACGCGGCCCGATGTCCACGATATAGTCCGCCGCGAGCATCGTTTCCTCGTCGTGCTCGACGACGATCAGCGTGTTGCCGAGGTCGCGCAGCCGCTTCAGCGTGTCGAGCAGCTTTGCGTTGTCGCGCTGGTGCAGGCCGATGCTCGGCTCGTCGAGGATATACAGCACGCCGACCAGTCCGCTGCCGATCTGCGTGGCAAGCCGGATGCGCTGGCTCTCGCCGCCGGACAGCGTCGTCGCCCCGCGGGACAGCGTCAGGTAGCTCAGCCCGACGTTGACCAAAAATCCGAGCCGCGCGTCGAGCTCCTTCAGAATCGCCGCCGCGATCGTCCGGTGCGTGGGGCTCAGCTCGAGGTTCTGCAGAAACGCGCGCGACGATTTGACGTTCAAATCGCAAAGCTCCGCGATGTTCAGCCCGCCGACCGTGACGGCCAGCGTTTCGGGCTTCAGCCGCCGGCCTTTGCAGTCGGGGCAGATCACGTGCGCCATGCGGGATTCGATCTCCGCCTTGACCCAGTCGCTCGTCGTTTCACGGTAGCGCCGCTCCATGTTCGGGATAATCCCCTCGAACGACGCGAGGAACTTGCCGCTCGAATACGTGCTTTCGTAGCTGACTTCCATCTTGTCCTTCGAGCCGTACAGCAGCGCGTCCTGCACCGCTTTCGGCAGGTCGCAAAAAGGCGTGTCGAGCGAAAAGCCCATGTGCTTCGCGAGCGCGCGGTAGTACATCTCCGCGATCGAATTCTGGCTGTCGCTGTTCCAGCCGGACGCGTGGATCGCGCCCTCGTTCAGCGAAAGCTCCGGGTTCGGCACCACAAGCGCCGGATCGATCTTCATGAGTTCGCCCAATCCCGCACAGGTCGGGCACGCGCCGAACGGCGCATTGAACGAGAACGCGCGCGGCGCAAGCTCCTCGATCCCGATCCCGCAGTCCGGGCACGCGAAATTCTGCGAGTACAGCGTTTCGTCGCCGTCCGTGACCGCGACGATCGCCAGATTCTGCCCGAGCGCGAACGCGTGTTCGAGCGATTCGGTCAGCCGCCCCTCCACGCCTTCCTTGATCACGAGCCGGTCGATGACCGCTTCGATCGTGTGCTTGAACTTCTTGTCGAGCTGCGGCGCTTCCTCGATCGGGAAGATTTCGCCGTCCACGCGCACGCGGACGTACCCTTCGCGGCGCAGCTGCTCGAACAGCTTGGTAAACTCGCCCTTGCGCTTGCGGACGCACGGCGCGATGATCTGCACCTTCGTCCCGGGCGCGAGCGCCATCACGCGGTCCACGACCATATCGATGCTCTGCTTTTCGATCACGCGGCCGCACTTCGGGCAATGCGGGATTCCGCACCGCGCGTACAGAAGCCGCAGATAGTCATAGATTTCCGTGACCGTGCCGACCGTCGAACGCGGGTTGTGCCCCGTGCTCTTCTGGTCGATCGAGATCGCCGGCGAAAGCCCGTCGATGCGCTCGACGTCGGGCTTGTCCATCTGCCCGATGAACATCCGCGCATAGGAAGACAGACTCTCGACGTAGCGGCGCTGGCCCTCGGCGTAAATCGTGTCGAACGCAAGGCTCGACTTGCCGGAGCCGGAAACGCCGGTCATGACGACGAGCTTGTTCCGCGGGATCGTCAGATCGATATTTTTGAGGTTGTGTTCCTTCGCGCCGCAGATGCGAAGCTCCTCGTCGTTTCTGTGATATTGCTGCTTGAAAATCTCTTTGCTGTCCATACTGTTTTCCGAACTTTTTTCCGATTATTATAAGACATTGTCAGGAACTTCATTCTATCCAAAAAGATTTTTAATGTCAATCGTTTTTAAAAGCATTTCACGCGCTCTTTTCATCCCGCTTTACCGCGTCTATTCTCACGCCGCGCCGCATAGAATACGGCGAAAGAACGGGACCCGGAAAGGAGAAACCGAATGGAGATTCAAAAAACAATGTTGTCCGCGGAAACGCGAATCGGCGGCGCGACGGCGCAGGCGCAGCTGGAGAGCGCGATCCCGCTGCCGAACGGCGTGCGCTCGGAAAAAGTGCTTTCGTGCGAACCGGACGTCCGCGTGCACGAAGCGCTCTGCACGCGCGACGGCGTGCAGGTGAACGGCCTTCTGTCCCTGCATCTCGTCGTGGAAACGGATGCAGAGACGCCGCTGTCGTTCGACGCGTCGGCCACGTTTTCGCACGCGCTTTCGCTCGCGGGCGTGACGCCGGAAATGACCGCGCGCGCCGCTGCCTATGCCCCCGCCTGCTCCTGCCGCATGGAGGACGGCGGGCTAAGGATGCAGGCGACGCTGCTGCTCCGCGCAGAGGTGTTCGCTTCGGAACGGCAATCCTGCATCGCCGGCGTGGACGACGCCAAAGGACTCGAAACGCAGGGCGAAACGATCCGGCTGACGCGGCGGACGCTGCTCGGCGCGCACGCGATCCGGCTCAGGGAAACCGTCGACGCGCCGGAGGACGTTTCGCTGCTGAAAGCGAGCGGCACAGCGGAGGTCGGCCGCGTCGCAAACGGGCCGAGCGGCGTTCTGCTCGAAGGCACGCTGTTCGGCGCCGCGCTGTATTACGACGGCGAGGGCGGCGCGATTTCCCGCCCGTTCGCGCTTCCGTTTTCGGATACGCTCGACGCGGAGCCGAGCACGCAGCTTTCGGCGACCGCGGAAGTCACGCAGCTCGACGTTTCGTACGATCCGGACGGCTCGCTGACCGTGGACGCGGCGATTTCGGTCGCGGTCTACGGCGTGGCAGAGGAAACCGCCTGCGTGATCTCGGACGCCTACGACAGCACGGGCGGCTTTTCGTGCGAAACGAAATCGGTGCCGTGCCTGAACTACGTCGGCGAGCAGTTCCGGACGACGACGCTGCGCGAGCCGATCCAGCTGCCCGGCTATCTGAAGGACGCGACGCGCGTGCTCTGCGCCGCCGCCGCGCCGGCGATCACCGACACCGCGGTTTCGGAAGACGCGGCGAGCATCGACGGGCTTTTGCTGCTTTCGATCGTCTACCGCGCCGACGACGGGCGGCTGTACGGCTTCCGTACCGATCTGCCCTTTTCCCTGCCGCTCGACCCGATGGGGACGCTGCTGCTGCCGGAGGTCGCCGTGCGCACGGCGGAAGCGTCCGGGAGCGGGCGCACGCTGTCCTGCGCCGTTGAACTGCGGTACGGCGGCGAATGGTACCGTCAGCAGAACGTGCTGCTGACGACCGACCTCCTGCCCGGCGCGCCGCGCGATCCGCACGAAGGCATCCTCGTCTACTTCCCCGATCCGGGCGAAACGATCTTCTCGATCGGGAAGCGATTCGGCGTGCCGACCGCGTCGATCCGCGCGCAGAACCCGTCCCTATCCGACCCGCTGCCCGACGGCGCGAGCGTGCTGCTGCTGCGCGGATAGGCGCAAAAACGTTCGATCATCCGTTTACGCGACCAAAATATATTTTGATTTTCATTATATATTTTTTGTTTTTACGCGTGCGGGAATTGACTTCCGGCTGTTTCGTGGTATCATAAAGATGTCGGAATATCCGATAAAAACGAAGCAATTCGGAGGGCTTATGAATCAATACATCGAGCGGGTTTTGGCGGACGTCAAGCGGCGCGACGCCAATGAACCGGAGTTTTTGCAGACGGTGGAAGAAGTGCTGCGTTCCCTGGAAACGGTCGTTTCGCAGCATCCGGAATACGAGAAGGCCGGCCTTTTGGAACGGCTTGTCGAGCCGGAGCGCGTGATCGAGTTCCGCGTGCCGTGGGTGGACGATGCGGGCAAGGTCCGCGTGAACCGCGGCTTCCGCGTGCAGTTCAACAGCGCGATCGGGCCGTACAAAGGCGGTCTTAGGTTCGCGAGCCATGTGAACCTCTCCGTCATGAAGTTCCTCGGCTTTGAGCAGACGTTCAAGAACAGCCTGACGACGCTCCCGATGGGCGGCGCGAAGGGCGGTTCCGATTTCGATCCGAACGGCAAGAGCGACAACGAGATCATGCGGTTCTGCCAGTCCTTCATGACCGAGCTGTATCGCCACATCGGCCCGAACATCGACGTTCCGGCGGGCGACATCGGCGTCGGCGGCCGTGAGATCGGCTACCTGTTCGGCCAGTACAAGCGTATCCGCAACGGCTTTGAAAACGGCGTTCTGACCGGCAAGGGCCGCAGCTACGGCGGTTCCCTTGTTCGTCCGGAAGCGACGGGCTGGGGCGCGGTGTATTACCTTGTCGAGGTTCTGAAGCATGAGCACGACACGATCGAGGGCAAGACGATCGCGATCTCCGGTTTCGGCAACGTGGCGTGGGGCGTCGCAATGAAAGCAAGCCAGCTCGGCGCAAAGGTCGTCACGCTCGCGGGCCCGGACGGCTATATCTACGATCCGGACGGCGTCGGCACGCAGGAAAAGTGGGACTTCATGCTCGAAATGCGCTCCTCCGGCCGCAACCGCGTGCAGGACTATGCCGACAAGTTCGGCGTCGAGTTCTTCCCGAAGGAGAAGCCGTGGGGCCGCAAGGTCGATATCGCGATGCCGAGCGCGTACCAGAACGAGATCGGCATGAAGGAAGCCGAAGCGATGGTTCAAAACGGCGTCAAGTACTACATCGAGGTCGCCAATATGCCGACGACGAACGAAGCGCTGTTCTACCTGATGGGGCAGGAAGGCATGATCGTCGCGCCGAGCAAGGCGGTCAACGCGGGCGGCGTGTCCGTCTCCGGTCTCGAAATGAGCCAGAACTCCGAGCGTCTCTCCTGGAGCGCGGAGGAGGTCGACAAGGAACTGCACAACATCATGAAGAACATCCACGACGCTTCGATGGAAGCCGCCGAGGAATGCGGGCTCGGATACAACCTCGTCGCCGGCGCGAACATCGCGGGCTTCAAGAAGGTTGCCGACGCGATGATGGCGCAGGGCATTATCTGATCACAGGAAACGAAAAGGGCGTTCGGAGCAGTTCCGGACGCCCTTTTTTGCGTGAACGATTCTGTCAGAATGCATTTTGTATCGTGAAGCTCAGCGGCCAGTCTTCGTCCTTTTCGAGCACGGCGTCCTTGCCGAGCTCGTAGGTGCGAACCTCGATCTCGCGCGAAATCGGATCGAACAGCAGTACGCGGTAGGCAAACGAACCGCTTTGCCGGTTGAGCATCAGCATCGTCACCGTGCGATCCGGCGCATCGTCGCCGTCGTCGTCAAAGGTATGCTCCGCGATCGAGGACCCTCGCGAATGCCCGCAGATGACCAGGCGAACGTTCGGATACTTCGCAACGATATCGTTCTCCAGATACCGCATGGTCGGGAAAACCGTTCCGTCCGGTTTCAGAAGCCCGTGCGTCACGAGTATGCACGGCGTTTGTGGAATCTGTTCAAACACCGAATCGAGCCACGCCTGCTCCTGCTTCGTCTTCCCGCAATCCCATCCGACGCAAAGAAGCAGCAATTCAGCGACGGTGTTCTCATTCAATACGACATAATACATCTTCCCGCCCTCATACATCTGCTCCGCGGGAAGCAGCTCCAGAAACGGACGCTTGAGATAGGCGGTATACTGCTGCAGATTGACGCCGAGATCGTGATTGCCGGCGACGGGATAGAACGGAAGGTCTTCCGAAAACGCGGAAAGGCACAGATCGAAATTATCCCACTCCCAGTCCTTGTACCCGTTGTCCACGATGTCCCCCGTATGCACAACGGCGATCAGCCCCTCCGATTCGCGCCGCGCGGCGATCTCCGCGCCGAGCGTTTCGAGCTTGTCCGGGTGGGAATAGGAAAGGCCCTGCGTGTCGGGAATCCAGAGAATCCCGAACGGCGACGGCACGGGCGTCGGCGTAGGCGTCGGCGTAGGCGTAGGCGTCACTTCGGGGGTAGGGGTCGCCGTCGGCGTCGGCAGGACGATCGGCTGCACCGTTTCGGCAATCTTCTCGTCCAGAACGATCTCCACGACAGGCACGTCCGTCGGCGCAGGCGTGGCGGAAGGCGTTTCGACGGCTGTATTCTGCGGCTTTTCCGCGCCGATGCATCCGATCAGCAGAAGCATCGTCAAAAGCAGACACATGCCGCGCAACCTGCTTTGCACAAAACCACCTCCCGTTTTTTCTCACATTATAACACAACGATTGTTGTTTCGCAACCAAGTTCTGTGCTGACCGCTGTATGTGCTGCGACGCCCCAATGCTTCCCTGTTTTTTCCCCGATTTTTCCAACCAGCCGGTAGACGCGGGGCGAAAAAATGGCGTATAATGGAGAAAACGCAGAAAAGGATTCCCCGTTATGGAAACAACCCCGGCGGCCGCCAGGCCGAAATTTTATACGGAACTCGCCTACATCATCGGGCTCGTCGTGCTGGCGTTCGGCGTTGCGGCGATGGAAGCGTCGGACTTCGGCGTGAGCATGGTCGTCGCCCCGGCGTACCTCATTTACCGCAAGCTGAATCCGATCCTGCCGTTCTTCACGTTCGGCATGGCGGAATACTGCCTGCAGGCGGTGCTGCTCGCCGCGACGATGCTGGTGCTGCGCCGGTTCCGCATTTCGTGGCTGCTGACGTTTGCGACCGCCGTGCTGTACGGTTTCATCCTCGACGGCTGCATGGCGCTGATCGCGCCGATCCCGCACGACACGCTCCCGCTGCGCATCGGCTTTTATATCGTCGGCGTGCTGCTCTGCTCGCTCGGCGTCTCGCTGCTGTTCCATACCTATCTGCCGCCGGAAGCGTACGAGCTGTTTGTGAAGCTGATTTCGGCGCGGTTCGGCTGGAACATCCACAAATTCAAAACGGTCTACGACCTAAGCAGCATGCTCGTCGGCGTCGTGCTGTCGTTCTGCTTCTTCGGGCTCTGGCACTTCGAGGGCGTGCGGCTCGGGACGCTGCTCTGCGCGCTGATCAACGGGTTTCTGATCGGGCGGTTTTCCAAGCTGCTCGAACGCCTGTTCACGTTTACGGACGCGTGGAAGTGGCGGCCGTTCTTCTCCTGAAAAAAAGGAGGCAATTGTGCGGTAAGTTATCCGTAAAATGCTGAAAAACGCTTGATATATACGAAATTTCCCTATATGATACGCATATAACAAACGATTCATGAGGGGGACGTATGAAGCTTTTGGAAGATCGTATCCGCGCGGAAGGGCGCGTGCTGCCCGGCGGAATTATCAAGGTGGACGGCTTTTTGAACCATCGCGTTGACCCGAAGCTGATGCAGGCGCTGGCTGCGGAGCTGCGCCGCCGCTTCCCGGATCCCGGCGTGACCGTGATCCTGACCTGCGAAGCAAGCGGTATCGCGCTCGGCGAAGCGTGCGCGGAAGCGTTCGGCGTGCCGATGGTCTTTGCGAAAAAGGCGAAGTCGGACAACATCGAGGGCGGCCTCTACAAGAGCGAAATCTTCTCCTATACCTATAAGAAGACCGTGACGCTGATCGTCGCCAAGGACTGGCTGTCCGCCGCCGACCGCGTCGTGATCGTGGACGACTTCCTGGCGAACGGCGAAGCGCTGCGCGGCCTCGTTGAGATCGTGCGGCAGTCCGGCGCAGAGCTGGTCGGCATCGGCGTCGCCGTCGAAAAGGGCTTCCAGCCCGGCGGTCAGAAACTGCGCGAGCAGGGCGTGAAGCTCGAATCCCTCGCGATCATCGAATCCGCCGACGAGAACGGCATCACGTTCCGCGCGGAATAAAAGAAGAACGTCAAAACGCCATCCGAACCCCGGATGGCGTTTTTGTGTTGCAAGCGTATTACGTCAACTCGAATGCGCCGGTGTAGAGCTGGTAGTACTTGCCGCGCTGCGCAATCAGCGCGTCGTGCTCGCCGCGCTCGATGATTTCGCCGTGCTCGAGCACCATGATGCAGTCCGAATTGCGCACGGTCGAGAGCCGATGCGCGATCACAAACACCGTGCGGCCCGCCATCAGCGCGTCCATGCCCTTTTCGATCAGCTGCTCGGTGCGCGTGTCGATCGAGCTCGTCGCCTCGTCGAGAATCAGCACCGGCGGGTCGGAAACCGCCGCCCGCGCGATCGAAATCAGCTGCCGCTGTCCCTGCGAGAGGTTCGCGCCGTCCGCGACCAGCATTGTCTGATACCCGTCCGGCAGATGCGAGATGAAGAAGTCCGCGTTGGCGATCTTTGCCGCACGGATGCAGTCCTCGTCGGTCGCGTCGAGCCGCCCGTAGCGGATGTTCTCCATGACCGTGCCGGTAAACAGGTGCGTATCCTGCAGCACCATGCCGAGCGAATGCCGTAGGTCGTCCTTTCGGATCTCGCGGATCGGGATGCCGTCATAGGTGATCGTGCCGTCGGTGATATCGTAGAACCGGTTGATCAGGTTGGTGATCGTCGTTTTGCCGGCGCCGGTCGAGCCGACGAACGCGATCTTCTGGCCCGGATGCGCGTACAGCGTCACGTCGTTCAGCACCTGCTTCTTGCCGTCGTAGGAGAAGTCCACGTCCTGAAACCGCACTTCGCCGCGCAGCGGGATCAGCTCGCCGTTGCGCTTCCAGGCCCACTTGCCCGTGCGCTGTTTTGTTTCCTTGAGCCCGTCCGGCGTTTCCTCCGCGCGCACCAGCGTCACGGTTCCTTCGTCAACCTCGGACGGCATATCCATCAGCGCAAAGACGCGCTCCGCGCCGGCCAGCGCGAGCAGGATGGCGTTGAACTGCTGCGTGATCTGCGACATGCGGTTCGAGAACTGCCGGATGTACTGTAAAAATGCAATCAGCGCCGCGCCGGTCACCAGCAGGATCTGATGCTGCGCAAAAAACGTGCCTTCGGCCAGGAACGTTTCGCCCGGCACCGGCGCCGCAAGCAGCACGCCGACCGTGCAGGTGATGGCATAGAAGATATGGCTGAGGTTGTTCATGACCGGCCCGACGATGTTCGCAAACGTGTTTGCGTCGGTCGCGACCGTGCAGAGCTCGCCGTTCATTTCGTCGAACACGGCGACGCCGGCCGTTTCGTGGTTAAAGACCTTGACGACCTTCTGGCCCTCGGTCATTTCCTCGATGAAGCCGTTCACGCGGGAAATCGCCTTCTGCTGCTTCTGGAAATTCTTCCGGCTCTTGCCGCCGATGACCTTGACAACATAGAAGATGCAGACGACCATGACCAGCGCGACAAAGAACAGCGGAATCGACAGGTACAGCATCATGCCGATATACGCGACAAGGCTCGTCGTCGAAATCAGCATCTGCGTGATCGAATGCTGCAGCATCTCGCGGATCGCGTCGATGTCGTTCGTATAATAGCTCATCAGCTCGCCGTGCGTTCTGCCGTCGAAGAATGCGATCGGCAGCCGCTGCATTTTGGCGAACATCTCCTTGCGCAGCGTGTTCATCACGCGCGCCGAGCAGACCGCCATCAGCAGGCTGAACACATAGTTCGTCCCTACGCCGATCGCGTACAGCGCGCCCATGCCGACGAGCAGCGCCGCATACCGCGCGGTGTCGGCGTTCGTTCCGGCTTCGAGGACCGAAACGAGCGGGTCGAGCATCAGGTACGTCATCGCGGTCGCGCCGGAGTACACAAGGATGGCCAGCAGCGCCAGAATCATCTGCGTTTTGCAGAAGCGGAAATACTTCGCGAGCCGCATCAGCGTCCTGACCGGATTTTCGGCGCGCTTGCCGCCCATTTTGCTGTTGAAAGAAGAACCTCTCGGGGGCATTACGCATCCGCCTCCTTTCTCTGCGACGCATAGACCTCGCGGTAGATGGCGGAACGTTCCATCAGTTCGGCGTGTGTGCCGACGTCGGAAATCGTGCCCTTATCCATCACGACGATCCGATCCGCGTCCATGACCGACGCGATGCGCTGCGCAATAATGATCGTCGTCGTGCCGGCCAGCGATTCCCGTAGCCCCTTACGGATGCGCTCGTCCGTCGCCGTATCCACGGCGCTCGTCGAGTCGTCTAAAATCATGATCTTCGGATGCTTCAGGATCGCGCGGGCGATGCAAAGCCGCTGCTTCTGCCCGCCGGAAACGTTGCTGCCGCCCTGTCCGAGATCGGTATCGTAGCCGTCCGGGAAGCGCATGACGAAATCGTCCGCGCAGGCGATCCGGCACGCTTCGCGAATCTCCTCCTCGGTCGCGGTCGGGTCGCCCCAGCGCATGTTGTCGCGAATACTGCCCGAAAACAGCATGTTCTTCTGCAGCACCATCGAAACGCTGTCGCGCAGCGTCACAAGGTCGTAGTCCCGCACGTCGTGTCCGTCGATGCGGATCGTGCCGGCAAGAACGTCGTAGAGCCGCGGAATCAGCTGCACCAGCGTCGACTTGCCCTCGCCGGTACCGCCGATCACGCCGACGGTCTCGCCCGCACGGATGTGCAGACAGATATCGCGCAGCGTCAGGTTGTCGGCGCTGTTCGCATAGCTGAAATCGACGTGGTCGAATACGATTTCGCCGCGCGTAATCGTAAGATCGCTGTTTGCCGGCGAAACGATGTCCGGCTGCTCGAGGAAGATTTCGTTGATGCGGTCGAGCGACGCTTTCGTCATCGAAAGGCCGATGATCATGAACGAAAGCATCATCAGCGACGAAACGACCTGCGTGGAATAGCTCATCAAAGAGGTCAGGTCGCCGATGTGCAGCGTTGCGTTCGGCTCGATCACTTTCATGCCGCCGAGCGCGAGCAGCACGAGCGTGCACGTCCACATGATGATCAGCTGCAGCGGCGTCGTCAGCGCAAACAGCTTTTGCGCCCGAATCTGCCACTGCTGCAGATCGTCCGCAGATTCTTCGAACTTATGAATCTCGTGTTCTTCGCGCACGAACGACTTGACGACGCGCGCCGCGATCAGGTTCTCCTGCACCGCGCCGTTCATCCGGTCGTACTTTTTCAGCATCACCTGGAACCGCGAAAAGCCCGAACGGATCATAATGATCATCAGGATCGCGATCAGCGGGATCGCAAAGACGAAGATCAGGGCGAGCTCCGCATTGATGCGGAACGCCATGATCGCCGCAAGCACCATCATCAGCGGCGTCCGGACAAAGATGCGCAAAAGCTGCTGATAGATGTTCTGCAGGTTGTTCACGTCGGTCGTCGTCCGCATGACCAGCGACGACGTCTGGAACCGGTCGATGTTCCGGAACGAGAACGACTGAATCCGCTGAAAGATCGTGTGCCGCAGGTTTTTCGCAAATCCCATGCTCGCGACCGCCGACGTCCGCGCCGCAAGCGCGCCGAACGTCAGAGACAGCAGCGACGCCAGAATCATCAGCCCGCCGACCCAAAGCACGAACTGCAGATTGTTCCCGATCGGCAGCCGGCTCAGGAACGACTGCAGCTGGTACGTCTCGCTGTGGTACAGGCCGCCGTCCACCAGCGCCGCCATCAGCAGCGGAATCATCACCTCGAGCGACACCTCTCCGATCATCAACAGAGGCGTCACAATAGCGGACGCCCGGTAGCCCGCCGTACATGGCAGCAGCGCCCGGATGCCCTTGATCTGTTTTTCGTTTGTTTGCCGCATATTCTACCCAAATATTATATATAGTGGATACAGTGTATCACAAACCGCCCCCGGATGCAAGGAAACCGCCGCTTTTTCCGATGCAAAAACGAAGTAAAAAGAGAACCCGCCGCAAACGGAGTTGCGACGGGTCGAACTTCTGGCGTTATCTGCCGCGGCGCTTTGCAAAGCACTCGGAGCAATAAACCGGCTTGTCGTTCTTCGGTTCAAACGGAACCTTCGTCGGCTTGCCGCAGGCTGCGCAGACGGCGTCAAACAGTTCGCGCGGGCCGTTCATGCGATCGGTTCTCTGCTGCTTGCGCGCTTTGCGGCAGGCAGGGCAGCGGGCCGGATCGTTTTTGAAATCGTTCTGCGCGTAAAACTCCTGTTCCCCCGCGGTAAAGACGAACTCTTTTCCGCAATCCTTACAGACCAAAACTCTGTCTTCGAACATCGTACCTGTACTTCCCTTCAACTACTTTCGATTTGTCTCCGCAATCGGCTGACCTGGTTTTTGACCCCACACTCGCCAACCGGAGGGTTCGCTCCTAAGCCTTCGCGCTCCCCACTACTACCCCTCTCGGCGGAAGACCGCCGGTTGGACTTACCTCTAAGCCGCACCATGCTCACGGAAATTTTTTCGCTTACGTGGATCGTTTCGCCTGCGACTGGCATCGACTTGCAACCACAGACCCGATTTCGGACACGGTATCATTATACAGGAACGTTTTGTAAAAAGCAAATGATTTTTTCTTATTTTATCGTTCTTTTACCGATAATCTTTGAAATTTTGTTTATTGCGGCGCCGCGCCGGCATACCGCGCCCGCGGCCCGCCGATGTATTTGGGCCGCGCATACGCCAGAACGAGGTTCGCCGCCCCGACGCGCCTGCAGTCCGTATGCACCGGAACCGCCACCGGCCGTAAATGCATCCCGATCAACGTATCCCCGATATCCATGCCGAGCGTCGCCAGAGCGCGCACGTCCTCGACCATGACCGCGTCTTCGATGCGCCGCTTCGCTTCGGTCACGCACGCACCGCCCGCATGCAGCCACGGTTCCACGGCGACTTCGCAAAGGCCGAGCCGCGCCGCCGTCGCGCGATCCGTGCAGAGCGCGCGGTTGATGTGCTCGCAGCCCTGCACCGCAAGCGCGATCCCGTTCGCTTCGCAAAGCGGCAGCAGCGCGTCCAGCACCGCCGTCGCCGCTTCCTCGCTCGACGCCGAACCGATCTGTTTTCCGACGATCTCGCTCGTGGAGCAGCCGAGCACGAGCAGCGCCCCCGCCTGCGGCTTTGCCGCGCGCATCAGTTCCCCGAACGCCGCTTCCACGTCCCGCCGGATTCGTTCTGCATCCATACCGTTTTCCTCCCGTTATCGCCCGCACAGCATCCGCCGCACGCGCCGTAAATCCATGTGATGAAGGTCGTAAGCCGTCCGCTCCGCTTCCCGCGGCGAAGTCGCCGAGCGAATGCAGAGCGCGTCCATCCCGACCGCCCTTGCGCCCGCCGCATCGGCAAACGGGTCGTTCCCGATCATCAGGCACCGCTTCGGATCGAGCCCGAACGCGTCAAGCGGGACGCGGAAAAACGCCGGATCCGGCTTTTTGCAGCCGTAGTCGGACGAAAGAAACACCGCGTCGAACCGGTCCCATAGATCGAGCATCTTCAGCTCCGGCACGGTAAAAAGCCGCTGCGCGTTGGACAGCAGGATCACCCGCCCCCGCTTTTGCAGCGCCGCCAGCAGTTCCGGCGCCCCGGCGTACAGCCGGATATGCTTTGTGGACAGCTGCCGGAACCGCCACGCGGTCTTTGCAACCGTTTCGTCGTCCGCTGCGACGCCTTTTTGCCGATAGAGCGCAAAAAAGACGCGGTCGATCCCGATCTCCGGGCAGGTCGCCGCGCTTTCGGCTTCAAGCCGCCGCACCTCCAGACGGTATGCCGTCTGCAGTTCCGCCGCCGTCCAGACCGCGCCGCGTTCCGCATAGATCGCGGCAAGCGCGCGCCAAAGCGCCGGATCGGATTCGTCCGTGCGGATATTGACCAGCGTTCCGTATAAATCAAGCAGGGCTGCGTCGTACATCTCTAATTTCCGTTGACAAACATTGTGAACCGGTCGAGCCGGAACCGCACGACGCCGAGGATATCGGACATCTCAATGCAGCCGATCGCGCCGTTGCGGCTGTCCTCGCCGTAGTTCCGGTCGTCCGACAGCACGAACACGCACCCTTCCGGCACCGTGACCGGCTCAAACGCGAACGGGGCTTCGGTCATGTAATCCTGCTCGTTCAGCGCATACTTTCCGTCGATCAAAAGCAGCCCGTCCTCGGCCGAAACGGTTTCGCCCGGCATCGCGACGATGCGCTTGATCAGAAGCTGCCCGCTCTGCGGATCGGTAAACGCGACCATATCGGTGCGCTGCAGCAGGAAGAAATGCTTATACAGCCGATCATAGAGAACGGTTTCGCCCTCCCGCAGCGTCGGCTCCATCGACGGATCGGCGATATACACCGGCGAGAACCAGCCGAGCAGCAGCACAAAAACGAGCGCGAGCCCGATGGCGACCGCGCTGAGATACCGCCACACCGTCTGGCGCTTATGCGATTGCCGAAGTCGGAGACTTCGCCGTTCGATCAGCTCCATGCGTTACACCGTGCGCCAATGCGAAAACGGCAGCAGCACGAAATGCGCCTTGCCGACGATCCGTTCGAGCGGAATCGGCCCGACCATCGAATTGCGGCTGTCGTTGGAATTGACGCGATTGTCCCCGAGAACGTATACTTCGCCTTCGCCGACCGTGACCGGCGTCGAAATCCGCTCCGTCTTGCTCCGGCTTGCCGAAAGGTACGGTTCGCTGACCGGCTCGCCGTTCACATACAGCACGCCGTCCTTCGTTTCGACCGTGTCCCCCGCGACCGCGACGACGCGCTTCACGCGCGTCCGGTACGCCTTGTTGCTGACTTCATAGTATTCGTCGGGATAGTAGCAGATCACGATATCGCCCGCCTGCGGCGAAGAAAACGCGTACGTCACCTTTTCGACGAACAGATAATCGTTGTTCTGCAGCGTGTCGAGCATCGACTCGCCGTCCACGCGCACCGGTTCCAATACCGTGGCGCGGATCGCAAACACGAAGACAAAGATCGCGACCAGGTTGATCACCAGATCGACGATGCGCCAAAGCCGCCCGCCGTTGAGCCGATCGTTCCGCTCCTCGACGAGCCGCTGCATCTTTTTGCGTTCTTCCGTTTCCCGTTCTGTCATGTTTCCCCGTCCTCATGCGCAAGGATCCGTTTCCCTGCGCGCATAAATTCCTGCCGGTCGAGCATCACGACCCGCCCGCAGGCAATGCACCGAATCTTCACATCCGCGCCGACGCGCGTAATGCGCCAGGCGTTGCTGCCGCAGGCATGCGGCTTTTTCATTTGCACGGTGTCCCCGAGCGCAAATGTTTCGAGCAAGTTACCCCTCCCGATACTGAATATACCGATCGACGATCTCCGCGAGCGCCGCCGCCTTTTCCTCGTGCATCCAGTGCCCGACGTTCCGCAGACTGTAATACACGTTGCCCGGCAGCATGTCCTTCCACTCGAACAGCCGGTCGATCGGCACGAGCTTGTCCTCCTCGCCCCAGAGGATCAGCGCTTCCTTGTCGCACTTTGCGAGCGCGGCGAAAACCGGCTCCTCGTCGAAGTTCCGCACCGCGTACATCAGCGCCTGCCGTGACGCAAAATCGTCGCACGTGGCATAGTATTGGTTCACGACCTCGTCGGTCACGATCGTCCCGTCGTAATAGAACAGCGGCAGATACTTCTGAAAATCCTTTTTCCCGTAGGACTCGCGGACGAAGAACCCGAACGGCCCTTCGAGCCCTCGCACGCGCGCCGGATGGTTCTTTCCGACGCCGCCCGGCGCCAGCGCAACGACCTTGCCGAACCGCAGCGGCATCTTCGTCATCGCATACAGCGCGTACATCGCGCCCATCGTGCAGCCGACGACGTGCGCCACGGGCACGTGCAGCGCGTCCAGGATTTTCAGCAGCGCGTCCGCCATCTCGTCCATCGAATAGCTCAGAGAATACGGCCGGTCGGAATGGCCGAAGCCCGGCAGGTCGATCGCGATCACGCGATACCGCTTGCTGAGCAACGGCAGCAGTTCCCGCCACGTATAGATCGACTGCCCGGCCGAATGCACAAGCAGCACCGGTTCGCCTGCCCCGCGCTCCAGAAAATGCACGCGGCATTTTTCCGGCTTTTTGCGCGCGCCGCTAAAGCCCGGCAGTTCAATCGTCACATACGAGCCGATCAGATCGGAATTCACGATGGGTCTTTCCATAACGGTTCACCTCTTGCGCTGATTATACCGCGCCGCCCGACGGCTTGCAAGCCGCTCGCCCGATTCTTTGCATTTCGGACATAATTCGAGGGGAACCCGTTGCGTTTTCTCATACTGCGTCACGTCTGATCAGTATCAGCCTTCGTGCGCGTCGTACAGCCGCCAGCCCAGTCCGGCGGGCGTTTTCAGCGCCGTCCCGCAGTACCGGCACGCTTTGTTCCCGATCACCGGAATCGGCGCGCCGCAATTCGGGCAGTTATAGGACTTCATTTCATTTGCCGGATCGTCGGTAAACGACGCGACGTACTTCAGAACGAGCCTCCGCTGCCGGACGGCGTCGTCCGTGTCGGTGTACTGCACCGCCGCCTGATACGTCAGCATCCGATCCAAAGAAACCGCTTCATAGGCGTGCAGCGCGACGCGGTGGACGATGATCCCGCCCTTCACGCCGGTCGGCAGCGCGGCGGCAAACACCGTCCGAAACTGCTTCGTCACGCCGTCGGTAAACGCCGGACTGCCCGTGATGCCGCTTCGATAATACGCCGCGGCGTCGCGCCGGACCCGTTCCGCCGCCAGCGCGCTGTTGTATTCCGGAAAGTCCCGCAGCACCTGCGGCAGCAGCAGCGATTCCAGCGACGACAGCGAGCGCGGCTGCGCCGATTCCGAGCCGGAAAGCGAGCCCTTGCCGAGCTCGGAGAACAGGCCCATGATGAATCCGCGCAAAAACCAGATCAGCCTGCGGACCAGCACATACAGGCCGAATACGATCCCGAGCGCGCCGAGCCCGACGAGCAGCCATCCCCACCATTCCATGATGCGCCTCCGCTCATACGCCGGTGGAGCCGAACCCGCCCGCGCCGCGTTCGGTTGCGGGCAGCTCGTCCGTTTCCGTAAACGATACGGCCAGATACGGCATCACGACCAATTGCGCAATCCGGTCGCCGTCGGACACCGTGCGCGGTTCGTCCGAATCGTTGTGCAGCGCGACGATGTATTCCCCGCGGTAATCCGAATCCACGACGCCGACGCAGTTCGCGGGCCTCAGGCCCTGCTTGCTGGCAAGCCCGCTGCGCGCAAAGCACGCGGCAAAGTACCCGTCCGGCAGCGCGGCGGTGATCCCGGTTCCGATCTTTACGGTTTCATGCGGCTCGATCACGACCGGCCTTTCCAGGCAGGCATAGAGATCATACCCCGCCGCCGCGGACGATCCGCGCGAGGGGATGCGCGCGTTTTCGCGCAGTTTTTTCAACGGTACCGTCAACATCCTTGTTCCCTCCGTTTTTCGGTCAGCGGGCCGTGCCCGCGTATTGGCTGTTATACAGCGCGGCATAGAAGCCGCCCTTTTGCAGCAGTTCTTCGTGCTTGCCCTGCTCGATGATGTGTCCGTCGCGCATGACCAGAATGCAGTCCGCCGTGCGGATCGTCGACAGCCGGTGCGCGACGACGAAGCTCGTCCGTCCCTCCATCAGTTTCGCAAACGCGCCCTGCACCTTGAGCTCGGTGCGCGTGTCGATCGAGCTCGTCGCTTCGTCCAGAATCAGCATCGGCGGCAGGCAGAGCATGACGCGCGCGATGCACAGAAGCTGCTTCTGCCCCTGCGACAGCGAGCCGCCGTCCTCGGCGATATACGTGTCGTATCCCTGCGGCAGCCGCTTGATAAAGCTGTGCGCGTGGCTCGCCTTTGCGGCGGCAACGATCTCCTCATCGGTCGCGTCCGGCCGCCCCATCGCAATGTTTTCGCGGATCGTGCCGCTGCGGAGCCAGGTCTCCTGCAGCACCATGCCGTAGCCGGCGCGCAGACTTTGCCGCGTGGCGCGGTCGATCGGCACGCCGTCAACCTCGATCCGGCCGCGCGTCACGTCGTAGAACCGCATCAGAAGATTGATGATCGTCGTTTTGCCGCAGCCGGTCGGCCCGACGATCGCGATCCGCTGTCCCGGCTGTGCGGACAGGTTCAGTTGTTCGATCAGCCGCTGTTCGGGCCGGTAGGAGAACGAAACGTCGTGAATCTCCACCCCGCCCCGCACGTTCGTCAGCGTGACCGCGTCCGGCATATCCGACGGTTCCGACGGCTGTTCGAGGAGGTCAAACACCCGCGCCGCCGACGCGAGCGCGTTCTGCAGCTCGGTCACGACGCCGGAAATCTCGTTGAACGGCTTCGTGTACTGGTTCGCATAGCTCAAAAACATCGTGAGCTGTCCGACCGTGACGCCGCCGCCGATCGCGATCAGCGCGCCGGAAATCGCGACGCCCGCGTACACCAGACTGTTGACGAACCGCGTGGACGGGTTTGTGATCGAGGAGAAGAAGATCGCGCGGAGCGAATACTTCCGCAGCTGCTCGTTGACCGCGTCGAACGTTTCCAGCGTCTTTTGCTCGCGCCCGAACGCCTGCACGACGTTCTGCCCGCCGATCATTTCGTCGATCAGCGCGGTCTGCTTCCCGCGCGTTTCGGAGCGCAGCCGGAACATTTCGTAGGTGCGCTTTGCGATGAACGACGCGACGAACAGCGATGCCGGCGTGACGACCACAACGACGAGCGTGATGATCGGGTTCGTCGCGAGCATGAAGCCCAGCGTGCCGAGGATCGTGATCACGCCCGTGAACAGCTGCGTAAAGCCGATCAGCAGCCCGTCCGCGAACTGGTCCACGTCGGAAACGATGCGGCTTGTGACCTCGCCGGTCGTGTGCGCGTCGAGGTACGACAGCGGCAGCGATTCGATCTTGCGGAACGCATCGGCCCGAAGATCGCGCACGGTGCGGTAGGTGATGCGGTTGTTCAGGATGCTCATGCCCCACTGCAGCGCGGCGGTCAGCCCCGCGGCGACGCCGATGCGGACGAGGATTCCAAGCAGCGCGGCAAAGTCGACGTCCCCCTTGCCGACGATGCGGTCGACCGCGTCGCCGGTCAGAACCGGAATATACAGCGTCAGCGCGACGACGGCAGCCGCCATCAGAAGCGACAGGAGCAGAAGCCCGCGGTACTTTGCGATGCGGCGCAGGACTTTTTTCAGCGTTTCGCGGCGAACGGAATCGGCTTTTTTCTTCATACCGCCGTCGCCTCCTTCGGGAACTGCGAATCGTAGATCTCGCGGTACAGCGGACACGATGCGAGCAGTTCTTCATGCGTGCCGAGCCCGGCCGCGCGGCCGTCCTCCAGCACCAGGATCCGGTCGGCGTGCAGCAGCGACGCCGCCCGCTGCGATACGATGAACACGACCGGCGCGCCGTCCGTTTCCCGGAGCGCCCTGCGCAGCGCCGCGTCGGTGGCAAGGTCGAGCGCGGACGCGCTGTCGTCCAGAATCAGGATGTCCGGCTTGCGGACGAGCGCGCGCGCAATCGTCAGCCGCTGCCGCTGTCCGCCGGAGAAGTTTCGCCCGTTCTGCTCCACGGGCGCGTCGAGACCGCCCTCCCGCGTCCGCACGAATTCCGCCGCCTGCGCGGTTTCGAGCGCGGCCCAAAGCCGATCGTCCGTCGCGTCCGGATCGCCCCAGAGCAGGTTATCGCGGATCGTGCCCTTGAACAGCTGCGCCTTTTGCGGCACGATTCCGATGCGCCGCCGCAGCGCGGCAAGGTCATAGTCCTTGACGTCCACGCCGTCGATGCGCACCGTGCCCGCCGTCGCGTCGTAGAACCGCGGAATCAGCTGCACCAGCGTCGATTTGCCGCAGCCGGTCGGCCCGATCACGCCGACGGTTTCCCCGCGCGATGCCGAGAGCGTGATCCCCGAAAGCGCGTCGCCGCCCGCGCCGTCGTACCGCATCGAAACGTTTTCGAGCGAAACCAGCGGCTCCGCGTTTTCGGTCGGGCGCGCGCTGCCGCTTTCCATGCCAGGCTTAATCTCCAGCACCTGCGCGATGCGGTCGGCGCACGCAAACGCGCGCGTCATCGTAATAATCAGGTTGGCGAGCTTGATCAGCTCGACCAGAATCTGCATCAGATAGTTGACGAGCGCGACGACCTCGCCCTGCGTCAGGCTGCCGACGTTGACGCGCACCGCGCCGGTATGCAGCAGCACGATCAGCGCCGCGTTCAGAATCACATACGTCAGCGGATTCATCGCGGCGGAGATTCGCCCCACGAACTCGTTCAGCTTCGTCAGCGCGTCGTTCTCTGCGTCGAACCGCGCCGTCTCGTCCGCTTCCTGTCGGAACGCGCGGATCACGCGGACGCCGTTCAGGTTTTCGCGCAGCGTGCCGGTCACGCCGTCGAGCCCGGCCTGCGCCTTCTTATAGAGCGGCATCGTCCGCAGCATGATCCCGAACACGACGAGCGAAAGCAGCGGAATCGCCGCGACGAAAATCCACGCCGCGCGCCCATCGACGACGAACGCCATGACCATCGCGCCGAACACGATGAACGGCGAGCGAAGGAACAGCCGCAGCGTCAGGTTTACGCCGTTCTGCACCTGGTCGGCGTCGCTCGTGAGCCGCGTGACCATCGTGGACGTGCCGAGCGCATCCCGCGCGGAGAACGAGAGCGAGCCGAGATGCGAAAAGACCGCGTGCTTCAGCGACGCGGCGAACCCGGTGGCCGCCTTTGCCGCAAAGTACTGCGCCGTAATCGCCGAAACAAGCCCGACAAGCGCAAGCCCGACCAGAAGCGCGCCCATCTTCCAGATGGTGCCGCCGTCCGCGTCCGCAATGCCGCGGTCGATCAGCGACGCGATCACGAGCGGCACAAACAGCTCGAACGTCGCCTCGAGCAGCTTAAACAGCGGCCCGAGGACGCATTCCTTCGTATACGGTTTCAGATAGCGCAGCAGCCGTTTCATGGCCCCTCCGAACAAACAAACTGACAGCATCAGTCTACCGAAAACCGCCCGAACATGCAACCCCCAATCGGAAAAAACTTTCCCTTCACGACGGCTTTGCCGTCAATTCACGACCGCGCAGCGGTCAATTCATGTCCGCAGGACAATTCACGGAGCGAAGCGAGAATTCACCGGGGCAGTTCAAAGCGCTTTTTGAACAGTCCCGTGTCTTTTCTTGACTTTTCCGGCAAAACGGAATATTCTATCCAAAAGGAAATGATCGGCAGTTTGCCGAAAACGGAGGCGCGGCGTTTGCCGCAAAAATGTATGCAGAATCAATCGTTTGACGTCGTTGTGATCGGCGCGGGACACGCGGGCGTGGAGGCCTCGCTTGCGGCGGCGCGGATGGGGCTTAATACGCTCCTTTTGACGCTGAATCTCGACAGCATCGGCATGATGCCCTGCAACCCCGCCATCGGCGGCACAGGCAAGGGGCATCTGGTGCGCGAGCTCGACGCGCTCGGCGGGGAGATGGGCCTTGCCGCCGACGATACGCTGATCCAGATGCGGATGCTGAACACGGGCAAGGGGCCCGCGGTGCACAGCCTGCGCGCGCAGATGGACAAGCGCCGGTACCACGAGCGCGTGAAAAGCGCGATCGAGCGCCAGCCGCTTTTGACCGTCGTGCAGGGCGAAGTCAACGAGATCGAAACGGAACACGGCTGCGTCAGCGCGGTCGTGACCGACGAAGGGTTCCGCTATCCGTGCCGCGCGGCGGTGCTGTGCGCCGGGGTGTACCTCAAGTCCCGCATCCTGATTGGCGAATGGGCGCGGCTTTCGGGCCCGAACGGGATGCTGCGCAGCGAAAACCTGTCCGACGCGCTGCGAAAGCTCGGGATTCCGCTGCAGCGGTTCAAGACCGGCACGCCGGCGCGCGTCAAGCGCAGCACGCTCGATTTCGACGAAATGGAGATCCAGCTCGGCGACGAACCGACGCCCGCGTTTTCATTCCTGCACCCGAACGGCCTGCAGCTAACGCAGGACCCGTGCTGGCTGACGTATACGACCGCCGAAACGCACGAAATCATCCGGCAGAACCTGCACCGAAGCCCGATGTACAGCGGCAGAATCCACGCGACCGGCACGCGCTACTGCCCGTCGATCGAGGACAAGGTCGTCAAGTTTGCCGACAAGGACCGGCACCAGCTGTTCATTGAGCCGGAAGGCCGTTCGACCGAAGAAATGTACGTGCAGGGGTTTTCGACGTCGCTGCCCGCGGACGTGCAGATCGACATGCTCCACTCGCTGCCGGGCCTTCGCCGCTGCGAAGTCATGCGGCTCGGCTATGCGATCGAATACGACTGCCTCGACCCGACTGCGCTCGACCTAAGGTTCATGGTCAAGTCCGTGCCCGGCCTGTTCACGGCGGGACAGGTCAACGGATCGAGCGGCTATGAGGAAGCCGCCGCGCAGGGGCTGTACGCCGGCATCAACGCGGCGCTGTACGTCAGGGGCGAAGAACCGTTCCTGCTCGGCCGCAGCGACGCGTACATCGGCGTGCTCGTCGACGATCTTGCGACGAAGGGGACGCCGGAACCGTACCGCATGATGACGAGCCGCTGCGAATACCGGCTGCTGCTCCGGCAGGACAACGCCGACCTGCGGCTGACCGAACGCGCTTACCGGCTCGGCCTCGTGTCCGACGCGCGCAAGGCCGAACTGGAACGGAAGAAAGAGGGCATCGCCCGCGCGATGCAGCGGCTCGGGACGCGCGTTCCGCCGACGGACGCGCTGCGCGTGTACCTCGAATCGCTCGGCGAGCCGATGGCGCAAAGCGGCGCGGTGCTGTTCGACCTTCTGAAACGCCCCCGCGTGCGGTATGCGGACCTGCTCGCGCTGTTCGACGCGCTGGAGCCGCTGGCCCCGAACGTGGAGGAACAGATCGAAGTGCTCGCACACTACGACGGCTATATCGAAAAGCAGCGCATCCAGGTCGAGCGCGAAAAGGCGCTCGAAAACACCGCGCTCCCGCCCGATCTCGATTATTCCGGGCTCGACGGGCTGCGCCTCGAAGCGCGGCAAAAGCTGACCGCGATCCACCCGGCCTCCGTCGGGCAGGCGTCGCGCATTTCCGGCGTTTCGCCCGCGGACGTGAGCGTGCTGCTGCTCTATGCAAAGAGAGGATTTTCCCATGCGTGACCTGCTGCAACAAACCATCCCGTCGCTGACGGCGGAACAGTGCGACAGATTTGTCGCATACTACGACCTGCTGATCGACTGGAACACGCGCATGAACCTGACGGCGATCACCGCGCCGGAGGACGTTGTGAAAAAGCATTTTGCCGATTCGCTCGCCGCTCTGCCGTTTCTGCCGGAAGGCGCGCGCGTCGCCGACGTCGGCACGGGCGCGGGCTTTCCGGGCGTGCCGCTTCTGATCGTGCGGCCCGACCTACGGCTGACACTGGTCGATTCGCTGCAGAAACGGATCGGTTTTTTGGAAACCGTGCTGCAAACGCTCGGTCTTTCGGCCGTTTGCGTCCATGCGCGCGCCGAAGATTTCGGGCAGAACCCGGCGTATCGCGCGTCGTTCGACGTCGCCGTGTCCCGCGCAGTGGCGAGTCTGCCGGTACTGCTCGAACTGACCGTACCGCTTCTGAAGGTCGGCGGCAAGAGCATTTGCTATAAAGGCGACGCTTCGGAGGAGCTCGCGGCATCGCGCGGCGCGCTGCACAAGCTCGGCGCAAGCGCGAAAACCGTTTCGGTGCCCGCCGACTACGGCGCGCGTTCGCTCGTTATCTGCACCAAAAACGCACCAACGTCGAAGCAGTACCCGCGCAAAGCCGGCACGCCGGCCAAATCGCCGCTGCGCTGAAAACCGTTTTTCACGTGAAAGAGCCGCCGGACAGTCCGACGGCTCTCGTTATAGTATGTTCAGTTCACGGAATCGTTTTGCAGAAACGCGATGATGTCGCTGAGCCCGCGGATGTTCGTGTGCAGCTTTTCCTTTTCGAGCGAGACGGTGGAAAGCTCGCGCCCGAGGAACACGAGCGACGTGGAATGCCCGCCGTCGAGGTTGTACGCCGTGCGGCAGCCATACTGAACGCAGGCGTCCGCGATCATGCTGTACGTCATCTGCAGCGACCGGTCGCGCATCGAGATCGCGACGATGTAATGGTACGGATCGGAATAGCCGAACGCGACGCGCATCGTATAGGTGTCGGTCGCCGGCGCAACGTTGACGCCGTCCCGCACCAGCACCGGTCCGAACGAGAAGCTGTCCTTTACGCCGAGCGCGAGCAGGGCGTCGGCCGTCGTTTCGCCCTTTTCATAGATCTGCAGCGTTCCGTCCGGCAGAATCGCATACGTCGTCGTTTCGGCGCGATCGTAATAGACCGTGCCGTTCCGCATCATAACGGCCTTGCGGTTCGAGGTGTAGCCGATATAGTCGCCGGTAAACGCGATCACCGCGTGATGCTGCCGCGCCTGGACTTCCGGCAGTTCGGTAGACATACGGATTACGTTGCCGGATGCCTCCGGGTTCGTCACGTACCCCGTCGGCAGCGCGTTCGCCCGCGCAAAGAGGTCCGTCCGAAACGGCGTGCGATAGCCGTAATCGTCGACGCAGATCGTCGCCGCGCCGGTTTCGTCGAGATACAGCCACGGGCCGAGCGACGCTTCCTGTCCCTCGATGTAGGCCGTCGCCGTTTCGCCGACCGTGCCGTCCGGCGCCGGTTCGCACTGCCAGTCCGACGCAAAGACCGGTTCCGCCGGAAGCTGATCCGGCAGCCGGCCCGTGCCGATCAGACGCCCGTCGAGCCGTACGGCGACCGTATGGTACGCGCCCGCCGCAATCGCCGCCACGTCCGTCCAGTTCGCAACGTCACACTGACCCGCGCCGTTGTCGCCGACCGCAACGACCGTCCCGTCGGCTTTCAGCCCGACCGTGGTGCACGCGCCGCACGCGACCGCGACAAGATCGGTCCAGTCCGAAACGTCGCACTGACCGTAGGTATTCTCCCCGGCGGCGACCGCCGTCCCGTCGGCTTTCAGGCCGACCGTGTGCCAAAGCCCCGCCGCAACGGCGGTCACGTCCGTCCAATCCGATACGTCGCACTGGCCGTGATCATTGTTCCCGATCGCCAGCACGGTTCCGTCGGCTTTCGCACCGACCGAGTGCCACGCGCCCGCCGCGACGCTTCGGATTTCCGTCCAGTCCGACGTGTCGATCCGGCCGAACGCCCGGCCGCCGACGCCGGTCACGGCGCCGTCCGCGTGCAGAAACAGCGCGTGGGAAAGCCCCGCCGCCGCATCAATGACGTCGGTCAGCGCCGACACGGTTTCTTCCGCGCCGAAGCTCTCTCCGGTCAGAAGCACCCGCCCGTCCTGTAGGTACAGAACGCTCGTCAGCCCGGACACGACGCGATCCGCCTTTTGCGGCGCGTCGGGATAGCGCGCGTCGCCGAAGATGTTCGGCTGTTCGCCCGCGACGGCCGTATGCCACGCCCCCGCCGCAACCGATCCTTCCGCGCGCACCAGTACGTCCGCGCGATAGGCAACCCAATATTCCGCCTGCAGCTGCTCGATCTCCGCCGCAGCCGCGTTGGCTTCCGCCGTGCCGAGCGCGCGCAGGGCCGCAATCGCCTCGTTGAAATTCGTTCCGTCGAACACCGCGCTTGCCGCGGCATAGTCGAGCCGCGCGCGAATCTTTGCCGCGCGTGCCGCCGCGTCGCTGTACGTTCCGAGCGCAAGGAACGCTTCGAGCGCCGCTTCGTCGTCTCCGGCGAGCTCCAGCGCGTCCGCCGCGCTGTACGCATGCGCTCTTTCCCGTTCCTGCAGCGTTTCCCGCGTCGCGTCGTCCTGCGGCGTCCAGTTGTCGAGCAGCTCCGACGCGTAGTCCGTTTCGTCCTTGTCCACCGCGCGCCGGATCTCCTCCCGCGCGCGTTCGAGCCGCCGCTGCTCGAGCGCTTCGACCTTCCGGTCAAACAGCGGCTGCCCGCGCAGCTTGTCCAGCGCGCCGTCGATCGCCGCGAGCGCATCGGCATAGTCCGCGGTTTCGCTCGTCGCCATCGCGCTGCGATAGACCTGCTCCTTCGGCACATACCAGAGCGTCACCGCCCCGGCCGAAAGCAGCAGCACGCCGAGCACCGCAGCCATTGCTATCAGCAAAAGTCTTTGTTTCAAGCCGCATCCTCCGTTACAATCAACAGCATCGCGGAAAAGTCGCCCTGCATGTGCATCTTGTCCGAATACCCCGTTCCGATAAACGAACGGTGCAGCCGCACGCCGCTCATCAGCTGCGCGCCGGACGCCCGGTACGACTCCGCGTAATCCTCCATCTTGAGATACTTATCCGCCGTGAGCAGCAAATGGCTGTAGCTGCGCAGCTTCACCGGCAGGATATGCTTCAAAAGCGTTCCGAACTTCGCGACGAACAGCGGCGCGCGCACCTCGGAAAGCGTGTACGTCTTTTCGGGATCGAGTCCCGTGATCGATAAAAGGTCGTTCGGCTGCGCCGCGGGGACCAGCGTCTTGACGCGCAGGATCACGGTCTGCTGTTCGGTCTGCGCCTGCCACTGCACGATATGCGGATCGCCGGTATCGACGCGCGAGAACGTCCCGAACTGACACGTACGGCGGATCGCGCGGTACTCCGTGAGGAACCCGGCCAGCACTTTCCGCTCGATCGGCCGCAAGTCCTTCGGGTCGAGCTCGAGGCCGAACGCGCCGAACGCTGCGACCGCGAACCGCGTCAAAAGCGGCGTATCGCGCAGCGTCTGCTGATGCGGCGCGAGCGAAACGTGCGCGCCCATCGTGCTGATCGGATAGAACAGCGACAGCCCGCCCTGAATCTTCAGCCGTTCGATCGGGTCCGTATCGTCCGACGCCCAGATCTGCTGCGCATAGCAGAGCAGCCCGAGATCGAACCGCCCGCCGCCGGACGCGCAGCCCTCGAGCAGAATCTGCGGACGCGGCCGGAAGATGCGTTCGAGCACCTCGTACAGGCCGAGCACGTACCGGTGCATAAACGCGCCGTCGGTAAAGTCGCTCGCCTTGCGGTTCATGTCCCACTTGACGTACGAAATCGGACAGTCGTCCAGAATCCGCGACACGTTTTCCACGATATAGTCGCGCACATCCTGCCGCGTCAGGTCGAGCAGCTTCTGGTGCCGACCGAGCGAAGGCGTGCGGTTCGGCCGCTGCACCGCCCATTCGGGATGCGCGCGGTAGAGATCGGAATCGTCGTTCACGTTTTCCGGCTCGAACCAGAGCCCGAACCGCATCCCGCGATCGTTGATCCGCCTGCCGAGCCCACTG
Organism: Clostridia bacterium; assembly: GCA_017448545.1. Taxonomy (GTDB): domain Bacteria; phylum Bacillota; class Clostridia; order Christensenellales; family CAG-138; genus UBA3792. The sequence continues at coordinate 36,260 of JAFSLH010000007.1, forward strand.
AGCCCGTTCGGGAGCTTTTTGCGGTTCACCGTATAGTCGCCGAGTCCCGCGGTATCGGTGTTGCGCGCACCGAACCATCCGTCGTCCAGCACGAACAGCTCACAGCCGAGGCGTTTGCCCTGCCCGGCCAAGCGCAAGAGCGAGTTCTGCCGAAATTGAAAAAAATTCGCTTCCCAGTTGTTGATCAGGATCGGCCGTTCGACGGTCTGCCACTGACCGCGCACGACGCGCTTCTGCACGAACGCGTGGAAATTCTGCGACATCCCGTTTTTCCCGCGCGCCGAATACGTCAGCACGGCTTCCGGCGTCTCGAACGATTCGCCGGGCTTTACTTCCCACAGGAAGCAGTACGGGCTGACGCCGCCCGTGATGCGGACAAGCCCCTGCCGCCCGAGCTCCACGGTCGTCTGATGGTTGCCGGTATAGATCAGGTTGAAGCCGTAGACGTCGCCGCTGTCCTCCGTCGCGCCGCGCGCCGCCAGCGCGATCGCCGGATTGTTGTGGTGCTGCGAAACGCCCGTGCTCTCATTGACGAGCGCGCCCGACAGCAGCGGCCGTTCCACGACCGTCGCTTCGCTGATCCAGCCGCCCGTCAGCGTCGTGACCGTATAGCCGCGATCCGGCAGGTCGAGCGAATAGCTCATCGCCTTTTTCAGCAGCACCGGCGCGTCCGCTTCGTTCCGAAGCACCATGCGCCGCGTGATCACGTTCTCCTCGGCGTACACCGTATAGTAAAGATCGACATAGACCGGGAACGCCTTGTCCTTCAGCGTCAGGATCAGCGTTTCGGCGTCCTCGCCGCTGCTCTGCGGCAGCGAAAGCATCTTCGGCGCGCCGCTTTCGACGCGGTAGGAATCCTGCACAAAATCGCAGGTGAAGCTGCCGTCCGGCATCCGGATCTCGATCGGCGCGACGCGGAAATCGCCCTTGCCGACGCCCGACCATTCGAGCGGCAGTTCGTTCAGCGTATAGCTCGGATCGGCCTGTTCGTCGTAGACCACCGTGCTGCCGTACGGAATCTCATGCTTGTACCGCAGCGATTCGTAATCGCCCGCCGGAATCTTCCGCCCGAAATGCAGCGATTCGGGATGGCCGAACGGCGTCGTGCGGAACAGATACGTCGTCTCCCGCGTGTCCAGGCGGAAGCACCCGTCTGCAACCTGAATGCTCATACTGTTTGTTCCTTTCACTTAAACTTCGGTTTCGGCAAAAAGTGCTGGAAAATAATGCAGTCGTACCGCTGTTCGAGCGTTTTGCGGTCGCTTTCGGGCTTCTCGGTCCAATAGACCGTGAACACGCAGATCAGCTTGTTGAACAGCAGCCCGAGCGGCTGTTTCATCGAGCCGTACGCCAGAAAGTGCGGCCGCGTCACGACGTTCGTCCAGAAGTGCGACAGCGCAAACGCCGCAAACGGATTGACGGTCTTGCGCCAGCCGCTGTACTGCTCCGAAAGCTGCCCGCGCATCAGGTCCGGCGCGAACTCGCGGAACCAGCGCACGATCCGCGGATCGAAGCTCTCCACGCAGTACGGCCCCTTGCACCCGCGCAGGATCGCAAGCGTCTTTTCGCACAGCTCCGGGTAGTTCTCCGTGGACTTCAGCTCCACGATCGTCGGGCTCTTGCCGTCCAGAACCTCCATCACGTCGGTGAACAGCGGAATCCCGAGCTTGTCGCCGTGCGTGCCGAACAGCGACATGCTTTGCAGCTCAGCAAGCGTAAAGCTGTCCACGCGCCCCGTGTACTCCGTCTCGCGATCCACCGTATCGTCATGGAACACGACGACCTCGCCGTCCCTCGAAAGCTGCACGTCCAGCTCCACGCCGTAGCCGTGCTCGACCGCGCGTTCAAACGCGCGCAGCGTGTTTTCCGGCACGGACTGATCCGCCTCGAACAGCCCGCGATGGGCGCAGTTCAGGTTCCGAAACGGCGCCGCCTGCTTTTTGGTCGGCTGTTCGCCGACGATCAAAAACAGATACAGCACCGCAAGCAGTACAACAACACACCCGAGGATGATAAACACCATAGCATTCGCCCTCCCTTTTCCGAAAATTATACCGCACTTACGGGCGTTTGAAAAGAACATTTTTGCCCCGGCGCAAAAAAACGCGCGGACAAAGCCGTGCGCTTAAAACAGAATGAGGAATGAAGAATTGTCGATGATTTTCCGGAGGAAAATCTACCTGAATCATTCATTATTCGTTTTTCAGTCTTCGGTTTTCATTTATCTCTTTTTATACAGCACCAGTTCCGGGTCGGCGCCTTCGGGGCCGTAAGTCGAGATCAGGATGAAATCCATGTTCGCGAGCACGCCGAAGCACCGGTCGCCGCCGAATTCCGGTTCGAGCTGCGTGCCGAGATACGTCGTCCCGTTGTCCAGAAACTGCACCGCTTTGCCGCTCGGAAGCCGGTACGCAAGGTTGACGTAGTTCCCGACGAGCGCGTTCAGCTTTTCGACCTTCGGCATGCCCTCGATGTGCAGCTCATTGATTTCGCCGATCAGCTTCTGCTTGAACGCTTCGAACTCGCCGTTGTCGCCGAGCTCCGCATACCGTTTCCAGTAGTCCAGCTGCGGCAGGACGTGCTTCATATATTCCCGCGCCTGCTCCTCGTTAAAGTTCTCGTTCACCATGTGCTTTACGCAGACGTCGATCAGATCGTCCATGTTGCTGTACGTGTATGTGCCGTCCGCATAGCACCACTTGCAGTATTCTTCGTTCAGCGAGCCGTCCTTGTTGCGGGCGAGCAGCGAATCGTCGAGCGGCATTCCGCAGCACTGGCAGATCTGCTGCCGCGGCGCGCCGAGCAGCGTATTGATCGAAACGTCGAACAGCTTCGACAGCAGCTTCAGCGTGTCGGTATTCGGCACGGTTTCGCCGTTTTCCCAGCGCGACACCGCCTGCCGCGTCACGAACACCTGTTCGGCCAGTTCGTCCTGCGACAGTCCGGCCTTCGTCCGAAGTTCATAAATGACGTCTTTTGTTTCCATAAACACCCTCCTGCCGGTTGATGCTTTGATTGTATCACAGCCGCGCCGGATTTTCACGCAACGCGCTGTTGCGGTTCAGTCGTCCGACTTCTTCTCCGGTTCGGCGAACTCGATCGGTTCTCCCGCGGGCGTGAACAGCGCGTACTTTTCCACTTCCGGGTCGTACGGGTCGACCGGCGCGGGCGGGATGACACCGGCGCGCTTCAGCACGAGGAAGACCGCAACGCCGAGCAGGATCGCAAGGCTGACGACCTGCGAAAATGCGAACGGGCCGTAACCGCCGCGCACTTCGTCGCCGCGGAAAAATTCAATGATGAACCGGAACAGAGAATACGCGATCAGATACAGGCCGATCAGGTTGCCGCGCCGCTCCTCCTTTTTGTTCGTCAAAAGCAGCGCAAGCAGCACGCAAAACAGCGCGAGGTTGAACGCGGCTTCGATCAGCTGCGTCGGCAGCCGGCTGTCCCAAAAGAGCGAGCAGAACGCATTGTCCATCCGCATCCCGTAGCAGCACGGGTGCCAGACCAGCTCACCGTCGACCGTTTCATGCGCGAAATAGCAGCCGACGCGCGCGATCCCGTGGAACAGCGGCGTCGAAACCGCAACGATGTCCCATCCGAGCCGCTTTTTGGGCAGCAGCTTCCAAAACAGCAGCGCCAGCATCCCGAAGTAGCCGAGCAGACCGCCGTAAAACACGATGCCGGAATTGTTGAACAGGATCTTGAGCGAAACTTCCGCACCCATGGCGCGCAGGTAGCTTTCATACGAAACCATGCCAAACAGCTTTGCCCCGATCCCCATGCCGACCAGCGAGCAAAGCATCATCGGCACCTGCCGCACCCAGTTCTGCCGCAGCCGAAAGCACAGCAGCAGCGCGCACACGAACGCCGCCACAACGCCGAGCGCGGCGAACGTGCCGTAAGCCAAAACATGTTCCCAAATAAAGTTGTTGAGCGCTTCCATATCCGTCATGATAGTCCGCCGCCGGCCCGCTTGCAAGCCGACGACGTATAAAATTCACAAGGAGTTCACAGCCCCTTTTTCCGCACCGCGAACACGACCGGCTTGAGGCCGCCCGCCTCCGTGCGGAACGACGCTGCAAGCTCGAGCCGCGATTCGGCCTTCAAAAGCCGTTCGAGCAGCTTGCCGTCCGCCGTGTACAGCACCGCCGCGCCGCCGTCCGAGAGCAGACCGGGCAGCTTGTGTACAAACCGCGCATAGAGCGCTTCGTTCTCGCGGTGGCTGCCGACGCGGTTGCCGAACGGCAGGTTTGAAACGATCAGCCCCGCGCCGCGCGGCGAATCGAACCGCAGAATATCGCGGCAGACGAACCGCGCCTTGCTGCCCGCGGCCTCGGCGTTTTTCCGCGCGATCGCAATCGCCTTTGCCGAGCAGTCCACGCCGAGCAGACCCTTTGTCAAAAACGCCGCTTCCGCCGCAAACAGCAGCGAACCGCTGCCGCAGAACGGATCGAACACCGCGGGCGGCGCGTCGACCAGTTTTCGCGCATACCGCACGAGCGCCGAAGCGGTCGCCGGATGGATCGACGCGGGCACGGTTCCGACGCGCCACGGGTAGCGCTCGTCCGGCACGTTCCAGAGCTTCCAATACAAGTCCGCGTCCTCGCCGTGGCAGACGATCCGAAGCTCGCAATCGTAGTTCGACGGTGCGTTCACGCCGTCCAGCCGCAGTTTCAACCGTTCGATCAGCTTGGCGCGGTCCTTCAGATAGCCGCGCAGTTCGATCCGGTACCGCTTGCCGATGCACGGCCCGACGGCCTTTGCCAACGCAGCGGGATCGAGCGGCACGCGCGCCGCAATCGGCAGCAGCGCTTCGGTCATCGCCGTCGCGCGGTAGACGCGGGCCACGTCCGCGGCCGTGATCCGCACCGCGTCGCCTGCAATCTTTCCCGCAAACCCGAGCGCGTCCAGTTCCTCCTGCAGTTCCTTCGCAAAGCCGGCAGGCGCGCAGCACAGGATCTCGCGCGCGGCGGGGAGCCGGTACAGCCGTTCCGCTTCGACGCGGTCGAACTGCTGCATCGCTTTTCCGTACGCCGCCGCGATCGCGGCGATGTGCTTGTCCGTTTCCGGCGATTCGGAGGCGGGGACGGTATAGCCGCATAAGACCTCCTCCGCGCCGAGATTGCCGAGCGCAAGGATCAGGCTCGGCACCGCGAACAGCGTCGTTTCCGTTTCGAGCGCACGGGCAAGGACGGGGATATCGGTCTCGTTTTCGAGCGCGCCGAGCAGCCGGTACACGTTTTTCCGCACCTTGGGCGTGCCGGTTTCGAGCAGCGCGTACAGTGTTTCGTGCGTGCCGAGCGCGACCTCGATCTGCTCGCGTCCCGCTTTCGTTTTTGCCTCGGAACACAAAGCGGACAGGGCTTCCCCTGCCGCTTCGGTTTCCAATGTTTGCACCAATGCTTCGATCATGCGTTTGCCGTCCGCAAAATGACGTCCAGAATCGGCTGCGTGCCGTCCACGTTCTCGGCTTTTTCCATCGCCGCGCGGTACGTTTCGCGGTCGCGGTACACCTCCAGCAGCGCTTCGGACAGCGTCGCCGCGGTCATGTCCGACTGCAGCAGCGTTTTCGCATAGCCGCGCGCGGAAAAATAATCGGCGTTCAAAAGTTGGTCCCCGCGGGAGGACTTTGCCGTCAGCGGAACGAGCAGCATCGGCTTCTGCAGGGCAAGCAGCTCGAACACGGCGTTCGCGCCGGCGCGCGACAGCACGACGTCCGCCATCGCCAATAGGTCCGCCATTTCTTCATTTATATACTCGTACTGCCGGTAGCCTTCGACCGTAAGCCCCGGTTCGGCCTTGCCCTTGCCGCAGAGATGCACGACGTCAAACGTCGGGAGCAGCAGCGGCAGCGCTTCCCGCAGCGCTTCGTTGACCGCCTGCGCGCCGAGGCTTCCGCCGACCGTCAGAAGGACCGGCTTTTTGCCCGAAAACCCGGTGAACGCGAGCCCCTTTTCGCGGCTGCCGCGATACAGCTCCGGCCGGATCGGCGTTCCGGTATGCACGCCCTTGCCCTTCGGCACGAACTGCAGCGTATCGGCGAACGAAACGCAGATCTTCGTCGCGTACCGTGCGGCGAGCCGGTTCGCAAGGCCCGGCGTATAGTCGCTTTCATGCGCGACGACCGGACAAAGCCCGCGCGCCGCCCCGACGACCGGCACGGACACGTACCCGCCCTTCGAAAAGATCACGGCCGGCTTTACTTCGCGGATGATCGCGCGCGATTGCCGATACCCTTTCTGCACGCGGAACGGATCGGTCAGATTCCTTAGGTCAAAATACCGGCGCAGCTTTCCCCACGCGATTTCATGGTACACGACGTCGTCACGATTGCCGATGATCTGCTTTTCGATCCCTTCGGCCGTGCCGATATAATGCACTTCCCATTCGCTGCGATCCAGCTTTTCCATCAGCGCAAGGTTCGGCGTGACGTGGCCCGCCGTGCCGCCGCCCGTAAAGATAATCGTTTTCTTCTGCATGTTCCGTCCCCCCTGACAGTGTATGCGATCCGCGCCCGTTTTTTGCGTATCTCTTAACCGTCCACGATCGCGGACTCCGTGACGCTCGGCTTGGTCAGCTCATCGTCCTTCAACAGCTCCCGCGCGATCTTGAACTTCATCAGCGTGTATTCCTCCGGCGGGTCGGCAAGGTTGATCTCGAGCATCACGAGCACGAGCCGCTCCTCCTCCGGCTTGATGTCGCCGCCGCCCGCCGCCGCGTTGTAGCACGACCGGAAGCCGATGAACCACGCAAGCTCCTTGTCCTTGACGTCGCCGGTCCCGATTTCGGCGGTTCCCGTCTTCCCCGCAATCGTAAAGACGCGGCGGATGCCGAGGTACTTCGCCGTGCCGCCGTGATCCTCCGGCAGCGCGCAGACGCCCTTCATCATTTCCTCCATCGTGTCCGCGTTGACCTTGGAGCAGATCGACCGCCAGACCTGCGGTTCATGCTTTTGCGTCTGGATGTACGCGGTTCCGCTCGCCTGCCACGTCGAATCGACGATGTACGGCACCATTGCGACGCCGCCGTTGTGAATCGCGCCGATGTACGTCGCCATCTGCAGCGGCGTGATCAGGATTTCGCCCTGTCCGTAACCGGACATCGCAAGCAGGTCCCACGTTTCCGTGCTGTCCTCGTCCTTGATCTGCGACGCGCTGTCCGTCGTCAGTTCGAACGGCACCTTTTCGCCGATGCCGATATAGGTCATGTAGGACTTGAACTTCTCCCAGCCCATCTTCAGCGCGGCCCAGGAGAAGAAAATATTATCCGAGTCGATGATGCTCGACTCCATGTTCATCGGCGTGTGCCGGTTCGACGAGAACGTGCGGTTCACTTTGTCAATGCCCGTGAACGCCCATTCGCCCTGGCTGACGATCCACGAATCCTTCCAGTTGCCGGACTGGCTCTTGCCCGCCGCGATCTTGATCTTTTCCGTTTCCGGGAACACGGACTCGGTCGTCAGCGTGCCGGTTTCGAGCGCGCCGAGCCCGGTCAGCGTTTTGAACGTGGAACCGGGCGCGTAAAGGCCCTGCACCGCGCGGTTGAGCATCGGCGTCTGCGGGTCCTTTTCCATCTGCGCCCATGCAACGGAGCCGACGGTACCGCGGCTGAACGATTCCGCGTCATAGTCCGGGAACGAATACATCGCCTGCACCGCGCCTGTCGTCGGGTCCAGCATGATGACCGTGCCGGAAATCGATTTGTCGTAAACGATCGTGTCCACGACCTTTTCGACACGCTGCTGCATCCGGATATCGAGCGTCAGATGCAGGTCCTGCCCGTCGACGGCCGGGATGTTATACAGCGTCATGCGGTTCGTGCCGTCCGCGCCCTGAATGTACGCATAACTGCCTTTTGTGCCGCGCAGAATCTCCTCGTATTCCTTTTCGAGACCGGAATAGCCGAGCCAGCTGTCGCCGTCGTAAATTTCGCTGCCCTCTTCCTTGAACCGCTTGAGGTCGTCCTTCCAGATGATCGACGCGAAGCCCAGCACGTGCGACGCCGAGCGGCCGAACGGATAGGCGCGGAACCGCGTGCTCGTCAGCGAGCCGCTGCGGTCGATGCCGAGCCCCTCCACGGCGAGGATCCGGTTTTCGAGCTGCTCGTCGAGCTGATCGGGATACAGACGCGTCAGCACGACGGAGGAGTTTTTGCTCGTCGAAGCGTTGTCCACGATGCCGTACCAGTCCTGGTACAGCGAACCGCGCGGCTGCAGCTCGGAGATCGCGAGCACCTGCTCCTTGAACCGCTCCGGGTCCTTGATGCTGGACGGGACGCAGAAGATCGCGACCGGGTCGATGTTCTTGACCAGAAGCTCGCCCTGCGCGTCGAAGATTTCGCCGCGCTTCGGGTAGTTGACGCCCAGCAGCAGCTTGTCGCCCCATCGAAGCTGCGTAAAGATACAGGCGGGCGACCACTGCACGCCCCACTTGTTGTTCTCGTACCGCGCTTCGATCGAGTACGTTTCGTCCTTCAGCTCGCCGGCCTTTTCGGTTTCATAGATCAGCGTATAGCGAACGATGGCCGACGCGGAGCTTTCCGACTGCGACGTGATCTCGCAGGTGATCGCATCCACGCCGATCGCGTCGTAGATCGACGTATACTTGTTCACAAATTCCTCGTAGGAAATCATCGCCGCGTCGCCCTCGGTCGGTTCGCCGGTCAGGTTCTTCAGCGAGTCCGAAATCATTTCATAGGCCGCGCCGTAGGAGCCCTCCGTGATCAACGCAAGGAATTTGGTACACGCTTCGATCCCGCCGCCGCGCGCGCCGGCACAGCCGAACTGCAAAAAGCAGCCGGCGAGAATCAGAATACAGATTGTCAGGCAGATGATTCGTTTCAACGAACTATATCCTTTCCGCAAATATGCGGTGAGCTTTCACCGATTGCATTATACCGAAAAATCCTGCAAATGGGAACCGCTTTTTGCGGATGTTTTCAAAAAATACGCTTTTCAGACACGAAATCCGTGCTGTTTTTTCGCGTTTTCGCATAAACTGGCGTATGGATATCGTCTTTTTCGGATTGCTGGCGGTCGGGATCGTGACCGAGCTCGTCACAAAGGGCGGCGACGCGGCGCTTGCGTCGCTGATCGCCGGCACGCAGAACGCCGTGCAGAACGGCGTCACGATGGCGGGCGGGATGCTTTTTTGGATGGGTCTGATGGGCGTGCTCGAACAGACGCCGCTGATGGCGCGGCTTTCCCATTCGCTGCAGAAGCCGATGCGCTTTCTGTTCCCGGACGCGGGCGGGGCCGCCGAAGCGATCGCGCTGAACCTTTCGTGCAACATGCTCGGGCTCGGCAACGCCGCCACGCCCTACGGCATCGAAGCCATGCGCATCATGGAAGCCGAGAACCCCGAAAAAGGCGTCGCGACCGACAGCATGTGCGTCCTGCTCGCGCTCAACGCGTCCTGCCTCGAACTGTTTCCCGCGACGCTGGTCGGCCTAAGGCAGAGCTTCGGCAGCGCGCGCCCGGCGGCGGTCGTTCTGCCCGTGCTGCTCTCCTCCGCGTGCTCGACCGCCGTGACCGTGCTGCTGTGCCGGCTCTGTATCCGCAAATGAGCGTCGTCGTTCCGGTCGGGGTCCTCCTGCTGCTCGGGTACGCGCTCTTGAAGCGCGTGCGCGTGTTTTCCGCGTTTACCGACGGCGCAGCCAAAGCGTTTCCGCTGCTCGGTCGCGTGATTCCGTGCCTTGCCGCGATGCTCGCGGCGATCACGGTGCTGCGGGACAGCGGCGCGCTCGACGCTTTGATCCGGCTTTTGTCGCCCGTTTGCGGCGCGCTCGGCGTCGACGCGCGGCTGCTTCCCCTGATTCTGCTGCGCCCGCTTTCGGGCAGCGCGGCGATCGCCGTCCTTTCCGACCTGTTCACGCAGTACGGCCCGGATTCGGAAATCGGCCTGACCGCCAGCGTGCTGCTCGGCGCGTCGGAAACGCTGCTCTATACGCTCGCGCTGTACTTCGGCGCGGTCGGCGTCCGCAAAACCCGCTTCACCGTCCCCCTCGCCCTGCTCGCCACCCTGACCTCCGTCGTGATGGGCCTGCTGTTTTCGAAGCTGTTTTTCGGGTGAAGCAAAGAGCCATCGGATCGCTCCGATGGCTCCTGGTTATTGTGATTACAGCTGAGGTCCTGCCGGCACGAGTGCCTTGCCGGCTTCGTTGCCCTCGTACTTTTTGAAGTTCTTGATGAACCGGGACGCGAGGTCCTTCGCCTTCTCCTCCCAGACGGACGGATCGGCGTAGGTGTCGCGCGGGTCGAGAATCTTCGGATCGACGCCGGGCAGCGCGGTCGGGACTTCAAAGTTGAAGTACGGGATCTGCTTCGTCGGCGCGCTGAGGATGTCGCCGTTCAGGATCGCGTCGATGATGCCGCGCGTGTCCTTGATGGAGATGCGCTTGCCGGAGCCGTTCCAGCCGGTGTTCACGAGGTACGCCTTTGCGCCGCTCTTTTCCATCTTGCGAACGAGCTCCTCCGCATACTTGGTCGGATGCAGCTCGAGGAACGCCTGACCGAAGCAGGCCGAGAACGTCGGGGTCGGCTCAGTGATGCCGCGCTCGGTTCCCGCGAGCTTCGCGGTGAAGCCGGACAGGAAGTAGTACTTCGTCTGGTCGGGCGTCAGCACGGAAACCGGCGGCAGAACGCCGAACGCGTCCGCGCTCAGGAAGATGACGTTCTTCGCGTCCGGGCCGGAGGACGTCGGGCGAACCTTCTTGACGATCTTTTCGATGTGCTCGATCGGGTAGGAAACGCGGGTATTCTCGGTGACGGACTTGTCGGCAAAGTCGATCTTGCCGTTCTCGTCGAGCGTTACGTTCTCCAAGAGCGCGTTGCGGCGGATCGCGTTGTAGATATCCGGTTCGGAATCCTTATCGAGGTTGATGACCTTGGCATAGCAGCCGCCCTCGAAGTTGAACACGCCGTTGTCGTCCCAGCCGTGCTCGTCGTCGCCGATCAGAAGGCGCTTCGGGTCGGTGGACAGCGTGGTCTTGCCGGTGCCGGACAGGCCGAAGAAGATCGCCGTGTTCTCGCCGTTCATGTCCGTATTCGCGGAGCAGTGCATCGACGCGATGCCCTGCAGCGGCAGATAGTAGTTCATCATCGAGAACATGCCCTTCTTCATCTCGCCGCCGTACCACGTATTCAGGATGACCTGCTCGCGGCTCGTGATGTTGAACACGACGGCGGTTTCGGAATTGAGGCCGAGCTCCTTGAAGTTCTCGACCTTGGCCTTCGACGCGGTATAGACGACGAAGTTCGGCTCGAACGCTTCTTCCTCCTCCGGCGTCGGCTGGATGAACATGTTGCGGACGAAATGCGCCTGCCATGCGACCTCCATCATGAAGCGCACCGCCATGCGGGTGTCCTTGTTCGCGCCGCAGAACGCGTCCACGACGTACAGCTTCTTATTGGACAGCTCCTCCTGCGCGAGCTTTTTGACCGCCGCCCAGGTTTCCTCGGAGGCCGGATGGTTGTCGTTCTTGTACGCGTCGGTCGTCCACCAGACGGTATCCTTGGAATTCTCGTCCATGACCAGGAACTTATCCTTGGGGGAACGGCCGGTATAGATGCCGGTCATCACGTTGACGGCGTCCAGCTCGGAAAGCTGTCCCTTATCATAGCCGGTCAGCGACGGGTCCATCTCGTCCTGAAACAGCTGCTCATAGGAGGGGTTATAGACGATCTCCGTGGTGCCGGTGATGCCGTAACGGGTCAGATCCAGCTTCTTCATATGCAATACCTCTTTTCTGAAATAGTACGATGATTTGTTCGGCTGCCTTGGGCAAAAGCCCAACTTCAACCAAATACAATATACCATCCTTTGCCGAAGCTGTCAATCCGCCGCGCCCGCTTTCCCGCGTCCTTCACAAATTTTTCACGGGAGAAAAGGGGCTGTTGATAAGGCAGGCAGAATTCGCGTTTTCGTCCCGAAGGCTGTACTGACGCTACGCCGAGGGTGAAAACGCGGATAATTTGCGGCATATAATCAGAGAAAAGGCGGATTTTTCCGCCTTTTCCACATACAAGATAAAACAATTCCAATTTGCCGCAAATGGTCTGGTGCCTTTTGCGACAGCCCCCCTTGTGAATTCTCGCTTCGCTCCGTGAATGCGCTCCCGGTGCGAGAAGAAGCAGAATCTTTGTCCCCTTACACAGGGGAGGCATACGGCGAAGCCAATTCACGACCGCGCAGCGGTCAATTCACGGCGCAGCCAATTCACGCTCTTGCGCAATTGACGACCGCGCCAGCGGTCAATTCACGCAACAAAAAAGAGGGGGTCTTGCCCCCTCCGTTTGTCTGTGTTATTCCGCCGCATAGACGCTGACGGTCTTTTTGCCCGCATGACGGGTTTCGAACTTGACGACGCCGTCGATCTTGGCAAACAGCGTGTCGTCCTTGCCGATTCCGACGTTCGTGCCGGGATGGAAATGCGTTCCGCGCTGACGAACAAGAATGTTGCCTGCCAGAACCGCCTGACCGTCCGCACGCTTCGGCCCGAGACGCTTGCTCTCGCTGTCTCTGCCGTTACGGGAAGAACCGACGCCCTTCTTATGCGCAAACAGTTGCAGATTCATCTGAAACATGATGTTAAACCTCCTTGCTCCGAAATTTGAGGGTCCCCGGGTACGCCGCCTGAATGGACCGAAGCCCCGCCAGCATCGTGTTTAGCACGACGGCGGCTTTTTCGATCTCTTCCGGGCTCGTATCCCGATCGAGGATGCAGGACGTGTCTCCTTCTTGAACGGAGACGCCTGCGTTCAGGTTCAATACTTCGACGATGCCGAGGATCGCCGTCTGCACCACGGCGGATACCGCCGCGCAGACGAGGTCTTCCCCGTACTCGCCCCGATTCGCATGCCCCGTGACCGAAAACCCGACCGGGTTTTCCGCTTCACGCAGCACCGTAACGGTAATCATGATCAACCGATCGCGGTGATCGCGACCTTGGTGAACGGCTGACGATGACCGCGCTTTTTGCGGATGTTCTTCTTCGGCTTATACTTGAAGACGATAACCTTCTTGCCCTTGCCGTGCTCCAGAACCTTCGCCGTTGCCTTAACGCCTTCCACGACGGGCTTGCCGACCGTAACGGTCTCGCCGTCCGCGACGAGCAGAACGTCCAGTGCAACTTCGGAACCGACTTCCGCATCCAGCTTTTCGACCAGAACTTCGTCGCCGACCGCAACTTTATACTGCTTCCCACCGGTCTGAATGATTGCGTACATGATGTGCTTCCTCCTTCTTCCCAGACTCGCTCAAATACGGTGATGCGATTTTTCGCACACTTAAATACCGCTCCGACGCGGCTTACCGGTCGATTATAGCACCCCGCCCTTCGGCTGTCAATCAAAAAATTCCGAAAAAACCGACTGTTTTTCGGAATTTTACCGGTTTTTGAAGCGTTCCATCGCGGGGTTATCCCATTTCCCGGACAAGGTCCTGCATGTCGTACCGACCGGCCGGTTTTTCCGCAAGGTACAGCGCCGCCCGCAGCGCGCCGGTTGCGAACACGCCCTTGGAAAACGCCTGATGCCGGATCGTGATTTCCTCATCGCTGCCGAGGAACCGCACCTCGTGCTCCCCGACGATCGTGCCGCCGCGCAGACTGTGGACGCCGATCTCGTTCGGCTCGCGCCGCCGCGCCGCGTCGTGCCGCCCGTAGACGCAATGCATCGGTTCACGGGACGCTTCGAGGATCGTTTCCGCGAGCATCTTAGCCGTGCCGCTCGGCGCGTCCAGCTTGCGGTTGTGGTGCGTTTCGACGATCTCCACGTCGAACCCGTCGCCGAGCGAGATGCGCGCCCGCCGGCAGAGCTCCTGCATCAGGTACACGCCGATCGACATGTTCCCGGAGCGAAACACCGGAATGACCTTCGCCGCTTCTTCGACCGCCCGCAAATCTTCTTCGGTCAGTCCCGTCGTGCAGAGCACAAGCGGTTTTTTCCGCTCGACGCACAGCGCCAGAATCCGCATCGCCGCGGCCGGAACCGAAAAGTCGATCGCGACGTCAAAATCGGTCTGCACCGCGTCCGGGCTCGCATACACCGGGACGGACAGCGACGCGCCGACCGGGTCGACGCCGCAGACGAGCTCGATTTCTTCCGCATACGAGGGCAGCGTCCGAAGCACCGCCTGCCCCATCTGCCCCGCGATTCCGTTCAACAAAAGCCGCACCATAGGCGCCTCACAGCATATCCGCGTCGCGCAGAACGCGTTCCATGTATTCGTAATGCTCCAGCGACGGCTTGATCAGCGGCAGCCGGACTTCCGGGTCGCACAGCTTGAGGATGCCCATCATCGTTTTGATCGGGATCGGGTTGACCTCGCAGAACGCGGCCTGCTGGATCGGCAGCATCGCCAGCTGCAGACGGCGCGCCTCGGCGATATCGCCCTCGAAGAACGCCTGACACATCAGATGCACGACCTCCGGAATGATGTTCGCGACCGTCGAGATCACGCCCTTGCCGCCGATCGACAGGATCGGGACGACGTGGTCGTCGTTGCCGGAATACAGATCGCAGTCCGGACAGAGCGCCGCAAGCCTGACGATCTGCTCGATGTTGCCGCTCGCTTCCTTGACGCCGACGATGTTGCTGTTTGCATCCATCATCTTGCGGAACGTTTCGGGCAGCAGGTTCAGCCCCGTGCGCGAGGGAACGTTATACGCAATGATCGGAATACGCACCTGCTCCGCGATCGCGGAATAATGCGCGACAAGCCCGTCCTGCGTCGTCTTGTTGTAATACGGCGTTACGATCAGAAGACCGTCCGCGCCGACCGCTTCCGCAAAGCGGCTGCGTTCGATGACCTCCTCGGTATTGTTGCCGCCGGTGCCGACGATCACGGGGAGCCGGTTGGAAACGCGCTCCACGATAAACCGCGTCAGTTCCTCGCGCTCATCGTCCCGCAGCGTCGACGCTTCCGCCGTCGTGCCGAGCGCCACAATCGCGTCCGTGCCCGCCGCGATCTGCAGCTCGATGATGCGTTCCAATGCATGATAGTCGATCGCGCCGTTGCGGAACGGGGTAATCAATGCGACCGCTGAGCCCTGAAAAATGCTCATACCAGTACCTCCATGAGGGGAAAAATCGTCCTTCCGGCCAAACAAGCCGGTATCTATACTGCTACGAATATACTATATCACCGGCCGGCGCGCTTGTCAATTCTGCCACATGTAAACGTTCCTTGACATTACGCCCCCTCCGGCGCCCAGCCCGAAACGGTATGCTCCGTTTCGGCGGCGGCGTAGGCGATCCCCTCCGCGAGGTACGGCAGCGCCGCCATCGCCTGCGCGAGCGTGTTGCCGTTGTGCCCGACCTCCACGAGCAGACAGTACGCGCCGACGTGCTGATTGTAGCGGCCCGCTTTTTCGCGGATCGGCCGGGCCAGCTTCGGGTCGATTCCGTTGAGGTATGCCGTCACGCGCTCCGCAAAGCGGCGGCTCGTCTCATAAAACGGCTTGTCCGCGTACTCGTCCCCGCGTCCGACGACGAACATCAGCCGCGCGACCGCCTGTCCGTTGACCGTGACGAAATCCGTCGGCTCGGTCGGATCGCTGCCGCAGGCGTCGCGGTGCAGGTCGATGAACAGCTCGATCGACGGGTACGCCGCCGCATAGGCGCGCATCGTCTGCTCGCTGCGCTCGTAGGCGGAAGACAGCTTCGGCGGTTCGTGATCCGTCGTATCGTGCAGCACCGAAAACCCGTACTCGGTTTCCAGAATCTCCTTCAGCCGTTCCCCGACCGCGACGACGCTCTGCGTCGTGTCCGCGGTGCGCCAGGCCGACGTTTTGCGATACGGCGCGTCCACGGTCGGAAAATACGCTTCGGTCGTATGCGTGTGGTAGATCAGGATTTTCGGCTCCGCGCCGCGCAATCTGAGCCCGGTCGCATAGCCGGCATACGCCGCCGTGAGCGAAGGAACCGCGGTCGGCGCAATCGTCGGCTCCGGCGAAACTTCGATCACCGCGGCGGTCGGAACGGCGGCCTGTCCTCTTGCGAGCATGACGCCCGCCGCAAAGCAGAGTACGGCCCAAAGACCGAAGACCGGCAGCAGGATCGGCCTCTTAGCGCCGCGTTTTTTTCGATGCATATTCGATACCTCCCGGTTTACGGTATGCGCCGGCGCAGCCGATTATTGCAGGAGATTTTGCAGAACGGATAGGTTCTTTGCGTGCAGCGCCCGGTTGACCGTCTCCGCGAGCAGTTTCGACGCGTTTTTCACGATCAGATCCACGTCCTTCGGCGTGACGAACAGTTCCTCCGCCGCGTTCCCGCCGAGCGCGGACGCGCCGACGACGAGCGGCATCCCGAGCGCGATCACCGGAATGCCGGTCGTTTCCCGGTTCAGCACCGCGCGGAAATTCCCGACGCCCGCGCCGGGCGCGATGCCGGTATCGTTCATCTGCAGCACGGTCGCAAGATGCTCCGGCACGTCCGCCGCGAGCGAATCCACGACCACCATCGCCGCGGGCCGCAGCCGCGCCGCGACCGCGGACACGATCTCGACCGTTTCGATCCCGGTCACGCCGAGCACGCCGGCGCAGAACGAACAGACCGGGCGCGTATCGGGCGGCAGCACGTCCAAAAAAGCGCGGCGCAGGTGCCGCGTCACGAGAATGTGTTCCGCCGTTTTCGTGCCGAGCGCGTCCGCCGTGATGTACCGGTTGCCGAGCCCCACGACGAGCACCGTCCCGGTTTCGGGCAGCAGCGCGGAAAGCTCCTCCGCCGCAAACTGCGCCGCACGGGTAAGCCGGTCGCGCTCGAACAGCGTTTCGCGCGGCATCGTGACCGAAAAATATCGCCCGATCGGCTTGTCGAGCCGCCGCGCCGCCGCCTCGGTTCGCACCGTAATCCGCTCGCAAACGAGTCCGTTCTCCTCCCGCACCGTTTCCGTCACGCCGCGCAGCTTCGGATTTGCCGCGCGCGATTCCGTCGCCAGGTCCGTCCGCATTCGTGTTCCTCCTTATGAAATAACTTTCGCCGCAGGCGAAATCATAACTGTAAACTCTAAACTGTAAACTCTAAACCGGAAACAGAGCTGTTCAAAGCGCCTTTGAACAGCTCCGATACTCTATTTTGTGCCGTTTTTCAGAGCGTGATGCAGATCAGGCCGTTGCAGTTGCTGTTGACGATCTGCTGGATCGCGCCCTGCATCTTCTGCTGCACCTCGTCGTTCATGCCGTTCACCTTGCCGCGCATTCCCTCGAGCACGAGATCGTAGAGCGACTTGCCGAACAGGTTCGTTTCCCAGATCGCGTTCGGGTCGCCCTCGAACGTATCGTTCAGGTAGCGCAGCAGCGCTTCGCTCTGCTGTTCGGTGCCGACGATCGGGTTGACCTCGCTGTCGATATCGACGCGCACGATGTGCAGTCCGCTCGCCCGCGCGTGCAGCTTCACGCCGAACTTGCTGCCCTGCCGCACGATTTCGGGATCGAGCAGCTCCATTTCCGCCGGTTCGGGCGGCACGATGCCGTAGCCGGTCTGCTTCGCCTTTTCGAGCGCGTCGGAGATCCGGTCGTACGCCTTTTTCGCCGCGACGAACCCGGAGATTGCGGACATCAGCTCGTAATCGTCGCGGATCTCACAGCCGCACGCCTCGGTCAGCACCGAATAGAACACGCCCTCCTCGGGCCGCATCGCAACGACCGCCGTCCCGTCGCCGAGCGAGAGCGATTCGAGCAGCGCGGGCCGGAACCCCTCCGGCTCGGACAGGCACGCGATCACGCGGTCCACGTCCCGCACGGCGCGCACCGAGGGCAGCAGCGCTTTCAGCGGTTCCAGAATCCGCTGCAGCAGCGGGTTTTCGGGCGGGAGCGCGCGCAGGTACGACGGCAGCGAAACGTTCAGCAGCTTCAGCGGGAACGCATAGAGCATCCCGGTCAGAAGCTCCGAAAGCGTCTTTTCCCCGAGCTGCAGAAGGTTCAGCACCAGCGGCTCGACGCCGAACGTTTCGCGCAGATAGTCCGCCGTCTCCTCGGCGGCCGCGCCGTCCGGCGCAGCGGAATTGACGACGACCAGATACGGCTTCTTCGTCGCCTGCACGTCGCGGATCGCCTGCGCTTCCGCGCCGAGATAGCTTTCGCGCCCAAGCTCCGTGATCGTTCCGTCCGTCGTGATCACGATCCCGACCGTCGCATGCTCGGCGATGACCTTTCGCGTTCCGATCTCCGCCGCCTCGGCAAACGGAATATCGCGGTCGAACCACGGCGTCGTGACCATCCGCGTTTCGCCGTTCTCGGTCAGACCGGCCGCGTCCGGCACGACATAGCCGACGCAGTCGACGAGCCGCACCGAGCAGGTCACGTTTTCATCCAGCTGAATCTCCACCGCTTCGCTCGGCACGAACCGCGGCTGCGTCGTCATGACCGTGCGCCCCGCGCCGCTTTGCGGCAGTTCGTCGATCACCCGCGCCCGCACATATTCGTTTTCGATGTTCGGCAGCAGGAGCAGTTCCGAAAACCGCTTGATAAAGGTCGACTTGCCGGTTCGCACCGGGCCGACCACGCCGATATAAATATCCCCCTGCGTCCGTTTTGCAATATCCTGATAAAGCTGTGCTTTGTCCATACCGTCCTCCCGCCGTTTGTTTTTCTCACCACACTATATGCGTCGGCTTCCCGCCATATGCGGACCGCGGCGAAAACCCGACCTTCCCGAAATATTGTTTTTCGATAGGAATCCATTGACGAACAATCCGGGGTATGGTATGATGGCGAAAAAGTCAGGGAGGAACCGTATGCTTCGCATCGACCGGCGTCTTTCGGTGACGCTGTCCTATATCTGTTGTGCGCTCGCCTTTTTCGGCGTTCTGGGGCTCGCCATCGCCCTTCCGTTCTTCCGCAGCGAGACGGTTCCGTTTTTCGCCAACCAGGATCGCTTCGGCGTGCTGAACTACATCCTCGAGTACGCGATCCTCGCGCTCGTGCTGCTGGCGACCGTCTGCCTCGTTCTGCTGCTGAACAACGTACGCGCCGGCGCGATCTTTACCGACGCGAGCGTGCAGCTGCTGCGCGTGATCTCCTGGGCTTCGCTGCTTGCGGGCGCGATCTGCGTGCCGCTGAGCTTTCTGATCGAGTGGGACGTGCTGCTCGCAATTGCGTTTGTCGGTCTGTTCCTCGGCGTCGTGCTGCGCGTCGTGAAGAATGTGATCGAAGAAGGCACGGCGATCAAAGCCGAAAACGACGGAACCATCTGAGGTGGCGTATGATTATTGTGGATCTTGACGTGATGATGGCGAGACGGAAGATGTCGCTGAACGAACTCAGCGCGCGCGTCGGCATTACGCTGGCGAATCTTTCGATCCTGAAGAACAACAAGGCGCGCGCCGTCCGGTTTACGACGCTGAATGCGATCTGCCGCGCGCTGAACTGCGACGTGCAGGATATTTTGCGCTACGAGCCGGACGATCCGAACGCGCCGGAAGAACCGTAACCCAGCGAATACAGCCCTCCCCCGGCGGGAGGGTTTTTTATGCAAAAAACAAAAAGACGAAACCGCAGCAAACGGTTCGTCCCTTCCGGCGGGTCATAGGCGCCCGCAAGCGGCCGCCCCGCAATCGGCCGCGCCGCGAGATAGGCGCCGCGTCCTGCGATTCATAGTCTTTGTCCTGCGCCGGGTACGGATCCTTCGGTCCGTTCCCGGCGTTGGTCTTGGTCTTTATCTTCGTCTTTATCTTTATCTTTGTCTTTGTCTTGCATCGAAAACGATATTTTTCATATCGATATCGATATTTTCGGATCGAAAACGATATGACGCGGAACGATAACGTTGCAAGTCGGAACGATAACGTTACGAAAACGTTGCGGGACGGGATTTATAAATTTGCACTTGCATTTTTCCCTGCGCGTCCAACTCTACAATCCTCCCGATCGCTTCGCGATCTTCCCTCCTTTACACAAGGAGGGTTTTGCCTCCCCTGTGTAAGGGGAGGGCAGGGTGGGGTTGTAAGGTTGGACGTGCGGGGAAAGAATGAGAGCGTTTCCCTACAACCCTACCGGCTCGGCTGCGCCGATCCACCTCCCCTTACACAGGGGAGGCTGTACAGCTCTGCCGTCTGCCTGACGGCAAACAGCGGTCACCAATGATTTTGCTTCTTCTCGCACCGCGAGCGCAGAATCTTTCCCCATATCTTTCGCCTTTGGCGAAATCATAACTCTAAACTCTGAACTGTAAACTGACCTCACCGGCGCAGGGCGTGGGCGATGTTCAGCGCCTGGTCGGAGCAGCGCTCGAGATCGGTGCACATATCGGTGAAGATGACGCCGGCCAGCGGGTTGCAGCCGCTCTGCATCAGGCGGTCGATGTGGTTCTGGATGAACTGCGCTTGCATATCGTCGACGTTCTGTTCGAGCTCCTCGGCCTCCGGGAGCCGCTTGAGCGATTCGGTTTCGAAAACGTCCATCGCGACGTCAAGGCACTGCAGCACGCCGACCGAGAGCTGCCGCAGCTCCTCCATGCCGGCGTCCGAGATCGTGACCTTATCGGTCTTGAGCCGCTGCGCAAACTCGATGATGTTTTCGGCGTGGTCGCTGATGCGCTCAAAGTTCGACGTGACGCGGATCATGCGCGAGAGCAGGAACACGTCGCGCTCCGGCAGCTGCAGGCTGCGCAGCGTGACCAGCCGGTCGCTGATCGTATGGTCGAGCCAGTCCACGGTCTGCTCCGTTTCCTCGACGCGGTCAAACAGCTCCTCGCGCTCGGGGTAGAAGAAGTATTCGAGCGCGGAAGTCAGGTTGCTCCGGGCAATCTTGCCCATGCGCTCGACTTCCAGCTTGGCCTGCCGCACGGCGACGGCGGGAACCATCTGTTCCGCGCCGGGCAAAAAGACCAACCGCCTGTCCTCCTTTTGCCGTTGTTCCTCCGGGAGCAGCGGCATCGTGAGGTACGTCAGCTTGATAATCAGCTTCGAGCAGGGCAGCAGCACGAGCACCGCGACGATTGCGAAGATCGTATGCGTGTTCGCCACCTGACGCGCGACGTCGCCCGGCGAAAGCAGCTTGATCCAGTCGAGCACGACCGGGAAGATCGTGATGATGAGCAGCAGCTGGACGGCGCGCAGCATATTGAAATAGAGGTTCAACAGCGCGGTGCGCTTGCCGTTCCGGTCGGTCGTCAGCGACGCGAGCAGGTTCGGCATGACGGAGCCGATCGCCGCGCCGATCGCAAGGTACACGCACTGCTCGTAGGTCAGCAGTCCTTCGACGGCGAACGCCTGGAAAATGACGACCGAGGACGAGGAGCTTTGCAGCAGCGCGGTAAACAGAATCCCGAACAGCACCGCGAGCGCCGGATGCGACAGCGCGGACAGGACGCGGATGAACCCTTCGCTTTGGGCCAGCGGCGCGATCGCGGTCTTGATCAGCCCGATGCCGACGAACAGCATGCCAAAGCCGAGCAGGATCGCGCCGATGTGCTTGACGAGCGGCTTTTTGAGAAATAAGTACAGCACCGTGCCGACAAACACGAGCGCCGGCGCGAGCGCGGTCAGGTTGAACGCGGTGATCTGCGCGGTGACGGTCGTTCCGATGTTCGCGCCCATGATCACGCCGATCGCCTGCGCGAGCGTCATCAGCCCCGAATTGACGAAGCCGATGACCATCATGTCTGTCGCAGACGAGCTTTGCACGAGCATCGTCACGACGATGCCGATCAGCACCGCCAGTACGCGGTTCGTCGTTACCTTTTCGAGAATGACGTGCAGCGAGTCGCCCGCGGCGTTTTTGAGGCCCGACGACATGACGGTCATGCCGTACAGAAACAGCCCCACGCCGCCCAGCAGCGACAGAATTTCCCAAACGGTCATTTGCTTTCTCTCCGATCGTTGTATAAAAAATCGTTTTGATCCTATAAATTACGGGATAATTATACCTGTTTTTCGTCCGGTTTGCAAGAGCAGCGAGACGGTTCCGTTCCCGTTCTATGCGGAATCGGCGCAAATTATGCGTAAAAGGACACGGATCGACGAAATCCGGAATACGATAGGATAACAAACGGATACGGAGGAACCGATGGAAACGCCGCTGTTGACGCTTTCGGGCGTGACTTTTTCTTATTTTACGGAAACGGAGCAGACGCAGGCCGTCGCCGGTCTCGACATGGAGGTAAAGCGCGGGGAATTCTGCGCGATCGTCGGGCCGTCCGGCTGCGGCAAGACGAGCGTGCTCTCGCTGATGATGGGGCTTCTGAAACCGCAGGCCGGAACGATCGCCTTTTCCGAGCCGAACCTCAGGATCGGCTACATGCTGCAGCGCGATCATCTGCTCGAATGGCGCATGGTCGAAAAGAACGTGCTGCTGGGGCTCGAAGTGCAGCGCCGATTGACGCCCGAAGCGAAAACGAAAGCGCTGCAGCTTCTCGATACCTACGGGCTCGGCGCGTTCCGGCGGTATTACCCGCCGCAGCTTTCGGGCGGGATGCGGCAGAAGGTCGCATTGATCCGCACGCTCGCGCTCGAACCGGACCTGCTGCTGCTCGACGAGCCGTTTTCCGCGCTGGATTACCAGACGCGGCTGCAGCTATCTGACGAAGTGTACCGCATCATCCGCGAACAGAACAAGACGGCCGTCCTCGTCACGCATGACATCTCGGAAGCCGTCTCGATGGCGGATCGGGTATTCGTGTTTTCCCGGCGGCCGTCGCGGATCAAAACGATCCTCGAAACCGGGTTCGACCGCGCGCTTTCGCCGCTGATGCGGCGGCACACGCCCGCCTTTTTGGACCTGTACGACCGCGCATGGAAGGAGATCGACCGATGAACGAAGCATATCGCCGCTATCTATTGCGGCAGAAACGGAACCGCCGCGCCGTGCGGTTCGGACAGATCGCCGTCCTCGTCGGGTTTTTCGGGCTTTGGGAGCTCGGGGCCGCGCTCGGCTGGTTCGACCCGTTCATCCTCTCGAGCCCGTCGCGCGTGTGGGCGACGGTCGTGCGGCTCGCCGCGTCGAACGACCTTTGGCAGCACATCGGCACGACGCTGCTCGAAACCGTGCTCGGGTTCGTGTTCGGCACGCTGCTCGGAACGCTGCTCGCGGTGCTTTTGTGGTGGCTGCCGACGCTGAACCGCATCCTCGATCCGTACCTTGTCGTTCTGAACGCGCTGCCGAAGATCGCGCTCGGGCCGGTGCTGATCGTCTGGATCGGGGCCGGCATGGCCTCCATCGTCGTGATGGGCATCCTCGTTTCGCTCGTCGTGACGACCGTGACCGTGCTGAACGGGTTCAACGCGACGACCTCCGACAAACAGCTGCTGATGCGCACGCTCGGCGCGACGAAGCTGCAGATTTTCACGAAAGTCGTGCTGCCTGCGGGGCTCAAAGACCTGATCGCCGCGCTGAAGATTTCGGTCGGCATGTCGTGGGTCGGCGTGATCGTCGGCGAATACCTCGTCAGCAAATCCGGTCTCGGCTACCTGATCGTCTACGGCGGGCAGGTATTCAAGCTTGACCTCGTCATGGCGAGCGTCGTGATCCTCTGCGTGCTCGCCGCGCTGATGTACGAAGCCGTCGCCCTGCTCGAAAAGCGGCTGACGCGCGGCGCGTGAACGTTATCCGAGCCGGACGTACTTTTTCGGATCGACCGGCTTGCCGTCGATCGAAAACGCGAAATGCAGATGCGGCGGCAGGGCGCATTCGGAAATCGCGCTCGTGCCGACCGAGCCGATCACCGTCCCGGCGTTGACCTTGTCGCCCGCCTTGACGCGCACGTCCGAACCGAGCGACGCATAGAGCGTGGTGCGGCCGTTGCTGTGTTTGATCTCGACCGTATAGCCGAGCACGTCGTCCTCGCGCACGTCGGAGACCGTGCCGGACAGCACCGCCTTGACCGCTTTGCCCTCGTCCGCCGCGATATCCACCGCTGCGTGCGTCATCCACTGGTCGAGCGTGACCGAATACAGCAGCTTGTCGACCGCGAAGTCAAAGATGATCTCGCCCTCGACCGGCGCGGCGGCCTTCTGCGACGCGGACGCGGGCTTTGCGGTCGGGGCAGCCGTCGGTTCCGCGGTCGGGACGGCGGTCGGGGCCGCCGTGTTCAGCGGCGCGTAGTAGGGCGTCGCCGTCGGGCTCGTCTTTTGCGGGACGACCGTGATTTCCGAAAGCCGCTGATCGCCCGAATTGTTGACCGGAACCGGCGCGGCCGTCGGCGCCGCTTCGGTCTGCTGCTTCGTCGCCGGAATCGTCAGCAGCACGATCCCCGTTCCGACCGCCATCAGGCACAGGACGATCGCGAGATAGAACCCGTTGTTGCGGAGAAACAGGATCAAATTGTTTTGCTTCTTTTCCATGTTGTTTATCACCTCGCGCATAGTATGACCGGCTTTTGCGCCGATCATACGGCGGGCGGTTCGAAATCCATTTGACAGCCCCGCGCTTTTTGCGTACAATGGAGAAAACGATCCGAAGGAGCAAACAACGATGGAAGAAACCGTCAAACGATTCAAAGCGCAGCTCGAAAAGATGCGCGTTTACGAGCACGCCATGGGCGTCCTGTATTACGATATGGAGACCGTCATGCCGAAGAAGGCCGCTCCGCTCGTCGGGGAAACGCTCGGCGCGCTGTCCGGGGTCGAATACCGGCTGAAGACGGACGAAACGTTCCTCGCGGACATGCAGGCAATCCTTGCGCATCCGGACGCGGTCGACGCGATCACGCTTGCCGAAGCGAAACAGATGTACGAGGATTACGAACGCACCGCCTGCATCCCGGTCGACGAATACGTTGCGTTTCAGGTCGCGCTGACGGCTTCCTCCGCCGCGTGGCACGAAGCGAAGGTGACGAACGACTTTGCAAAATTCCTGCCGCACCTCGAAACGGTCTATGACTATACGCGCCGGTTCGCCCGCTATTATCGGCCCGACGCGCCGGTCTACGATACGCTTCTGGATTCCTACGAAAAGGGGCTGACGACCGAAACGCTCGACGCGTTTTTCGCTAAGGTGCGCGCCGCGCTCGTTCCGGTCATCGACGCGATCCGCAAAAAGGGCTATCAGCCGGACGTTTCGTTCCTCGAGCAGCCGTACCCGATCGAACAGCAGAAGGAATGGACGAAGTACCTGATGCAGGTGCTGCGCATGGATCCCGACCGCACGGTCTGCGGCGAAGTCGAGCATCCGTTTACGACCAGCTTTACGAAGGACGACGTCCGCATCACGACGCACTACCACGAGGACGCGGTGCAGAGCTCGATGTACAGCGTGATCCACGAAGGCGGCCACGCGATCTACGAACTGAACGTCGGCGACGACATCAAGCTAAGCCCGCTCAGCAACCTGACCAGCATGAGCGTGCATGAAAGCCAGTCCCGCTTCTTTGAAAACATCATCGGCCGCAGCGAGCCGTTCATCGAATACGTGTTCCCGAAGCTCGTCGAGCTGTTCCCGACGCAGCTTGCCGGCGTGACAGCGCATCAGTTCTATCTTGCCGTGAACAAGGCCGAACCGTCGCTGATCCGCACCGAAGCGGACGAGCTGACCTATCCGCTGCACATCATGATCCGCTATGAGATCGAAAAGAAGCTGATCGACGGGACGCTGGCCGCTGCGGACGCGCCCGCCGCCTGGAACGCGCTCTACCGCGAATACCTCGGCGTCGACGTGCCGGACGACAAACAGGGCGTTCTGCAGGATTCGCACTGGTCGAGCGGCCTGATCGGCTACTTCCCGTCCTATGCGCTCGGCAGCGCGTACGGCGCGCAGCTCCTCGACTGGATGCAGCGCGATCTGGACGTGTGGGGACTCGTGCGCGAAGGCAGCCTGCAGCCGATCATCGACTGGCTGACCGAGCGCATCTACCGCCACGGCATGCGCTTCACGCCGAAAGCGCTGATGGAGCAGGCGATGGAAGCGCCGTTCGATCCGAACTACTATACGGATTACCTGACCGAAAAGTTCACGAAGCTGTATAACCTGTAACGCCATGGGGCTGTTCAAAGCGCTTTGAACAGTCCCTTGTGAATTCTCGCTTTGCGGCGTTGAAAGAAGCCCGATGGGAGGATTGTAGGGTGGCCTCCCCTGTGTAAGGGGACAAGGATTCTGCGCTCGCAGTGCGAGATGAAGCAGAATCCTTGATGACCACTGTTTGCCGATAGGCTGACGGTAGGGTTGTAAAGCTCCTTTTTCCCGCATCTCCAACCCTACAACCCCACCCGGTGACTGCGTCACCGACCTCCCCTTACACAGGGGAGGCAAATAACATGAAGCAAATCAATCGCGAAAAACTGCATACCCTTTGGACGCTGTTCCTCACTTCGATGCGGATCAGTGCGTTTACGTTCGGCCGGGATAAAACGCGGCGCGCTTCCTGCGGAAGATGCAGCGACGCGTTTTATTGACCGCTGTTTGCCCGCCGCAGGCGAGTGCCGCCGCCGAGAACTCCGAGAGAACGAACTAACATGAAGCAAATCAATCGCGAAAAACTGCATACCCTTTGGACGCTGTTCCTCACTTCGATGCGGATCAGTGCGTTTACGTTCGGCGGCGGCTTCGTGATCGTGACGTTTATGAAGCGGCACTTTGTCGACCGGCTGCACTGGCTGAGCGAGGAGGAGATGCTGGACTATACCGCGCTCGCGCAGACCGCGCCGGGGCCGATCGCCGTGAACGCCGCGGTGCTGGTCGGGCGGCACGTTGCGGGGACCGCGGGCATGGCCGCCGCCGTGCTCGGCACGGTGATCCCGCCGATCGTGCTGCTTTCGGTGCTTTCGCTGTTTTACGCCGCGTTCGCGTCGAACCGGTACGTCGCGCTGTTTCTGAAGGGCATGCAGGCGGGCGTTGCGGCCGTGATCCTCGACGTCGTCTGCTCGCTCGGACAAAAGGTGCTGAAGGAGCGGTCGTGGGTTTCGATCGTCCTGATGGCGGCGGCCTTTGTCGCGTCGCTGGTGTTCCGCGTGAATGCCGTCTGGATCCTGCTCGGCGCGCTTGCGGTCGGCGTTGTGCTCGCCCTGCTGGAGCGAAAGGGGGCGAAGGCATGACGCTTTGGGAACTGTTCTTTGCCTTTTTGCAGGTCGGCCTGTTTTCGGTCGGCGGCGGCTATGCGGCGATCCCGCTGCTCGAAAGCACGGTCGTCCGCAGCCACGCGTGGCTGACGCTGTCGGAGTTTTCCGATCTCGTGACGATTGCGGAGATGACGCCCGGCCCGATCGGGATCAACGCCGCCACGTTCGTCGGAATGCGGATCGCGGGGCTGCCCGGCGCGCTGATCGCTTCGCTCGGGTTCGTGCTGCCGTCGCTGATCCTCGTTTCCCTGCTCTTTTGGCTCTACCGCAAATACCGCACGCTGCCGCTTTTGCAGCGGCTGATGAAAACGCTGCGCCCGGTCGTCGTCGCGCTGATCGCTTCGGCCGGCGTGACGCTGCTGCGCACCGCGGTCTTCGGCGACGCGGCGCTGTCGCTTTCGGCCGTGAGCTGGCTTGCCGTCGTACTGTTTACGGGCGCGTTCGCCGCCATCCGGTTCGGCAAATGGAACCCGATCCTTGTGATGGCGCTGTGCGGCGGCCTGTATCTCGGCGTTTCGCTGTTCCTTTAACCTGTCATTTTACCGAAAAAGCATTGCAACCGCCCGCCGGACGGAGTACAATGGCGGTATGAGTCGATTTACGCGCCGCTTTGCGGTTTTACAGGGATTCTATTGGGTTTCCGCCTGCTTTGTGTATTCGTTTGCCGAACGGTATCTGACTGCGCACGGGTTTACCGTGCCGCAGGTCGGGCTGGTTCTGGCAAGCGCGAATGCGGCTGCGCTGTTGCTGCAGCCGCTGCTTGCCGCCCTCGCCGACCGGCCGAACGGGCTTTCGCTGAAGGCCGAACTGTGCGGCGGCGCCGCGCTCGCGATCGTGCTTGCGCTGCTGCTCTGCTTCCCGACGAACGTGCCCGTGCTCGTCGCCGTGCTGTTCTGCACGCTTTCGGCGGTGACGCTGGCGATCCAGCCGCTTTGCAACGCGGTCGGGATGGCGTATGTGGATCGGGGCGAACGGATCGATTACGCGCTCGGGCGCGGGATCGCGTCCGCAATTTTCGCCGTGTTCTGCTACGGGATGGGCTTCCTCGCGGAATGGAAAACGGACGCGCTGCTCTGGGTCTACGCGGCGGCGAACGTCGGTCTTGCCGTGACCGCGATCGTCTTTGCGCCAAAGAAGCGGGCCGACGTGAAGCCCGCCGACGTTTCGAGCGCGTCGGCGCTTTTGAAAAAGCACCCGTATCTTCGTCTGCTGCTGCCCGGCACCGTTCTGATCTTTGCGGTGCACAATTTCATCAACGCGTACATGCTGAGCATCGTTTCCGAGATCGGCTGCGGCACGCATGAAATGAGCGTCGGCATTGCGCTCGCCGCGCTCGTCGAGATCCCGACGATGGCCGGGTTCTCGCTTTTGCAAAAGCGGTTCCGGCTGAGTGGGCTCCTCATCGTTTCGTCGCTGGCCTTCCTCGTCAAAGTCCTCGTTCTGCTGCTGCCGATGTACCTGCATGCGGGGGTCTGGTCGGTCTACCTTTCGCAGGGCGTGCAGCTCATGGGCTACGCGATCTTCATTCCGGCCGTGTCGTTCTTTTTGAACGGGCGCATGGACGCGGGCGACAAGGTCAAGGGGCAGATGCTCGTCACCGAATCGCAGACGCTCGGCTGCATCCTCGGCCAGCTTGTCGGCGGGTTTGCGATCGCGTCGCTCGGGCTTCCGGCCACGACGCTGATCGGATGCGTTCTGACCGCCGCCGGCGCGGGACTGGTCGCGTTGGCGGTGCATCATCCCGGCCCGGACTTGCCCGCCGGTTGCGAAACAACCGAAAAAAACAACGGATAGGCGATTCCCGATCCGTCGGGACTATGGTATACTGATTTTACTGCAACAAAGAAGGAGCGAACAGATGATTCAGGATCGATTGAGCGACAAGAAAGCGTTGTTTGCCGCGCGCGCCAATACGGAGCTGCGGGCGCAGCGAAACACGAGACGGGTCGCCGTTCTGCTGAACGGCAATCTGGTCAACAACGTGCGGACGGAGCAGTTCGGCGTATCCGCGCGCGTCTATGAAAACGGCGTATACGGCTTCTCCTCCACCGCGGAATACACCGACGAAACGGTCAAGGCCGTTCTGAAAGCGGCGTCCGAAAACGCGGCGTTCCTCTCCGCGCACGCGGGCCGCGGCAAAGGGCCGCATCCGCATCTTATGCCGGGGCGCATCGTGACCGCGACGGACCTAAGCGACCCGGAGCAGCGCGCCTACATTGAATTCATTCAGGCGATCGACCGCTACGTCGCCGCAAAGTACCCCGATCTGATCAGCCACACCGCGGTCGCGATGAGCGATTCGATGGAAAAGCTGCTCGTCGTCAGCGACGGTACGGACGGGCACTCCATCCTGCCGCGCAGCTATCTCTACGTCACGATGAGCGCGGCCGGGCAGGACGGAAAGCCGATCGAGCTGCACCGCGTGATCGGCGGCGGGTACGGTGCTTTTACGCAGAACTACGATAACCCCGAAGCCTGCTATGCCGAGATCGACGAGCTTTATGAGCGCGTCCGCCGCAAGACGGAGGGCGTTTACCCCGAAGCGGGCAACAAGACCGTCATCCTCGGCGGCACGCTGTCCGGCATGCTCGCGCATGAAGCGGTCGGGCATACGGTGGAGGCCGACCTCGTGATCGGCGGTTCCGTCGCGGGCCCGAACCTGCATAAGCGCGTCGGCTCCGACCTTGTGAACCTCGTCGACTTTGCGCACACGGCGTTCGGCAAGCCGACGCCGCTGCCGATCTATGTGGACGACGAAGGCGTCGCCGCGACCGACGCGGAGCTGATCAAAAACGGTATCCTGGTCGGCTACATGAACAACCGGGAGAGCGCGGAGCGGTTCGGCATGACCCCGAACGGAAACGCGCGCGCGTTCCTGTTCTCCGACGAGCCGCTGATCCGGATGCGCAACACCGCGGTGCTGCCCGGCACGTCGAAGCTCAGCGACATGATCGCTTCGATCGACGACGGCTACTATCTACTCGACACGAACAACGGGCAGGCGGACACGACCGGCGAATTCATGTTCGGCGTGACGTTCGGCTATGAGATCAAAAAAGGCAAGCTCGGGCGCGCGCTGCTGGACACGACGATTTCCGGCGTGGCGTTCGATATGCTCAAGACCGTGGACATGGTTTCCGACGAAATGGTCTGGGCAAGCTCCGGCATGTGCGGCAAAAAGCAGCCGATGCCCGTCGGCATGGGCGGCCCCGCGCTGAAGTGCCGCGTCAACATCGGCGGACGGTAAGGAGGAACGAACCATGATCGAAACATTGAAGCAAACCGCATTAAAAGCGCTCGCCGCGCTGACCGAAGCCGGAGCCGACAAGGGGCTTTGCTCGGTGCAGTACAAGATTACGCACGAATTCAACGTGGACGGCGGGGAATTCAGTCTGTTCCGCACGCTGTTCGACAAGCAATTGAAGCTGAACGCCGTCGCGGGCGGCCGCAAGGGCACCGTCACCCAAAACCGGTACGACGACGAAACGCTGCGCTCCGCCGCGGCGACGTGCCTTTCGGCAGCCGAATCCGCCGAGCCGGACGAGAACTGGGACTTCGCGCCCATGGCGGAAAACACCGAC
This sequence comes from Clostridia bacterium, assembly GCA_017448545.1. Lineage (GTDB taxonomy): Bacteria > Bacillota > Clostridia > Christensenellales > CAG-138 > UBA3792. The sequence goes on from JAFSLH010000007.1 coordinate 66,837, forward strand.
GTGACGCGCGGCGCGACCGATCCCGACCTCGACCGGCTGTTCTTCCGCTGCAAGGAGCTTCTGGAGCAGGTGAAAGAGCGGTTCCCGAAGGTCATGATCGAACAGTTCGTCGTTTCGCACGAAGAAATCTTCCACGTCGTCGCCGACACCTGCGGCGTTCTGCACAGCACGCACGAAGGGTCCTATACGCTGATCATGATGTACAGCGGGCATGAAGGGGATCGCGCGTCGTCGTTTATGATCAGCACCGCGCAGACGGCGGACCTCGATCGGCCGCTGATCGAACTTGCCTCGATCGAGCACGACCTCGCAAGCGCCGAAAAACAGATCGACACGGTCAATCCGAGCGGCAAGTTCGAAGGTACGATGGTGCTGACGCCCGACTGCGTCAGCGATCTCCTTGGCTCCCTGCTGATGCAGTTTGCGGGCGAAGACGGCCTTCTGAACGGCACGAGCCCGTGGAAAGACAAGCTCCATCAGCCGGTGGCCGACGAGCGCATCACGATCGGTCTTGCGCCGCTGGACGAGCGCATCGTTTGCGGCAAGCGCGTCACGGAGGAGGGCTTTGTCGCCGAAAACTTCGATATCATCCATAACGGCCGGCTCAACGCGTTTGCGCTCGGGCTGTACGCCGCGAACAAGCTGCACCTGCCGCGCGGAAAGAACGACAGCTACAACATGGTCATGGCGCCCGGCGACAAGCCGCTCGACGAGATCATCGCTTCGATCGACCGCGGCATCCTCGTCGGTCGGTTCTCCGGCGGCAAACCGGCGTCGAACGGCGACTTCTCCGGCGTGGCGAAAAACAGCTTCCTGATCGAAAACGGCAAGGTCGGCGCGGCCCTGTCCGAAACGATGATCAGCGGCAACCTCGCCGATATGCTCTTCCGGCTGCGCGGCGTTTCCGCCGAACAGGTGCAGAGCGGCTATACCGTCCTGCCGTACGCCGCCTTCGACGGCATCACGATCTCCGGCAAGTAAGGGAAACAGGCATGACACAAAGCGATGATCGTCAAAGTGAATTCACAAGAGGCTGTTCAAACACGCATTGAACAGCCTCTTTTGCTTTGGTTTTCTGTTTCAGAATTCCCCGAACCGGCGCGTGCAGTAGTACAGCGCCTGCAGGGCGGGGCGGATTTCGGCGACAAGCGTGCCGCGATAGGTGGACGTGATCGTCGTCGAGTGGATGACGGTGTTGTTGCCGAGATAGACCATGATGTGGCCGACGTTCGTGTGCTTGCTGTTCATTAAGAACACCAGATCGCCGCGCTCCAAAAGCGCAAGCTCGTCCCTGCGCTCCTCGAGCCGCCCGAGCATGTTCAGCGGGATCGTCACGCCGTACGTTTCCCAATAGATCGAATCCGTGTTCGCAAGACCGGCGGCGGTCGTTTCGCCTTCGTCCATGTCCATATACAGCGGATGGCTCTCGTACAGCCGGAACCCGAGCGAGCCGAGCGACCAGCACACGATGCCGGAGCAGTCATAGGCGCGATCGCCGAGCCGCTGGCCGTTGCTGTACGGCGTGCCGAGCCGGTCGTAGATGTTCGAAATCATCGTTTCGATCAGCAGGGCGCGTAAATCGGTCACTTCCGTCTGTACGCGGCGCGCCGAATCGAAGTAGGCGCCGTACTCCGAAGCGGAAGCGAACACGCCCTCGATGAGCGTCACCGTGCCGTCCACGACGGTCATCATGCTGTCGCCGCCGAGATAGACGCCGCAGGTCGTGACGTAGCCGGAATATTTGCCGCGGAACACGACGCGCGCATTCGCCTCGATCGGCTTGTCCTTTGCGCCGTACGCCGTGAAGAACAGCAGGTCGCCCGGTTCGAGCGACGCCGCATCGTCGAGATACAGCCACTGCGTGCGCTCGCCGTCGTACGTCACGTTCCAGCCGCTCGTATTGAACAGCTTGAACCCGAGCGAATTGTAGACCGCGTCGGTATACAGCCGCGGGTAATACGTCTTGTTCGTCAGCGGCTTCTGATACAGTTCGTAGTAATACGGATCGAACCGGAACCCGAGCGCCCGCAGCGTGTCGTACACAAACTCTGCGTCGGACGCGGCTTCTTCGCCCTCGGCTTCCCGCGCCCGCGTGACGAATGCGTCCGCACTGTACAGCAGCTCCGGCGTTTCCTCGTTCGCACGGAACGCGGCCCCGAGCGCTTCCGCATTGCTTTCGGAAACGACCGACGCCTGCACATACCCGATCACGCCGTCGTCGGTGAGAATCAGCGCAAAGCTGTCGTTCTGCCCGGCGAGCCCGAGCACGCGCACGGCGGTATAGCTGCGCCGCGCAACCGGCGTCGCATAGCCGAGATGCGGAAGATTCCAGATGATGGTGTTCTGCCGGCCGAGGAACCCGAGCCAGCTGTGTTTGCCGCCGAGCGTCCGGCTTTCGGTCACGTCCGCCGCGCGCACATAGCCCTCTTCGCCGGTTTTCAGATACAGCACCGGCAAAAACGCCTCGTCCGCCGCGTCAGGATCGAGCAGCAGAAAGCTGCGCTGATCCGGGTACGTCGACGACGACTTGATCACCGTCGCGTCCGCATCGGCGTCCGGCGCTTTATAGAACCGGATCGAAGTGCTGCGCATTTCGTACACGGTCACCGTTTCCGCGTTCATCTGCAGCGTTTCTTCGGCGGGATGCGGCGTCGGAACGGGGGTCGGGGACGGCGTGGGCGTGGGCGACGGCGTGGGGGACGGCGTCGGCGTCGGGGACGGCGTCGGCGACGGGGTCGGCGTCGGAACGGGCGTCAGCTCCACAACGATCGGCTGCGGCGTTTTTGCGATCGGTTCGACCGATTGCACCGGCGCTTCCGTTTGCGGCGCGACCGTTTCTGCGGTTTGCGCCGTGCCGACGCAGCCGACCAGCAGCAGCGCCGAAAGCGCGCCGAGCGCAAGAACACAACGCTTCATCCTTCTCCCTTTCCGAACCCGCCGAACCGGCGGCGTTTCTTTTTGATTTCCCGATTTGCAGGGTATTCCCATTATAGAAGCGCGCAAATCGCGTGTCAAGGAACGCTTTGCGCGCGGTTGTAACAAAATCGTCAATTCTTTATGAACGGTTATTGCAGCTTTAGGTCGCCGTCCTTGATCCAGCCGAGCTTGCGGAACAACAATCCGATCGCCCAGCACAGCACGGCGGGCAGCACGATGCAGACCAGCGCAAGGCCGATCCAGTGCATCGCGGTCGGCGTGATCGCAACGGCGCCGTTTTCGAGCGCGGCGGCGGACGGATTCGTCCAGCCGGTCCAGACGCCGATCGGGCCGCAGAGGCCGCAGGTTCCCATGCCGGAATTGACCGCCGCACCGTTCATCTCGAGCCGGAACAGGCACGTTGCGATCGGGCCGGTGATCGCGCTCGTCAGGATCGGCGGCAAAAACACGAGCGGGTTCTTGACGATATTGCCCATCTGCAGCATCGACGTGCCGAGCCCCTGGCTCACGAGCCCGCCCCATTTGTTCTCGCGGAACGACATGACGGCAAACCCGACCATCTGCGCGCAGCAGCCGGCCACCGCCGCGCCGCCGGCCAGACCGGTCAGCGACAGCGCGGCGCAGATCGCCGCCGAGGAAACCGGCAGCGTCAGCAGCACGCCGACGATCACGGAAACCAGAATGCCCATCCAGAACGGCTGCAGCTCGGTCGCGAGCATAATCAGCTGCCCGAGCCAGCTTGCCGCCTTGCCGATCGGCGCGGCGATCAGGTACGCGAGACCGATGCCGGACAGGATCGTCACGAGCGGCGTCACGAGGATATCGACCTTCGTTTCCTTGGAAACGACCTTGCCGAGCTCCGACGAAACGATCGCGACGACCAGAACCGCGAGCGGGCCGCCCGCGCCGCCGAGCGCGTTTGTGGCGATGCCGACCGGAACGAGCGAAAACAGGACGAGCGGCGGCGCCGAAAGCGCATAGCCGATCGCGACCGCCATCGCCGGGCCGACCATGGCCGAAGCGAGGCCGCCGATCGTATACGGCGTGCCGTTGACCGTCGCGACCGTCGCCGTCAGAAAACCGATGTGGAACTGCGTGCCGAGCGTGTTCAGAATCGTGCCGATCAGCAGCGTGCAGAACAGGCCCTGCGCCATCGCGCTCATCGCGTCCACAAGGTACCGCTTCACGGAAATCTCAATGTTCTTCCGTTTCAAAAACGCCTTGAATTTTTGCATGGTTTCCTCCCGGAATTATTCGTCGCGATACCCGGCGACGATATCGTCGTCGAGCACGACCGGCACCAGCAGCTCGCCCTTGCCCGCCTTGGGCTGGATATGGATCTGCTCGGTGTCGATCACGGTCTTCGCGCCGTGCCGCTGTTCGAGCGCGAGCGCATACGGTTCGGTCACCGTGCCGACGAACGCAAGCAGCGTTCCGTTCGACCCGTTCTTCTTGAAATCAAACGTTTTCACGCCCTTGCCGTTCCGGCCCTGCACTTCGTAATCGAACAGGAAGCTGCGCTTGCCGAAGCCGCGGTCGGAAACGGTAATCAGTTCGCCCTCGTCGTTGGTCTCGGCGGCGAAGCAGACGGCGTCCTTCGGCTCCAGCTTGATCGCGCCGACGCCGGACGCGGTTCGTCCGGTCAGCGGAACGGTCTCCGCCGCGAACCGGATGCTCATGCCGAGCCGCGTGACGAGCAGGATGCTCTGCCCGCCGGCTTTCCAAACCCGCAGCAGCCGGTCCTTTTCCTTCAGGCCGATCGCGGCGGTGCGCTTCGTGCGGACGCGGAATTCCTCCGCGGCGGTGCGCTTGATCATGCCGTTTGCGGTCGCGAGCAGGTATTCGCCCTCCGCGGCCTCGTCGATCATGTCGATGACCTTCTCGCCCTTTTCCATTTCCAGCAGCGAAACGAGGTTCGTCGCCTTCTGCGTCGCCCGCGTTTCGGGAATATCGCTCACCCTGAGCTGCAGCAGTTCGCCGCGGTCGGTAAAGAGCCGCAGCGCGCCGTCGCCCGGCAGCGACACGGAAACGATCGGCCGCTCCGCCCTGATCTGCGCGGCGTTATAGAGCCGCGTCGGGGTCTTGCGGAGCTTGCCTTCCGCAAGCAGTGTCACGGTCATGTCCTCGGCCGGGGCGGCTTCCTCCGCCGGCGCTTCGATCGAAACGTCCCCGGCGATGATCGCGGTGCGGCGCTTCCCGTCGAACAGGGCGCGCACCTCCGTCAGTTCCTTCTTAATGAGGTTGGCCAGCTTCTTATCCGACGCAAGGATCGCTTCGAGCTCCGCGATCCGCTTTTTCGTTTCCTTATATTCGCGCTCGATCGACAGCAGTTCGAGACTCGTCAGCTTTTGCAGCCGCAAATCCAGAATCGCCTGCGCCTGCACTTCGGTCAGCGAGAACTCGCGCATCAGTCCTTCGCGCGCTTCCTTCGGCGACTTCGACGCGCGAATCAGCTTGATCACGCGGTCGAGGTTGTTCACGGCGACCATCAGGCCTTCCAGAATGTGGCAGCGCTTTTTGGCGATCTCCAGTTCGGTGATCGTGCGGCGCGTCGTAACCTCGCGCTGGTGCCGGATGTAGTGCCCAAGAATCTCCTTGAGGTTCATCTGCTGCGGCTTGCCGTTCGCGATCGCGACGTAGTTCGCGCCGAACGTGCATTGCAGGTCGGAATACTTGAACAGCAGCTGCAGCAGCTTTTCCGGGTCGCCGTCCTTTTTGACCTCGATGACCGCGCGCGTTCCGGTGCGGTCGCTTTCGTCCCGGATATCCGACACGGCGGCGAACATCGCTTTCTTTTCCTGCGTGATCTGCAGAATCTTTTCGAGGCACGACGCCTTGTTCACCGTGAACGGGAACTCGTCGATGACGATCCGCGTCTTGCCGTTTTTGACGTCCTCAAAATGTGTTTTGGCGCGCATCGTCAGCTTGCCGCGCCCGGTTTCGTACGACCGCGCGATCTCCTCGGAGTCGATCAGGTACCCGCCGGTCGGGAAATCCGGCGCGGGCAGGATCTTCATCAGCTCGGGGATCGTGATCTTCGGGTTGTCGATCTGCGCGATGACCGCGTCGATCGCTTCAACCGGGTTGTGCGGCGGAATGTTCGTCGCAAGGCCGACCGCGATGCCGCTTGCGCCGTTGACGAGCAGGTTCGGGAACCGGCCCGGCAGCAGTTCGGGTTCCTTCATCGTATCGTCGAAGTTCCACGCAAACGGCACGGTGTCCTTTTCGATGTCCTTGAGGAGCAGCATGGCCGCGTCGGTCATGCGCGCTTCGGTGTAACGCATCGCCGCGGCGGTGTCGCCGTCCACCGAGCCGAAATTGCCGTGCCCGTCCACGAGGCACACGCCCATGTTGAACGGCTGCGCCATGCGCACGAGCGCATCGTAGACCGAGCTGTCGCCGTGCGGATGGTATTTGCCGAGACAGTCGCCGACGATACGCGCGCACTTGCGGTGCGGCTTATCCGGCGTATTGCCGAGCTCCAGCATCGTATACAGGATGCGGCGCTGAACCGGCTTCAATCCGTCCTCGACGCGCGGCAGGGCGCGTTCCAGAATGACGTGCTCCGCGTAGGGCATCATCGAATTGTGCATGACCTCGTCCATGCTGACGTGCAGAATCGTTTCGGTCGGCGGCGGGGTCGAAGGTTTCTTAGTCGTTGCCATAGCTTATTCCTTTATTTTCTCAAACACGGCGCTGCTGCGGTTGAAATCCGCATACTCGAAGATGTATTCCTTGCGCGACTGCACACGGTCGCCCATCAGCACGGTAACGAGATGCTCGACTTCGGCGGCGTCCTCGATCGTCACGCAGGTCAGCTTCCGCCCCTGCGGATTCATCGTCGTTTCCCAAAGCTGCTCCGGGTTCATTTCGCCGAGGCCCTTGTACCGCTGCAGCGTATAGTTCTTGCCCGAAACGGTCTTCATCGCGCTTTTCAGCGCCGCGTCGTCGTAACAGTAGACGGGCGGCTTGCCGGGCTTTTGCACGCGGTACAGCGGCGCCATGCCGATATAGACATGCCCTTCGGTGATCAGCGGACGCATGTAGCGATAGAAGAACGTCAGAAGGATCGCGCGGATATGCGCGCCGTCCTGGTCGGCGTCGGCCAGAATGATGATCTTGTTGTAGCGCAGGCCGGTGATATCGAAATCGTCGCCGATGCCCGTGCCGAGCGCGGTGATGATCGAGCGGAACTCGTCGTTCTGCAGGACCTGTTCGAGCCGCTTCTTTTCGACGTTCAGCGGCTTTCCGCGCAGCGGCAGGATCGCCTGGAACCGACGGTCGCGGCCCTGTTTCGCGCTGCCGCCTGCCGAATCGCCCTCGACGATGAACAGCTCGTTCTGCGAATAGTCGCGCCCGGTGCAGCTCGAGAGCTTCCCGACGAGCGGCGCGTTTTCGAGCTTGCTCTTTTCGCGCGCGGTCTCCTTCGCCTTGCGCGCTGCGTTCCGCGCCTTTGCCGCCTTGACGGCCTTTTCGGCGATCTGGTTGGCGATCGCCGTATTTTTGAGATTGTCGAGCCACGCCGAAAGCTCCTGCGTCACAATCGCTTCCACGGCGGGACGCGCTTCGGTATTGCCGAGCTTCGTTTTGGTCTGGCCCTCGAACTGGATGTTCCGCATTTTCAGCGACAGCACCGCCGTCATGCCCTCGCGGAAATCCTCGCCGGCCAGCGACGCGTCCTTGTCCTTCAGCGCGCCGACCTTGCGGCAGTAATCGTTCATGACCTTCGTCAGCGCCGCCTTGAAACCGGTTTCGTGCGTGCCGCCCTCGGTCGTCGGGATGTTGTTCACGTACGACGCGATCGTTTCGGAATACCCGTCGTTGTGCAGGATCGCGACCTCGACCTTGATCCCGTTCGATTCGCCGGCAAAGTGGATCGGCGGATCGTACAGCGCGGTCTTGTCCTCCTGGATGTACCGCGCAAAATCGGACAGACCGCCCGAATAGCAGAACTCGCCGTGCTTCGGCTTGCCCCATTCGCGGTTGTCGTCCAGCGTGAACTTCACGCCGCGGTTCAGGTACGCGAGCTCGCGCAGCCGCTTTTTGATCACGCCGTACTGCATGTCGATCGTTTCAAACACGCGGTCGTCCGGCAGAAACGAAACGACAGTGCCCTGCCGGCGCGTCCGGCCGGTCTCGGTCAGCGGGTACTTCGGCTTGCCGGAAACGATCTTGCCCTCCGCGTTTTCCTCGCTCGAAAACTCCATCATGTAGGCGCGGTTTTCGTGGAAGACCTCGACCTTGACCCAGCGCGACAGCGCGTTGACGACCGACGCGCCGACGCCGTGCAGACCGCCGGAATAACCGTAGGCGTCGTTGCCGAACTTGCCGCCCGCGTGCAGCTGCGTGAAAACGACCTCCACGCCGGAAACGCCGAGCTTTTCATGGATGCCGGTCGGGATGCCGCGCCCGTTGTCCGTGACGGTCACGCTGCGGTCGCGGTTCAGCACCACGTTGATTTCATTTGCAAACCCGTTCGCCGCCTCGTCGACCGCGTTGTCCACGATCTCCCACAGCATGTGGTGCAGACCGGGCAGCCCCGTCGAACCGATATACATGCCGGGGCGCATCCGCACCGCGTCGAGCCCCTCCATGACGGTAATGCTGCGAACGGAATATTCTTCAGCCATTCTGTTCCTCCGAATCCGGGAAATGCGCCGGCTGCCCGGACAATTCCCGATTTTAACGCTTTATTTTACCACAGAATCCCGTTTTCGCACCGCCCCCGGCCACAGATTTACCGTTTATTCATAAATTGGGCGGCAAGCTGACGAAAAGAGGGACCGCTCAAAATGCTTTGAACAGTCCCTTGTGAATTCTCGCTTCGCTCCGTGAATTGTCCTAAGGAAGCCTTTCCGGACGGAACACATTTATCACGACAACGCAGTTGTCAATTCACGCGTTTACGCAATTCACGGCGCAGCCAATTCACGCGGCAACGCCGCAATTCACCGGAGAAAAAAAGGTTCCTTCTTTGGGAATGAAATGCCTGTCAATAGAACGTTGCGACGGGCTGGTCGGGTTTTTCGGCGGGTTCCACCTTTTCGACGGTCAGGATCGGGCCTTTTTTTCCGTACAGGTTGGAGAACTTGATCGAAATCGTCCCCTGCACAATCGCCCAGCTCTGGTGCGGGAGCGACTTTGCTTTGGCATACTTGCAGACCAGCGGGCAATAGCGGATATCCGCTTCGCAGCAGGTCATGATGTGCCGCCCGCCGAGGAACGTATCGTTCGGAATCCGGCGGTTGTTGCCGATCAGCGCCTTGAACCGCACCGTTTTGCCTTCGTACTTCTGTGTTTCCTCGACCAGATCGCGGTAGAACAGCGCGTAGTCCTGATCCTCGATGTTCACGACCGGCGCGTTCAGATCGAACGGCAGCGGGTCCTCGATATCGTCCTCCTCGCTTGTGCCGTCCGTGTAGTCGTACACGATCTGCGCGCCGCGGGAGATGCCGCGCACCAGTTTATGCAGATCCGTCTTGTCGTCGCCCGGCGCAACGCGGTTGAACACGACGAGTTCCGCCGTCGTCAGCTTATCGACCACGAGCTGGCGCATGTTCGCGTTGTACGACGCGATCGTCGTTGCGTCGACGAGCATCGTTTCCTGCGCGATGCCCCAGTTTTCGGGCACGCGGTCGAACAGATCATTCATCTGCCACATACCGTTGTATTCGATGATCATGCGCGTCGCGCTCGCCTGCCGCTGCCACGCGGACAGCTTGTCCGGCGTGAGGTCCGCCACGGAATCGACGGTGCGGATCGTGACGTTGTTGATCGAGAACCGCGCAGGGATCAGTTCTTCCTCGCCTTCTTCGCAGAGCAGCAGCAGCGTGCGCTGTCCCTCGTTGAACTGCGGGTCCTCGAGCATGGACTGAATGAACGTCGTTTTGCCGGCGTCCAGAAAGCCCGTGAACAAAAAGACCGGAAGCATCATGGCTTTTTACTCCGAAAACAGCGCCTTGACGGCCGCTTCGTTCAGCCCGGAACCGATCACGCACAGCCGACCGATCACGCTCGCCGCGCCGTGCCGCAGCTCGATTTCGCCCGGGACGTGGTCAAAATGCAGCCACGTGCCGTCCGTCGCCGGAACGACGCCCTTGGCCCGCAGCACCGCGCCGTAGGTCGCTTCGTCGTCGAGCTTCGACAGCTTCTCTTTCAGCTCGTCTTCCGTAAAGCGGTGCATCGTCTCCATGCCCCAGCTCTGGAAAATCTCGTCCGCATGGTGGTGTCCGTCGTGGTGATGGTGGTGATGGTGCTCGTGCTCGTCTTCGTCGTCGTCATCGTCATGATGATGGTGATGGTGCTCGTGCTCCTCCTCATCCTCATCGTGATGGTGGTGGTGATGCTCATGCTCGTCTTCGTCGTCATCGTCATCATCGTCGTCGTGATGGTGGCCGCAGGCGCAGACGCCGTTTTCATCGTAATGGTGATGATGCGCGTGCTCCTTTGCGTGCGCTTCGGCCAGCGCCCGAAGGTCGCTGTCGAGCGAGCTGCGGTGCTCCATCGCGTCCAGTATGTCCTGCCCGGACAGGCTGTCCCACGGCGCGGCGATGATCACCGCGTCCGGGTTGTGCTCGCGCACGAGTTCGAGCGCCGCGTCCAGCTTGTCCTGCCCAATATCCTGCGTCCGGCTCAGAATGATGCAGCCGGCCGATTCGATCTGGTTGTTGAAGAACTCGCCGAAGTTCTTGTGGTAAACGCGCGCCTTCTTCGCGTCCACGACGGTCACGCAGCCGCCGAGCTGCACGTCGTCGTTCAGTACGGAGCCGATCGCGGCCTTGACGTCGCTGAGCTTGCCGACGCCGGACGGCTCGATCAGGATATGATCCGGATGGAATTCATCCAGCACCTTCTCGAGCGCCTTTGCGAAGTCGCCGACGAGCGAGCAGCAGATGCAGCCCGAATTCATCTCGGTGATCCGGATGCCGGCGTCCTGCAGAAACGCGCCGTCGATGCCGATCTCTCCGAATTCGTTCTCGATCAGCACGATCTTCTGCCCCGCATACGCTTCGGCAATCAGTTTTTTGATCAGAGTCGTTTTGCCGGCTCCCAAAAATCCGCTGAAAATATCAATTTTCGTCATAACAGTTCCTTTCTCCGGCGCGGCCGAAACGCCATACGCCGCCATTTTCTTTATCCTATCACACCGCGAAAAAAAAGCAAGCGGTCTTCACGAAAATATCACAATATCCCCTTTGCTGCTGCTCGAAAATCCCGGTTTTGCCCTTGTATTTTTCGCCTCTGATCGGTATAATGAAAAAAGAAGCTGACAATCAACACAAGGAGAACATGTATGAAATTTTCCGAAATGCCCTACACACGCCCCGATCCCGAGGAGATCATCGCTCAGATGAAGGAGCTGATCGAACGGCTGAAGAACGCGGAAAGCTATGCGGAAGCCCGCGCGGTCTTCCTCGAATGGGAGGAGAAAAGCAAGGTTTACGACACGGCGGCGACGCTGGTTTTCGTCCGGCAGTCGATCGACACGCGCGACGAATTCTATAACGCGGAAAAGGATTTCTGGGACGAGATCGGCCCCGAGCTCGAAGAATACCAGCAGGCCTGGCTCGACGCGCTGCTGGCAAGCCCGTTCCGCAGGGACTTTGAAGCCGAATTCGGCAATCTGCTGTTTTTGAACGCCGAAATCGCGCGCAAAACGTTCTCGCCGGCCATCATTGAGGACATGCAGAAGGAAAACGAGCTGACCAGCGAATACGACAACCTGATCGCCTCGGCGCAGGTTCCGTTCGAGGGCGGCGTTTACACGCTGTCGCAGCTCGAACCGTTCCAGGACGATCCCGACGACAAGCGCCGTCTTGCCGCGTGGAAAGCCAAGGGACAGTGGTACAAGGACAACCAGCCGCAGCTGGATCGGATCTATGACGATCTCGTGAAGCTGCGCGACGGGATGGGCCGCAAGCTCGGCTACGACGGCTATACGGAGCTCGGCTATTACCGCATGGAGCGCAACTGCTACACGAAGGACGACGTCGAGAAGTTCCGCGCCGCCGTGCAGAAATACCTGGTTCCGGTTGCGGACTCGATCCTGCGCGCGCAAGCAAAGCGCATCCATCGGCCGTACCCGCTTTCGTTCGCGGACGCTTCGCTGGAATTCCGCAGCGGCAACCCGCGTCCCGTCGGCACGCCGGACGACATTCTTGAACAGGGCAGAAAGTTCTACGACGCGCTGTCGCCCGAAACCAGCGAGTTCTTCCGCACGATGCTCGACGAGGAGCTTCTGGACGTGCTTTCCACCGAAGGCAAACAGGCCGGCGGCTACTGCACCGAACTTTCGCTGTATGAGCGCCCGTTCATCTTTGCGAACTTCAACGGCACCAAGGGCGACGTCGAGGTCGTCACGCACGAAGCCGGTCACGCCTTCGCCGGCTGGATGAACCGCAAGCGCGTTCCGAACGCCTACACGTCCCCGACCGCGGAAGCGTGCGAAGTACATTCGATGAGCATGGAGTTCTTCGGCTGGAAGAACGCGGAAGGCTTCTTCGGCCCCGACGCGAGAAAGTTCCTGTACAGCCACCTTGCCGGCGCGCTGACGTTCATCCCGTACGGCACGATGGTCGACCATTTCCAGCACATCGTTTACGAGCATCCGGAACTGACGCCCGCCGAACGCCATGCGGAATGGAAGCGGCTGACCGGCATCTACATGCCGTGGATGAAGCTCGACGGCGAAATCCCGTTCTACTCGGACGGCGAAGCCTGGCAGCGGCAGCTGCATATCTATGACATTCCGTTCTACTACATCGACTACTGCCTGGCGCAGACGGTCGCGCTGTCGTTCTGGGCGAAGATTCAGAAGGACCCGGAAGACGCCTGGAAGCACTATATGGCGTACACCGAGCAGGGCGGCAGCCGCACGTTCGTCGAGCTTTTGAAGCACGCCGACCTGATCTCGCCGTTTGACGAGGAATGCCTGAAGGAAGTCTCTTTCACCGCGAAGCAGTGGCTGGAGTCCTTCGATATGACGGGAATCGAGTAAAAGTTTACAGTTCAGAGGTTACAGTTTACAGATCAAAAACGCGGGGCAGTCGTTTGACCGCTCCGCGTGGTTTTTTTGATCGTTAATTTGATCGTTAATTCAGTTTCGGGAGTTTGTCGAAGCCCTTCTGCAGCTCTTCGTCGGACGGGATATAGTCGCCCATCTCGCCGTTGTGGAACTTTTCGTAGGCCACCATATCGAAATAGCCGGTGCCGGTCAGGCCGAACACGATCGTCTTTTCCTCGCCGGTCTCCTTGCACTTTTGCGCTTCGTCGATCGCGACCTTGATGGCGTGCGCGCTTTCCGGCGCGGGCAGGATGCCCTCGACGCGGGCGAACGCTTCGGCGGCGCGGAACACGTCGGTCTGCACGACCGACCGCGCTTCGAGCAGGCCCTGGTCGTACAGTTCGGACAGGATCGAGCTCATGCCGTGATACCGGAGACCGCCGGCATGGTTCGGGGCCGGAATGAAGCCGCTGCCGAGCGTATACATCTTGGCGAGCGGGCAGACCTTGCCGGTGTCGCAGAAGTCATAGGCATACTTGCCGCGCGTCAGACTCGGGCAGGACGCCGGTTCGACGGCGATAAACCGATAATTCTTTTCGCCGCGGAGCACTTCGCCCATGAACGGAGAAATCAGGCCGCCGAGGTTCGAGCCGCCGCCGGCGCAGCCGATGATGATATCCGGTTTGATGCCGTACTTATCGAGCGCGGCTTTCGTTTCGAGACCGATGACCGACTGGTGCAGCAGCACCTGGTTCAGCACGGAGCCGAGCACGTAGCGATAGCCTTCGCGCGTCGTCGCCGCTTCGACCGCTTCCGAAATCGCGCAGCCGAGCGAACCGCCGGTTCCCGGGAACTCCTCCAAAATCTTGCGGCCGATCGCCGTCGTGTTCGACGGGGACGGCGTAACCTGAGCGCCGTAGGTCCGCATGACCTCGCGGCGGAACGGCTTCTGCTCATAGGAGACCTTGACCATATACACAAGGCAGTCGAGATCGAAGTACGAACACGCCATCGAAAGCGCGGTACCCCACTGGCCGGCGCCGGTTTCGGTCGTGACGCCCCTCAGGCCCTGCTTTTTCGCGTAATACGCCTGCGCGATCGCGGAATTCAGCTTGTGGCTGCCGGAGGTGTTGTTGCCTTCGAATTTATAATAGATCTTCGCCGGGCTCTGCAGCTTTTCCTCGAGGCAGTAGGCGCGCACAAGCGGCGACGGACGGTACATCTTGTAAAACGCGCGGATCTCGTCCGGGATCGGGATATAAGCGTCGGTGTCGTTCAGTTCCTGCCTGACCAGCTCGTCGCAGAACACGTGACCGAGCTCTTCCGCCGTCATCGGCTTGCCGGTTCCCGGATTCAGCAGCGGCGCGGGCTTCTTTTTCATGTCCGCACGGACGTTATACCATGCCGTCGGCATCTCGTTTTCGTTCAGATAAATTTTATACGGAATCTGTTCCATGGTGATTTCTCCTTTTCAAATACTGAAATAGTCGTTTCGGTTGCGGTGCTGCGGTTCATTTTCCGAAGCGGCGCCATCGTCTGCTCAATCGAATCATGTCCTTCCTCCAAAATAAAACGATCCTATCCCTTTTGCCGGGACAGGATCGGATTCCTGCGGTGCCACCCTGCTTGGCGCGATGCGCCCAACTCTGCGTATGCTTCCACATACCGGCGTTTGATTACGGAGCGCCTCTCTCCGTCTTCCATACTCCGCAAATGCGTTTGTGGTCGCCCTCCGAAGCCCATTCCACCGGAAGCCGTTCGCCGCGATCCCACCGCCCGCGACTCTCTTTGCAACGCCTGTTCCGATCTACTTACGCTTCTTCAACGGTTTCCCGTATCATAACACACGGATTCCGGGTTGTCAACAGGCTTTATATATAATTTTCAATTCAGCAGCGCTGTGTGATGAAATCAATGAATTCAAACACTTCGCCTTCGCTGTACGCGTGCGCGGTATACATATCCGCGCCCATCGTCGCCCACATCAGCTCCGGCATCCGCTCGCTCATCGCGATCCGATCGCCGTACTTCCAGAGGATTTCCTCGCGGCTGTGGACGTACGGGTGCCAGTCCTTCCGCCCGACGTAGACGCAGAAATGGTCCTCGTGCCGATCCGGCAGAATCCGCCGGTCGGTCGTGATCATATCCGCCCAGATCTGATATACGTCGGTCGAATGGCCGAAGTTCATCATATCCGGCGTATAGCCGCCCGCGGGCCGCATATTGACTTCGAGACCGACGAAATCGCCGACCTCGCCGAGCCCCTCGCGCGCGACTGCGAGCCGGAAGAACTCAAGATGCACGAACCGGCTTTTGACGTTGAACCCTTTCAGCGCCGCGCGGCCGCGCTCACGGAGCTGCTCCGGCATCTTATCCAGCACGTAATAGGAGAGATCCAGCTCCTGGTTCACGATGTCCGCGATCGACGGCGGGAACTTCGCCGTGGACTCGAACAGCGGTTCGCTCTGGGAATTGACGACCGCGTCGTAAGAATAGATATCGCCGACGATGAACTCCTCGATCAGATACTGCACGTTCGGCTTTTCCCAAAAGAACTTCTGCAGCTGTTCGTCGTTTTCGATCTTATACGTGTTCGCGGCGCCGACGCCGATATCCGGCTTTGCAATGATCGGATACCCGCCGTTGTTCTTTACGAAATCGCGCGCGGCTTCGATCGTGGTCACAAGATGGCAGCGCGCGGTCGGAATCTTCGCGCGGGCATAGCCCTCTTTCATGCGGGACTTGCTCTTCCACGCTTCGATCTCTTCGGCATTCACGCCGGTCGTGATATGAAACTCCGTCCGAAGGCGCGCGTCCTGCTCGAGCCAGTACTCGTTGTTCGATTCGAGCCAGTCCGGCTTGCCGTAGCGGAACGCGAAATACGCGACGGCGCGATACACAGAATCGTAGTTTTCAAGCGAATCGACGCGGTAATACTCGGTCAGCGCATTCTTCAGCGGCTGTTCGAGCGAGTCGTACGGGCAGTCGCCGACGCCGAGCACGTTGACGCCGTTACGGCGCAGACGGTCGCAAAAATGCCAGTAGGTATGCGGAAAATGCGGCGAGATAAAAATAAAATTCATAGGAAACTCCTGTCTCGTTTGTTTCGGACAGTATAGCACAAGACGTCGGTTCGTTGCAAGCGCAAGGCGGCGGAATCACACAAATTTGACCCGACGAAGGTCGAAAAAACAACTTTCCGACGGAAAAAGGGGTATCCCATATATGCACCGCCGCCCGAAGAACCGATCGGAAAAACCGTTCCGACAGGCTGCGGAGACGCAAAATCCCCCTTTTCATTTGGGTAAAATTCTGTTAAGATACTGTTGAAAGAATATCCCCCGAACGGAGTATCTCATGGAAGAACGCAAACAGTTTTGGGAAACCGCTTGCGGTTATATTGCCGCGCAGATTCCCGAGATCAGTTTTCATAAATGGATCGAACCCCTTTCCCCGGTCACCGTGGAACACGGCATCTTGGTGCTGGAAGCGCCGGACGACGTGATCAAATCGACGGTGCAGAAATTCTATCTGGAAAACGTACGGCGCGGCGTACAGAAAGCCGATCCGACCATCCTCGACCTGATGCTGATTCTGTCTTCGCAGCGCGAGGATTTTCTGCGCGTGACCGAAGAACCGAAGGAGCCGCAGCCGAATCTGAGTCTGAACCCGAAGTATACGTTCGATACGTTTGTCGTCGGCAAATCCAATAATTTCGCGCACGCGGCGGCGCTCGCCGTGGCGGACGAGCCGGGCCGTTCCTATAACCCGCTGTTCATATACGGCGGCGTCGGTCTCGGCAAAACGCACCTGATGCACGCGATCGGGCACGCAATGCTCGACAGGAACAAAAACGCGCGCATCGTGTACGTCACGAGCGAAATGTTTACGAACGACCTGATTGAAGCGCTGCGCGCCGGCAAAAACATCGAGTTCCGGCAAAAATACCGCAACATCGATCTTTTGATGATCGACGACGTGCAGTTCATCGCCGGAAAACAGTCCGTGCAGGAGGAGTTTTTCAATACGTTCAACGCGCTGCACAACCTCGGCAAACAGATCGTCATTTCGTCCGACCGGCCGCCGAAGGAAATCAAATCGCTCGAAGAACGGCTTTCCTCCCGGTTTGAATGCGGCCTCGTCGCGGATATTCAGCCGCCGGATCGGGAAACGCGGATTGCGATTTTGAAAAACCGCGCGCTCTTAGAGCACGTCGACGTCAAGGACGACGTGATTCTGTACATTGCCGAGCACGTTCAGAACAACGTCCGGCAGCTCGAAGGCAGTCTGACGCGCGTGATCGCGTATTCGCGCCTGAAGGGAATCCCGATCACGATGTCGCTTGCTTTGGAAGCGCTGAAGGATCTGCTGCCCGATGAGAACGCGCCGGCCGTAACGCCGGACCGCATCAAGGAAACGGTCGCTTCCTATTACGCGGTGTCGGTTGAAAATCTGACGTCGCAGCGGCGGGACAAGGAAATCGTGCTGCCGCGGCAGGTCGCGATGTATCTTTGCCACAAACTGCTGAATCTTCCGTACAAGAAGATCGCGCAGCTGTTCGACCGCGGCGACCATACGACGGCGATTTCGGCCTGTAAAAAAATCGCTTCGACGGCGGAAACGGATTACGCGTTCCGCGAAGAACTGAAGAATATCGAAAAGCGGCTTGAAAACCGGTCGTAAACCGAAATCGGAACGCGAATTCTTCCACAATTTGTGGATTTGAAAAGTGGAAAAAATGCGGATACCGTGGACAAGACGGAAACCGTGGACAAGGGAAGCCGTTATCCACACGGAAAAAGCCGGGTTTTCCACGCGAAAAAGGTTGACGCCGTCTCGGAAAACGGGACTTATCAACACTTTTCACACGCCCTACTGTTACTACTACTTGAAACAATAACATATAACACCGTTTTTGCGGTGGATACGGAAAGGAATGTGTATGAAATTTTATCTCGATGCAGGCGATCTGATCAACGGCGTACTCTCCGTCATCAAGGCGCTGCCGATCCGTTCGGCAATGCCGGTTCTGGACGGTATCTTAATCGAAGCGAAAGAAAACAAGCTCCATCTCGTATGCTCCGATCTGATGTTCCAGAAGGAATGTTTGATTCCCGCGACGGTGGAGGAGGAAGGTTCCTGCGTCGTCAAAGGCAAGTTCTTTGCCGAAGTACTGCGTAAGCTGCCGATGGGCCCGGTTCGCTTTGAAACCGAGGGCCAGGTGCTCGGCTTAAAGAGCGGCCGCATCCGCCAGAGAATGCAGTGCATCGAATTCGACGAATTCCCGATCATGAAGGTCAAAGGCGAGCAGTACGGGCTGACGCTGCCGAAGGACGCGTTCAAATCCATGATCGATCATACCGTCTTTGCCGTTTCGCAGGACGATTCCCGTCCGGTGCTGACCGGCACGCTGCTCGAAGCTTCGGAAGACGCGCTTTCGCTCGTCGCGACCGACTCGTTCCAGTTCGCGCTGACCTGCTACCGGTTCGATCATCCGATCGCGCCGCGCAGCACGATCGTGCAGGGCAAAGTGCTTGCCGAAATCGGCAAGATGGCCGAGGAAGCCGAAGAAACCGTGACGATGCAGCTGACCAATACGCACATCACAGTCGAGATCGGTTCGTCGCGTCTGACCGCCCGGCTTCTGGACGGCAATTATATCGACTATAAGCGGATTATTCCGAAGGAATGCAAGACGCGCGTTCTGGTCAACGTCGCCGTGCTGTCCGAGATGATCGACCGCGCGCAGCTCGTTTCGCGCGAGGGCAACAACAGCATCCGTTTCACGTTCTCGAACGAGACGATGCAGGTCATCGCCGAAAGCTATCTCGGAAAAGTCGAGGACGAAGCAGAAGTGCAGATCGTCGGCGATCCGCTGGAGATTGCGTTCAATCCGAAGTACTTCATCAACGTGCTGCGCAGTATTTCGGACGAAACCGTGTACCTCGAATTCAACAGCGCGATCAGCCCGTGCGTCATCCGCCCCGTGCAGGGAGACGCGTACCTGTACCTGATCGTCCCGATGCGGATTTATTGAGAAACATTAGATACGGAAAATGCGCCTTGACTGGCGCTTTTTTTCCGCCTTTTGATTATTGTCTTTGATATAACCGCTATCCGTTTTTCGCCCGTAAATGGTGGGTAAAAATCAAAATCGCGCATTGTGACGGCGGCGGTTTTATGGTATAATAATCAAAATACAAAGGAAAGGATGTGCATTCTCTTGACCAGGATCATCACGGAGCCGTCTCATACATTCAGTGAGTATCTTTTGATTCCCGGGTATTCGTCTGCCGCATGCATTCCGGCAAACGTCGATCTGAAAACGCCTCTTTGCAAATTCCGCCGCGGCGAAAAAACGCCCATCGAAATGAATATTCCGCTCGTTTCTGCCATCATGCAGGCAGTTTCGGACGATCGGCTTGCCGTCGCCCTGGCCCAGGAAGGCGGCGTTTCTTTTATCTTCGGTTCGCAGACGATTGAAAACCAGGCCGCCATGGTGCGCCGCGTCAAGTCGTACAAAGCCGGCTTCGTGCGCAGCGATTCCAACATCCGGCCCGACGCGACGCTGGCAGACGTCATTTATCTCAAGGAGCGCACCGGGCATTCGACCGTCGCCGTCACGGACGACGGAACGCCGAACGGAAAACTGCTCGGCATCGTGACGAGCCGCGATTACCGCGTCAGCCGCATGACGCCGGACACGAAAGTTTCGACGTTTATGACGCCGTTCGAAAAGCTCGTCTGCGCCAGAGAAGGCACGTCGCTGAAGGAAGCGAACGACATTATCTGGGATCATAAGCTGAATGCGCTGCCGATCGTCGACGGCGACGGACGGCTTTGCAGCTTTGTGTTCCGCAAGGACTACGACCTGCACAAGCAGAACCCGAACGAGCTTCTGGACGAAAACAAGCGGTTCATCGTCGGCGCGGGCATCAATACCCGCGACTATAAGGATCGCGTTCCGGCGCTGATCGAAGCCGGCGTGGACGCGCTCTGCATCGATTCGAGCGAAGGTTTTTCCGAATGGCAGAAAATCACGCTGCAGTGGATCCGCGATACCTACGGCGAATCGGTCAAGGTCGGCGCGGGCAACGTCGTCGACGCAGACGGATTCCGGTTCCTCGCCGACTGCGGCGCGGACTTTGTCAAGGTCGGCATCGGCGGCGGCTCGATCTGCATCACGCGTGAAACAAAGGGCATCGGAAGAGGACAGGCTTCCGCGCTGCTCGACGTGTGCGCCGCGCGCGACGCGTACTTTGAGGAAACCGGCGTTTACGTTCCGGTCTGCTCGGACGGCGGCATCGTGTACGATCACCACATCACGCTTGCGCTTGCGATGGGCGCGGACTTCGTCATGCTCGGCCGGTATTTCGCCCGGTTCGACGAAAGCCCGTCGGCGCGCGTTTCGATCGGCGGCACGTATTACAAAGAGTATTGGGGCGAAGGCTCAAACCGCGCGCGCAACTGGCAGCGGTACGATATGGGCGGCGACAAGAAGCTCAGCTTTGAAGAAGGCGTCGATTCCTACGTGCCGTACGCCGGCAGTCTGAAGGACAACGTCGGCATGACGCTCGCGAAGGTGCGCTCGACCATGTGCAACTGCGCGGCGCTGTCGATCCCCGAACTGCACGAAAAAGCGGTGCTCACGCTGGTCAGTGCAACGAGCATCGTCGAAGGCGGCGCGCATGACGTGATTCAGCGCGAAAAGAGCAACCCGATCAAATAAAAATTGCATTCATAATAGGAGGTTTTCCATGGAACAAGGCAACAAGAGACCCGAAACGATGGAGCGTATCACGAACGAAACGCTGGCGAAAGCGTTTATTGACGAGCAGGTACAGGCCCTGCGCGAGCAGATCGGCGATCAGAAGGTGCTTTTGGCGCTGTCGGGCGGCGTCGATTCTTCGGTTTGCGCCGCGCTGATTTCCAAGGCGGTCGGCAAGCAGCTGACCTGCGTGCACGTCAATCACGGTCTTCTGCGCAAGGGCGAGCCGGAGCAGGTTTGCGAAGTGTTCGGCAAGCAGTTTGACGTCAATCTGATTTATGTGGACGCGATCGACCGGTTCCTGGACGCGCTGGCAGGCGTTTCCGAACCCGAGCAGAAGCGCAAGATCATCGGCAAAATCTTCATCGACGTGTTTGCGGAGGAAGCGCGCAAGCTCGAAGGCGTCAAGTTCCTCGGACAGGGTACGATCTATCCCGACATTCTGGAATCCCACGGCGTCAAAGCGCATCATAACGTCGGCGGTCTGCCGGAAGATATGCAGAACTTTGAACTGGTCGAGCCGGTCAAGCTGCTCTACAAAGACGAAGTGCGCGTCGTCGGCAAAGCGCTCGGTCTGCCGGACAACATGGTCTATCGGCAGCCGTTCCCGGGCCCGGGCCTCGGCGTTCGCTGCGTCGGCGCAATCACGCGCGACCGGCTCGAAGCGCTGCGTGAAGCGGACGCGATCGTTCGCGAAGAGATCGGCAAGCTCCCCGAAACCCCGTGGCAGTATTTCTGCGCGATCCCGGATATCGTTTCGACCGGCATCCGCTACGTCGACGGCAAGGGCGTCCGCTATATGGGCTGGGCCGTCGTCATCCGTGCGGTCAACACGGTCGACGCCGTGACCGCAACCGTGCCGGAAATCCCGTTCTCCGTGCTGTGCAAGATGCGCGACCAGATCGTCAAGATCCCCGGCGTCAACCGCGTCCTCTGGGACATCAGCGAAAAACCCGTTGCCACGATCGAGTGGGAATGAAAAGCCGCAGGCTTTTCAACTATGATTGCCTTCGGCAAGTTTAGAGTTTACAGGTTACAGTTTGCAAAGAAGGCAATCTTGTTGCGGCTTTTCGGAATAGAGGAAGAACGGGATGGAAATTGTCGAAACAAAACGGCGCATGCCGCAATGGGCGGCAAACCTTCTGATCTGGTGCTGTCCTGCGTTGACGATGGGATTGTTTGCCGTCTGCATTTCCGGGTTTTTGGCGAAGCGAAACGTGATTCTCACGATTGTGTGTTTTCTGTTGTTCGGACTGATCGTAACGCGGTTGATTTTCCTGTTTCGATCGCATCGCACCGTAGGCGGAAAGATATGGCGGTGCGTCGTCTGGGTGATTTTGGTGTTGGTTCTTTGCTTTGTTTATTGTTACGGCGTGTTATTGCTGGCTATCGGAAAGCATCATAACACCACCGAAGAAAACGCTCAAAGCAAGTTTGAAGAGGCAGTCGAAAGGATTCTCCCGAAAGCGCTTTCCGAGCCTCTGGACCTGGGTTCGCCGAACTCCGTCGTGCTACACGAGTATCGGGAGTACCTCATTATCTTTGAAACAAAAGCGGATACATTGCTCTGTCAGTATGACGCGGCGGCGTATGAAGCGGCAAAAACCGCGCTGGAGAGCCGATACCACTTTCGGACGAAACCGCTGGAAACGGGATACACCGAAAATCCGGAAAAACAGTATATCGACCCCTATACGGATATCGGAAACGACCATTTTCGGTTTCTTAGGCCCAATGACGAAGATCAGCAAAGCTGGGGATTCTACAAACGATCTCTGATTGTCGTCACGAATGATGAAACGCATGAGATCGGATACATTCTGTTTGATGATATTGATTTGGATGTAGCGGAGGATTTATCTGCATTTCTGATGAAGGATTGCGGTTGGGAGTACATCCGGAACTGAACGAGAGCCGCTGAAAAAGCGTGTATTGCTATGGCAAAAGTCAAACTGACCATTACGGAAAGCCGCTGCAGATGCGGATATGTTCAGCAGGGACAGGTGTTCGTTGTGGAAGATCTGTGTCCGCCGCTGTGCCATGAGTTATGGAACGCGGTGTATCCGTACGTCTTTGCGCTGCAGAACGGCGCGGAACTGGATTGCGGCACGCAAAGGGCGAAGGCCTTTACCGCAAAGTGCCCGGACGAAGGAAGGGTTTCCGTCCGCGGTGAAGTGATAGCGGACGCATAACGCTAAAAAGCAGCAGGCAGGTTCTTATCTGTCTGCTGTTTCTTTATCAAACGCGCAAAAACCCGCAGCAGCCGAGGGAATCGTAATCGGCAAAGCCGAGGGAACGGTAGAAGGCGAGGGTTTGCGGCGTGCGGTCGGTTGTGAGCGCGATCTGGCGGACGGCGGCATAGCGGCGCAGCGCTTCCTTTAGCAGCGCGGTTCCGACGCCCTTGCGCTGCTCGGTCGGAAAGACAAGGACGTCCTGAATGTAGACAATCGTTTTGCCGTCGCCGACCGCGCGCAGGACGCCCAGGAGCCGGTCGCCGTCGTACGCCGCGAGCGTCAGAAGGGAATTGGCAAAGCCCTCCCGCAGCGCAGGGAGGTCGCTTGTATAGGCGGTCCAGCCCACGGCATCGTACAGGCGGACGATCTCCGCTTCGTTGTATTCCGTATAGTCCCGAATCTCCATGGTCTGCCTCCGGTTATTGCAGCGCGTCGCGCAGTACGATAAGGTTGCGCTCCATGACGGCGAGGTAGGTTTCGCCCGCGTTCGCTTCCTGCTGCGTCACCGACTGCATCGAATCGAGCGAACGGATGGCCTGATCCTGCGTCGCGGTGGAGCGCACGACCGTTTCGGCGATTTTGCGGTCCGAGCCGTCGATCACGAGCACCGTGTGCAGGGACAGCGCATCGACCTTGCCGGCAAGGAACAGGATCGTTTCGAAGCTGGCTTCGGTTTCCGCCGAGCAGCCCGCAAACGCCGCGTAGTACGAAAGTCCGTAATCGTCCGCGAGATAGCGGAACGGGAACCGGTCGCCGAACAGCAGCTTTTTTTGCGGCGCTGCGCTGACCGCCGCCGCGTACGCATCGTCGAGCGCGGACAGCTTCGCCCGGTAGGACGCCGCGTTTGCGGCGTAGGATTCGGCGTTTGTCGGGTCAAGCGAGGCGAGCGCATCCGCGATCGCGTCCGTGCAGACCGAAGCGTTTTTAAGGGAAAGCCAGATATGCTCGTCGAGCGCGCCTTCTTCGGCTTCGCCCTCCATGCCCTCAATCAGCTCTTCCGCTTTGGCCGCGTCGCCGAGCACGTCCAGAAGGTTCAGCGCAACCATGTCCGGGTTTTTCGCCTGCTGCAGAACGTTCTTCACCCAGTCGTCGGACTCGCCGCCGACATAGACGAACAGGTCGCAGGAAGAGATCATAATCATATCGTCGACGGTCGCCGCGTAGCTGTGCAGGTCGACGCCGTTTTGCACGAGCAGGGACAGCGACGCGCCGCCCGGATTGTCGCCGAGCACGTTTTTCGCCCAGTCGTAAAGCGGAAAGATCGTTGCGACGACGCGCAGCGTTTCGTCCGACTGCGCTTTCGGCGCGCCGCAGCCGAGGACGGGCGCACAGAGCAGAACCGCGCAAAGCAGCGCGGCGATCGTCCGGATTGCCGTTTTTTGTCGTGTTTGCATCGCGTTTCCCTCCTTTTTGCCGAAAAGTCATGCCCATTATAGGCGGCGGCAGCGGCTTTGTCAAGAAAATCGGGAATTGTTTTCAAATTCCATACAGAGCGGGGCGGACCGCTTCCCGGGGGCGAAATTCAAAGAAAATTCACGCCCAAGGGCAGGGGTTTGTGCTATACTGTATTCGTATGAGACTATGCCGAAAGGGGGACGCGCGATGCGGAAGCTTTGGAAAAACCGACCGCTTTGGATTGCGGCAGTGCTGTTTGCGCTGTGCATCGTCCTTGCCGCGTTTACGATCGGCGACCGGCGGGTATCGTACACGGACGGGCTGTTCCGTTCGGCGGCGCTGCCGGTGCAGGAAAAGCTGTACGCGGCGGAGGAAGCCGTGCGCGGGTTCTTCCTTAGGATGTTCTACCCCTCCGCGCTCGAGGAGGAGAACGCGCGGCTGAAAGAACAGATCAACGAGCAGGCGAAACAGCTTGCGTTCTTTGAGGACACGGCGCGCGAGAACGCGCGGCTGACCGAGCTGTTGAACTTTACGGACGCGAACCCGTCGCTGCGGTTCGTGACCGCCGCGGTGATCGGCAAGGGCACGAATCCGTACACCGATACGCTGACGCTGAACGTCGGCACGCGGCACGGCGTTTCCGAAAAGATGGCGGTGATCACCGCGGACGGCGTGATCGGGCGCGTTTCGGAGATCGGGCCGACCTGGTGCCGCGTCCGCACGCTCGCGAACGACGATATGCGGATTTCCGTCACCGTGCAGCGTACGCGCGACGAGGGGATGTACGGCGGGCTGGTTACGCTGCCGGACGGTTCGCTTGGCGGCAAGCTCTACTATCTGCCGGACGGCGCGGACATTCAGGTGGGCGACGTGATCGTGACCTCCGGCCTCGACGAAGTCTTTCCAAAGGGGCTTCTGATCGGCACGGTCGTTGCGCTCGACGAGGGCACCGGCGTTTACGACGCGATCGTGCAGTGGAGCGCGGACTACGACCATCTGGAAGAAGTTTTGGTGCTGGCGCCGACGGAGAGCGCGTCATGAAGCGGTACGTTGTGCTGACGCTTACGGCCGCCGCGGCGCTTGCGCTCGACACGGCGCTGTTTGCCGTGCATAATCTCGGCGGCGTGCGGCCGTGGCTGCTGCTGGCGGTGGCGCTTGCGGCGTGCGCGCGGCTCAATGTGCAGAGCGGGATCGTGACGGCGCTGCTCGGCGGACTGGCGATCGACGCGATCTGCAATTCCTATCTCGGCCTTTCGGCGGCGTGCTGCCTCGTTTCGGTCTCGGCGCTGTGGCTGTTGATCCGAAAGAATCATCCGAAAGCGCCGCTTCTGATGCTGCTGGCCGCTGCGGCTGCGCTGCTGCCTGCGCCGATCGAATGGCTGTACGCGTATCTCGGCGGCGCGCAATACGGCGGGTGGAGAACTTTTCTGACCGTCGTGCTGCCGAACGCGGCGCTGACGGGCGTTTGCGTTTTGCCGATCGGCGCGCTGTTCAAGTGGGCGAAACAGGATCGGCGGGACCGGATCTGAACCATGAAAACGGGAGCAAGAGGAAAACTGAATTTTCGCGTGTGGCTGCTCATCGCGGTGTTTGCCGCGATGCTTGCCGTGCTGCTCCGGTTTGCGTTCAAGCTGACGATCACCGAAGTGGAAGCGTATACGGCGGCGGTTTCGCAGTCGACGCGCGCCGTGACGTACCAGTCCGGGAAGCGCGGGCGGATTCTGGACCGGAACGGCGTCGTGCTCGCCTACGACGAAGTGACGTACAACGTCCGGTTCTACCGCGATCCGAACAACACGACGCCGGTGGACAGCATGCGGTATACGCATTCGCTGATGGAAGCGATCCGCATCATCGAATCGGGCGGCGGCACGATCATCGACACGTTCTATATTCAGATGCGTCCCGACGGCACATTCTATTACGATTTCGGCACGACGAGCGACGCGGCGGCGGAAGTGCGGCGCAAGAACTTCGTCGAGGCCTGCAACTTTTCCGACCCGGACATCACTGCGGAGCACGCGTATCTGATCCTGCGCGAATCGTGGCGGATTCCGGACGACATGCCGTTTACGGAAGCGCGCAAGATCATGTCGATCCGGCAGGAAGCGGTTTTGAACAGCTATCGCGCGTTCGAGGGCGTAACGATCAGCAACGGCGTTTCGCTCGCGGTCGTGACCGAGCTTGACATGATGGCGAGCGAACTGATCGGCATCCGCACCGAGCAGGCGAGCGTCCGCGTCTATCCGTACGGAAACAGCGCGTCGCACATCATCGGATATCTCAGCCGCCAGGTCACGACGGACATGAGCGCGATCAACTATTCCTTCGACGCATACGAAGGGCTGGTCGACGTCGAGCCCACCGACAACATGCTGAAGCTCGGGTATTCGTACAGCGACACGATCGGCGTGGCGGGCGTGGAAAAGTCGATGGAAGCGTACCTGACGCCGCACCTTTACGGCCGGCTCGGCACGACGACGATCCTGAAAAACCGGCGCGGCGCGATCCTCGAGGTGCTTTCGACGACGCAGGCGAAAAACGGCATGGACGTGCAGCTGACGATCGACATGGAGCTGCAGGCGGTCGCGGAACAGGCGCTCAGGGACAACATCGAAGCGACGCAGCGGAAGCAGGAGCAGAAAATCCTGGAGAACGCGTCCGATTACTATAAGCGCGTGGACGATCTCGACAAGATTCAGCGCGCGGACAGCGGCGCGATCGTCGTGCTCGACGTGCATACCGGCGAGATTCTGGCGCTGGCGTCCTATCCCGATTACGATCCGAACCTGTTTACAGACGGCGTGAGCAGCGACGAATACGAACTGCTGTTCGGCGCGGACAGCGGGCAGCCGACGCTGAACCGCGCGATCGCGATCCGCACGATGACCGGTTCCGTGTTTAAGATGGCGACCGGATTTGCCGGGCTCATGGAGGGCAAGATCACGACCGACGAGCGGATTTCCGACAAGTCGCCGTACTACTATTTTGTTGACGACCCGACGACGAAGGTTGAACAAAACGCGCCGAGCTGCTGGGTGAAGAACACGTCGAGCCACGCGAACCTGAATCTGTCGCGCGCGCTGACGGTTTCGTGCAACTATTACTTCTATACGGTGGCGGACCGCGTCGGCATCGAGCGGCTCGTGTACTGGGCAGGGCGACTCGGTTTGAAGGACACGACCGGCGTGGAGCTGCCCGGCGAACTTTCGGTGCAGATCGGCGGCCAGAAGGCGCGGTATGACTGCACCAAACCGCTTTCGCAGCAGACGTCCGCACTGCCGCGCCTGATCTACAATCAGATTCTGACGCTGCTGCGCAACATCAACGAGCAATATGAGCTCCACGCGTCGAGCGAAAAGCTGTCCGTCTGCGCGAACCGGCTGCTGCAGCTGCAGGACGGCGTGCAGCGCGAGCTCGGCAGCGACATCCGCGCCATTCTGAAAGAGGAGCTGAACATCCCGGTCGGCGTTTCGTACCTGCACACGTCGTGGGTACTGCAGATTTCGACCGCGCTGGAGGAGCTGCGCTGGAAGCCGACGTATACGATTCAGACCGGCATCGGGCAGGGCGTTATGCTGGTCACGCCGATTTCGCTCGCGCGGTACGGCGCGACGATCGCAAACCGCGGCACGGTGGTGCAGCCGACGATTCTGGACAAGGTCATCGACGCGGACGGCGAAACGTACCTCGAACAGGAGCCGGTTGTTGCGGATTCCGTGTTTGCGCCGGAGGAATTCTGGGACGCGATCATTGAGGGCATGGAGGGCGTGGTTTCGCCGGAGGACGGCGGTACCGCTGCGTCTTCGTTCTCCGAACTGTTCAAGGCCAAGGGGTACCTCGATCAGATCATCGGCAAGACCGGAACGGCGCAGACGTCCACGACCTCGTCGAGCAACATTGATATTGAAAACACGGCCTGGTTCATCGCGGTGACGCCGCGGGAGAACCCGGAGATCGTGATCGTCGTCTACATTTCGCACGGGCTTTCGGGCAGCTCGAACGCGCCTGCCGTGGAGCAGATCGTTTCGTTCTGGCTGGAGAACCGGGCTTCGGCGCCGGAAGAACCGGAAGCAGCTGCTGCGGAATTGACGGAATCGGAACCGGTCTGAACGCCGGAAGAATCGGAAAGCGCCGGTCGGCGCAGGGGGTTGGACATGACGGAAAGATTGTATTTAGAGGACAGTATGCGTTTTTCGTGCGAAGCGGTCGTGACGGACTGCGTGCCGCACGGGGCGCAATATCGGATTGCACTGGATCGCTCGGTGTTTTTTCCGAACAAGGGCGGACAGCCCTGCGACGTCGGAACGATCGGGGACGCGGTTGTCCTGTCCTGCGATGAGGAGGGCGAGCGGCTTTGGCACCTTTGCGACCGGCCGATCGCGGTCGGCACGCCGGTCACGGTAAAGATCGACGCGGAGCGGCGCTTTGATATCATGCAGCAGCACACCGGCGAGCATCTGCTTTCGTGGTGCGCGTGGACGCTGCTCGGCGCGACGAACGTCGGGTTCCACTGCGCGCTCGACTATGCGACGCTCGATCTCGATAAGCCGGTGTCCCACGAGCAGGTTTTGGAAATCGAACGGCTCGCCAACCGCGAAGCCGCGAAAAACGGCGCGGTGACGGCGCAGGAATATGCGTCGGAAGCAGATTTGCAGGCGTCCGGCGTCGTTCTGCGCAAGCATGCGGAGGGATTGACCGCGCCGATCCGCGTCGTTTCGATCGAGGGCAGCGACGCCTGCACCTGCTGCGCGCCGCATGTGCGCCGGACGGGCGAGATCGGGCAGCTGAAAATCGTCGGCGAACTGCCGTACAAGGGCGGCGCGCGGCTGACGTTCCTTTGCGGGATGCGGGCTCTCATGCATGCGCAGCGGATGCAGGACGCGGTCGACGCGATCGCGCTGCGGTTTTCGACGGCGCGGGAGAACGCGGTAAGCGCGGTGGAGCGGCAGGCGGGCGAGCTCTCGGACGCGAAAAAGGAACGCAATCAGGCGTATGCCGCGCTTGACGACATTACGGCGAAGACGCTGTTCGCAGAGGCGGAGACGGTGCGTGGGACGGCGGTCATCGTTGCGCTGCTGGAGGGCGTGGACGGCAAGCGGCTCCGCGCGATCGCGCAAAAGACGCTCGGGCCCAAATCGCTGACCGTGCTGCTGTCCGCGGCGGGCGATACCGTGTATTACGTGCTGTCGGGGCAGAACTGCAAGCCCGATATGGGCGAGCTTTGCAAGGCCGTGAATCTGCTGCTGTGCGGCAAGGGCGGCGGTCGGGGCACGCTCGCGCAGGGCAGTGCGCCGAAAAAGAATGATTTAACGGACGAGCTTGCGCACCTGCGGCAGTACTGCCGGCAGATCGTTTGAGGAGGGCGCTATGGAAGGGCCGTTTTCCCGCACGGAAATGCTGCTGGGCAAAGAGGCGATGGAAACGCTGAAAAACGCCCATGTGGCGGTATTCGGCGTCGGCGGCGTCGGCGGGTACGTTGTGGAAGCGCTGGCACGGAGCGGCGTCGGGGCGCTGACGGTCGTGGACAGCGATACGGTCGCGCTGAGCAACCTGAACCGGCAGATTCTTGCGACGCGGGCGACGGTCGGGCGGCCGAAGACGGAGGTTGCGGCGGAGCGCATCCATGCGATCGCGCCGGACTGCCGCGTGACGGAACGCAGGCTGTTTTTCCTGCCGGAAACGGCGGACGCGTTTGACTTTACCGAATACGATTACGTCGTGGACGCGATCGACACGGTCGCGGGGAAGCTGGCGCTGATCGAAGCGTGCTTTGCTGTGGGAACGCCGATCATCTGCGCGATGGGCGCGGGAAACAAGCTCGACCCGACCGCGCTGCGCGTCGCGAAGCTGGAGGACACGTCGGTCGATCCGCTTGCGCGGGCGATCCGGGTGCAGTGCCGCAAGCGCGGGATCCGGGGCGTGCGCGTCGTGTATTCGACGGAACCGCCTGTTGAATCCGCTTCCGAAGCGGCGGCGGCAGAAGCGCAGGCCGAGAATCCGAACCGGCGCGGCGTGCCGGGATCGAATGCGTTTGTACCGCCCGTGATGGGGCTGATCCTCGCGGGCGAAGTGATCAAACAACTGATTGGGCGTTAATTGCAGAAAGGGGCACGGATGATGCGGGTTACTTGCGAATATTGCGACTCCTATGTCGCGGTGGAAAACGAAGCGAACTGTCCGTTTTGCGGCGCGCCGCTCGGCGACGCGATCCGCGCGGAGGAACGGCACAAGCGCGAAGAGGCGGATCGGCTGGCGAAGGCGGAAGCCGAACGCGCAGCGGCGGAAGCCGAGCAGCAGAGAAAGCAGCAGATGATGCAGACGGTGGCGAACGTTGCCGGTGTTGCGGCCGGAACGTTTTTCGGCCTTGTGCTGCGCTCGCCGCGCGGCCCGCGCGGGCTTCTCGGCCGCGGACTTTTGCCCAAAGGCCCGCGCGGCAAGTTCGGACGGTAAAATAACGGAGCAGGTCAAAGCATTTTGAACTGCCCCTTGTGAATTCTTGTTTCGATCCCTGTGGGAAAAGAAGCAAAAACTTTGATCTCCGCTTTTTACAACCCCACCGTCAGCCTAACGGCAAACAGTGGTCATCAAGGATTCTGCTTCATCTCGCACTGCGAGCGCAGAATCCTTGTCCCCTTACACAGGGGAGGCATACGGCATAGCCGTCGTGAAAGTTAGGATTTCGGAGAATACCCTTTATCACGACAACGCAGTTGTCAATTCACGGCGAAGCCAATTCACGACAACGCAGTTGTCAATTCACGCGGTTACGCAATTCACGGAAAAGAGGCCGGATCGCTCCGGTCTCTTTGTCACTTTTGGCTGTTATTCGGCCTTCGGCTCCTCGGGCTGTTCTTCAACGATGGGCTGTTCCTCTTTGGGCTTTTCCTGCGCCCAGTCGGTTGCGACGTTTACGCCTTTGCGGACGGACTTTGCCAGCGACGTGCCGAGGTCCTTGCCGAGCGCTGCGAAGTCCTTACCGACCTTTTTCCAATTGCTTTTCAGACTTTCTGTCATTTCAAAAGACTCCTTTCCCGATGGTTCTGTTATTTGGACGGAAACCGCAGTGCATAGAGATGCGCGGCTTCCGAAAATCCGACGGCGAGGTACGCTGCATTGGACGGCGGGTAGTCCCGATCCGCATACAGCATGGGGGTGCGGCCCGAATTAAGCGCATCACGGCACAGAACGGTGAGCAGCGCTTTGGCATAGCCGCGGTTCCGGTACGCTTCGGCAGTCACGACCGTGTGCAGATCAACAAGCCGGCCCGCAATATCGGCGCACGTTGCGATCGAAGCGATTGTTCCGTCCGGCGCGCGCCAGGCGGCCGTATCGGCGCTTTTGGAAAACGCAACGCCCATTTCGCGGCGAACGGCGGGCGAAAGCGGCTGTCCGTCGCTCTCGGCAAGCAGCGCGATCAGCTCCGCCGCCGTTTCGGGCGGGACGAGCGAACCGGGGACGAACGCGCCTTCCGCTTCAAACGGACGCAGCGTATCCATCCGGTATACGTTCAGCCGCCGCATCTCGGACGGGTCGGCGTCGAACGCGAGCGCGAGCAACCGGATCAGCTTTCCCTTGCCGACGACGCCGGGCAGCCGCCCAAGCTCCCGGAGCCCCGAAAGCGAGGCGATCAGCGCTTCGAGCGTTTCCGCCGGACAGTCGTTCGACGTCCAGACCCAGACGGGGTCGGCGGACGTACTTTGTCCGACGAGACAGGATTCCCGATCCGACAAAAGGAACGGCAGCCCCTGCGAAACGATGCGGTATAGACGGGCGAACGCAAGCGCGTCTCCGTGCGGGAGCAGGGAAAACAGCGTTGGATCGTTGCCGAGGTATTGCCGCAGGTCGTTCATCGGGTTCCTCCTTTTCTGTGTTTCAGTATAGCATGGCGCGGGGGCGTTTGCAAGCGAAAACGGCCGCAACAGTTTGACAAAACGGTGAAAAACGAATGGAAAACCGGCGGCGGATATGGTATACTGATCGCATGGAACAAAACTGCGACTGGAAAACCGAATTGATCGAATGGTACCGCGCCGGACACCGCGATCTGCCCTGGCGCAAGACCCGCGACCCGTACCGGATCTGGCTCAGCGAAATCATGCTGCAGCAGACGCGCGTCGCCGCCGTGATCCCGTATTACGAGCGGTTCCTTTCAACGCTGCCGACTGTGCGCGACCTTGCCGATGCGGACGACGACGTGCTGCTGAAGCTCTGGCAGGGGCTCGGGTACTATTCGCGCGCCAAAAATCTGAAGCGCGCGGCGATCGAGGTCGTTTCCCGCTACGGCGGCGAACTGCCGCAAACGTACCGCGAACTGATCAAGCTGCCCGGCATCGGCAGCTATACGGCGGGCGCGATCGCGTCGATCGCGTTCGGGGAGCGCGTTCCGGCCGTGGACGGGAACGTGCTGCGCGTGCTTTCGCGCCGAATGGACGACACGCGCGACGTTGCGGATCCGCGCACGAAGGACGCGGTCTTTTCCGAGCTTACGGCGGATATGCCGGACGATCCGGGCGCGTTCAATCAGGCGATGATGGAGCTCGGCGCGGTTGTCTGCGTGCCGAACGGCGCGCCGCTTTGCGAAAGCTGTCCGCTTTACGGTGCGTGCCTTGCGCGCAAAAACGGGACGGTTTCAGAGCGTCCCGTGAAATCGAAAAAGCAGGCGCGCAAAGCCGAGCCGATGACCGTTTTCGTGCTGCGCTGCGGGGAATCGTTCCTGATCCGGAAGCGGCCGGAGCGCGGGCTGCTCGCCGGACTGTACGAACTGCCGAACGTGTCGGGCAAGCGCAGCCCCGAGGAAGCGGCTGCGGCGCTGTCGGAACTCGGCGTTTTTCCGGTCGGCGTGATCGCGCAGTACGACAGGACGCATATCTTTACGCACAGGGAATGGCACATGCGCGTGTATGCGGCCGAGATCGCTTGGATCGATCCGCCGGCGGGCTGGATTTGGTACGACGGCACGCAGTCGATCCCGACCGCGTTCGGGATCTGTCTCGACGGACGGGCTTGACAAACGGAGACGATTGGCCTATACTGGATTTCAGACGCAGGGGCGCGGCGATTGCCGCTGAGAAGCACCCTTGGAACCTGTTGGGTCATGCCATCGTAGGAAGCGTATCGATACGAATCTTGTGATACTGTCCCGCGGGGCAGTATTTTTGATTGGGGGAAAAAGACATGGAATTTATTCTGCTGAAGAAACTCGCCAAAATGACCGTGACGCAATGGGTTATGGTCGGCGTTGCGGCCGCGGCGGTCGTCGGGCTTGTGATCCTTTTGATCGTGCAGTCAAAGAGCAAGAAGCCGAAAAAGGTGGACGTGCGCTCGCTGACCTACGGCGCGATGTGCATCTGCATTTCGTTCATTCTGTCCTATATCAAGCTGTTTTCCGCACCGCAGGGCGGGTCGGTCACGCTCGCGTCGATGCTGCCGCTGCTGTGGTACAGCAACCGGTACGGCTGGAAAAAGGGCGTGATCGCCGGGCTGGCGTACGGCCTTTTGCAGTTCATTCAAAAGCCGGAGATTACGCACTGGGCGCAGGTGCTCATCGACTACCCGCTCGCGTTTGCCGCGCTCGGCCTTTCCGGACTCGTGCGTCCGCTGCCGCTCGGCGTCGTGATCGGCTGCGCCGGTCGGCTCCTGTTCCACACGGTTTCCGGCGCGATCTTCTTCTCGGAAACGCTGAACCTCAACGCATGGTGGGTCTCGTTCGTGTACAACGGCTGGTACATGCTGTTTGAAACGATCATCTGCGTCGCGCTCAGCTTCCCGCTGCAGGCGGTCGTGAAACGGAATAAACTGTAAGGGTAAAAATCACAGGGGCTGTCGCAAAAGGCGCCAGACCATTTGCGGCAAATTGGAATTGTTTTAACTTGTATGTGGAAAAGGCGGAAAAATCCGCCTTTTCTCTGATTATATGCCGCAAATTATCCGCGTTTTCGCCCTACAAAATTCCGTGCGCTCGCAGTGCGAGATGCAGCACGGGAT
>JAFSLH010000032.1 GCA_017448545.1 Clostridia bacterium
AACGGACGGCCTATCGCGGACTGCTTGCGGACGCCAACGTCGCGGAGAAGTACCGCGACAAAGTCCTGAAGTACACGGACTTCAACGCCGTGGAGCTGGACGATAAAGGCAAGCTCAAAGGCGCCGCCGCGCTGCTCCGCGCCGTCAAGGAAGAGTGGCCGGAGTATCTCGAAACCGTCACGGAGGGCAGCGCCGTACAGACGCCGAATCCGCCCGCGAACAACGGACCCGGCGCGAGAACCAGAGAGGACATCATGAATATCAAAGACGCCGCGGAGCGTCAGCAGGCAATCGCGGAGGAACTCGCCAAAAGCTCCGGCCTGTTCTGACGCTCCAACCGGCGGGAAGGAGCGAATCTTATGGCGAAAGAAGGATTAAGGACTTGCGAAAAAATAATCTTTGCAACTATGGCTTTGGTTGATAATGTGGTATAATGAAAAGAAAAAGCAAAGGAATGAGCGGAAATGAACCGGAAACTGTTTGACAGCCTGAACGAAAAGCAACAGCGCCTGTATCTGGGGGAACTGGCGGCGGAATATGGCAAAGGCGGAATTACAAAAGTCGCGGCGGAATACGGCGCGTGCAGAGAGCGGGTGTCCAAAGGGATGCGCGAGTACAAGGCCGGGGAAAGTTACCGGCAGGGAGAAGCGGTTCGCCGCGCCGGAGGCGGGCGGAAAAAGAAAACGGAGATTTATCCGAATCTGGAAAAGCGTATTGTGGAACTTGCGGAAGCGAACGACGGAACATACGGCGCGCCGACGGACGACCGGAAATGGACGGCGTTAAGCCAGAGGAAACTGTCGCGTATGTTAAAGGAAGAAGGCATGGACGTTTCGGCGGGGACAGTCGCCTCCATCCTGAAAAAGAACCGTTACAGCCGCCAGCAAAACCGGAAGATGAAGGAAGCGTCCGAACCGGGGCCTCATCGTGACGAACAGTTTGCAATCATCAGCCGGAAAACGGAGGAATTTAAGAAAGCCGGAGAGCCTGTCGTTTCGATTGACGCGAAAAAAAAGAAATCATCGGGGATTTCAAGGCTTCCGGTTCGCTTTTGCGTCCTCTGGGGAAGCCGCTGGAAGTCCGCGACCACGATTTTTCAACCGTTCGCGCCACGCCTTACGGACTCTACGACATCCAAACTCACAAGGGGTTTGTAAACCTTACTTTGAGCGCGGATACTTCCGAATTTGCTGTGGAAAGTCTGAGAAGATGGTGGAATTTGCGCGGTCGGCTGGACTATCCTCATGCCAAAAGGCTTTTGCTTACCGCTGACTGCGGCGGCAGCAACGGCTACAATCGAAGGATGTTCAAGAAGTATCTGGCGGACTTTGCGCTGGAAGCCGGACTGGAAATTCACGTATGCCATTATCCGCCGGGCTGTTCCAAATACAATAAGATTGAACGCCGCCTTTTTTCCCAGATTTCCATCAGTATGCAGGGACGCCCCCTGACTTCCGTGTCCGTATTTCAGAAGCTCATTGAACATACTCTCACCTCTACGGGATTGACCGTTCAATGCCTGCTGGACGAGAACGTCTACCTGAAAGGACAGAAGATTTCCGACAAACGCTTTGCCGCTCTCCCGGTCATTCATGACATTCATCTCGGAGACTGGAATTATGTGATTTCCACTCTCAATCGCTGATTCTTTCCTGTGCGATAATTCCTACGTGATTGTTTTATTTTTGCGCAAGTCCT
>JAFSLH010000033.1 GCA_017448545.1 Clostridia bacterium
AGATGCACATTGGACGGCATCCTCTTCGCCGGTTCTGCTTTGTCAAATCTTGATTGACCTCCAGTCAACCTGCGATTCTCCTCATGGAACCAACGAAGAATCTGCTCGTCGAATGTACACATTTCAGACGTGACTCAGTATAAGCATCCGACAGACCGGAACACCGGACGGCGACAGTTACGGGAAACAGGAGACAATGGCATGAAAATATTGGTGACCGGTTCCGCCGGCGCATTGGGTCGGAATCTGGTGGAAAATCTGAAAGCGATCCGGGACGGCAAGAACAGAACGCGGCCCAACCTGACCGTTACCGACATCTATGAATACGATTGCGATTCCTCTTCGGCGGACCTCGACCGCTTTTGCGCGGACTGCGATTTCATCGTCCATGCGGCGGGCGTGAACCGACCGAAGGAAACGTCGGAATTCATGGAGGGCAACTTCGGCTTCACGTCGCAGCTTCTGGACACGCTGCGAAAGCATCAAAACCGCTGCCCGATCCTGATCACCTCCTCCGTGCAGGCGACGCTGTCCGGCCGGTTCGGGAACAGCGAGTACGGGCGCTCCAAACGCGCCGGTGAAGAGCTGATGTTCCGGTACGGCGAACAGACCGGCGCGCCGGTGTACGTCTACCGCTTTGAAAACATGGTCGGGAAGTGGATCCGGCCGCGGTACAATTCCGCTGTGGCCACATTCTGCTACTGTATCGCGCGGGGCGAGCCGATCACCGTCAACGATCGGTCGACCGTTCTGGAAATGGTTTTCTTCGACGACCTTTGCGAGGAAATCTACGACTGCATGGAAGGCCGTCCGCATCGGTGCCGGTATCCGGCGGCGGGCGAAACGGTCGACGGAAGGGTATACGGCGGCGCGGAAGCGTGCCCGGACCCGAACGGCCGGTACTGCCACTGTCCGGTGAAGCACAGAGCGACGCTCGGCGAGATCGTCGATCTGCTGCAAAAGTTCCGCGATTTTCCGCAGAATTCTTTCGTCCCGAACCTTCGGGAAGGCAGCTTTGAGAAAAAGCTGCACGCGATGTACCTCAGCTATCTGCCCGCGGAGGCCACGATTTTTGACTATCGCATGAACGTGGATCAGCGCGGCAGCTTTACCGAGCTGATCAAAACGCCCGACCGCGGACAGGTCAGCGTGAATATCAGCAAGCCGGGGATCACAAAGGGCCAGCATTGGCATCAGAGCAAGAACGAAATTTTCATCGTCGTGCAGGGCCGCGGCCTGATTCAGATGCGCAATCTGAAGGACGGAACGACGGAGGAATACGAGGTCAGCGGCGACCGGATCCAGGGCGTCTGGATGAAACCCGGCTGGACGCACAACATCATCAATTTGTCGGAGACGGAAGACCTGGTGACCGTGATGTGGGCGAACGAAACGCTGAACAAAGCGAACCCGGACACCTATTTCGAGCCCGTCACGCCGAAGAACGAGTAAGAAGCAGCAAGGAGAACGGAACGATGGATTACCCGAGTTGGAAAGAAAACGGAGCGATCAAGCTGATGATCATTGTGGGCACGCGCCCGGAGGTGATCCGGCTGGCTGCGGTCATTCAAAAATGCCGGAAGTATTTCGATACGATTCTGGTGCATACGGGGCAGAATTACGATTATACGTTGAACGGGATCTTTTTTCGCGACCTCGGCCTTGCGGACCCGGACCTGTATCTGAACGCGGTCGGCGACGATCTCGGCGCGACGATGGGGAACATCATCGAAAAGAGCTATAAGGCAATGGTCGCGCTGCAGCCGGACGCCGTGCTGGTGCTCGGCGACACGAACAGCTGCCTGTCCGTGATCGGCGCGAAGCGTCTGCATATCCCGATCTTCCACATGGAGGCCGGGAACCGCTGCAAGGACGAGTGCCTGCCGGAGGAGACGAACCGGCGCATCGTCGATATCATCTCGGACGTGAACCTCGCGTACAGCGAGCATGCGCGCCGGTATCTGGCGGAATGCGGCCTGCCGAAGGAGCGGACGTACGTCACCGGCAGCCCGATGGCGGAAGTTTTGACGGAGAACCTCGAAGCGATCCGAAACAGCGATATTCACACAAGACTCGGGCTCGAAAAGGGAAAGTACATTCTGCTGTCCGCGCACCGGGAAGAAAACATCGACACGGAGAAGAACTTCACGTCGCTGTTCACGGCGATCAACAAAATGGCGGAAAAGTACGATCTGCCGATCCTCTATTCCTGCCACCCGAGATCGCGGAAACGGCTGGAAGCGTCCGGCTTCCCGCTGGATGCGCGCGTGATCCGGCACGAACCGCTCGGATTCCATGACTATAACTGCCTGCAGATGCACGCGTTCTGCGTCGTCAGCGACAGCGGAACGCTGCCGGAAGAAAGCAGCTTTTTCGCTTCGATCGGCCATCCGATCCCGGCGGTCTGCATCCGTACCTCCACGGAACGGCCGGAAGCGCTGGATAAGGGATGCTTCATCCTTTCCGGCATCGACGCGGTCGGCCTTTTGCAGGCGGTGGAGACGGCGGTGCAGATGGTGCGGAATGAAAAGGGCGGCGGAGCCCTTCCGGTGCCGGATTACACCGATGTCAACGTTTCCGATAAAGTTGTCAGGATCATCCAGAGCTATGTGGGCGTGATCAACAGAATGGTATGGAGAAAAGAACTTTGACGATCGAACTGCGGGACAAACTGATTTGCGTGATTCGGCGCGGCATGGATCTCGACGGCGTCGAAGCCGTCCCGCTTTCGGATGCGGATTGCGATGAATTGATTCGGATCGGCATGCGGCAATCCATTCAGCCGATCATCTATCGCGGACTGAAAACGCTGGACGTTTCGGAATCGGTCGTTCATACGGCCGACCGGGAACGGCTGAAGGAAACCCGCCAGTATATCCTGCAGGACGACGCGCTGAACAAGATCGGAACAGCGCTGGACGAAGCCGGGATTTCGCACATTCCGCTGAAGGGTTCCGTGCTGCGCGATCTGTATCCGGCGCCCGGGATGCGCACGAGCTGCGACGTCGACGTGCTCGTTCGGCAAACCGATCTGAAGCGTGCGGTCGCTGCGGTGGAAGCGGCGACGGACTTCAAAGCGCTGCAGCATAACTACCACGACGTTTCGATGCTCAACGGCAGCGTCTATCTGGAACTGCATTTCAGCATCCGGGAAAACATGCGGAACATCGACGCGCTGCTGGACCGCGTCTGGGAGTATGCAAAGCCGTCCGGGGACGGATGCCGGTACGTTCTGACGCCGGAGTTTTTGCTGTTCCACAACGTCGCGCACATGGCTTACCACATGGTGCACGGCGGGCTCGGGATCCGGCCGTTTCTCGATCTCTGGCTGCTGCGCAACAAAACGGCGTATGACGAAAACACGGTACGCAAGATGTGCGCCGACT
The DNA here is from genome assembly GCA_017448545.1 of Clostridia bacterium. Classification (GTDB taxonomy): domain Bacteria; phylum Bacillota; class Clostridia; order Christensenellales; family CAG-138; genus UBA3792. Next base: position 3,387 of record JAFSLH010000033.1, read on the forward strand.
GCGAGATCGACACGTTCTACCGAAAGAGCTGCGCGCTCGCGGACGCATGGATGGCGGGAGCGCCGACGCCGGAGGGGCTGGAAGTCTTTGAGCAGTACGCCCAAAGCGGCGGCGTCTTCGGAAGCGCGGAAAGCAGCATGGCGTCCCGGCAGCGGGAACACCGCGGCGTCCGTTATCTGATGCACCGCATCCTGATGAGCAGGGAACTGCTCGAGACGGAGTATCCGGTGCTGAAGGAAAAGCCGTATCTGCTCCCTGTTTGTCAGGTCAAGCGGTGGCTGCGGCTGCTGAAGCGGCAGAAAAGAAGACAGGTTCGCCGTGAGATTCGGACGGTAAAGTCCATGCAGGCGGAAACGATTGACTCGTTCGATCAGCTCCTGACGAGCCTCGGCCTGTAACCGAAGCGCGGGACAGGGCACAAAACAAAAAAACAAGGAACACGGCGTTGTCTCAAAACTCTTTGAGCGCTGTAAGGGGCTGTTGATAAGGCAGGCAGAATTCGCGTTTTCGTCCCGAAGGCTGTACTAACGCTACGCCGAGGGCGAAAACGCGGATAATTTGCGGCATATAATCAGAGAAAA
>JAFSLH010000008.1 GCA_017448545.1 Clostridia bacterium
CGTTTCCCTTCTGTCATGGGTCCCGGCTTGTAATACTCTTTCTTTTTGTTTGCCATTCTCTAAGGCCTCCTATGATAGTTTTTATCTTATCACAGAAGGTCTTCTTTTGCACTTATTTACAGACTTTATTTCACAGACTCGCAGTCGGCGTCCGCCACCATCTGCGTTTCAAATGTGATCTGATTCATCACGCATGATGCAGACAACACGTCCGTGTCGTTTTTATCGACGCGATAAAGCCGCACCTCCCTGCCCTCGTCGGACAGCATAAACGTACGGATCGCGCCGGACAGCACGCGGATGAGCCCGAGGCATTCCTGCTCCTTCGAATAGATCAGCTCGCCTTTTGCGTAGCATCTGATCTGAGCGCAGGACTGCATGGTTTCCTGTTCGCGCGCCGTCAGCGCTCCCCAGAAAGGGAGCGCCGAAAGCTGCTTTCTGATTTCAGATGAAGAGGTTGACATCGGATTCCTCCGCGTCGCCGAGGTATGTGCCGACGCCGCCGATCTCCACGCCATCGATCAATTCCTCGGGACGGATGCCCATCACGTCCATGCTCATCGAGCAGGCGATGATCTTGACGCCGCTCTCCATGGCTTTCTTCATCATGGTTTCGAGCGAGTCGATGTTCTTGTCCTTCATGATGCCCTTCATCATGGCGGTGCCCATGCCACCCATGTTCATCTTGGACAGTTTGAGCTTCCCTGCGCCCTTCGGCAGCATCACGCCGAACATCTTTTCGATGAAATTCTTTTTGACCGGAACCTTCTCCGTCTTGCGAAGGGCGGTCAATCCCCAGAAGGTGAAGAACATGGTCACCGGCCGGCCCATGGCCAAAGCGCCGTTGGCGATGACGAAGCTGGCCAGCACCTTGTCCATATCGCCGTCGAACACGATGATGGTCTTGCCCTTCGGCAGGGCTTCGACCGACGCGGTCTTCTGTACCGCGGGCGCGTTTGTTCCGCGGCGGATGGTGGCGACGTATGCGCCGTCACGCTCCTCATTGGAAACCAGGGTGTTGCCGGTGCGCTTGCACCAGGAAACGATATCCTTCGCAAAGCCCGGATCGGACGCGGAGACCTCCAGAAGCTCGCCGTCCTTCATGTCTTTCACGGATTTGAATACCTCCATGATCGGGCCGGGGCACTGCATACCGCAGCAGTTGAGCGTGATCTTGTTTGTGACGGTTGCCTGTTCCATGGGGACCTCCTTTTTTGTGTCCGCGATCGGTTCTTCTTCGGGTTCCGGGTAGTTTGCCTGATACATGCGCACGCCGCCCGGATAGACTTCCACGTTGTTGAATCCGTTCTGATTCAGGATCCGTGCGCCGGTATAGGCCCGGACGCCGATCCCGCAGAATACGATGATGCGCTTTTCGGGATCGAGTTCCGAAAGTCGCTCGCGAAGCTTGCCGAGCGGGATATTCACTGCGTTCGGCACAGCAAACGCCATGACCTCGGCTTCCTCGCGCACATCGAGCAGAACCGCGTCCGGATCGGTCGCCGGCGCGTCATAGGGCGCGATCTTCACCAGCCCGGTGCGGATGTTTTCAGCGACGTAGCCCGCCATATTGACCGGATCCTTCGCGGAAGAGTACGGCGGCGCATACGCAAGCTCGAGGTCCTTGAGATCGGAGACCGTACCGTTTAGCCGCATAGCGACGCCTATCGTGTCGATACGCTTGTCCACGCCTTCGCGGCCCACGATCTGCGCGCCGAAGATGCGTCCGGTATCGGGCGCAAACAGGATCTTCAGCGTCATCGGCGTCGCACCGGGATAATAGCCCGCGTGCGAATTTTGCGTAATGATCAGGCTTTCATAGTCCTTGCCCTTCTCCATGCCGCGCTTTTTCAGCGTCTTTTCATTCGCGCCGGTCGAAGCGACGGTGAGATCGAATACCTTCGCGACCGAGGAACCCTGCGTGCCCTTGTACGCGGAATCTCTGCCCGCGAGCACGTCCGCGACGATCCTGCCCTGCTTGTTGGCGGGACCGGCCAGCGGTACCATCGTGCGTCCCTTGAACACGAAATCCTCGACCTCGATCACGTCGCCGACCGCATAGATCGACGGGTCTTCGGTGCGCATATGCTCGTCGACGATGATGCCGCCTCTCTCGTTGAGCTTCAGCCCTGCTTCCTTGGCAAGCGCGTTGTTTGCCCGCACGCCGATCGACAGGATCACCATGTCCGCGGTCACTTCCGTGCCGCTCTTGAGCTTCACAAGTACCTGCTCGCCCTGTTCGGCGAAACTGTCGACGCCGTCACTCAGATACAGCTTCACGCCGTGGCTTCGGATGTTCTCGTGCAGCATCTGTGCCAGTTCGAAATCGACAGGCGCCATGACCTGATCGAGCGCCTCGATCAAAGAAACCTCAAGCCCCGCGTGACGCAGGTTCTCCGCCATCTCAAGGCCGATGAACCCGCCGCCGATCACCGCCGCGGTTTTGATTGTCCCGCTTTGTACCATCGAACGGATCTCGTCCGTATCCGGCACGGTCCACAGCGTTCTGATCTTCGGATTGTCGATGCCGGGGATCCTCGGCCGCAGCGGCGACGAACCGGTCGCGATCACGAGATCGTCGTACGGCTGTTCGTAAACCTCTCCGGTCTCGGTTTTACGGACGGTGACGGTCTTCTTTTCGCGATCGATCTCAGTCACCTCATTCTGCACGCGCACGTCGATGCGAAAGCGTTCCCACATGCGCTCGGGCGTCATGAGAAGCAGCGCGCCGCGGTTTTTGATCACGTCGCCGACGTGATACGGCAGCCCGCAGTTCGCGTAGGAAATGTACGCGCCGCGTTCCAGAATCACGATCTCGCGGTCCGCGTCCAGCCGACGGAGCCGCGCCGCGCAGCTTGCGCCGCCGGCAACGCCGCCGATGATAACGGTTTTTCTCTGTTCGCTCATGGGAACCTCCTTTAGTTGATCCAGTTTTCCAGTGCGCCCGGCTGCATGGCGCCGACCGCCGTTTTTTCCACTCTGCCGTTGCGATACAGGACCAACGAGGGAATGCTCATGATCCTGTGCTGCATTGCAAGCTCCGGCTCCTCATCCACATCCACCTTGCCGACCTTGATCTCCGGGTGTTTTTCCGAAAACTGCGCAAGGATCGGCGCGAACATCCGGCACGGGCCGCACCACGTCGCCCAGAAATCCAGCAGCACGGGTTTGTCCGACTCTAAAATTTCCGTATTGAAATTGTCCTTTGTGATCGTAAGCATTTGTCTTTCCTCCTGCTTTTCAGTATACCCGAAGTTTAGCATACAAGTAAAGGTTCTTCTGTAACATTGTTACAAATAACGCGATTTTTATATTTTGTTCGCTGATTGCGAGTTGCAGTAAACCCTGCTATAATGATTATGATATGGAAAACAAAGGAGATCGTCAGATGAAAATTGCTGTCACGTATGAAAACGGCGAGGTGTTTCAGCACTTCGGGCACACGGAGACGTTCAAGGTTTATGAAGTAAAGGACGGTAAGATCGTTTCTTCCGAGCTGATCGGTTCCGACGGCAGCGGGCACGAAGCGCTTGCCGGACTGCTGAAAGAACGCGCGATCGACGTTCTGATCTGCGGCGGCATCGGCAACGGCGCGCAGGCGGCTCTGGAAGAAAACGGCATTGAGCTTTGCGCAGGCGCTGAAGGCAGCGCGGACGAAGCGGTGGAAGCGTTTCTTCGGGGAGAATTGAAAAATACCGGAGCGAACTGTGACCATCACCATGAAGAAGGCCATTCCTGTCACGACGATGGACATGCCTCGTGCGGCGAAGGCGGATGCGCCGGTTGTCACACGGAGCCGGAGCTTACGGGTAAAAACGTCGGCAAAAAGGTCCGCACGCACTATCGCGGCACGTTCAACGACGGGACGCAGTTCGATTCCTCGTATGATCGCGGCGAACCGTTGGAGTTTATCTGCGGCATCGGTCAGATGATCAAAGGCTTTGACGCCGCAGTTGCGGATATGGAAGTCGGCGAGATCAAAGAAGTGCATCTCTCCCCCGCCGAAGCGTACGGCGAGTCCGATCCCAACGCGATCTTCTCCGTCGAGATCGCGCGCATGCCGGGCGCAGAGAGCGTTTCGGTCGGACAACGGGTGTATCTGCGAAACGCGTACGGTCAACCGGTGCCGGTCAAGGTCGTCGCAAAGGACGAAGCCACGATCACGTTCGACGCCAACCACGAAATGGCGGGCAAGGAACTGAACTTTACGATCGAATTGATCGAAGTATCGGAATAACGACACCTCATAATCAAACAGCACGGACTTTCCGTGCTGTTTGATCGTATTTCTGCGTGATTCAATGACCCCCGCGTCATGTATTCAGCAGATGCGCATTTACACGAGAAAACCCAGGTTGTTCGCCAGAGAACGAGGCCATCTTCAAATCACCGATAAATATACGCCTTCTCTGTCAAAAGTGCCCTTTCTGCCCAGCAGGAACGGGAACGTTTCATGTGTGTACTCAATGAAAATCTCCCCCGCAACCATTCCACGCAGACAGGCTTTCTTAACATTCCCTGATGGGTTCTCCCGTGCCAAGCAGAGTGATCGTTACACGCTGTCGCGGCTTTTCTGCCGTCACCGATACTACGTCGGATCGTTGGGTAACGGAATCAGATTTTTGCACTGCGCCTGAGGGTTAAAATAGTTGGTGCAGCCGTAGAACACACTCCCGTTTTTCGGATTCATCTTTACAATCATATAGCCGTCCTTGCATTTGGGACATTTGAAGATATCGTGCTTATGTACTTTGTCATTGGTCATGAAGTCACAGATCTCTGCTTCATTGGTGCAAATCCAAAGGTTCAAACCGTAGTTCTTATTGAATTCATATTTAAGCGGGAAGCCGCACATCGGGCAGCGAAGATGAAAGAGATCAACGACTTCCATATTGAGGTTTTCGCTGTGCGGCAGATGATTCTCTTTGATCAGCTCAATCAGAAACCGGGATGGTTTGCGCAGCGGCGTCATGATATAAACACGATTTTTGGTGCGCGTCAGCGCAACGTAAAACAGACGTCGCTCTTCGGCATAGGGCATGCTGGTGTCCTCGTAAGTAACCAATTTCATGATCGGATCGTCTTCGATCTGACAAGGGAATCCGAATTTTCCTTCAAACATATTTATCAGCACGACATTGTCGTACCCCAATCCTTTGGAGCTATGTGCCGTCATAAAGCTGATATTCGCATTCGGGTAGGCTTCGCTCTTCACGCCATGATTGGGCAGTTCTGAAAACCGACCGGTGTTATAAAGCTTGTACATATCGTAATTGTACCGCCCTATCAGCAGGATGGATGATCTCTGCCCGAACGCATTGATAATCTCACCGATAACAGCCTCTATTTGCGACGCCAGCGCTTTCATGGGCTTAAAGCTGTCGTCAAACTCACGAATCAGAACAGGGTCTTTCAAGTGCTTCGGGGAAATCAGCTGTTTACGGATCTGTGCAGCATTCTTCTGAACAAATCCTCCGGCGATATCGATGAGTTCCTGTGAATTGCGGTAAGTATGCGTTATTTTCAGTTCCGTCCCCGCCCCCATCAATTCAAGGAACCGCGTAAACAGCGTGATATCCGAGCCGGAGAAAGCGTAGATAGATTGCCAGTCATCGCCCACTGCAACCACTTTCGCTTTCGTTATTTCAGAGAGTCGCTTAGTCAGATTAAAACGCTGGCGGGCAATATCCTGGAACTCATCAATGATAATGTATTTGTAGGGAAGCTCAATCCCTTGCTGTTCAATCTCATGTAAATAGGTATGCGCGTCGTTGATCATATCGGCAAAGTCTATCTCATTGTTCTTTTTGAGCGTTGCCTGATAGTGGTGATAGACTTGCTCGGCAATATCCAGAAACAGCAACGTGCGGGGATTGTCCGTCTTCTTGCGAAGGATTTGAAAACCGCCGGCATCGAATCCTGTGGTCTTATACTGTTCTATAAAACGCATCATAAAAAAGATGAGCTTATAGATATACTTATCTTTTCCTGTCTCAACGATTTTCCGGTAAACCTCGTCCAGGTTTCGAGGTTTCAGTATAAATCCTTCCTTTTCAAGGATTTCCCTCAAATGATCGAGAAGCGGGCGCCGGTCGTTGTAAAAAGACCATGTTTCCAGCAGATTTGTATGATATGCCGCATGCAGCGCTCGCTTATCCCGAATTTCTTTTTTGTACTTCGCAATCTGCCTGGGCGTAAAAATGCGGTTATATCCGCTCTCCGTCAGGGCATAGTGCTCCAGCCACGCGGTATGCTCTCCCTGCGTAATAAAAAAGTCCGGCGTATATTTTTTGCCGCGAGAGGGCGAATCAAACGGGTAAACGCGTTCATATTCATAATCAAGTCCGTTCAGGTACAAAAAGTTTGCAATCTGCACCTCCTGCACAGAACGCAGATATTCCCCGGTAATCGTCTTTACGCGCTTTGAACGCTGCTGCTCTACCTTTTTGACATACTCGCCCAACCCGCTTTTTAAGGTCTCATAATCCTGTGACGCTTTGTACAGGTGATATTGGTCCAGGTTTTCAAACTTGAAGACGTCCTCCTCGAGATCGAAGTAGTATCCCATGAACAGGACAAGATTCCGCATCAACGGTTTATTGTGAAAGATCGCATGCTCCAACATGTCGAAAATAATCCTGTAGGAGGACAGATTCACTTCCGGAGGTTCAGAAGAAAAGCGCTTGACGATATCAAAGGCAAATTCATGGAAGGTACAGATCTCGGCAGGGATGCGGAGACCGTTGTTGATACGGTCTTTCAACTCGCCGATGGCTTTTCGGGTATAGGAAATAACAATGATCTCTTCGGGATTGATATGCTGCTTTTCAACGAGATATTTGACCTTTGCAGCCATTGTCGTCGTCTTGCCCGCGCCTGCGCCGGCGACCAACAGGCAATAATCATCATCGGTCACAACGGCGCGCCGTTGTTCGTCATCCAGGCAAATGCCCGGATCGATTTCATCAAGAATATGATCAAAATACTCTCGATATTTCTCAACCGCAGTATCGACAAAGGTTCCGTTATGCGCCGTGATATCTGCATCGAGGGTATGCATTTTCCGGAGGAAACTTTTCAGCAAATCGACATCCACCCGCAGCCGTCCTGCACGGTTTTCGATATACTGAATAATCATTTTGTTTTTCAATTGGGTATAATAGGGCCCATAGATTTCTTGCAGATATGCCGTATCGCGATGGGAAATATATCGATTGTGCTGAAAGAGCCGTGTGTAATCGCTGTCGAAAGAAATCAGAATACTTGCAAGGTGCGCATAGTCCGTTTCAGTCTGCGCGTCCCGTTCCTGCGTTTGAAAGAACTTCGCAGGGAGGCCGCAATGCGGACACTGTTCCGCTCTGTTAGAGATGGAATTGCCGCATTCCGGACACTTTATCAGGGCCATACGCTCCCTCCTCACTTCCCGTAACTGTATTTTTCGATCAGACCAAGCTTCTTCAGCCGCGCAAGCACGCCGCTTTCCGTCCGTTTCAAGGTAATGGCGATTTCCGAAACCGGGACATTTTTCCGAAACAGATCGACCAGTGTTTCATCATAGGTACTCGTCCAGGGAAGTCCACGATACTCTGCATCGGCAGCAGGCCTCATAGATTTCCGGTTATTGATTTCTATGATGGCATCCATATGGTCAAGGATGAATTGCTGGGCTTCGGTATTATATACGGTGACGCGGTAGGGACCTGCCTGTCCTGCCCTTTCTTCTGAGGTTATCCCAATTGAATTTCCCTGTTTTGTCGGAGTCTTTGTCTTCTCTCCGTCCCCGGCTGCCGACAGAGCAAGAAAACCGCTTTGAAGAAGGAAAGCGGAAATGCTTGTATATTTCAGCTTGTCCATGGCGCTTTCGTCAACCAGTTCGTTGATCCTTTTTGTAATTTCACTGACGGATATCGGCACACCGGACAAGCGAAAGCTGCTCAGGGTCTCATGTGTAATCGTAAACGGCTGTTTCCTGATCTTCTCTGCCTTTCCGATGTTTCCTCCGTTCTCAATAACCTTGCGCAGTACATCAGAAACATAGAAAAGGCAGCGGGAAATTCTGACCTGGTTGATGCAATCCGAATCTGATGCCGGCTGATCCGTCAGCGGATTAATGCCATTTGCCAGCTTGTCCAAATACATCTTGGCGCGCTGTAAAATTTCAAGTTCAGTCATCTCCGCATCTCCTGAATTGTTCTTTTATAGTCTGTCAGCGTTGCATTTTCAGCGTCCTGTTTTTCCTTCTTTTGCGTATTTTACCATATTATGCACTGATTCACAACGTCTTTTATGGGGCAGTGAAAAAACTTTTGCATACTGTAAATCCTTCTTGCACGAAAGTCCATCCCAATTTCCGGTGTGGAGTTTACTGCACGAATTTACTGCTGAAAAAACCATACGGCGCTATGCACCTTTCGCCGTTGACAGAACGGACGGCGGCGTGATACGATATGCATAGATAAGCCGCATTCTACCACTTTGAGGTCGCAATATGCCGAAGCAAGAGCCGATCATTTCTTTCCGGAATTTCACCTTCCAGTATTTCAGCCAGAAGGAACCGACGCTGTACGATATCAACCTGGACATCTGTCCGGGGGAAAAGGTGCTGATCGTCGGCCCGTCCGGCTGCGGCAAAAGCACGCTGGCGCACTGCATCAACGGGCTGATCCCGTACGCCTACCGCGGCACGATCACGGGCTCGCTGCTTGTCGACGGCAAAACGCCGGAGCAGAGCAGCCTGTTTGAGCGGTCCAAAAAGATCGGGACCGTGCTGCAGGATTCCGACGGGCAGTTCGTGGGGCTGACCGTCGGCGAGGACATCGCGTTTTCGCTCGAAAACGACCGCGTCGCGCAGGCGGAGATGAAGGAAACCGTGCAGCGCGTTGCGGACATGGTCGACATGGGAACGCTGCTGCGCTCCTCGCCGTTCGAGCTTTCCGGCGGGCAGAAGCAGCGCACCGCGCTTGCGGGCGTTATGGTTGACGACGTCGACGTGCTGCTGTTTGACGAGCCGCTTGCCAACCTCGACCCCCTGACCGGCAAGACCGCGATCGATCTGATCGACCGCATCCACCGCGACTATCAAAAGACCGTGATCATCATCGAGCACCGCATGGAGGACGTACTGTACCGCCATGTGGATCGCGTGCTCGTGATCAGCGACGGACGCATCGTGTCGGACAGCTCGCCCGACGAGCTTGTCTGCACCGACCTGCTGCGCTCGCTCGGCAACCGCGAACCGCTGTATGTAACCGCGCTAAAGTACGCGGGCGTGACGCTGACGCCGGATATGCACCCCGGCTATCTCGAAACGCTCGACGTGGAGCGCATCAAAGCGCCGCTGCAAAAATGGCAGGCGGAGCAGCCGCCGCATGCCGAAAAACCGCTCGGCGACGTACTGCTGTCGGTACGGAATCTGTATTTTCAGTATACCAAGCAGCGAAAGATTCTGCAGGACATCAGCTTCGACGTGCGAAAAGGCGAGATGGTCTCGATCGTCGGCACGAACGGCGCGGGCAAGAGTACGCTCGCCAAGGTCATCTGCGGCTTTTGCAAGGAGGATTCCGGGGATATCCTGTTCGAGGGACGGTCGATCCGCGACTGGACGATCAAGGAGCGTTCGTTCAAGATCGGGTATGTGATGCAGAACCCGAACCAGATGATTTCCAAGCCGATGATCTTCGACGAGGTCGCGCTCGGGCTGCGCATCCGAAAACTGCCGGAGACCGAAGTGCAGGAGCGCGTATGGAACGCGCTGAAGGTCTGCGGGCTGTACCCGATGCGCAACTGGCCGATCGCAGCGCTGTCGTTCGGGCAGAAGAAGCGCGTCACGATCGCGTCGATGCTTGTGATGGACCCGCAGATTCTGATTCTCGACGAGCCGACGGCGGGACAGGATTACCGGCACTACACCGACATCATGGAATTTTTGCGCGGGCTGAACCGGCAGGGCATCACGATTCTGATGATCACGCACGATATGCACCTGATGCTCGAATACACACCGCACGCGATCGTGATTTCGGGCGGCAAAAAGATCGGGGACGACACCGCCGTCGCGATCCTGACCGACGAAACCATGGCGGAGCGCGCGAACCTCAAGCTGACCTCGCTGTACGAGCTTGCGCAAAAGGCGGAACTGGAGGATCCGCAGGGCTTTGTCCGGCAGTTTATCGACCGGGAGGAGGGTGACCGCCGTGAAGTCTAAGCTGTTTGACTACATCGAAAAAGACAATTTCGTGTTCAACCTCTCCGGCATGACGAAGCTGCTGTGCTTTCTGATCCTCACGTTCACGGTCATGTTTTCGTACGACGCGCGCGTGATCCTCGCCGTGCTGATTTTCTCGTTCTGGGTGCTGCACGTTTCGGAGATTCAATTTTCGCAGATCCGCGTGATGCTCTATTACGTGCTCGTGTTCATTGCGATCAACTTTGTGCTGACGTTTCTGTTCAGCCCCCAGTACGGCGTCGAGATTTACGGCGCGAAGCACGTATGGTTTACGATCACCGAACGGTATACGGTCACGGCGGAGCAGATGCTCTATCAGGGCACGAAGGTGTTGAAATACCTGTCCGTGATCCCGCTCGGCATGATATTCCTGCTCACGACAAATCCGAGCGAGTTTGCCGCGTCGTTAAGCTCGATCGGCGTCAGCTATAAGGCGTCGTTTGCGGTCGCGCTGACGCTGCGCTATTTCCCCGACATGATCCGCGATTACAACGACATTGCGCTGTCGCAGCAGGCGCGCGGTCTCGACCTGTCGAACAAGGAACGGCTCGGGCGGCGGCTCAAAAACATGATGAACATCTTCGTGCCGCTGATCTTTTCCTCGCTGGAGCGCGTCGAAACGATCTCGAACGCAATGGATCTGCGCGGCTTCGGCAAGCACAAAAAGCGCACCTGGTACGCGTTCAAGCCGCTTGAAAAGCGCGACGGCATCGCGATCGCGATCTGCATTGTGATCGCGCTCGCGTCGCTTGCCATAACGTTATTTGTCAATCACGGACGATTCTGGAATCCGTTCACAGCATAAAGGAGGAACTGATAATGGGTATGTTCGATAAACCGATCCTCGTGTTTCAAACCGACTTTACCTATAAGGAGGGCGCGGTCAGCGCCATGTACGGCGTTGTGAAAACCGTGGATCGCGAGCTGGAAATCTTTGACGGCACGCACGAGATTCCGCAGTACGATACGTGGTCGGCGAGCTACCGGCTGCTGCAAAGTCTGCCGTTTTGGCCGAAGGGAACGATCTACGTCTCGGTCGTCGATCCGGGCGTCGGAACCGCGCGCCGCGCATGCGTGGCAAAGACCGCCAACGGCTATTACGTCGTGACGCCGGACAACGGCGCGCTGACGCATATTCACAAGGAGTTCGGGATTCTGGAGGTGCGCGAGATCGACGAGACCGTCAACCGCCTGCAGTCCACACGCGGCGTCGCGATCTTCCACGGGCGCGACCTGTTCGGGTACACGGCGGCGCGGCTCGCCTCCGGCATCATTGACTTCGAAGGCGTCGGCCCGGCGTATCCGGTCGACGAGATCGTGCTGCACCCGATTCTGGAGCCGACCGTCGAGGACGGGTTGATCCGCGGCATCTTCGAAATCGACGATCCGAACTTCGGCAACCTGTGGTCCAACGTCCCGCTTGAGGACTTCAACCGCGCCGGATTCCGGTACGGCGACACCGTACATACGACCGTGCTGCACGGCGACGAGGTCGTGTTCGAGCGCGACGTGCCGTTCCATAAGAGCTTCGGGTTTGCCAAAAAAGGCGAACCGATGCTGTACAACAACGAGCTGATGAAGGTCGCGATGGCGGTCACGCAGGGCTCGCTGGCGCAGGAATACGGCATTTCGTTCGGCTCGGATTGGATCGTGGAGTTTCGCAAGGCTTGACAAACGCGCTTTGGACGCGTATTGTTAATAATGGAAGTAGAAAGAAGGAGGGTTCACACATGAAAAAACTGTTTGAGTTCAAAACCAAGACCATCGTTGCGACCGGCATCGGCGCCGCCCTGTTCACCCTGCTGTTCATGTATGTCAAGGTCCCGACCGGCATCCCGGAGACGGATATCCAGACCGCGTACGGCATCGGCGCGTTCTTTGCCGCCATGTTCGGGCCGATCGCGGGCTTTCTGATCGCGTTCATCGGTCACGCCATTTCCGACGCCGTGCAGTACGGTTCGCCGTGGTGGAGCTGGGTCATCGCGTCCGGCGTATCCTGCTTCCTCGTCGGTCTCGTCTATCCGCGTCTCAAGGTTGATGAAGGCAAGTTCGGCTGGAAGGACGTTCTGGTCTACAATCTGTTCCAGATCGGCGCAAACGTGATCGCGTGGATCGTCGTCGCGCCGGTGCTCGATATCGTCATCTACAGCGAGCCCGCGAACCTCGTTTTCACGCAGGGCGCCGTCGCCGCGCTGTGGAACGCGGTTTCCATGGGCGTGATCGGCACGCTGCTGCTGTTCCTCTACTCCAAGACGCGCTCCGGCAAGGGCACTTTGGCCAAGGAATAACACAGGCTGCCGCAGTTTGCGGCGAAAAAAGCAATCATGCCGCCATGAAGAAAAGGCAGAAAAACACCCAATGTCATTCAGTTAAGATGACACAAAGGCTTCTATGTTCAGAAACCATAGAGGCCTTTTTTGTTATCGTACCGCATTTTCGCGTTTCCCATAACCGTTTTTTCATAATTCCCCGGCGCTTTTCAGTCCGCCCTGCACAATCCCGCATAGCCTGTTCTGCGGATGATCTCCTGCCCGTCTTTCGACAGCATATCATACCTGCAGCGGTACGGCAAGGAAAACAGTACGGGAGCAGGCACAATTCCCCGTTTTCCGTTTTATAGCGTTGTCTCAAAGCTCTTTGAGCGCTGTAAGGGGCTGTTGATAAGGCAGTCAGAATTCGCGTTTTCGTCCTGAAGGCTATCTGACAGCGGATATCAAAATCCCGTGCTGCATCTCGCACTGCGAGCGCACGGAATTTTGTAAGGCGAAAACGCGAATAATTTGCGGCATATAATCAGAGAAAAGGCGGATTTTTCCGCCTTTTCCACATACAAGTTAAAACGATTCCAATTTGCCGCAAATGGTCTGACGCCTTTTGCGACAGCCCCGTCAGTTCGACGTTCCCGTGCCGTGCGGGATCGCGTGCCATTCGACGCGGCGGACGAACAGCGCGGCGGCGTCGAGAAAGATACTGAGCGCGACGAAGAACGGCCAGAGCAGCGAGGCCACAAGCTGCAGCAGAAGCGGAACGCTGCGAATCCGGGCGCGCTCGACCATCAGCAGCAGCCATGCGCTGACGACCGTCAGCAGGTAGGACGTGCCGAGCCCGATCAGCCAGTTTTGCACCGCCGTTCCTCCGCCGAGGCAGAACGAAAGCAGCGTCAGCCCGAGTCCGATCACGCCGAGCGGCAGCAGCGACACCGCTGCATCGAACGACGCAAACCGCTGCCGGGCGGATCTTTGGGACGAAAAGACGGAACCGAGCACTTTGGGGAACGCGCGAAAGAACACGATCATATGCCCCTTCGCCCACCGCATCCGCTGCCGGAACATGATCGGCGCCGTCGTCGGCTGCTCGTCGAAAAACTCGGCTTCATCGCAATACGCGATCCGCGTTCCGCGCGCGATCTGATCCGCGGTCAGCTCCCAGTCTTCGGTCAGCGTCACATACGGCCAGCCGCTGTTGAGCAGCGACGCCGGCATTACATAACCGGTGCCGGAAACGCGCGTGGAACAGCCGAGCGCCGCGCGGCCGCGGGATTCATACCGGCACGCGGCCAGAAAGAAGATGCCGTACAGGCAGGACAGCCAATTATCCCCGAAGTTGCTCGCATTGCGGAACGACGTCACGATCGCCTTTCCGTCGTATGCCCAAAATGCGTCGTTCATGCGGGAAATGTAGTCCGGGGAAACGGTGTTGTCGGCATTGATGATGAACACGCCGTCGAAGCGATCCGCCGCAAGTTCACCCTGCAGCCGGTCGAACAGATACCGGTATGCATACCCCACCGTCCGCTCGGCGGGATTGGTATACGCGAACACGGTCGCGCCGTTTGCCCGCGCGATCGAAGCCGTGCGGTCGTTGCAGTTATGCGCGACGACGTAAACGGTCAGCAGCTCGTTCGGGTAGTCCCCTGCCCAAATGCTTTGCAGCAGACGGGCGATCACGCGCTCCTCGTTCCGCGCGCCGATCACGATCGCATAGCGCCCGCGCCGCTCCGTTTTCGGGAAACGTTTTTTCGCGAACAGGCCGATCAGCGCAAACAGCGGGTAATGCAGCACAAGAAGGGACAGAACGCCCCAAAGTATGCGCAACAGAAGTGAAATCCAATCATGCATAGGCAAATCCTTTTTGCACAAAGAACCGAAACCGGGGGGGTGGCCGGTTTCGGTCCGGGGTTACAGAAAAGCAGCGGAGGATGGGTTATTTTGCTTTTCTGAATCGACGAATCTGCAGGAACACGTACAGCGCCGCGCCGAGCAGGGCGATCGCGTCCCATGCGAACAGGACGATCCTGTAATACGCCATGCCCTTATGGAAGGTGACGCCGTGCACGTAGCCGTTTGCCGCCGCGGAATTGACCACGGTATACAGCAGATGGTGCGCCGCATCCCGTCCGTACTGCTGATAAGCGGGGTTGTTCTTCAGCATGAAGTTCGTCCAGTCGACGGTCGTCAGCTTGGCGTCGCCGCCCGCCGCAATGCTCTGCAGCGTGAACATGTAGCTGCCGACTTCGTAGTCCGTCAGGACAAAGCCGTTGTAGCCCCACTCGTTGCGCAGAACGCCGGTGATCAGGTTGTAGTTGCCGCCGGCCCATGTTTCGCCGATGCGGTTGAACGAGCTCATGACCGCAACGGGCGCTTCCATCTGCCGCGATTGCAGCGTGTAGCCGGTGACCTTGCCGCTGCTGTCGGTCGTTGCCGCATTGTAGCGGATTTCGACCGTATTATCTGCCAGAGACATCCGGAACGGACGCAGGTAGATTTCGCGGATCGCCTGTTCGTTCGCCCAGGTGACGAGGCCGAGGTGGTCGCGGTGCGTTTCCTGATCGTTCAGGGCAAAATGCTTGACGAACGCATACATGCCTTTGCGGGCTGCGCCCTGCACTTCCGCTTTGCCGAATACGCCGGACAGGAAACCGTCTTCGGAATAATACTCAAAGTTGCGTCCGGCGAACGGCGTGCGGTGAATGTTCATGCCCGGGCCGTACCAGCCGACGACGCCGGAGTACAGGCCGTCTTCCGCCATGCCGTCGCCCATGCGATCGGCCAATTCCACGTTCCAGGTGCAGGCCAGCATGTATTCCGCCGGCCACGTCATCGCAAGATACCCGTCGCCGATGTCCGCGGAACCGTGCCCGACGACCTTGTTCAGGCCCGCCGGGCCGTCGAGGTCGGTGACCTTCGGCTTGTTGATTGACGGAACCGCCGCGTTGCAGTAGCCCGCTTCGGCGATCAGCTTGCTGAGTTCGTCGAGCGGAATCTCGTCGAGCAGCTCGTCCCACTGCGGATCGTCGTAGTCCGCGCCGCGCAGGTCGATGAAGTCCAGATCGCCCTTCTTGCCGGAAACGGCGACCGCGTCCGCTTCGCCCTCGTCGGGGTTGCGCGACCACTGGGAATCGAGCGCCGCCTTGAGGTCGGCGTCGATCGCGTGCGACCACTGCTTGCCGCCGATTTCCGCGCCGCTGTCGGCTTCGGAAGCCGTGCCGTAGCGCAGCCCGCCGTTGTCCATGACCGCCCAGTTCGAGCGGGAAAGCTGCGCCATATCGGAGCGCATCGCATAGTCAAACTGATTCGTGATCGCCGCGCCGCTTTCGCTGACCGCATAGGTCGCTGTGTCAAACGCCGCCTGCTCATACGTGCCGACAAACGCTGCGTCGCCGTCCGTGTCATAGCCGCGCGCCGCCAGCACATTGTTGACCGCCTTGTGCGCGTCGGCCGCCGCCGTCAGGTAATACGTGCCGTCCTCGAGGATGTACGTCTTTGCGCCGTTGGCGTCGTAAGAAGTAAAGTCAGCCAAATCGACTTCGATCGAAACCGTTTCGCTTGCGCCCGGAGCGAGCAGCGCGGTCTTGGCAAAGCCGACCAGCGCGACCGACGCCTTCTCCACGCCGTTTGCAACGTCGTATTCGGTGTACGGCGACTGCACATAGACCTGCACGACGTCCTTGCCGTTGCGCGCGCCGGTGTTCGTGACCCGGACGGAAACGGTGATTTTGCCGTTCGCATCCGGTGCGGAGACCGTGTAGTCCGACCAGTCGAAGGTCGTGTAGCTCAGGCCGTAGCCGAACGGGTACAGAACCGTTGCGTCGTAATCGTAATCGCCGACGTTGGCGCGTCCGGTCACAACGTCTTCGTAGCGGGTTTCATAGTAGCGATAGCCGACGTAGATGCCCTCGGAGTAGACGACATAGTAGTAATCGGTGCCGTCGTAGCGGAAGTCGCCCATATTCTGCGTCGCCGGCGCGGAGAAATTGTCGTAGACGAGCGTATCGACGAGGTGGCCGGACGGGCTGATTTCGTTGCCCGCCGCATCCAGGCCGGTCAGGACATAGCCGAGACCGACCGTGCCGAACCGTCCCGCGCCCGGGAAGTTCACGACCGCCTTGATGCGGTCATAGTTTTTGACCCATCCGAGCTCCATTGCGTTGTTGCAGTTGACGAGCAGGATCACGCTGTCGAACGTGCGGTTCAGGTAGTCGATGATTTCGAGCTCGGTCTCGTCCGGCTCCAGATAGTGGCTGCCGGACTTGCCGCCGTAGGCCGCCATATCGCGCGCTTCGTCGCCGCCCTCGCCGCCGGTGCGGGACAGCACGAACATCGCAACCGAATCGCCGTAGGAAGCGGTCACCGCCGCATCCGCGGTCAGCACGGACAGCGGGCATTCGTTGATCGTCCAGTCGAGCGCCTGGCCGTAATTGATGACGCCGACGCCGCGCGTATAGGTCGAGCCCGCGCCGCTCTCATAGAAGTTCCAGAGCGTTTCGTTGACGTTCAGACCCGCCGCGCCGAGGCCGTCCTTAAGATTCCTGGTCAACTCGAACGAGCCGGAGCCGGAACCGGAACCGCCGGAAACGAGGTCGACCGACGAATGGCTGAACAGACTCAGCGTCGTGCCCTTCGCGAGCGGGAGCAGACCGTCGTTTTCCAGCAGGGTGACGCCCTCCTCGGCGATCTCGGCGACGAGCTTTTCCTCCGCCGCGTACAGTTCCGCGGGACTGCTGTAATCGGACTTCACATACTGCGTGTCCGCACCGAGCGTATCGCCGGTGTAGTAATCCGGCAGCTTGCCGAAAAACTGTTCAAAAATGTTG
Source organism: Clostridia bacterium (assembly GCA_017448545.1). Classification (GTDB taxonomy): domain Bacteria; phylum Bacillota; class Clostridia; order Christensenellales; family CAG-138; genus UBA3792. Next base: position 17,319 of record JAFSLH010000008.1, read on the forward strand.
TCGAACTGCGTCAGCGCGAGCGCGTTGACCACGATCGTGAAGACCAGCACCAGCGCAACGACGATGTGTCCTATGATGCGGAACGAGAATTTTTTCTTCGCCTTTTCCATGATGCCCTCCGTCAGTTCTGCGTGCTGCCGAACGTCATATCCGAAATCGTGACGCTGCCGGTGTGCGTTCCGTTATCGTCCCACGTGGAGGAATCGAAGTACATCGTAACGCCCTTTGCTTGTCGAGCCGTGTCAAACAGAATCTCCAGATTTGCGGTTTCGCCCGGCTGAATCGTGAACGTCGAGCCGCCCCACGTCGTATCGGTATAGACTTCGTTGCCGTTCTGTGTCGCGCTGACGTTCGCCGCTTCCGTGCTGTTGACCTGCGTGTTGCTCGCGATGTCGATGCGGATTGTCACCGGTTCGGTACCGTTGTTCGTGACCGTGGTCGAGAACAGATTGCTGTCGCCGATAAATTCGCTGCAATCGCCGTACAGCGTCGAGTAGGAATTGCCGCCGAGGTTTTCGTAGGAAACCGTTGTGCTGTCGCCGTAGCTGACCGTATAGGCGTCGCTGCCGGTCAGGGATACGCTGTTTCCGTTGATCGAAGCGCCGGTTGCAGCGTTGTTCTCCTGATTGTTCTCGTTGCCGCCCTGCTGGCCGCCCTGCTGGCCGCCCTCGTTGCCTCCTTCGTTGCCGCCCTGCTGGCCGCCCTGCTGGCCGCCTTGCTGGCCGCCCTGCTGGCCGCCTTGCTGGCCGCCGTTCTGGGCTTCGGTCTTGCTGAAGTGCATGCCGGAAACGGTGACGTTGCCGGAGTGGGTGTTTTCATCGCCCCACGTTGCGGAGTCGAAGTACAGGTTGACGCCCTTTGCGCCGCGCGCCGCGTCGAACAGGATCTTCAGGTTGGCGGTTTCGCCGGGCTGAATTACGAACGTCGATCCGCCGTAGGTTGTATCGGTATAGACCTCGTTGCCGTTCTGCGTCGCGCTCGTGTTCGCCGCGTTCGTCTCGTTCACATGCGTGTTGCTCTCAACGTCGATGCGGATGGTGATCGGCTCGGCGCCGTTGTTCGTCACGGTTGTTTCGAGCGTGTTGTTGTCGCCGACGAGTCCGCTCACGTCTCCGTACAGCGTTTTGTAGGAAGCGCCCGCGAGGCCGTCGTAGGAGACCGTCAGGCCGTTGTCATAGCTCACGTTGTATGCAGTGCCTTCCTGCGTGAACTGCACGGCGCTGCCGTTGACCAGAAGCGCGTTGTTCTGGTTCTGATTGTTTGCGCCGTTGTTCTGGTTCTGATTCTGATTGTTCTGATGATTGTTCTGCCGATTCACATTGGCCGCGGGCTGCTCCGCCGCTGCGGATGCCGCATGCGATTCTTCATTGGACAGGGCAAGACCGGAGATCGTCACGTCGCCGCTGTGCAGTTCGGGATCGTCATACGTTGCGGAATCGAGATAGAACAGAATGCCGGTCACGTCGCGCTGCGGATCGTACTCCACGCGGATCGCGGCGGTTTCGCCGGGCTGCACCGCGAACATCGAGCCGCCCCATTCGAGGTCGGTAAAGACCTCTGCGCCGTCCTGCTCGGCATAGGTGTTTGCCGCCGTACCGTTGGCGACCCGGGTATTGCTCGCCATATCCAAGCGGATCTTCACCGGGGCCTGCCCGTTGTTCGTCACGTTCGCAGTGAATGTGTTGTTGTCGTTTGCGCCGGTCAGATTGCCGTACAGGTTCCTGTAGGAATTGCCGGGAACGTCGGTATACACGGCGCGGAACGCATTCGCTTCCGCATCGTATGTCACGTCGTACGCTTTCGGATCGCCTTCCTGCGTGAAGGTCAGTGCCGCTCCGTTGATCGTGACGGACGCGGTCGGATCGGCCGGCTGCTCTTCGGGCTGCTCGGCGGGCTGCGCTTCCGGCTGTTCGGGCTGCTGCTGTGCTGCGCCGGACGATGCGAACTTGACTTCGGAGATCGTGACGTCGCCGGAATAAACCGTATCATCGCCCTGGTGCATCGTATCGAGCATGATGACGACGGAATCGGGCGTGCCGTCATAGCGGATCACGACTTCGGCTTCGGCGCCGGCGGGTACGTTATCGAGGAAACTGCCGCCCCATTCGAGGTCGGTAAAGATCGGGTTGCCGTTCCACGTTGCGGAACGGTTGATGCACTTGCCGTTTTCGAGCACGTCAATGCGGTACTTGTTCGTATCGCTCGTGCCGTTGTTCTTCACGACGAGATGCAGGGCGTCGGTATCGGCTGCTTCCGCCGGAACCGCCATGCTGATGTTCGACCAGTCGCAGACGGCGTCGGCATAGACGACGTTCGCCGCCGTGCCGTCCACGGTGATTGCATGTTTGCCGTTCGAAGATTCGAATGCCGGAACCACCGCTTCGGTCAGCGACCAGTCGATTTCGGCTGCCTGCGCGGCAGGTTCGTTCCCGTTCTCGGTCGGCTGTGCGTCGATCTCGGTCGTTTCCGTTTTCGGGTTCAGGTCGACGGAACCGGCGTTCGTTTTGACCCACTTATAATCCGCCGTCGCGTCATTCTGCGAATAGGCGCCCATCCAGGCGATCGTTTCAATCGTGCCGGACCAGTAATTGCAGAGGATGCGGCCGGGCATCTCGGGGAACGGTTCGCCCGCGGAACGCTCCACTTTGTAAACCGGCGTGCCGTCCACGAACCAGGTGATTGCGTTTTCTTCCCAGCGGAAGCCGTAGGTGTGAAATTCTTCGCTCGCGTCGAAACCGAGGTCGTGCCAGTATTCGTGACCGCCCTTGCCGTCCACGAAGTAGTTGAACTGAACGCCCTTTGTATTCTTGCCGAGGAACTCGATGTCGATTTCGTCGTGCCGCTGCGGGTTGCCGTCAAGGCCGGTATCATACGGGCCGGTGCAGGTGAAAAACGTGCTTGCCGTGCCGGTGATCTTCGCTGGCTTCATGCAGACTTCGTAGTCGCCGTAGCCGTACCAGCGATTGGAGCGCAGCTCGCCGCCGTAGTATTCCCAGCCGTCGCCGCCGTTTTTGATTGCAAGATGCATTTCACCGTCGGCGAAGGTGACGCAGCTGCTTTTCCAATAGACGTTGAACGGGTTGCCGTTGCACCATCCGTCGGATGCAAACATTGTTTCGGGCATGCCGACGGAAAAATCGGCTACCGCTTCGCCGTTCAAAGGCGCGTCGGTCAGGTTTTTGGTCTGTCCTTTTTTCGTGCAGCCGACCGCCATGGTCAGCACCATCAGCACTGCGAGCAGTACAGGCAATACATGTTTCTTCATCATCGTTCCGTCATCCTCCTGCAAATTTCGGTCGCGCTTTGGCGTACCCTGCATTTGCACTATAAACGGAAGAAACGCGCCGGACAAGACGCGCTTCCTCATTTGCATTTTTGTTACTTATTCTGCATACTGCAGCGGAAAAACGATGCTCAGGTGGAACATATTGTCCGACGCCGAGACCGTCAGTTCCCCGCCGTACTTGTTGGCAATCATGCGGATGCTGCGCATCCCGAACCCGTGATACGATACATCCCCCTTGGTCGTAACCGGCAGCCGATCCGCAAAGGACAGCGTTCCGTCAAAATAATTATCCTCCCGGATAATCAGCAGATCGCCGTGCAAAACGACGGTCAGGTTGATCACGCGCTTTTCCTTATCCGAAAGGCCGCGCACCGCTTCGAGCGCGTTGTCAATGATGTTCCCGAACAGGCAATAGAGGTCGCCGTCGGTCATGAACCCGAGTTTTTCGCCGTTCGCCATACAGGAGAAGTTGATGCCGTTTTGCTCACAATACAGGCTTTTTTCGGTCAGCAGCACGTTCAGCAGCTTGTTGTTCGTTTCGATCTGCGCGTCATAGATCGAAATGGTTCGATCAATATCCGCAATCAGCGCCGCCGACTGCTCGGAATTCTGCCCCACCAGCGACGCGAGCTTGTATTTCATGTCGTGGCATTTGATGTTGATCATGCCGATCGTGTCCTTGGAAATTTCGTATTGCAGTTCGCTTTGCCGGATCGCATGCTGCAAATACGCAACCTCCTCCCTGAGCTCCTCATGCTCGAGCGTGCGCGACGCAAGCAGCAGCACGCCGACGCAGGCGACGATCGACAGCAAATTGCCCGTCTGCCGCAGAATCAACAGATCGACCTGCTCGAAATGGTTCTCCCGCCCCACGGAAAGCCGCATCGCGGCGACGTCCTGAAACGAGCAGATAACCAACGTGACAAGCAGCGTAAGAAGGGACAGACGCAGCATGTTCCGATTCAGCCGCGCGGTCATCCGTGTGATCTTTTTCAAAAACAGCCGATACGCGCAAAGCGCCGCCAGCGCGAAGAACGCATAGTACACGATATGATAGATCAGATCGAACGAATCGCCCCACGCGTCGGTCCAACGCATCGATTCGATTGCCGTGAAGAAGACCAGAAACAGTTTGTACACAAGGTTCTGCGCAGCGTATGCGATGCTGCAGCAGAGCAGAATCGAGGAATACTCCTCCTCAAAGCACAGCGCGACGTGCGCGGTCGAAACGGCGAACAGCAAGAGATACAGCGCGATTCGCCCGAGCGCGGACGTGCCGATAGAAAGATATGCGAACGCAACGACGAGCCCGAGCGCCAGCATCCCGACGCCGCCGAGCACGGCGCGCAGCCAGAACTGCGGACGGCGGTTCAATGAGCGCGTGCAGAGCGCATAGAACACATAGAGTTCGACCAAAAATTCGAGGATGATGCCGCGATAGACAAACCAGTAATCCATATCAGCGCACCCCCTGTCCGGCGTACCATGACGCAAGCCGTTCCATGAACTCCGTGCGGCGCGGGCGGGAGATCGTCAGCATCTCGCTCCCGACCTGCACCTGATTTCCCTGCACGCGAATTACGAACTTCGGATTGACCAGATAGCAGTTGTTGCACCGCAAAAAGCCGAATTCCTCGAGCTCGGCTTCCACCTTGGACAGCGATCCGGTCATCTCGATCTGATCGTCCACAAGATGGTAGTACAGCCGATGCCGCAGAATCTCCACGTACATGAGCCGATCGGTAGAGATGCGGCAGACGCCGCTCGGCGTATCGACCGTGAAGCTGCGATCCTCGTTCATCAGATACACCGCGAGCGCTTTTTGAAACTTCAGTGCAAAATCATAATACCCGACCGGCTTGACCAAAAAGCCGATTGCGTCGACCTCATAGCCGCGCAGCGCGTACTGTACCAGATTTGTGACAAAGAGGATGGAAACGTTCCGATCCTTTTCCCTGAGGTGGACGGCTGCTTCCATGCCGTTCAGATTCGGCATCTGAATATCCATCAGAACGACCGCGCAATCGGAACCGTAATGCTCCAAAAAGTCCGCGCCGTCCCGGAACCGAAAGCAGTGCAGTTCCTGCTCGGTTTCCTTTGCGTACCGTTCGAGATACGATTCCAGACGCGCAGCCTGCTCGTCCATGTCCTCCACAATCGCAATGTTTCGCATAAGGCGCTCCGTCCCTGCTTTTTCTGATTTTTTACATTGTATCACAGGCGAATCCGTTTTGCAAGCAGTCGCAACCGCCGAATGGCGTTGTCTCAAAACTCTTTGAGCGCTGTAAGGGGCTGTTGATAAGGCAGGCAGAATTCGCGTTTTCGTCCCGAAGGCTATACTGACGCTATGCCGAGGGCGAAAACGCGGATAATTTGCGGCATATAATCAGAGAAAAG
>JAFSLH010000009.1 GCA_017448545.1 Clostridia bacterium
ATGTGTACATTCGACGAGCAGATTCTTCGTTGGTTCCATGAGGAGAATCGCAGGTTGACTGGAGGTCAATCAAGATTTGACAAAGCAGAACCGGCGAAGAGGATGCCGTCCAATGTGCATCTTTTAGGCGTGAATCAGTATTAGGAATGCGGGATGCCGTTCAGCTCATCCCGCACATACTCCGTCGTCAGAAGCTTCCGCACGACGCCTTCGACGTCCAGCCGCGTCGTATTGTGGCTCGTATACCTTTCTTCCGCCTGCGTCTCGACCCGTCCCTGCACAAAGAACTTGTCGTAGTTCAGATCGCGGTTGTCGGCAGCAACGCGGAAATAGTCTCCCATGTCTTCCGCGCGCAGCCGTTCTTCCTTCGTCATCAGCGTTTCGTACAGCTTTTCGCCGTGCCGCGTTCCGATCACGTTGGTGCCGGTGTCGCCGAACAGCTGCTGCACGGCCTTCGCGAGATCGCCGATCGTGCTGGCGTCCGCTTTCTGAATGAACAGATCGCCGGGGTTCGCGTGTTCGAACGCGAACCGGACCAGATCGACCGCTTCATCCAGGTTCATCAAAAACCGGGTCATTTCGGGGTTGGTGATCGTGATCGGACTCCCCGCATGAATCTGATCGATGAACAGCGGGATGACCGAACCGCGGCTGCACATCACGTTGCCGTAGCGGGTGCAGCAGATGATCGTGCCGGACCGCTCCGCCGCAACGCGGGCGTTGGCATAGATCACGCGCTCCATCATGGCTTTGCTGATGCCCATCGCATTGATCGGGTAAGCCGCCTTATCGGTGCTCAGGCATACGACGCGCTTCACGCCGGCGTCCATCGCCGCGTGCAGAACGTTATCCGTTCCTTCGACGTTCGTCTTGACCGCCTGCATCGGGAAAAACTCACAGGAGGGAACCTGCTTCAGGGCCGCGGCGTGGAAGATGTAATCGACGCCGGGCATGGCGTCGGCGACGGAACGCGGGTCGCGCACGTCTCCGACGAAAAACCGGACCTTCTTTGCCGCTTCCGGATACTTTGCCTGCAGCACGTGCCGCATGTCGTCCTGCTTCTTCTCGTCGCGGCTGAAAATCCGAATCTGCGCGATATCCGTCTCCAGAAAATGCTTCAGGACGGTGTTGCCGAAGCTCCCGGTTCCGCCCGTGATCATTAAAGTTGCTCCGCTGAATGTGTCCATTGATCTGTCCCCCTTATCGGATTCCTTTCAGAATGATGGCTTCTGCCATGAGTTTTGTGTTCTTCCGCATCGGCTTTATGAAAAGCGGAAATACGAATATGGTGCTGATTTGTGTGAGTAACGATGCAACCGCCGCACCCGTTGCTCCCCAAACAGGGATCAGCAGAAAATTGACGACGACATTCATTGCGGCTGCACCGGCGTAGATCGGCGTAATGAATTTTTGCAGATTCTCACTGACGATCCACGCGTTTCTGGCCACGCCCAGGTATGAGAAAGCGACGTACCAGGTAATGACCTGCAGCGGCCTGACGGAAGGCATGTAGGCTTCTCCGTACAGAATCCGCACGGCAGGCCTTGCAAAAAGCACAAACAAAACCGATACAAAAATCGAGACATAGAAAACGATTGCGTACATCAATCTGTTTTGCTGCTCATACTTTGCGTAATTGTCCTTGTGCGCTTCCATGATCGAAGGATACATGGACTCGATAATCGCCGAGAGGACAAAGACCCATGTGTTGCACAGAGAGGAAGCCGTCGAATAATACCCGACTTCTTCTTCATTCACCATATGCTTCAGCATGAAACTGTCCGTGTTTCCGTAAATGGATACCATCAGCCCCGCCAGAATGAAAGGAAATCCCATTCTCAGAAGGCGTTTTGCCTGCTGCCCGGAAAACGACCATCCGGGGCCTTTGTTTGCTTTATAAAAAATGAACAGCAAAACGGCAATCGCGAAATAGTCCACCGCCGTAGCAAGTGCGAACCAGGTAACCGACTTTTCCCGGATCAGCAGGACGAGCCGGAACGCCGACGTCAGAATATAGGCGACCGTCGATGTAATTGCGGAAAACTTGGACAGCAGGTGCGCCTGAAACCAATACCGAACCGTTTCAAACACCCGCAGCATTAACCCGATGGTGCATAAAGCGGTAACAAGAACGGTGATCGTCTCCTGACCGTCCACGAGTTTGACAATCCCGAGAATCGTCAGGCAGGAAAACAAGCTTGCGGCGCCCTGCAGAATCAATGCGGTCCCTAACGTCTCCCCTTCCTTTTCCGGTTCATCAATCAGGCACTTTACAAGGATGGAGTTGATACCGAGCGTGCAAATCGAATAAAAGAAGGTCGTATACGCCGTAGCATAGTGAATCAGTCCGTAGTTGCCCGGGCCCAGATAGCGCGCGGTAAGAAGCGAAACGACAAACGCGCAGAGCATGTGGACGATTCGTCCGCCTATGATCCATCCGGCGTTTTTGACCACTTTATTTTTCAGAAGGCTTAACAGTTTCATCGTCCAGTTTCCTAATGATTTTTGCCGGGACGCCGCCTGCCAGCGTATCTTTGGGAACGTCTCTGTTCACACACGCGCACGCGGCAATCACGCTTCCGTCCTCGACCGTCGTATTCCCGAGAACAGTTGATCCGGCGCCGATCCAGCAGCCGTTGCCGACCTGAATCCGATACGTTTCCCCCGCTCCGGCTCTGCGCGCATGATCACCGATCGCATGCCCTCCGGTGAGAAAGGTAACATTCGGCGCAATATCGCAGTTGTCCCCGATGCTGACATGTCCGTTTCCGTGAACCGTAAATCCGCGATTGATCCAGCAGTTCTCCCCGATGGACACCGTGCCCAGAACCGTGATCGGTCCTACGATGGTCGTCCCTTTTCCGACCGGATTGCCGACCGCCTGCATCAGTTTCCTTTTGGCTGCGCAGGAGAAGGATTTTGTTCCCGTAAAAATGTGATTGATCAGAAAGAAGCATATCTTCTTGTGAACGCCGTAAAGACGGAGCTTCTTGCGTATCGTAATCATCCCTGATACCATCCGTTGCTTAAGATAGGAGCCGGACTGCACGGCCCTTCCGAAAAGAGCGATTCGGCGTTGCCCTCCCGGATTGCATCGTTCAGGCGGATGACGCGTTCTGCGGCAACCTTGGGGGACCACAGCGTCGCCATGTCCGTATATGCCTGCGCGCCTAACCGAGCCGCAAGATCCCGATCCGAAAGAACAGCCTTTACTTTTTCCAGGAGCCGGTTTTCATCTCCGTCCCGATACAGGAATCCGTTGATTCCGTCCCGAATCAAATACGGCGACGCCCCGCTTGCATGGCTGGAAACGACCGCGCATCCGCTGCTCATGGATTCATTCAGCACGGCCCCCCAGCCTTCGTTAAAATCGCTGGTGAACAGAAAAACGTCTGCTTTTTCCATGTGCATCCTGACCTGTTCCGGCGGAAGGAACCCGAGAAAACGGACGCTGTCGCCCAAATGAAAACTGCTCGCCAGCGTCCTGAGTTCGTTTTCCGACTCGCCGCCGCCGATCATATCCAGTCTGAAACGATATCCTTGCTCTTTCAGCCCTGCTGCAACGCGAATTGCCGCGTCCGGATGTTTCCAAGAAAGGAATCGCCCCGCCCACAGAATCACGGGCACGTCGTTTTCTGCTCTGTTTTCCCTGAGCTGCTGCTTCGAAACAGCCGGAACTTCTGTAAAGTAGCCCCATTTGAAGCATCTGCCCCGGAAGTCGGCAAACGTATTCACATCTTTCGCCGTATACGCGCTGGAGCAAAGATAATACAGCGGCAGATTCTGATACGGCCGGATGTGCTTCATTGCGCTTGCAAAGTACCGCGGAAAGGTTTTTACGGACAAGCCCTTTTTGAAGTACCGCTCGGATGTATGGAACGTCGTCTTTCCGGCATGCAGCCTCTCCGCCATATAGGAATCCGGCGCCGATCCGACAAGAACAAGATCCGCCTCCATCGCCAACTGATGCGCTGTTCTCTCTTGCGCGGCGTTTTCGTACGCCCTCAGAACAAAATCGTGCTTGGAATTTTCATCCTGATATCCCATCGCCGCACGCTGCGTGTCGAACGGCGTCGTGGCGACAAAAATATACTCTGCCCCGGGCAGACTGTTGAACGCCTGCGCCAGCGGAAGCTGATGATGATTGATAAAGTTGGAATACAATGCTATTCGCATCCTGTTTTCTCTTTCCCTTGCAGAATCCGTTCCGTAAAATGCTTCAGGACGGTATTGCCGAAGCGCCCGGTCCCGCCCGTTATCATTCCTGTTGCTCCGCCGATTGTGTTCATCGGTTTGTTGCTTCCAACTTCCTCACATACTCCATATAGACCTGTTGCTATTTTCGTCTCAACCGGCTCTTGATGCGCAGCCATTCCCTTCAAAAGCTTTCTGTTCCGGTGACCGGATCGCCTGCTCTGTGTGCATAATCATCAAAATTGGAAAGAATGATGAACGTTGACAAGAAGATAATTCCCGGGAACCCGCCCAGGAAAAAAGTAGCTTCCATAGACGACTGAATGAATATGCCCAAGATACAAACCAGGCTCAATGTCCGAATCGCCGTGGTTTCCTGCCGATTAACAGCGAGCATTGTCCGAAGGTGAAACCCCAAAAAAGCGGCCAGACCCAAAACGCCAAGCGACGCCAGAACGGAAACGGCAATATTGTGCGCATTCTGAAGCCCGGCCTTTGCAAAATTACCAAACAGGAGAGACTTCCAGTCGGTAATATATCCCAAGTTCTCTATAAAAATATTCTGCCTTCCTGAAAAGAGATTTTTATTCAGCAGAATAACGACTTGACCGTCCATTGCATAATACAAAAGCAGATACAAACCGGCAAACCAAATGGGGGAAAGCGCCCCGAAAACCACAATCCATGTCGGAAGCTTTCTCCTGCCGATAAAGAAATATGCCGCCGTAACTGCAACTACCGCAAGCAGTACCGATCTGCAGTTTGTTCCATATATCATGTATAAATCCGCTGCCATCAGCAATACGATAGGAATCTTGTGTTTCCTGTATGCCAGATTGATTAACAGAATACAATAGAACGAAAAAAGAAACATCGCGGCCAGATTGCTGTTCCCCATGTCATACACCAGATATTTACTGGTCCATGCGATTTCGTTCGTGTGCACTCTGTTTGCAATGGGCGTAAACGTATACAGCAAGAACAGCAAAGACAATAAGACGTTGGAATAAAAGATAAGATCAAAGGTCCTCCTGGACGGTTTTATGTGGGTACATGCTTCCACAACAAAAAACATATTGACATAACAAAACGCCGCCAAGAGGTGATCTTTATCTGCTGCTCCGCTATCGGTAACAGCAGAAAACACGATGATTCCGATCGGAATCATCAGCTCCAGGAAGAACCGCAGTGAAATTGTCTGCCGGAAAGACAGTATAAACAGCAAAAGCAGCGAAGGAATCCAAATGATTCGAATCAAGCTTGCATTGTTTGTTACAGGTCTCACAATCATATAGGCAAAAACCATGACCCAAACAAAGCAAAAAGCTCTTTCGAATAATGTCGTCCTTCCGGCACTTTCCTGATACTGTTTCTCGCTGAAGTTGTTCACGAAGAAGGTCCTCAATCCTTGCAATTCATCCTGATGCGCCGAAGCGGCTTCCTTCTCAGGGGCGCTTGGTAACGGCCGCTATCAATGCTTCCACGCTCTGCTCTACGGCTTCGCCGCCGTATTCTACTACGATCTCCTCGCCGGCAGTTCCTTTATAAACAATCGGTTTCTTTCCGCATAAGGCCGCTTCCAGCGTCGTCATTCCGAAGGTTTCGGCCTTGCTTGCGTTGATATAATAATCCGCTGCCGTATAAATCTCTGCTAATTCCTGTAAGTTGTACGTTCTTTTGATTCCGACCATATTGGACGGCAATTTGCCGATCTGCTTCTCTGTCAGCCCCACAAGAACAACGACGTATCTTTCATCCAGCCGTTCGGCGAGCTTGCAAAAATCATCATATCCTTTATGCTCGTTCCAAATGCTTGAAACCCCAAGCACAATGATTTTATCGGTCAGCCCGTATCGTTCCCGAAAATCGCCGGGCGTCGGTTTGAAAACGGCGGGATCAACCCGATTATGGATCGCCTCGATTTCGTATTTCCCCAGAAAAGACTCCTTGACCAGGGATGCCAGCCAGTTCGAGGGCGTAATGATTTTCAGATTGCCGACGGATGTAAAGGCTCTTTTTTTGCGCTCAAAATTGCGCTCGACATCTCCCTTTGTCCAGCATTTCGGATACACCGACAATCCCGGACACTCCCTGCATTTTGTCTTCCATTTATCACACTTTACCAGACTGCAATGCGAGCAATGTCCCGTAAACGCCCAGCAATCGTGCAGGGTCCAGAGCACCTTTTTGTTCTCTTCGGCGAGGTATTGAAACAACATTTCATAGTTGATCCAATGCCCGTGCAGGTTGTGCAGATGCACAAGATCCGGATCGTATTCCCGTATCTTTTGAATCAGCCTCCTTGTTGCTGCCTTGGAATACAGTCCTTCGTGATCCGTGATTCTCGAAAGCGCATTATGGATATAATAATCGAGCCTGGAACCGACGAGGATAACGTCCTTTGGATCGGCGTTTTTGACCGGTTCAACCGTAGCGCAGGCGACTTTCACCGTATGGCCCTGCGCTTTCATCTGACGCATCAAATCGGTTACGATTCTGCCTGTGCTTCCGACGCCGCACACGCAGTTGATATACAGTATCTTCAAAACGCGCTCCTCATTCTGCGTCGTCGCTGTAGTAATGACGCCCCCGTTTTTTCATGAACGCCTTCACCTTGTTCTTGATCGGCGTCGGCAGGTGTCTGGCCGCCAGCTGCTGCATCGTCAGCTTGATTTCAAACGCCCAGGTGTTCACTTCCCTGTTTCCTTCATAGATTCCCGGATGCTTTCGGAAATACGCCGCGGACCGATGGAGCAGCTTCCCTTTTCGCACGACGTCCAGAATCGCATACTCGTTTCGGCCGCTGACGACGCACTTCGCGCCGTACTCCTGTGCGCGCAAATGCAGCGAAACCTCAAACTGCCATGCGTTCTTGGGCTTCTTCACGGTGCTTTCCAAAAACGCTTTCTTCCAAAGCCCGGAATACAGGTTCACGCTGTAATTGTAAGACGTGTCGATCCGCCGGATGCCCGCATACCCCGGCAGCGCTTCCTTCGTCGCTTTTTTCGGACGCGGAAACAGCCGGACGTAATCGATCTTTTCCCGCTCCATCATCGTCAGCAGATCGGCGATCTTCCGGTCGTCGACCGAATGGATCAAAAAATAGTCGTCGAGCGTGATAAACACATACTCCGTCTTGACAAGCTGCAGGGCGTACGCCAGGCGGTCCGACCATTCGGTCTCCGTCCCCGCCGGCAGAATCTTCACGCCCGGATATTGCTTTTCACTCGGAGCGTCCGTGACGAGGTAGGTCGTCATGTCGCGGTCCGGCCAATTCTGCTCCAGCAGCTTCATGTGCCCGTCCCACAGGTCCGAAAACTTGTCGCAGGACAGAATCAGCATGGTCATGTTCTTCATTTCGTTTCCCTTTGCCGCATGTTCCGGATCGCTTTCTCGATGACGCCCTCGGAAACCGTGCAGCTTGCGCGGCGGTTATGATGCTTTTCCGTCATCACAACGGCCTGCGCATAGAATTGTTTCTGTAATTCCCGATCCCGCAGCAGCGTCCTGATGCAGGATTCCAGCTCTTCCTTCGCCGTACAGACCATCGACGCTTCCGTTGCGCGCATGTAATCGATGATCCCGCTTTCGAGCGATCCGTAGGTCAGAATGCTCGCGCCGCTGGCCAGCGCGTCTGCCGCTTTTGTCGACAGCGAATAGCGCGACGCATTGATGTCCGATGCCGCGAACCCTTCCACGATCACCGTGATATCGCTTTCAGCCATCCTTTTTTGCACCTGCGCATACGGCACGGAGCCCATGTATCGGATATTCGGGTTTTCGCGGAACACGCCGTAATACCGCTCGTCGCCCTCGTTGGAGTACACCTCCAGCCGGTAATCCGCGCAGATTCTGCCGAGCGCATACCCGATATCGTTCAGGGAGTTGTTTCTTCCCATGCGGATATTGCCGAAATAGGTAATCACCGGATTTGCCGTGTTGATTTCGGCAAACGGCTTTCTCTGCATCGTGGAGGCCAGATAGACGGTCTCCCCGTCCAGCCCGAATTCGGAATTGTACTTGTCCCGGATTTTATCGCTGATATACATCGCGCTTCCGGGCCATGCCAGCACCTTGTCGATCAGCTTCCGATAGGTGCTTTTATACAGATGATAGAGCGGGTTCAGCGTCTTTTGGGTGTTGAAATAATAGTCGTCCCCGATGCAGGACACGATCGGAACCGAATAGCGTTTCGCGACATACATCGCGATTTGCGGGATGAAATAGTCGTCCGAGAACGCCAGGAATACGCATTCGGGCCGAAACGCATCCAGCCACGCGTTCAGCTTCTCCGTGCACCAGAACCGCCTGCGCCACAAAACGCCTCGAAGAAGATGCGTGAGAGGCGTGTGCTTCTTTCCGAATTGATATGCCGCTTCCGCAGCCTCACTGCCAAGTTCAAGATCCGTATCCGTCCACTCTTCTTCCAGTTCGTCATAACGGAAGATGACGCCCGTATCGATCTTCTTTCCCATCCACCGCTGCAGCATCCGGTGGTCGGTAATCTGGCAGAGCGTTTCACAATGCCCCTTGCAGGGCTTTTTGGTATTGGAGAAAATCTGAGCAATATTCTCCTTCTCCCAGTAGTGGAAATAGGCGTCAAAGGCGCGGGACGTCGATTTGGTGTTATACGGAACCGTTCCGACGATCAATACTCTCGGATGCATGCTTTCACCGCCTTCCCGCTTTCCTTCTTCTTCCCTGCACGGTTCAAACCGCCGGGACTATTTTGTTTTTCCGAACAGCACCAGCCGGAGCATTCTGTTTTGATGGAGGAGCTTCACGACAAGCGCCGTCAGCGCCAGTGTCAGCGCATAATTGCCGAGAACCAGTGCCGCGCCGCGCATGCTTCCGATCGGCGGGAGCTCCGCCGATTTCACCAAATTCAAAAGAAGATAGTGGACAAGATAAATCTCCAAAGAATGAACGCCTGTCCAGCTGAGCCCTGCCGCAATCCGCTGTCTGAGCGCAGACTCGCCGCCGAAGAATCCTTTGCAAAGGCCGCAAACGGCGATGCAGCCGGCCAAAGAGAGCGCCGCCCGGAGGAGAATCCATGCGCCGCCGTCCGGCAGCGAATACAGGCGGAATCGCGTCATGCCGAACAGCCATGCCGCGAGACAGACAGCCACGGTCACTTCGACAGCCGTTTTGCCCCATTTTGCACTCAGAATCCGGTCTCTGAACTGCCCGTAGAGATAGCCGGCAAAGTAGAACGGCATATAATAGAGCGTCAGTTTCATCGCAAAGAACGACAGACCGGCGAGCCATCCGATCCCGAGCAAAACGCCCATACCGACCAGATACAGCAGCGTGGTGAAAATTTGTCGTTTGATCGTCGCGTCTTTCGCGAGTTTCCGGGCCGCAAAGACGCTCAACCCGAATACCATACTGATCGTCCAGATCGACGCCAAAAACCAGTAGCCGGTATCCATGTGCCACAGAAGCCACGGGACATTCCAATAGGCGCTTTCCCGAAAGACGACGCCGCGAACGAAAAAGCTCCAGACGATCCAGGGCAGCAGATACGCCAGCGTGCGTCTCTTGCAATAGGCCCACAGCCCTGCTCCGTCCGAAATACCGCGGCTGTATCTTGTGACATACCCGCTGATCAGGAAAAACAGCGGCATCTGCAGAGACCATACGATATTAAAGAGAAAGCTCTCCTCCGCGCCCGCAGTGCAGCCGGTCATCGTATGCCCCAGCACAACGAGCAGCATGGCGACGCCGCGCATACTGTCAACAAACTGATTTCTTTCTTCCGGCATACTTCTTTTCTCCTTACCGTCCGAACCGTGCGAAAGCCTCAGGGGGCGACGCAGCGTTGTTCCGTCGATCGTTCCGGTTACTTCTCGTGCGCTTCCTTCCACTGCATGATGGCTTCCGCCTTGACCAGATCCTCCGGGTAGGTGATCTTGTCGAAATAGGGGACGTCAAAATTCAGATAGACGCGGGAAGTGTCCGGCAGCTGCTGAATGGATTCCGTATAGACGGAATCCGGGCGGAAATACTTGTCCAGCAGCGCGAACCGGAATCCTTCCGGCGGATTCAGCGTATAATAGTTCGCGCGGTTTACGACCCATTCGCCGTAATGCCCCAGACTGTCCGTGATCTTTCGCGCGCACGCGACGGCGTCATATTCATCGAGCAGCCGGAACGTTTCGTCCAGCACGTCCGGTTCGAGCGTCGGCCGGACGGCTTCCGCGACGACCAGCTTTTCGCAGGAACTGTGTTCCCGGATATAGTCGAACCCGTTCCGCTTCGTGATGTTCAGCTCCGGCCCGCTGACGGCCGTATCCACCCCGTACGTTTCCTGCAGCGCCGCATGGTAAGCCGGATCGGCGACGACCAGAATCGCGTCCGCCGCTTTGCTCTTTTTGCAGGCTTCGATCACATAGGAAATGACCGGCCTGCCGTTCAGCTGGATATACTGCTTCGGGACGTCGGTGCCGAACCGCTGTCCGAAGCCGCCCGCCGTAATCATGATGATGTTTTTATCCGTTTTCTTCATCCGTTTCCTCTCTCCTTCGGAAGCCGGCTGTTTGCAGCCGTTCCCGCTGCGTCAATCGAGATAGTATCCTTCAAATTCGTGCCGGATCCGCTGATCCTCCGGCGGAAGCTGCATATAATCCCCGTAGAACTGCGTCAGAATCCGATCATACGCTTTCGGCACCGGAATCGTCGTGTCCTCAAAAGGCATTTCTTTCGTCTCGCGATACCATTCGACCGGATACCGGTCCTTCATTGAAGCCGCCCATGCCAGATTGCCGATAAAGCCCGTTTTTTGATCCCTGCCCAGGGCATACATCTGTTTGCCCCAGTATTCGCTGTTCCTGCCGACTGCCGCCAAAGCGCCCTTTGCAAGGTACGCGATCGGCGCGATCCGTTTGTACTTCGTGTCTTTCAGATTGCCGAAGATCGACAGCTGCAGCCACCGTTTAAGCCGGTTCTGCTCCGCAAACTGCGCTTCGGCCTGTTCTCTGTCGTCCGCCCAGTAGGTCATTTTGAAGATGTCGACCCACAGTCCGCAAGCGTATTTCCCGGAAACATTCCGCTCGTAAACGACGGTTTTCGTATCCACCAGCTTGATGGTCGGATACGCGTTCGGTTTGCAGCCGGGCTGCAGGATCCGATACCGTTTCTCCGCATCGATCAACGGATCGTCCTTCGTCGCTTCCAAAAGCCTTTTTGCCGCTTCCGGCGTTACGAACAGGTCAATATCGTCGTCCCACGGAATAAAGCCGTGATGACGGACTGCGCCGAGCAGCGTACCGCCTGCGGCATAGTACGGAATCGCATGTGCTTTCGCGAACTGCTGAAACGCCTTCAGCATGGCCAGCAGAAGAGGCTGCACCTCCTCCGTTCGGATGGGTCTCATTCCCGCGTTACCTCCGACGTTCCGGTTATTTTCGCAGCGCGATTTTAAAGATAGCCACTCGCAGCCAATTCGGCAGAACGGAGGAGACGGAGCGCATAAACACGCTGATCAGGTAGTCGCCCGTTCCGATAAAGCCGGAATCCTTCATATAACGAAACAGTTTGATCTGGCTCTTTGCATAAGCCCGACCGGCACGCCGCCGGTACATCTCGGACCCGGCGCGCATCCACAGCAGCGGTTCCTGCATGTTATAGCCGATGCTGCCCTTTTGCAGCATCCGAATCCACAGGTAGTAATCCTCTAAAAAATGGAAATCCTGATACCCGCCGGCGGCTTCCACGGCGCTCTTCCGGTACATCGCGCAGGGATGGTTGAACGGATTCCGCTTCCTCGCAAATCGCAGGATGTCCTCCTGCTTCTCGGGCAGAACGCGCCTGCCCTCCACCACGTCAACGGACGAGGAAAACTCCTCCACGATGCCGGACACAATGGAAAACTCCGGATGCGCCCGAAACACCGCCAACTGCTTTTCGCAGCGGTCCGGGCGGCTGATATCGTCGCTGTCCATCCGCGCAATCAGCTCGTGTCGGCATTCCTGAATGCCGATGTTCAGCGCGGTGCCGAGCCCGCTGTTTTCTTCCAGCCGGATCACATGCAGCACGTCCGGGTGCTTTTGCGCATTCTCCTCGACGACAGCGTCCAGTTCCGGGCTCAGCGGTCCGTCGCAGACCAACACGAAATCATCCGTGGGAACCGTCTGGTACCAGATGCTGTTGATCGCCGCGGACAGATATTCGGCTTTTTCCTTGCAATATACGCTTATCAGAACAGAATAACGAAGTTCCGTGGCGGCGCCGTCCATTCTATTATCCTCCAAAGGCCGCTTCGGCCTGTTGATTCCCTTATTCTTCCGCAGTCTTTTCCCCGGTCTTTTCGGGTTCCGTCTCTGCCCCCGCGCCTTCCGCCGGCGCTTCGCCTTCCATCGCCGTCGTTTGTCCCTCTGCCACGCCCTCGGTGCTCTCGGGCTGAAACAGAATCTTGATCGTTGCGAAGATGATGCGCAGATCCTGCACAACGCCCGGATCGGCAATGTACATCATGTCCATCATCAGCTTGTCGTACGGCGTGGTATTGTACTTGCCGTACACCTGCGCGTACCCCGTCAGCCCCGCCTTGCACTGCAAACGCAGCCGGAACTCCGGAATCTCCTTTTCATACTGCGCCGCAATCTCCGGACGCTCGGGCCGCGGGCCGACGATCGACAGCGAACCTTCCAGAATGTTGAGCAGCTGCGGCAGCTCGTCGATCCGGAACTTCCGGATCACACGGCCGACCGGCGTAATGCGGTCGTCGTTCTCGCCGGTGCTGAGCCGCGCGACGCCGTCCTTTTCTGCGTCCACGCGCATCGACCGGAACTTGATCAGGCGGAACGTTTTTCCGTCCTTCGTCAGCCGTTCCTGCCGATAGAACGCCGGGCCGCCGTCCCGCTTGATCAGCAGCGCCGTCACGAGGAAAACGGGGCTGAGCACAATCAGGGCAAGCGCGCTCAAAACAATATCGAAAACGCGCTTGATCGCGAGATATTCCGGCTTCGGGTTGTACCGATGCACCATCAGAACCGGGAGATGCAGAATGTGCAGCTTTGTCGCGCCGGACATGATCACGTCGCCGAGCCGCGGCAGCACCAGCGCATCGATCCCGCGCCCGACGCAATACTTGATGATGACGTTCCGGTCATGGCTGTGTACGTCGCTCAAGAAGACCGCCTCGGCGTCCGAAAGCAGGTCCAGATCGGCCAGCACCTCCGCGACCGTAAACACCTTTTCCACATGAAACTTTTGCGACAGGCCGTACTGTTCCACCAATCGGTCCATGCCGGGGCGCAGGTCGTAAACGATGTACGTCTTTTTCGGCTCGAACCGCGAGAAGTACCACCAGTTGGCAAACAGCGACCAGAGAATGCTGAAAACGAACTGCCCGACGATTGCCAGCAGACCGGGCCAGAGCCGCTGCGGACCTTTGCAGAGGAAGCAGATCAGGATGTAGATGATTCCGTCCGAGACGGAAGCGGCCAGCATCTGGCTGTACACCATTTCGGAAACGCGGTTATAGGATATCAGGAAGGATTCGTATACGCGGCCGAACGTGACGTACAGCAGCACGTAAAACGCGATGACGTACAGCCTTGCGTTGAAGGCAAACAGCGCCGCCGTCTGGTTTGCGTAGTACAAAACCCAGCACAGCGCAAACGGCAGTGTCATCAGAATCGTATTCAGAAGCTTGATGAGCCGCAAGCCGAAATCATGTGTTCGTTTTTTCATAAGTTCCCCGTCTCTTTCGCCGCAAGCCGTACCGGTTTTTCCGAAACAGCGTATGGCTTCGCCATTCGTCACAGGCGATCTGCCACGAATGCGCTCTTCCTTCTATGTTCCTCCGTCTCCCGGCCGTGCAATCCGCATCGTCCCGGCAAAGAACGGAGGTCTTTTTCGCCGTCCGGCTGCAGCCGGTATGGCGCCGTCCCCTTACGCCTTCGACTCGTCCCGATCCGTTTCGGCGGGCGCGTTTTCATGTCTCGTTTTGGCGTGCTTCTTTCCCGCGCCGTTCATATAGTAGTAATGATAGTAGTCGTTCTTATAATACTTGCGGTTCACATAATCGCTGAAGTCCGCCTGGTTGATGACGGTGCCGAGGATCGGACAGCCGGACTGCTCAATCTGGGATTTCGAATCGACCAGCTCGCGGCGGCGAACGCTGTTATAGCTGACGATCAGCACGGTTCCGTCGCAGTACGACGCAATCCGGGCGGCGTCGACAATCATGCCGACCGGCGGCGCGTCGACGATCACGTAATCGTTCTCCTCCTGCAGCGCATCCAGCAGCTTGCCGAGCCGGTCGGACGAGATCAGCGGCAGCGAATTGACGACCGCTTTTCCGCGCGGCACGATCCGCAGGTTCGGGATGTTGGACTCAAAAATGATATCCTCCATCTCCGCATGGCCTGCAAGATAATTCGAAACGCCCATATACTGGCCGTCCTCGAACCGGAAGTACTTCCGGGCGAGCTCCGAACGCCGGAGGTCGCAATCGACGAGCGCGACGCGATAGCCGATCTTTGCCAGCGTCCGCACAATGTTCATCGAAAGGAAGCTCTTTCCTTCGCTCAAATGGCAGCTGGTAATCAGAATCTTGCGATACTCCGGACCGGAGAACGTCAGATTGGTGGCCAGCGTGTTCAACGCTTCATTTGCCGAATACCCGAGCGCCGGGAAATTCTTGATCGTTACGTTTTTCATTTCTTTCTCCCCGCAGTCTTCGCGTTCGATTTCTTCGTGGTCTGTTCCGATTCATCCTTCGGAACGATTGCCAGATTGATCAGCCCGGTGCATTTCCGGATATCCTCTGCCGTCCGAATCTTGTCGTCGAACACCATCCGCAAAAAGACGACGACGAACACGAGCAAAAAGCCCGCCAAAAGGCCGATCACCGTGTTCCGCGTTTTGCTCGGTCCGACCGGGTTCGTCGGAACATTCGCATACGAAACGATCCGCGGTTCGTCCGTCGCCATCCGTTCCGAAATAAACCGGCTCGCGACTTCCGCATACTCGTTCGCGATCACGGCCGCTTCCGTCGGGTTCGTGGTCCTTACCGTCAGGCCCAAAAGACGCGTTCCGCTTTCGTTCTTGACCGTCAGACGGCTTTTCAGCGAGGCTTCGGAATACGGCAGCTGCAGATTCTCGGCGACCTCATGATGGATGTCCCAAAGATCGAAAATCTTGATATAGTCCTGCGTCAGCGCCGTGCCGATCTGCAGGTCCGAAATCGTCGCGCCGTAGGATTCGTCCTTCAGGTTGACCAGATAGATCGTCGCAGTCGCTTCGTACTTCGGCGCAATCAGAAAATAGGTATAGCAAAACGCGAGTGCGCCGCCGATCAGCGTCACGATCACAAACAGTTTCCATGCTGCGAGGCAGCGAAAGAACAAATCCTTGAGATCGATCTCAAACTCCGCGCCCGTTCCGGAAACCTCCGTTTGCCGGGCGCGTGCCTTGTAGTTGGTCTTTGCGGAATTGGAACCCATAGTCTTTCTCCCTTTGTTGTTCTTGTTTTGAAACGAATCACCCGTTCGTTCCGAATGTCGTCAAGTAAGTCATATACGCCGGGCTGCAAACCGGCGCCAGCGCGTCGCAGGCCTTTTGCATCCGGTTTTTCCGCCTGCCGCAGTCGTGCGCGTCGGATGCGATGCAGTCGATCAGTTCCGCCCGGAACCATTGCTCGATATAGCGACCGTTCGGCTTCTGCATCCGGCTCAGGACCGCGCCGCAATTCACCTGCAGCAGCACGTTCGGATATTTCTTTTTCAGCGCATACGCTTTCCCGCGGGAAAACAGCGTCGGCGCAAGGCATGCATACCGCTCGATGTGCGCGAGCATCGGCGTAAACCCGTGGGTTTGCAGCAGCTCGATCGCCGTGCAGATTTCCTCGTACCGGACGTTCGGCACAAACTCCGCAAGCACGACGTCCGTATCGCCGAGCGTTTGCAGTTCCTCGCGCTCGATCTCGTTGTGCAGCGCGGGCGTATACAGAATCTCCGCGCCGGGCAGAACCGTGATCGGATACCCCTGCGCCCGGCAATACGCGTTCGCTTCGGCAAGCCGCGCCCCGTACAGATCGACCGGAAATTCCCGATAGCCCGGCGTGCGGTGCGACGTTGCGTAAACCGTTGTGATTCCGTTCCGATGCACCTCGTCCAGCATCCGCTGCATGTCCTCCGGCGTTTTTGCGCCGTCGTCCACGCCGTAGATCAAGTGGATATGCGCGTCGGTTCGCTCCGATCCCATCTGCAGCCGTCCTTTCCTGTTCTGTTTGCCGCATTGAAACGTACGAAATGTTCCCCCGTAAATTGCATATTGTGCAACAGGGCATACATTTCCAATATATATTCAGTTTATTATACCCTATTGTCGTTTTTTTTCAAGCGATATCCTCAGATATATTGTAAACAAACGGTGCTTTTTCGGTAATTTATCCCGGAGCGTCGGTTTTTTGCGTCCTTGGCACAACAAAAAGGCGTTGTCTCAAAAGCTCTTTGAGCGCTGTAAGGGGCTGTTGATAAGGCAGGCAGAATTCGCGTTTTCGTCCCGAAGGCTGTACTAACGCTACGCCGAGGGCGAAAACGCGGATAATTTGCGGCATATAATCAGAGAAAAGGCGGATTTTTCCGCCTTTTCTACATACAAGTTAAAACAATTCCAATTTGCCGCAAATGGTCTGACGCCTTTGCGACAGCCCCGTTTTATGTTTGACAGGGACTGCTCACGGATGCTATAATAAAAGAAAAACGGGGGAAAAGCAATGACGATGATCGTAACCGGCGGCGCCGGGTTTATCGGTTCGAATTTCATTTTTTATCAATTGAAAACGCACCCGGAGGACCGGATCGTCTGCGTGGACAAGCTGACGTACGCAGGGAACCTGTCGACGCTCGCGCCGATCATGGAGCATCCGAAGTTCCGGTTCGTCAGGCTGGATATCTGCGACCGGGAAGGCGTGTATGCCCTGTTCGAGGAAGAAAAGCCGGATATCGTCGTGAACTTCGCGGCGGAAAGCCATGTGGACCGCAGCATCGAGGACCCGTCGGTCTTTTTGCAGACGAACGTGATCGGCACGAGCGTGCTGATGGACGCCTGCCGGAAGTACGGCATCGTCCGCTATCATCAGGTCAGCACGGACGAAGTCTACGGCGATCTGCCGCTGGACCGTCCCGACCTGTTCTTTACGGAGACGACGCCGATCCATACGAGCTCGCCCTACAGCTCCTCCAAGGCCGGGGCCGACCTCTTGGTCCAGTCGTATTGCCGGACGTTCGGTCTGCCGGCAACGATTTCGCGCTGCTCCAACAACTACGGCCCGTATCATTTCCCCGAAAAACTGATCCCGCTGATGATCATCAATTGTTTGCACGACAAGCCGCTGCCGGTGTACGGCGAAGGGCTGAACGTGCGCGACTGGCTGTACGTCGAAGACCATTGCAAGGCGATCGACCTTGTGATCCGGAAGGGCCGCGTCGGCGAGGTGTACAACATCGGCGGTCATAATGAGATGCGGAATATCGACATCGTGAAGCTGATCGTGCATACGCTCGGCAAGAGCGAGGACCTGATCACGTACGTGACCGACCGGAAGGGGCACGATCTCCGGTACGCGATCGACCCGACGAAGATTCACGACGAATTGGGCTGGCTGCCGGAAACGAAGTTCGCGGACGGCATTCAAAAGACGATACAGTGGTATCTCGAGCACCGCGACTGGTGGGAGCCGATCATTTCCGGCGCGTATATGGGATACTACGAGAGAATGTACGGCAATCGGTAAGACAGCATGAACGTATTGGTAACGGGCGTACACGGGCAGCTCGGGTACGATTGCATGAAGGAGCTCCGAACGCGGGGGTATGAGGCGATCGGCTCCGATTTGCAGACGAGCGACGAACCGGCGTATACGGCGCTGGACATTACGGATCGGGACGCGGTGCTGCGTGCCGTGACGGCGCTTCGGCCGGACGTTGTGCTGCATTGTGCGGCATGGACGGCGGTGGACGCCGCGGAGGAGCCGGAGAACCGGGACAAGGTGCATGCGGTCAACGCGCTCGGCACGCGGTATCTTGCAGAGGCGGCAAAGGCAATCGACGCGAAGATGGTCTATATCAGCACGGACTACGTGTTCGACGGGCAGGGCGAGCGTCCCTGGCAGCCGGACGATCGGCAGTACGCGCCGCTGAACGTGTACGGGCAGAGCAAGCTGGACGGCGAACTGGCGGTCGCCGAGCTGCTCGAGAAGTTTTTCATCGTTCGGATCGCGTGGGTGTTCGGGCTGAACGGAAACAATTTCATCAAGACGATGCTGCGCGTCGGAAAGACGCATGACACGGTGCGCGTCGTATGCGACCAGATCGGCACGCCGACGTATACGCCGGACCTTGCACGGCTTTTGGTTGATCTGCTGGCGACGGAGCAGTACGGGTATTACCATGCGACGAACGAGGGCGGCTATCTTTCCTGGTACGAGTTCGCAAAGGAGATTTACCGGCAGGCGGGACTTAAGACGGTTGTGCAGCCGGTGACGACCGCGGAATACGGCTTGAGCAAGGCGAAGCGTCCGGCCAACAGCCGGCTCGACAAAAGCAAACTCACGGAGAAGGGCTTCCGTCCGCTGCCGCCGTGGCAGGACGCGCTGACGCGGTATCTGAAGGAACTCGGCGAACTGCGGAAATAAGGGGAACAGAAACATGGGACAGATTACAGTCGAACGCAACGTGAACGGAATCGAAGGGCTCTGCGTGATTACCCCGACTGTGCACGGCGACAGCCGCGGCTATTTCATGGAGACGTACAACGCCGACGATATGCGAAAAGCCGGGCTCGATATCCGGTTCGTGCAGGACAACCAGTCGATGTCGGCAAAGGGCGTTCTGCGCGGCCTGCATTTTCAGAAGCAGTATCCGCAGACGAAGCTCGTGCGCGCGATTCGCGGCGAAGTGTACGACGTCGCGGTCGACCTGCGGGCCGGTTCGCCGACGTACGGCCGCTATTGCGGCGTACTGCTCACAGAGGAGAACAAGAAGCAGTTTCTGATCCCGCGCGGCTTTGCGCACGGGTTCCTCGTGTTGTCCGAAACGGCGGAGTTCTGCTATAAATGCGACGATTTCTATCACCCGAACGACGAGGGCGGGCTCGCGTGGAACGATCCGATCATCGGGGTGGCCTGGCCGGGCGTGACCGGCGTCTATCCCGGTTCGGCCGACGCATCGGGCTATACGCTTGCGGACGGAACGCCGCTCCGGCTTTCCGAAAAGGATCAAAAGTGGGCGGGGCTCGCTGACACATTCCGATTTTGAGGAGGCAGTATGAAAGGCATTATTCTGGCCGGCGGCGCGGGGACGCGGCTGTATCCGCTGACGAAGGTCACGAGCAAACAGCTTTTGCCCGTGTATGACAAACCGATGATCTACTACCCGCTTTCCACGCTGATGCTGGCGGGGATTCGGGACATCCTTCTGATCAGCACGCCGAACGATACGCCGCGATTTGAGGAATTACTCGGCGACGGGTCGCAGTTCGGGATTTCGCTGTCGTACAAGGTGCAGCCGAGCCCGGACGGGCTCGCGCAGGCGTTTTTGCTCGGCGAGGAGTTTTTGAACGGCGAACCCGGCGCAATGGTACTCGGCGACAATATCTTCTACGGGAACGGGTTCCGCACGCTGCTGAAGGCGGCGGTGCGCAACGCGGAGGAGAACCATAGAGCCACGGTGTTCGGCTATTACGTTTCGGACCCGGAGCGGTTCGGCGTCGTCGAGTTTGACGAAACCGGAAAGGCGCTCAGCATCGAGGAAAAGCCGAAAGCGCCGAAGAGCAACTATGCCGTAACGGGCCTGTACTTCTATCCGGCGGGCGTGAGCGAGCGCGCGCATCTTGTGAAACCGTCCGCGCGCGGTGAACTCGAAATCACAACGCTGAACGATATGTACCTGCAGGATGGACTGCTGGACGTTCAGATTCTCGGCCGCGGCTACGCCTGGCTCGATACGGGCACGTTCGATTCGCTGCTGCAGGCGGCAAACTTCGTCGAAACAATCCAGTCGCGGCAGGGCGTTGTGATCTCCGCGCCGGAGGAGATCGCGTTCCTGAACGGGTTCGTGGATCGGGAACAGCTGATGGAGTCTGCAAAGGCATACGGCAAGAGTCCGTACGGCGCGCATCTGAAGGCGGCCGCGGAAGGCAAGATCCGCTATTGACCGCAGGGCATAAAACAGGAGGCCGACGATGAAAACGCTCGCACCGAGACTGCAAAAGCATCTCGATCTGCTGCTGGAACGGTATCCGGCGCTCGAAAGCGCGCGGGAGGAGATTCTCGGCGCATACCTTGTCCTGGAAGCGTGCTATGCAAACGGCGGAAAGCTGCTGATCGCCGGGAACGGCGGTTCGGCGGCGGACGCGGAGCATATCGCCGGCGAACTGATGAAGCGGTTCAAGCTGCCGCGGCCCGTACCGGCGCCGTTTGCCGAAAAGCTGAAAGCGGTCGACCCGGAACGCGGCGCGCGGCTGGCGCAAACGCTTGAATGCTGCCTGCCGGCGGTTCCGCTCGTCGCGCACGAAGCCATGAGTACGGCGTTCGGCAACGACGTGGACGGCGACGGCGTGTTCGCGCAGCAGCTGTTCGGGTTCGGACGGCCGGGGGACGTGTTCCTCGGCATCACGACGAGCGGCAACAGCCGGAACATCCTGCTCGCGTCGGTCGTCGCACGGGCGATGGATATGCCGGTGATCGGGCTGACCGGCCGTAAAGGCGGAAAGCTCGCCGAAGCGGCGGACGTCTGCGTCAAGGCCCCGTCGGACGAAACGTATCAGATTCAGGAATACCATCTTCCGATCTACCACTGCTGGTGCCTGATGCTCGAAGACCGGTTCTTCGGCGCATAAACAACAGAACAACAAAAAACGATCCCATCGCTTTTCGGCGGTGGGATCGCTGTGTTTTATCGCTTATTCTGATAGGAACAGAGCGCGGATCGCTTCGGAAATGTCCGAAACAAGGATCGCGCGGAAGCCGTCCGCGGAGGTTTTGCTGCGCGGCGGCAGAAGGATTGTCGTATAGCCGAGCCGCACGGCTTCCCGGATGCGCGTGTCGAGCTGCGAAACCGGGCGGATCTCGCCGGTCAGGCCGACTTCGCCGATCAGAACGGTCTTTTCGGGCAGCGGTTTTTCGAGCAGCGCGGAGGCAAGGCACATCGCCGTCGCCAGGTCCGCGCCGCGGTCGAGCACACGCAGACTCCCGGCCACGTCGCAGTACACGTCCTTGTCGGAAAACTTCAGCCGCGCCTTGCGCTCGAGCACGGCCAAAAGCAGGTTCAGCCGGTTCGTATCGAGCCCGATCGCCGTCCGCCGCGGCGAGCCGAACGCGTTCGGACAAAGCAGCGACTGCACTTCGCAAAGCAGCGGACGCGAGCCCTCCAGCACGCAGGTGATCGCGCAGCCGACGGCGTTTTTGCCCGAAACGAACAGCGCGCTCGGGTCCGGGACTTCGCGCATGCCGTCGTCCCGCATCTCGAAGACGCCGAGCTCGTTCGTCGAGCCGAAGCGGTTTTTTACGGCGCGCAGCAGCCGCAGCCCCTCGCGCCGTTCGCCTTCAAAGTACAAAACGGTGTCCACGATGTGCTCGAGCACGCGCGGTCCCGCGATCGCGCCGTCCTTTGTGACGTGTCCGACGATCAGAACGACCGTGCCGGTCTCCTTCGCGTAGCGCGTGAGCACGGCGGTGACGGCGCGCACCTGCGTCACGCTGCCGGCGGCGCTTTCCGCCGTTTCGGACTGCATCGTCTGCACCGAGTCCACGATCAGCACGCGCGCTTTGGCCGCCTTCGCTTCCTCAATCGCGTTTTCGACGCTCGTTTCGCAATACAGAAGCGGATCGCTGCGGATGCCGAGCCGCTCGGCGCGCAGCTTGATCTGCGACCGGCTTTCCTCGCCCGAAACGTACAGCACCGTGCGCGAGCGGGACAGCTCGTCCGCCGCTTCCAGCAGCAGCGTCGACTTGCCGACGCCCGGATCGCCGCCGATCAGAACGACCATCCCGTCGACGAGCCCGCCGCCGAGCACGCGGTCGAGCTCTTTGATTCCGGTCGAGCTGCGCTTTTGCGCGTCTGCGGAAACGGTCTGCAGCGGCACCGCCTTCGGGGCGGCGCTTCCAGTCTTGCGGCGGGGCGCGACGCGCTCCTGCTCCACGAGCGTATTCCAGCTGCCGCATTGCGGACAGCGGCCCATCCAGCGAGGCGTTTCATAGCCGCACTCGCCGCAGACGTAAACGGTTTTTTCCATCTTGCTCATTCGATCACCATGAATTCCGAAATATCCTTGTCCCGCCAGGTCACGTCCATCCAGACCAGCAGGTTGCCGCCCGCCGTGAGCAGCAGCGCTTCCTCGCCGCGCCGCGTCGTGCAGAACGTCGTACCGTCGGCCGGGAAATAGACGAAGTTCCGGTCGTACCGGTTGTAGGCGATAAACGTGTCCCCGATTGCAAATTCCGCAACGCCGCTCGCAACGCGGACGACGCCGTCGTCGGTCACGAGCATCAGCTCGCTGTCCTCGCCGTGGTTGCCGGTCAGATACGCAAGGTACGTGCCGTTCGTCTTCGGGTCGTGCACCTTGGTCCCGGTCGGGATTACGCGCTTTTCGTTCGTCGCAAGCGTCCACGCGGTCAGCTCGCCGCCCGGCGCAACGTAGCAGAGCGTTTCGCCGTCCGAGCACGGCGAGGAGAGCGCGGCGACGCTGTTGTCGTAGATCTCCAGCGTGACGGATTCGAGCGTATTGAGGTCGCAGGCGAACAGCTTGTCGCGCGATTGCCCGGTGCGTTCGATCCATACCGCGACGTCCCCGACCAGCACGGGCTTCGGCATCCCGACGTGTACGGTCTTGAACGCGAACGATTGCTCGGTCTCGCGGTTGTAGGCCACCAGCCGCCCGCCGCCGTTCGCCGTGGCGTCCAGATAGACGATCCACCGGTCGTTGACGGCCGGGAACCGCAGACTCTTGTACTGCACGGGCAGCGCAAGGAACGAATGCGTGTCGCTCGCCGGATCATAGATGCAGAGCCGGACGAAGGACGACATGCCGTCCGTGGAATAGTTGCCGGCGGCAAAGTAAATCATGCCGTTATAAACGACCGGGTCGGCCAGATATTGGTATTCCGGGATCACGATCTCGTGCTGCGCGGTCGTCAGATCGGCGGTGTAGAGCGGGTGATCCATCGCCGGATCGGGCGTCGGGGACGGGGAAGGCGTCGGAACGGGCGTCGCGCCGATCGGCGTCGGCGTCGCAAAGGGCGAGATGCCCTGCGCGAGATTGCGGGACAGCGGGTACACGAAGCGCGCAAGAAACCAGACCGTCCCCGCGAGGATCGCGAGGCCGAGCAGGATTTGCAGATAGGGGGCGATGCGGAGCCGGTTGAACCGACCGCCGCCGCCCGTGCCGCGATAGCGCCGTTCGCTTTTCATACCGTCTATTGTAACCGATTTTGCGCGCGCGGTCAATCGCCGAATCCAACCGGTTTTTTCGGATTGTCTCTTGCGCCGGGGCGCGATCGTCTGTATAATGAAGAAAATCAAACGGAGGGGAGACACAAAATGCGGGCAGACGGAAGAAGAGTCAAAACCGTACAGCCGATGTACCAGGTTGCGGCGCATATCATGGCCGACCGCTGCGATTCGATGAACATGACGGAGGTCGATATCGCGCTGGAGCCGATTCAAAAATATCTGAACGAAAAGCGCAGGGAGGGCGTTTCGATTTCGCACCTCGGCGTCGTTCTGGCGGCGTTTCTGCGGACGCTGTGCGAATATCCGTATCTGAACCGGTTCGTCGTGAACAAGACGATCTATGCGCGCAACGAGGTCGCGATCGGCATGGTCGTGCTGAAGCCCGGCGAGCACGAGGGCACGATGAACAAGATGTACTTCGACCGCAAGAGCACGATCTTCGAGGTGCAGCAGGTCATCGACCGCTATATCGAGGAGAACCGCGCCGCGGGCGATACGAACAGCACGGACGATCTGATCCGCAAGCTGCTTTCGATCCCGGGCCTGTGCCGGCTCGGCGTGAACGTGTTCAAGTGGGCGGACAAGCACGGCCTCTTGCCCAAGAGCATCATCGACGCGTCGCCGTTCCACTGCACGATGACGATCACGAACCTTGCTTCGATCCGCACGAATTATATCTACCATCATGTGTACAACTTCGGCACGACGTCGATGCTGATGGCGATGGGCAACCCGCGCGAAACGCCGGTCCGCAAAAAGGGCGAGATCACGTTCATCCGTACGATGCCGCTCGGCGTGGTCATGGACGAGCGCATCTGCAACGGCTCGCAGTACGCGCTGGCGTTCAAGCGGCTCGATCAGTACCTCAAAAACCCGGCCCTGCTCGAGCTCCCGCCGGAGACGGTCAACGAGGACTTGCCGTAAAAAGGATCCGATGCAATTCTTGCGCGCGGCCTCCCGATCGCTTCGCGATTTCCCCTCCTTTCCGCAAGGAGGACTTTTCTTCATAATTATTTCATACTTTCATAAACATGCAGAGATTTATGCATAAAATGCCGGACGGGCGGGGAAACGGCAGGAAAAAAGCGGCGATCGGACAAGGCAATTTTCGGGGAAAAAGCCTGCAATACGGGCGAAACAGGGGATTATAAAAATGCGGTAACGGCCGTGTAAAGGGCCGATAAAGCCCCCCGGAAATGCCCCCGAACGGGCGGCTTTCGGCCCGGATCGGGCAGGAAAAAGATACGGAACTGCATGGTTTATGCATAAACGGGCTTTTCCGGATTTTTTATGCAAAAAAAGTGTAAAAACAAGGAAAATCAAGGAAAAATGCTTGCAATTGAACGAGAACATGCTATTATAGTTTATATTCGCGGAATAGATTCAAGCGGAGAAAAAGAACGCAAATCGGACTGCGGATAGAAGTCGGATAAATACGATGAAAATCGCTATTTATGGAAGAAAGAAAAATAAAACAGGAGGAACACAAAATGAAGAAGATCATTGCTTTGCTGTTGGCGGCAGTGATGGTTCTGGGCGTTGTAGCCTGCACCGGCAACACCACGACGACGCAGCCCGCGACCTCGACCACGACCACCACCACGACGACGACCGATACGACGAAGCCGGCGGACACGACGGCTACGGTCACCGAGCCTGTCAACAACGAGCCGACCGAAGTGAAAGAGCCGGATACGTATACGTATCACACCTACTCTTCCAGCCTCGGCAACAACTGGAACCCGCACACCTGGGAAACCAACGCGGACGATTCTATGCTCGGTTACATCTCCAGCCCGTTCGTAACGATGCAGGCGGAGAACACCGAGGACGGCATCTACCAGTGGGTTTATGAGATGGCGACCGAGATCAACGACGTTACCGAAACCCATCAGGCGGACCTGACCAAGTATGCGGTCAATCTGCCGAAGAAGGTTGTTGAGGAAGAAGTCGTTAACGAAGACGGCGAAACGCAGGTTGTTGCCAAAGAGGTCGAGATGGATGTTTCGGAAGTAACCAAGGGTTACGTTTTCGAAATCAAGCTCAATCCGGATGCCAAGTGGCAGGACGGCACGCCGATCAATGCGGATTCTTATGTCTACTCGATGCAGCAGCTGCTGAATCCGGAGATGCAGAACTATCGTGCGAACCTGTACTATGCAGGCGAGTCTGCTGTTGCGGGCGGCAACGCTTACTACTACAGCGGCTCCATTGCCAACATCGAGAATGCGATCGCTGCGAACTATGCGATGGCGGACCTCACGGTCAACGAAGAAGGCCAGTATGTTTCCCCGAACGGCGAACTGGTATTCTTCGCGGTTGATTTCCCGCTTTCGTCCTGGCTCAGCGGCAACACGCTGAAGGACTATGTCGATGCGTACGGCGATGCGTACTTCGCGATCGATACCTGGGACGCTCTCGTTGCGCTCGTGGATGAGGATGGTCTTGTTCCGCTCACCGACGAAACCTATGCTCTGTATGCGCCTGTCACCACCGGCAACCCCAACTGGGGCGAGACAGAGGATGATCTCCCGAACTACCTGGTTTACAAGAAGGCGTTCGACGTTGTCGGTTATGACACGGTCGGTTTCTACAAGGTTGACGATTACACCGTGATCTACGTCATGGAGAATCAGATCGACTACTACTATGCGCTGACCTCTTTCACCTCCAACTGGCTGGTCTATGAGCCCCTCTACGAGGCCGGCAAGGACACTTCCGGCGCGCTCGTGACCACCAACTACGGCACCTCCGTTGAGACTTCCATGTCTTACGGTCCGTACAAGCTCGAGTCTCTGCAGGACGACAAGCAGGCCGTCTATGTCCAGAACGAGAACTGGTACGGCTACGAGAAGGCCGAAGACGGTTCCCTCGTTGCTTACACCAACTACCTTGTTGACGGCGAAACCAAGCAGCGCTATCAGACGACCAAGATCATCATCGACGTTATGACCGACGACGCTGCGAAGCAGGCGTTCCTGAAGGGCGAGCTCGACGATTGGGCGCCGTCCGCAGAAGAACTCCCGACCTATGCCGCTTCCGAGCAGCTCTACAAGGCCGACGAGTCTTACACGATGTCCTTCTTCTTCTGCACCGGTCTTGACCTGCTGAAGGAAATGGATAACTCCAAGGGCAACCAGAACTCCGTCGTTATGTCCAACGTGAACTTCCGCAAGGCGTTCTCGTTCGGTATCGACAGAGCAGAGTGGGTCACCGCAACCGCCGGTTACAAGCCCACCTTCGGCCTCTTGAACGACCAGTACTACTATGACTTCTACAATGATCCCGAATCGTCCTACCGTTCGTCCGACCAGGCCATGCAGGCAATCTGCGACCTCTACGGCGTACAGTACGGCGAGGGCACTCCGTATGCAACTCTGAGAGATGCTTACAAGTCCATCAACGGCTACAACCTGACCGTGGCGAAGGAGCTCATGGCGCAGGCTTGCAAGGAACTCGTGGAAGCGGGCCTCTACACCGAAGGCGAAGACATCAAGATCCGTATCGGCTATAAGAAGGGCGCTCTCGATTCCACCGATCTGAAGCAGGTCGAGCTGATGAACAAGTACATCAACGCGGCGGCGGAAGGCTCCGGCTTCGGCAAGATCACCCTTGAAGCGGTCGGCAACATCAATGACCGTTACGGCGACACCGCGAAGGGCGAATTTGCAATCGGTTACGGCGCATGGGGCGGCGCACAGCTCTATCCGTTCCGCAACCTGCAGGTCTACTGCGACACCGATCAGTACAGCATCCACGAGGCTGGCTGCTGGGATCCGAAGACCGAAGAACTGACCTTGACCATCAACGGCGAAGAAGTCACCATGACCTGGCAGAAGTGGTCGCAGTGCATGGTCGGCACCGGTGCTTATGCGAATGCCGACTTCGACACCAAGCTGACGATCCTCTCCTCCATGGAGAAGCTCTACCTCGAGAAGTACTACCGCATCCCGCTCGCGACGTCCACGACCTGCTCGCTGCTCTCCTTCAAGTGCAGCTATGTCACGCCGGACTACAACCTCGCGTATGGTTGGGGCGGCCTCGAGCTGATGTCCTTCAACTACACCGATGCTGAGTGGGCAGAGTTTATTGCCAGCCAGAACGGCGCACTGAACTACGAATAAGCAAGTAACCCGGTCGCCCGATCGGGCGAGGGTTGTACAGACTTTCGCGCAGGGGGAGGCAAGCTCCCCCTGCGTAAAGCATTTTATTCGGGATGATTCCAAGACGGCTTTTCCGGCCGGAAAACGCCTCTTTTCGGAACATAGGTGATCCGATAACTATGCCGTGGGGGCGGTATCGGATGACTCGTGTTCCGAGGGAATGCAGAAATCAGGGAGTAAAGGAGAAACAAGAGAGTGCTGAAATACGTCATCAAGCGTCTTGTCCTGATGTTTTTCACGTTTCTGATCATCGTGGCAATGACATTCATCCTCGTGCGAATCCTTCCGCGCGAGATGCCTGTGGACAAGGTGCAGGCAGCGTCGATCGCTGCCCGTTGGGAAGCGCTGGGCTATAACAAGCCGGTGCTGGAGCAGTTTTGGATCTACATCCGGAACATTGTGACACAGTGGGACTTCGGTACCTCCTGGTACATTGCGCCTCGGAAATCCGCAGTCGAGGTTTTGACCAGTCGGTTCCTGCCGACGCTAATGGTCAACTTCTATTCCATGATCATTTCTGTCCCGATCGGTATTGCGTTCGGCGTATATGCTGCGATCCGGAAAAATAAATGGGATGATAACCTGATCAGCACGCTTGTCATGGTCTTTATTTCGGTGCCGAGCTATGTTTACGCCTTCCTGGTGCAATACTTCCTATACTTCAAGCTGGGAATCCTGCCGTTGACGATGTATTCCCTGGCGGACGCGGGCGGATCGTATTTCACTTGGAAGATGTTTACCAGTATGATCCCGGCGATCATCGCGTTGTCGTTCGGCTCGATCGCTGGCTATACACGTTTTGTCCGTGCGGAGCTGACCGAGTCGCTGACGAGCGAATACATGCTGCTGGCGCGCACAAAGGGCCTGACCCGTGCGCAGGCGACCGCACGCCACGCGCTGAAGAACGCGATGGTGCCGGTTCTGCCGAGCATTCTTTCCGAGTTCATCGGCCTGCTGTCCGGTTCCATGATTATCGAGCAGATCTTCTCGATCCCGGGCGTCGGCCAGCTATACATTCGCTCCTTGAACCTGTTTGACTACGATGTGTTCATGATGGACTGCGTATTCTATACGTTTGTCGGCCTGCTCGCCGGCATCGTACTGGACTTGAGCTACGGATTCATCGATCCGCGCATCAGAATGGGGGAAAAGTAAGATGGCAGACAAGAATACCAAGGCAATCAGCCCCGAGATGTTTACGTTTGTCAACCTCAATGAGCGTTTGACGGACGTCAAGTTCGACGATAAGCCGATCGGTTACTTCAAGGATGCGTGGATTCGGTTCCGCAAGAACAAGTCGTCCGTTGTGGCGGCGGTCATCATTGCGCTGATTTTCCTCTTCTCTCTGACCGCGCCTCTGTTCACGAAGAACGAAGCGACGTTCATGGATACCTACTATGCAAAGAAGGGGCCGTACATCTACGGACTCGACGTAGACGGATTCATGGACGGCGGCGTGAACCGCGATTTCTCCGAGGTCGGGCTGATCTCAAAGATCGCGATCGGCATCGGCGCGGAGGATTGGGACGATCACGATGCGACGCTCGAAGAAGGCATGGCGAGCGACTATCAGCCGATGCTGGAGATCAGCGAAGGCTACACCGTCATTGATGCGGCGAAGAAGGAAAAAACGTATTACCACGGCAAGATCGATGCGTATGCCGAGGTCGGTTTCCTGTATAAGAGCATCGAGCAGTCCGAGCTGCAGAAAATGCGCGACTGGGAGGAGGAAACCGGTCTGCACCTTTTGTACCCGCTCGTAGAGGACAATCAGTACAACATCGACCCGTCGGACGCCAACAACTGGTATAAGACCAAGAAGTATCAGCCGCTGTATACGAACGAAAAGGGCAAGCTGAAGAACCTCGAGTACACCGAGGGCATGGTGCTGGAGGATAACTACAAGCGCGACGCCGACGGCAACGTCATCTATTATGAGTACACCGGCGGCGGTACGCTGGAAACCGCGGCGTATAAGGTTCGCGTTCTGTATGCGAATTACTACATCTATAAGAACGGCTTTTCGCCGGTTTACCTGTTCGGTACCGACAGCCAGGGCTACGACCTGATGCTGCGGCTGGCCGGCGGTCTCCGGCTGAGCTTGCTGCTCGCGGTATCCGTTTCGGTCATCAACTTCATGATCGGCGCCATGTACGGCGCGATCGAAGGCTTCTACGGCGGCCTGCCCGACCTGCTGATGGAGCGTGTGTCCGATATTCTCCAAGGCGTTCCATTCATCATCGTCGCAACGCTGTTCCAGATCCACCTGGCGGCAAAGCTCGGGGCAATTCCGTGTCTCGTGTTCGCGTACGTGCTGAACGGCTGGATCGGCATCGCGTACCGCGTCAGAACGCAGTTCTATCGCTTTAAGCGGCAGGAATTCGTGCTGGCGGCCAAGACGCTCGGCGCGCGCGACTCCCGTCTGATCTGGAAGCACATCTTCCCGAACTCCCTCGGAACGATCGTTACCTCGACGGCGCTGATCATTCCGGGCGTCATCTTCAACGAGAGCATGTTGAGCTACCTCGGCATCGTCAAGCTCGGTTCCGCCACGACGACTTCGCTCGGTACGTTGCTGGCCGACGCAAGCGCGATCTGGACCAACTACCCGCACCTGATGATTCTGCCGGCGCTGTTCATCTCCCTGCTGGAGATTTCGTTCAACCTGTTCGGCAACGGTTTGCGCGATGCATTCAACCCGTCGCTGCGGAATGTGGAGGATTGATGTATGGGCAACAATATCTTAGAAGTTAAAAACCTGAAGGTTTCCTTCCGGACGCAGGCCGGTACGCTGAAAGCCGTGCGCGACATTTCGTTCGACCTCAAGCGCGGCAAGACGATGGCAATCGTCGGCGAGTCCGGTTCCGGCAAGTCCGTTACTGCAAAAGCGATCCTCGGCATCCTCGCGGGCAATACGATCATCGAGGGCGGCGAGATCCTGTATGACGGCAAAGACCTCCTCAAGATCACCGAAGAAGATTTCCACAACATCCGCGGCGACAAGATCTCCATGATCTTCCAGGATCCGCTGTCTTCGCTCGACCCGATCGTCAAGATCGGCCGTCAGATCACCGAGGCGATGCTGCTGAAGAGCGGCACGAACCGGCGCGAAGCAAAGAAGGAATTCAACGGCCGTCTGGCAACGCTGAAAAAGGAAATGATCGAGGCGCAGGGCAAGGAGCATGAGACTGAGATCAAGGGAATGGTCAAGGTCTTCGATAAGTTCTGCATCGAAGCCAATCACCTCGAAGCAGCTTACAACAATGCGTATACGAACGCGGCCGACCTGCTCTCCTATACGGAAGACTTCCTGTTCAAGCTCGACAAGAAGCAGCGTCTGGACGTCAAGGGTCTGCTGCGCGATTACCGCAAGCGTCTCGGCAAGATCAAGGACCCGTTCCTGACGAAGGGCTTTGACAGCCGGATCGAGGACGTAGCTGCAGGGCTCAGCAAGGCAGCTTTGGGCTATAATGCCAAGCAGAACGAACTGACGGAAGTCACCGCTGCGATGAAGGACCTCGAAGCGCTGCTGAACGAGATCACGACGCAGCAGCGTCCGAACTTCTTCCGCATCGGCTTCTACAAGCTGTACGATCCGAACGCGAACCTCGATCTGCCGAACGCAGAGCTCGATGAAGTCGCGCTGAAGGTTCTGAACGAGAACTTCATGGATCGGTTCTTCGCGCTGACGAAGGAAGGCGTCACGTATTCCTATCGGCAGGCGCTGGAGCGCAAGAAGGCGATTATGCCGAAGCTCAGCGAGGCAAGAGCGTTTTTCTCCACCGACTTTAGCAAAGCGGAAGCGAACAAGCTCTGCAAGTCGCTGTCGACCGAAATCGAAGCGTCGATCGACCAGCTCGAATACATCAAAGACAGCACGGCGTATACGTTCCGTTCGTCCCTGTCGAACGCGATCGAAAAGTATTTCTTCTACCTCAAGCGGAACCCGAAGGAAGAAGCGCGGTTCGAGCGGCAGACCAAGCGCCGCGAAGCGCTGATTGCGCGGGGCAAGACGGTCACCTGGAAGGTTGTTCCGAAGGTCGTTTACGAGAAAGACGAGCTGCGCGCGAACATCCTGAAGATCATCGACCGTATGGAGGAGCATTACGGCGCGTATATCGCCGCCGATTCCTCGATCGACTTTGAACAGCGCAGCGTCGCGCTGATCGACCACTTCAAGGAGAAAGCATCCGAGGTCGTGTATCGCGTCACGAAGAGCATGGCCAAGGAAAAGGCGATCAAGCTGATGGAAGAGGTCGGCATCCACGAACCGCGTCTGCGTTACAACCAGTACCCGTTCGAGTTCTCCGGCGGCATGCGGCAGAGAATCGTTATCGCCATCGCGCTGGCGGCGAACCCGGATATCCTGATCTGCGACGAGCCGACGACGGCGCTCGACGTGACGATCCAGTCCCAGATCCTCGAACTGATCAACAAGCTCAAGGAAGAGCGCGGACTGTCCATCATCTTCATCACGCACGACCTCGGCGTCGTTGCGAACATGGCGGACGATATCGCCGTTATGTATGCCGGCAAGATCGTCGAGTACGGCACGGCGGACGATATTTTCTACGATCCGCGGCATCCTTACACCTGGGCGCTGCTGTCCTCGATGCCGGACCTTGATACGAAGGACAAACTGGACGCCATCCCCGGTACGCCGCCGAACATGATCTATCCGCCGAAGGGCGACGCGTTCGCAGCGCGCAACAAGTACGCACTGAAGATCGACTACGAGGAGCATCCGCCGTTCTTCAAGGTGTCCGATACGCATTACGCCGCAACGTGGCTGCTGCATCCCGACGCGCCGAAAGTGGAAGTCCCGAAGGCCATCACGGATCGTATTCGCCGCATGAACGAGAAACTGGAAGGGGGTGCCAAGGATGTCTGAACAACAGGAAGTACTGCTTCGCGTAGAGAATCTCTGTCAGTATTTCGGACCGACCAAGGCAGTTGACAACGTCAGTTTTGATATCAAGAAGGGCGAAGTATTCGGCCTCGTCGGCGAGTCCGGCTGCGGCAAAACCACCACCGGCCGTTCGATCATCAAGATCTACGACATCACCTCCGGCAGCATCTACTTCAAGGGCCAGCGTATCTGTGCCGGAACGAAGTCCTATCGCGACGCGATCAAGGAAGCGAAGAAGGAAAAGCGCACCTGCAAGGACGATAAGCGGATCGCCGAGCTGAACGAGATCATCGCCGACAACCAGGCGGAGATCAAGAAGGCGAAGTTCGACCATAAGCATTCGGATCACGAGTACGCGAAGCGTCTCGTCGCCGAAACGAAGGAAAAGTACGCGAAGAAGCTGGAGCAGGCGACGTCCGAAACCGAAACGAAAGCGCTGCAGAAGGAAATGAAGGACGCGCTGCGCGTCGCGAAAAAGACGAAGCTGATCACCAAGATCCAGATGATTTTCCAGGATCCGATCGCGTCTCTGGACCCGCGTATGACCGTGCGCGAAATCATCTCCGAAGGCCTTGTGATCAACGGCATCAAGGACAAGGAATACATCGACAAAAGGGTGTATGAGATGCTCGAGCTGGTCGGTCTCGTGCGCGAGCATGCGGGCCGGTACCCGCACGAGTTCTCCGGCGGCCAGCGGCAGCGTATCGGCATTGCGCGCTCGGTCGTCATGGAACCGGAGCTGCTGATCGCGGATGAACCGATCTCCGCGCTCGACGTTTCGATTCAGGCGCAGGTCATCAACCTCTTGAACGAGCTGCGTGAACGCCTCGGCTTGACCATCCTGTTCATCGCGCACGACTTGTCGGTCGTCAAGTACTTCTCCGGCAGAATCGGCGTTATGTACTACGGCAACATGGTCGAGCTTGCGGAGACGGAAGAGCTGTTCGCGCATCCGATGCATCCGTATACGCGGTCGCTGCTTTCGGCGATCCCGCTGCCCGATCCGAGAACGGAAAAGCAGCGTGTGCGTATCATCTACAATCCGCTCGCTTCGCACGATTACAGCGTCGATAAGCCGTCGATGCGGGAAATTCTGCCCGGCCATTTCGTTCGCTGCAACGACGCGGAAGAACAGCAATACAAGAAGGAACTGGGCCTTTGATGAACAAGGGAGCAATCAAAAAAACGATCCTGAAATATGGCGTAAGCGCCGTCGCTGCGACGGCGCTGCTCTTTGTCGTGCTTTCCCTCAACGCCTACTGGACGCAGACGGAGACGAGCGAAAAGCTGCGCATCCTGTGCGATGCGTTCAGCATCCCCGGCGCGCTGCTGATCCTGTTTTCCGGCCTGATCTTCGCGAGCAACCAGGGCGCGTTTACCGGGCTGCTCTACGGTCTGCGGACGGCAAAGGATATCCTGCTGCCGTTTTTGCAGCAGGAATACGTCCGGTATCGGGACTATCAGAAAAAGCGGGAGAGCAAAAAAATCAAAGGTTATTCGTTCCTTTTCTTTACCGGCGCAGCGTTTCTGACGGTCGGTCTGGTCTTTCTGGCCCTGTATCACGTCGTTACGCCGTAACGGGCAATTTCCAAAAACGGAATTTGCGGGGCGTGCAAGTCAATGCTTGCGCGTCCCGTTGTTTTTCGCTATACTGTAGAGAGAAGAAAGAAGGAGAATCTGCCGTATGTTCAAGCATGTTTTGTTGTTCAGGTTTATCGATCCGGAGGTCTGCGGGCCGGTGGTCGGGGAAAAGCTGCTGGCGCTCCGGGAGACCGTACCGGAGATCGTCGACATCGAGTACGCCATGGATCAGCTCCATAAGGGACGCAGCTACGACGCGGCGCTGATCGTCACCTTCCGCGACAAGGCGGGGTATCTCGCGTACGATGCAGCGCCGAGCCACAACGAGGCCCGAAAGTATATCCACGCGCATGTGCAGGAATCGCATACGGTGGATTTCGAATATTGATTTTGCAAAAACAGCGGGGCTGCAGCCCCGTTTTCCATCTCGTTATAAAACCGTCAGCGCGGCTTCCAGTCCGCGCACCGTGTCCTCGATCGGCAGCGAGGGCAGCGGCGGCATGCGCGTCTCTGCCTGCTGCGGCGTGCAGGGAACATGGATGAATCCGCCGCGCATCGCGGGGAACTCGGTTTCGATTGCCCGGAGCAGACCGTACATTAAGTCGTTGCAGACGAACGTCCCGGCCGTGTCGGAAATCGCCGCGGGGACGCCGACGGATTGGATCGCGTCGCGGATCGCGTGGATCGGCAGCCGTGAAAAGTACGCCGCCGGGCCGTCGGGATCGACCGGTTCATTGAAGGGCTGCCACCCGGCATTGTCCGGGATGCGCGCTTCGCGCACGTTGATTGCGACGCGCTCCGGCGTGATCGCGGCGCGCCCCGCCGCCTGTCCGACGCAAACGACGACGTCCGGCCCAAAACAGCGCACGGCGTCCAACACCGTCTCGGTGCAGCGCCCGAACACTGTCGGGACGGTGCAGCGCTCCAGCTCGACGCCTGCAGGCGCAGAAACGCGCTGCACGGCTTCCAGCGCAGCATTGGTATCTTCGCCGCCGAACGGCTCAAATGCGGTCAACAGAATGCGCATCGTCGCCTCCCCGCGATCCGTTCCGCTGAATCAGATCGGCAATCGTAAAGCCGGAAGCATAGCGGCGAATCACCTCGTCCATTCCCTGCCAAAACCCGAGCGTCCGGCACTGCGCGGCGCGCGGACAGTTCGCCGCGCCGTTTTCCAGGCACGCGACCGGCGCAAGCGTTCCCTCCATCTGCATCAGAATGTCGGCAACGTTGATCTGCTCCGGCGGACGGCAAAGCCGATACCCGCCGCCTTTGCCGCGCACGCCGGCAAGGATCCCGGCTTTCACAAGCTCCTTCACAATGCTCTCCAGATATTTCTCGGAAATCTCCTGCCGCGCGGCAATCTCCCGCAGCGGAAGAAACCCGTCCGTCTCCTGTTCTGCCATGTCGATCAGCAGCCGCAGCGCATAGCGCCCCTTTGTGGATACCATTTCGCCGCCTCCTCTCTTTATTGCCTATTATACCAGAGGGTTAATAGGATTTCAACAAAATCTTTTCTTGACAAACACGCGAAAACGTTGTAAGATACCATCTATAAAACATATCAAACAGGTAGGTTATTCCGAGGAGGAGCGTATGAGCAAAAAAGTATACACGTCTGCGGACCAGTTGATCGGCAAAACGCCGCTGTTGGAGCTGACGCATCTGGAAAAGGAATTGGGCCTTGAAGCGACCGTGCTGGCAAAGCTGGAGTACTTCAATCCGGCGGGCAGCGTCAAGGATCGTATCGCAAAGGCAATGATCGAGGATGCGGAAGCGCGCGGCGCGATCGGCCCGGGCAGTGTTCTGATTGAGCCGACTTCGGGCAACACGGGCATCGGTCTCGCGTCCGTTGCGGCGGCGAAGGGCTACCGGCTGATGATCACGATGCCGGAAACGATGAGCGTCGAGCGGCGGCAGATCATGAAAGCGTACGGCGCGGAACTCGTCTTGACCGAGGGCGCCAAGGGCATGAAGGGCGCAATCGCAAAGGCGGAGGAGCTCGCGAAGGAGATTCCGAACAGCTTCATCCCCGGTCAGTTCGTCAACCCGGCCAACCCGGCGGCGCACCGTGCGACGACCGGTCCCGAGATCTGGGCCGATACGGACGGCGAGGTCGATCTCTTTGTGGCGGGCGTCGGCACGGGCGGCACGATTACCGGCGTCGGCGAATACCTGAAATCACAGAATCCGGCCGTGCGGATCGTCGCGGTGGAACCGGCGTCTTCGCCGGTGCTCAGCGAGGGCAAAGCCGGCGCGCATAAGATTCAGGGCATCGGCGCGGGCTTTGTCCCGGACGTGCTGAACACGGCGGTCTACGACGAAATCCTGCCGGTCGCCAACGAAGATGCATTCGCGACGGGCAAGCAGATCGGCCGCTCGGAAGGCATCCTCGTCGGCATCTCCTCCGGCGCGGCGGCGTGGGCGGCAATTCAGCTCGCCAAGCGCCCCGAAAACAAGGGGAAGACGATCGTTGTGCTCCTGCCGGACACCGGCGACCGCTACCTTTCCACGCCTCTGTTTGCGGACTGAACCCAAAACGAATAACGGGCAGCAATCGCTGCCCGCTTCAATTTATGAAACCACCGTCGCGCGGCTCCGTCCGCGCGAAATGCTGCTTTGCAGGAAGGACATCATCCATATCATCATAAAATTCAGCGACATGCGCGGTGAATTTTATTCCTTGCGGTGCTGCCGCCCGGAAATGCGAAGCATTTTTGGCATGCACCGGTCCACGCCGCAGCGTGATTCCCGTCGAAAAACATGTTTTTCGACGGATTCATTTATGCGCCGGTTTCGGCGGCGGACTGCATCGCGTCCGCAGCGGCGCCGGCAAGGTGCGCCGTCCGCATCTCGGGATCCTGCAGCGTCGCGTGCGCCTGCAGCGCCGCGATCATTGCGGCGTCAGAAACCTGCAGCGATCCGAACGCCAGCGAAATGATCGCAATCCCGTATTGCGGTTCGGTCAGGGCGGTCAGGCGATCGCGCACCGCTTCGGCGAGCGCAACCGCGCATTCGGGCAGGGCGGAGGGACGGATCCCGCCGCGCACCTGAGCGATCAGCTCGTCCTGCAGCGCGGTCAGCAGCAGGGAGTCCAGCGTCGACAGCAGCCGGTTCCGCGTGTACGCGCCTTCGATGTTCCCGGAAACCGCCTTGTAAAAGACGGCGGGATCGGTGATCCGGAACGAATACACGCCGTCGCAGCTGACGCTTGCGTCCAGATCGAGCGCAAGCCGCGCGTCGCCGAGGTTCAGCGGAATCGGCGCGGGCGTCTGAAATCGGTTGCCCGGACATTCCTTCGTGTTCACATAGTACACGCGATGCGTCCGCGGCTGCACGTCGCCGCCGAACGCGATCCGGTCGGAAACGTCGCGGAAGAACCCGGAAATCCCGCCCGGGTGCGTCGGATCATGAAAAATATGCTTGCCGGGCGCGGTGCAGACGTCGACGACTTTTCCCTGCGAAAGCACCAGAACGGCCTGCCCGTCCGCAACAAACAGAACCGAACCGTCGGAAACGATCCGGTCGTCCTGCTGCGTATTGCCGCTGCGCGCCGAAATCTGTTTTTGGGCGCGGACGAGCAGCGTGTTTTCGTCGAGCGCGTCGCAGAAAAAGACCTCGCGCCACTGTTCCTGCAGCACGTTTTTCAGCGATGCGCCGACGGCGGACAGAATGCCCATGCCTTGGCTCCCTTCCCGAAAATCAGTCCGCTTTGCTGTAAATCCAGCCCGCGTGGAACCCGTCCGGCGAGCAGGAAAGCATCTCGTACACGGTTACAAGCTGATACCCCTGCTCCAGCAGCACCGGCACGGCGCGGCGGAAGGCGTTGATCGTCTTGTTCGTCTTGTCATGGCAGAGGATGATCGAATAGTGCAGCGCGTGTCCTTCGTCGGACGGCGCGATCATGCGCTCATAGATCATGTCCGCCGTGTACTCGTCGTAGGTATCGTGCGTGCTGCGCGTGTGATTGATGACCGCCATACCGTTCGCCTGCAT
Organism: Clostridia bacterium; assembly: GCA_017448545.1. GTDB lineage: Bacteria > Bacillota > Clostridia > Christensenellales > CAG-138 > UBA3792. The sequence continues at coordinate 38,304 of JAFSLH010000009.1, forward strand.
GATTGCAATCAGCGTGTTGCGCGTGTCGCTGCCCTTCGCGCCGTAACTGATGTACGGCGGACGGAACGACTTCGGCGCATAGCCGAACAGCTCGATCAGCTTGTCGTTCACGCTCTCGATCTGCTGCCGCATTTCCTCGGCCGTCAGCGTTTCGACGTCCGTGTGATCCCAGGTGTGGTTGCCGATCTCACATCCGAGCGCCAGCATCCGCTTCAGCTGCGCTTCGTGCCCCGCGATATAGTCGCCCTTGATGAAAAACGTCACGCGCACATTGTACTGTTCGCAAACGTCAAGCACCGCGTCGGTCAGCTCGTCGCGCGGGCCGTCGTCAAACGTGAACGCCACCATCTTCTGCGTCGGGTCGATCGCCATACCGGCAACGCGCGCCTGAATTTCGCTTTCGTCGGTCAGGCCGCTGTACGCGCGGACGTACCGTTCAATCGCTTCCGTCCGTTCCGTATACCATGCGTCGGCGATCGGCGGCGTGGCGGTCGGCACGGGCGAGGCCGTGGGCGCGGCCGTCGCCGTCGGGGCAGGGGTGGCGGGAACGTCGGTCGGCTCTGCGGTCGCGGCGACGGCGGGCTGCGCCTGTCTTGAGCGGCACGCAAAAATCGACACGGAAACAATCGCCGCAATCGCGATCACAAGGATCAGCAGGGCGGCGAGCACCATCAGCAGTTGTCGTTGTTGTTTGCGTTTGCGCTTCCGTTTCATGGTTCTTATGATACCGAAAAATCGGTCGAAATGCAATGCCAAAAGCGGAATTTGCGCGAAGAAAGGCGAAAAAGGGAGAAATCCGGACCAATTACGATGCGGATTTTTGCTGCGGCAGCAGCTCGCCGACCGCCGCCGCGCCGAGAATCAGCGCCGCGCCGATCATGCCGAAGACGGTCAGCCGTTCCCGCAGCACAAGCGCGGAAAGCAGCAGCGCCGTGACCGGATCGAGATAGCTCAGCACCGCGACCGTCTGCGCGCGCAGCCCGTCCATGCTGCCGAAATACAGCGCGTACGCGACGCCGGTGTGCACAAACCCGACGATCAGCAGCATGAGGAAAGCGAACGGCGTCAGCGGAACAAAGACCGGCTCGCGCAACAGGAGCAGGTACGGAACCAGCGCGACCGACGCAAACAGCAGCTGCAGGATCGTCTTTTCGTAGGCGTCGACGCCGGGCAGCTTTTTGTTCAGGATTACCACCGCCGCATACAGCAGCGCCGCGCCGAGCCCGAGCAGAACGCCCTTCGCCTCCGAAAGCGTGGGCAGACCGTTTTCGACGAACCCGGAAACGAACACCATGCCGAGCAGCGAAACGCCCGCGCAAACGCCCCGTTTCAGCGTGATCCGTTCCCCGAAAACGAGCGGCGAGAGCAGCACTACGATCGTCGGCGCCATGTAATAGCAGAGCGTCGCCGTCGCGACCGTCGTAAAGCGAAACGCTTCAAAGAGCAGAATCCAGTTGAACCCGATCAGCGCGCCGCTGAGCGCGAGCCACAGCAGCTTTTTCCACCCGATGCGATAAAACACCTTCCGCCGCTGCACCGCCGCCGCAAGCAGCAAAAGCGCCGCGCCGGTCACGCCGCGAAAGCAGGCGAGCGCCGCCGAGGAAAGCGGAATGGTTTTGCGGAACACGCCGATGCTTCCGTAAATAATCATCGAAAGCAGCAGCATGACCAGTGATTTGGGCTGATTCTTTTGCATGGGACAGTGCAGGGCCGCCGAACGGATTCGGCGCGCGGGTTCAAAAAACTTCGGGGAACACCGGTATTGTATGGCATCCCATGGGGAACTGTCAAGAACGGAAATTATTTTTGGAAAAGGTCTTGCGTTTTGCGCGCCGTTGTACTATAATAGCAACGTTGTACGGGGCTTTAGCGAAGTTGGCTATCGCGCTACACTGGCAGTGTAGAGATCAGGGGTTCGACTCCCCTAAGCTCCACCAAAAAGAAAAAGTCGCATTTGCGGCTTTTTCTTTTTGTACTCTTCACTCTTCTTTTTTCGTTCTTCTCTCTTCTCTCCGTTCTTCAACGCGACTTTTTCCAGTGAAGAGAGAAGAGAGAAAAGAGAAGAGAATCGGTAGCTTTGCTCCGCAAAGCATTGATTTTAATAATATTTCATGTATAATCATAGTATATGGAGGTAAAAGTATGGAAAGTCCATTGCTTGATAAATCGCTGGAGTTTGCAACTCAAATCGTTCTCTTCTACGAAGAATATTCAAAATCAAAAAAAGACACAACGATTGTAAAACAGCTTCTCCGTTCCGCAACATCTATTGGAGCAAACATCAATGAAGCCGTTTACGGCAATAGCAAGGCGGATTTTATTGCCAAACTCCATATCTCACTTAAGGAAACCGGCGAGAGTATTTATTGGTTGACGCTATTGGAGCGTACAAAGCTGATAGATTACGATTTTGATTTTCTGCTGTCTCTTGCGGAAGAGATCAAGCGTATGCTGATCGCTTCCCTCAAAACTGCAAAAGGTGAAAAACAATGAAGGCAAGTGATTTGGATTTTTCGGGGATAAAGCATATCTCTGTTCATTTGCTCGGTATAAGTCAATTATACATAAGCAAAGATAAGATTAAAAACGTTTTAACATGGTTTCATAAAACAGACATTTCTAATTTTGCCCCGCTGCCTGTGCATGATTTCGGGAATGGGCGTTTGACCTTAACCGATGGGCATACCAGGGCATTTGTTGCCTATCAGTCCGGAATAAGCGAAATACCTGTCATATATGATCATGATGATATCATTACATGCGACGAAGGAATGAAACTGTATCAGAATGATATTGTCTGGTGTGACAGATTTAACCTGAAGTCGGTTTGCGATCTTAAAGAAAGAATTGTCAGCGGTGACGATTATAAAAAATTATGGGACGACCGGTGTGACGTCGGGTATAATCTGATAATCAACTCTTCTGAACAAGAAAAGTTTTTATGGTCCCAATTACATGCCGATCTGTTCCTGTTCGGCGTCAGCGAAGACAAAAAGAAACTGTTTTATGAAAACAGTGCCGGGGATGTATTTGTTTTTGAGGCGGAATGATTTCCGATAGTTCGAATCTATCTGTCAAAAACGCCAATCCATCTTTTTCGTACCCCATAGACAAAGCAAAATCCTGTCACGCAAGTGGCAGGGTTTTTGCTTTGTATTGTTCAGTTTTCTGTTTTCAGTATTCATTGGAGGAAAAACGTCTCCGCGGTTTTTGAGAATTACCGCACGGCGCGGAAGGCCGGTTCGCGGCTTTCAAGGAGCCGGACGCGCTCGCTGACGGCGTACAGGAACTCCACATTTGTCGGCGTGCCGCGCGTGTCCGACGCCGAATACCCGAAGTACGAACGCTGCACGGCCCGATCGCCGTCCCGCCAGGCGCGGTCGATCGCGTGCCGGATCGCGCGTGAGGTCATCACCGGCGTGGACTGGTACGTTTCGGCGAGATACGGGTACACGTCCTTCATCATCGAAACGCGCTTCGTCGGCGGCGCGTCGCGCAGCAGTTCCACCGCCGAACAGGCATACCGGAAGCCGAGCAGATGCTTCGGCATCGAAAGCGCCGTCAGACAGCTTTCCGTCAGCAGCCGAACCGTGTCGGCCTGCCGTCTGCCGCAAAGGCTCTGCGCCACCCGCACCAGCTGTTCCGCGTCATACGGCTGCTGCACTTCATAGGCCCAACCGGCGATCTCGCCCGGCTCCGGCCGATCGACGCCGATGCACGTATCCTTCACCGCACGGTACGGGATGTCCCTGCGTTCCAGAAAGAGAATTTCCGCCTGCTCCGGCAGGTCCTTCTGCACGGTCAACTCCTCCGCATTTCGCTTCGCCGCCTCCGTGAGCCGCGGGTCGGCCTTGTCCGTAACGTAATACCACATAATCGTCGCCCCCTCTCGATACAATCATTATAACGCTGTTTCGTTCATAAAGTGTGAAGCAATCATGAATAAGTGCGGTTATTCTGTTAAGCATTTATGAACAAGATCGTTTTTGTTCGATTTTGGGACAAAAACACGTTTTCCGACGGCGCAGCCGTTGTCACTTTTGCGGGTTTGTGGTATACTATTACCAAACCGGAGGGGGGAACGAGATGAAGAAAGTACGAATCACCGTCAAACGGATCGCCCGCTACGACGACCTGATCGAGCAGTATGAAAACCCGATCGCGCACGCGTGCAGTATGCAGCTCGGGCAGACGTTCGTGTGCAACGGCTGGACGCGGCCCGACGGGTTTTGCGACAGCGCGTGGGAAACGGTGTCGCCGTTTGTGATGACGCTTGCGCATGGCGGCGAGAACTTCTACGACGGCTGGATGAAAAACCCGCGCTCCGCGATGCTCTCCTGCAACGACGGCTTCCGCCCCGTGAGCTTCCTCCTGGAAACGATGGACGAGGACGCGGAGTAAACAACCTTTCCGACGAAAGCAAAAAGACCGCGGCGCGGTCTTTTTCTTATCTTCGATCTTCAATTATCACTTCCCAAAATCGTTCCGACGATCACTGAAACCGTTTCGTCGATCTGCTGCTGCGGGGAAATGCGGGCGATGCCGTCGCCGGCTTGCAAGCCGTAGGAGCCGAACTGCGCGTGGTTGCCGCCGTCGATCACGTGCTCGGTCGCGTTCGCCGCCGCGCCGCTTGCCGCTGCGCCGGTACAGGAGCGCGGCTCGATGGTCTTCATCATCTTCATGGTGCTCGGCTACCTCGGCTTCTGCGGTTCCATGGTGCGCGTCTCCGCCCGCATGAAAAAGCCGGTCGCGGTCGTGCTGTACGTCCTTTCGTTCTTCCTGCTGATGGGAATGGGCTACCTCGGCAGCCGCGAATTCGGCAACGATCCGACGATGAACTGGGTCGAAGAGGGCATCAACATCTGCGCGCAGCTCTGCATTCTTGCCGCAACCTGGATCCTGCATAAAAACGGCCTTGCCGAGCGGGAAAGTATCTGACGCCGGAGGGCTTGCATGAAAGAATTTCTGATTTCCATCATGCCCGTATCGCTGTGGGTGATCGCGGCGATCAATCTGCGCTCACGTTGTCGCTGTTTGCGATTGCGCGGAAGCATCGGCTGAAGCTCGCGCTGTAGATGGGCCTTGTGGCGTTCTTCTTCTGGCTCTATGCGTGCAAACGGAAAGGAAAGAAAGCATGAACATGAAAACTGTCGTGATTACCGGCTCGGCAAGAGGGTTCGGCCTGTGCCAGGCCAGGAAGTTCAAGGAGCTCGGCTGCAATGTCGTGCTCTCCGATGTGAACGAGGAAAACCTGAAAAAGACCGCGGCGGAGCTCGAAGCCGTCGGGCCGAAGGACACAAAAGTCATTTGGACGCGCTGCGACGTTACGGACTGCGCGGCGGTGCAGGCGCTCTGGGACCTTGCCAAAAGCACGTTCGGCGCGGTGGATATCTGGGTCAACAACGCCGGCGTCAATTCGCCGGACAAGCCGGTCTGTGAGCTCACCGAACGGGAGATCGGTTTTTTGCTGGATATCGACCTGAAGGGCGCGATTTTCGGTTCGAAGATCGCGTTTGCCGGCATGAAGGAGCAGGGCTTCGGGCAGATCTACAACGTCGAGGGCTACGGCTCCAACGACGCGATGATGACCGGCCTGACGCTCTACGGCACCGCAAAGCGCGCCGTGACCTACTTCACGCGCTCGCTGGCGAAGGAGAGCCATGACGTCACGGCGGACAAGGTACTGGTCTGCCGCCTGACGCCGGGCATCATGATTACCGACTTCATCAAGACCGCCAACGGCGGCGCAACGAAGATCGAACTGCCGGAAAAGACGAAGAAGGTGTACAACATCCTCGGCGACTATCCGGAAACGATCGTCGATTACTGTGTGCCGCGGATGCTCGCGAACACGAAGAACGACGCGCGAATCATGTGGCTGACCAACGCCCGCGCGTTCGGTCGGTTTTTGACCGCCGGCTTCAACAAGCGCGACTTCTTCGCATAAGGAATTGTCTGACGCAAAAATGCGAACCGCTTCGGCGATTCGCGTTTCTCTCGTTTTGGGGCTCAACCCCAACTATTGACATTGAGCCCAAAAAAACGCCCGTTTTATCGGACGTTTTCGACCGTATTCTATCGGTTTTGAGCAAGAAATGCGCGCGTCGTCTCAAGCAGCGGGAGCAGGATTTCGTCCAGCAGTTCGGCATAGCGGCAAACGCCGTTTTCGAAGCACATGGCGTCCTTCAGCCGCTTGCAGCCGCCGCCGCAGGTCGAACGGTACCGGCAGCCAAGGCAGGGCGGCCGATCCGCGTATTCCCGCCCGGCGCGCAAAAACGGCGCGCCCTTTTGCAGCAGCGCGGACGGCGTTTCCCGGGCAAGCGATCCCATCCGGTACGCGTCCAGCACATAGAAGTCGCAGGGGAACGCGTCGCCGTTGGCCTCCACGATAAACTGCACCGCGCACCGCCCCGTGATGCCGCACGCCGTCGCCTCCCGCCTTAGATACAGGTTCACAAGGTCGTCAAACAGCTTGACGCTGATATACCGCCCTTTTTGCATCGCCGCCTGCCACAACGGAAACAACCCCCGGTAGAACGACAAAAACCGCGCGGGCGTCAGCGCGTACGGCGACGGATCCGCCGCGTCCAGCGCGTCGAGGCACGGAATGAACTGCACATGGCTGAATCCCTCCGCTTCGATCCACTTCCACACCACGGCGGGATGCCGCGCCAGCTCGTTCGTCAGCACGGTCAGCACGTTGAACGGTACGCCCGCTTTCTGCAGCATTTCGGCCGAGCGCAGAACACGCGCATACGTCCCCTTGCCCGCGGCGTCGGTGCGGCAGCCGTTGTGCAGCGGCGCGCTGCCGTCGATCGAGACGCCGACCAGGACGTCATACCGCAAAAACAGTTCGCACCATGCCGCGTCGAGGAGCAGCCCGTTCGTCTGGAACGCATAGCGCAGCCGAACGCCGGGCAGAAGTTCTTCGGCATCGGCAAAGAAGCTGCGGAAAAAGTCGATCCCCGCCAGCGTCGGTTCGCCGCCCTGAAACGCGACCGTCAGTTCGTCGCCCGCCGTCAGGTCCTTAGCGGCCGACTGCAGGATCGCGCGCGCCGTTTCCGGCGTCATCACGCCGTAGGAGCGCGTTTCCCGGTGCGCGGCGACGTCCGCGTAGAAGCAATACGAACAGCGCATATTGCATAGGCCGGACGCCGGTTTGAGTAACATCGAAAGCTGCTTCATGTCGATCTCTCCTTTTCCGACAGCATATCACATGCGCAAAGCGATTGCAAACAGAATCCCGTTTTGCATGGAATTGTTTGCAAAACCCTCTGTTCTTTTTCGGCAAAAACCGGTATAATGAAAAAAACGGATGAACAGGGAGCGAATCGAAATGAAGCGATTGGACTTTGAACAGCGGCACGAATACCTCGTCTGCGTGGACTCGGACGGCTGCCTGCTCGACAATATGGAGCTCAAGCACAAGGAGTGCTTTACGCCCGCGACCGTCAACGTCTGGAACCTGCAGCCCGTTTCGAAGTACGCGCGGCAGACCGCCGAGTTTGTCAATCTCTATTCGCGCAGCCGCGGCTGGAACCGCTTCCCCGCGCTGGTGCGGACGCTCGATCTGCTGTTCGACCGCCCGGAAGTAAAGGAAGTCGGCCTCGAAAAGCCCGATCTTAGCGCGCTCCGCAGGTGGATCGAAACGACGCCGACCCTGAGCACCCCTGCGCTGCGCGTGTACTGCGCCGAACACGGGATCGAAGACGGCGTGCTCAGACAGACCTGCGCGTGGGGCGAGGAGGTGGACGCGAACATCCGCCGCATCGTCCGCAATATCCGCCCGTTCCCGAACGTCAGGGCAGCCCTGGGGCGGATCGCGCAGCAGGCCGATCTCGTCGTCGTTTCGGCAACGCCGAACGAAGCGCTGACGCGGGAGCTCAAAGCGTGCGGCATCGTGCAGTTCTTCAACTGCGTCGCGGGACAGGAGACCGGCACGAAAAGCGAAAGCATCCGGCTCGCGATGCAGGGCCGCTATGCGCCCGATCACGTCCTGAAGGTCGGCGACGCGGCCAGCGATTACAAGGCCGCGCAGGACAACGGCGTCCTGTTCTACCCGATCGTGCCGGGCATGGAAAACGAAAGCTGGAAAACGCTCGAGCTGACCGCCTTCCCCACGTTCGTCGAAGGCAGCTATCGGGGCGAGCGGATGGACGGCTACCTTGCCGCCTTCCTGTCCTACCTCCCCGAGACCGCGCCGTGGTAACACAAGGGGACGATTCTCTTGACAACTCGATACTGGTAGTTTTAAAGCATTACATGGTTTCCTATTTAAGTGAAGGAGGTAGTGTTTGATATGGAGAATATTGAGGAATACGTGATTGACTTTGTCGAAGGGCGTGTTTCACCAAGCGATTTTATTGCGGAAATCAATAAGAGCAATGAAATGCTTGACTGGGTGCAAAGCATCGTCCCGCCGCAAATCAAGGGATCTATTGCGGTTCCTGTTGAATCAGACGATCCAAGAATCAGAATCAAGAATATCCCGGTTCCTTATAACATCTATGACGCTTTTAAGAAATTTGAGTATCCGGGCTTTCGGAAGAATTCTCTTGGATATCAATTAAATGTTCATTCGGAAATATCGAGGATTATGGTAGCGGCATTTCCTGAAAAGCGATTGATGCCTGATACAAGGCCAGAAAAAATGTTTGTGTTTTTATTGGAAGTCTGTCCTTCCTATATCGGAGGCTCGGAAGTTGATGAAAGCGGTATTTTAGAAGAGGTCGTAACTTCTATTCCGAAGGAGTTATCAAAAACCGCACGACAAAAGTGGGCAAAAGAACGAATTAAGGAACTCTTTCATGTAGAAGGTCGTCATCATCCTTATTGGATTCAGGAGCCTGAATGGCCAATGCTGAACGGTGAGCCGATGGCGTATGTGCGCACGGTCAAACACGGCATGGAAGGGCAAACGCATTATTTTCACGATCCCCAAACAGGCGTCGAACGCTCAGTGGAAGATTGGCATTGAGAACTTGAATCCCCTCTCTCAACGAATAAAACGGAACATCAAAGGGACGGTTCAAGGCCACTGAAAAAGCAGAAAAAGCGACGCCGTATGGTATCCTGTAATTGCAGAAAACAAGTATCGGAAGCGCCGCTTAACCATCCGTAATACGCCCCTTGACGGTGACAACCGAGCATTGAAGGCGACGTTCGGAAATGGCAAGGTATTGACGAATACCTACGACGCGATCGGACGGATCACGCAGTATCAGTTGGGACTGAACAGCAATATCATCGTTAACAAGTTTAGTAGGGGGTGAATGAATATGCGGTTGAGTTTGCTTCAAAAAAGAATATGGGCGATTTGCTATTTCCTGTTCGGTTTTTTGCATATCGTATGTATGCTAACGCAGTTTTCAGAATTTTGTGATATTCCGCTCGGGCCATACTCTACCCTTTACAGCATATTGGTACTTGGATCGGATCGTATGACTTCCGGTGGAATTGTTTCTCTGCTTTCGGGTCTGGGACTTCTGATTCATAATTTGTTTATCTTGACTCTGTTTCTGATCGCATATTGGAAAATTTTGAAGAAAGGAAGCGTTTGGCCGTTCCTGATTCTTTGCTTTGCGGATGCGGTCGGCGCTGCGTTGATATTTCTTCTTCTTGCGGATTCTGTTTTACCGCAAAAATGGATCGGCGTAGCACTTAGCTTTGTTCACGTTCTTATTTTTTTCTTGATCAACAGACAGGAACTGTTGCAAACAGCAAACGGAACGCAAGAGAACGGATGATGCCTACGGGAAAGCGCCGCGGCCCGGAATCGTCCCCCTTGAGTGAGAAAAGAAAGGAGATCGGGAAATCATGATAAGACGCATCTTTGAAGCAGTTTTGCTAATTGCTTCCTTTATTGCATTCTTTGTTGCTTTAATTCTGTTTTTACTTTTTGCGTATTATGATTTTGCATTTGCTTTCCCTGATGCTATGCTGTTTGCTGTTGGCGGGATGATTTTATACGCCGCTTCGTTGCTGCTGCATTTTTTCAAAAATCATTCTTTTGAAATCAGGAAATACTGCTATGTGTTTGTAATCGCAGCAATCATTTTTACAGCTTAACAGCCTTTTCAACATATATTGCGGTGGATCATAGGTCGTATAACAGCAGTATTTCAACAGCATTCACAGAAGAACCATTTTGGGTGGTTTTCCTTCTCCTGTATTATGAGATGCTTTTGCTCCCAATCATGATTCATGATATTGTTTGGAATATACGATACCACGGAGACGGTCCAAGGTCGGCGAAATAGCAGAAGGTGTCGAGGAGACACTTTTCTTGACACACGGAAAGCGGCGCTGTCCGGAAATGGCAAGCGCCAAACCTCACCCCAGCAGCGCGACGGTAACGTCGTTGACGTTCGTGCCGGTCGGGCCGGTGAAGATCAGGCCTCCGACGGCCTGCAATGCATGGTAGGCGTCGTTGCTTGCAAGCGATTCGTCCGGGTCGATGCCGGCGGCGCAGAGTTTTGCGAGCGTATCGCCGTCCACATACCCGCCCGCCGCGTCGGTCGGGCCGTCCGTGCCGTCGCTGCCGACCGAGATCACCGCAGCGTTCATGCCCGCAATGCCCTTCGCGGCGGCAAGTGCCAGTTCCTGGTTCCGCCCGCCTAAGCCCCTTCCGGTCACATGCACGACCGTTTCGCCGCCTGTGATGAAGGCAAGCAATTTTTCGCTGTTCTCATGGCTCTTTAGAATGCTCGCAAGGAAGCTGCCCGCGTCCTTCGCTTCGCAGCAAAGCCGATCGGTCAGATAGATCGGTTCATAGCCGAGCGCGCGGCATTCGGCTTCTGCGGCGCGGCACAGTTCCCGCACCGAGCCGATGATTTGTAAATGCGCGTTGTCAATTTCCTTCGGCGTTTCCGTTTGCAGGCAGCGCCATGCCGCGTCGGACAGGGGCAGGCTGTATTTTCTCGCGATCGCGGCCGCTTGCGCCGCCGTGGTCGGATCGGGGGACGCGGGGCCGCTGGCAATCATATCGAGCGGGTCGCCGAGCACGTCGGAAAGCACGATTCCCTCGATCCGCGCCGGGGCGCAGTGCAGCGCGAACCGCCCGCCCTTGACGGCGGACAGCCGCTTGCGGATCGTGTTCATTTCCACGATATCCGCGCCCGAAGCAAGCAGCTGCTTCGTAATCTCCTGATATTCCTCCGCGTCGATCAGCGGCAGTTCGAACAGCGCACTGCCGCCGCCGGAGAGCAGAAACAGCACGGTATCGTCTGCGGAAAGATTCGCGGTCATTTCCAAAACCGCCTGCGTCGCGGCATAGCTGTTTGCGTCGGACACCGGATGCCCTGCCTCAAAGCAAACCACGTTCGGAAGCGCGCCCATGACATGCCCGTACTTGGTTATGACGATCCCGCGCTCGATCGGGCGATCAAGATTTGCAAGCGCCGCGTTCGCCATTCGCCACGCGGCCTTTCCGACCGCGACAAGGGTGATGCGCCCGGTCAGCTGCACGTTCTCCAGCGCGCGCCGCACGGCTTCGTCGGGCCGCACCGCGTCGATCGCCGCCCGCACAATTTGTTCCGCGTCGCTTCGCAATCTGCTGTTCATCAAGGGCCTCCTTCGGGATCGTTTTACACAAACAGTATAACACGGCGCGTGCGGAATGAAAAGACAATTCGACAATCGCGGGAAAGAAAGCCGGGGCTGTCGCAAAAGGCGTCATACCATTTGCGGCAAATTGGAATTATTTAACTTGTATGTGGAAAAGGCGGAAAAAACCCGCCTTTTCTCTGATTATATGCCGCAAATTATCCGCGTTTTCGCCCTCGGCATAGCGTCAGTATAGCCTTCGGGACGAAAACGCGAATTCTGCCTGCCTTATCAACAGCCCCTTACAGCGCTCAAAGAGTTTTGAGACAACG
>JAFSLH010000034.1 GCA_017448545.1 Clostridia bacterium
ATCCGCCTTTTCTCTGATTATATGCCGCAAATTATCCGCGTTTTCGCCCTCGGCATAGCGTCAGTATAGCCTTCGGGACGAAAACGCGAATTCTGACTGCCTTATCAACAGCCCCTTACAGCGCTCAAAGAGTTTTGAGACAACGCCTTATAGTTTGGAATCAAAGCATCGACTTGCGAAGCTGTTCTCTCGTGAGAGGGCTGAGGTCGGCGGGAGCGATCTCGAAGACCGTGCGGCAGCCGGTTTCGCCGCGCTGCGCCATGCGGTGGATCGCCCGCGCAAACGCGACCAGCACGCTTGCCGTAAACTCCGGGTTGGAGTCGAGCTTCAGCGCATATTCGATCGTGTGCCTGTGCGCGCCGTCCGCGCCGGTCGATCCGCTGCGGATCACACAGCCGCCGTGCGGCAGTGCGCTGTGGTTTGCTTTCATTTCATCCGCCGTAATGAATGTGACGGTCGTATCGTAGTCCGCAAAATAGTTCGGCATCGTTTTGATCGCGGTTTCGATCGCCTGCTTGTCTGCACCCTCCGCCGCGACGACGTAGCATTCGCGCAGGTGCTTTTCCCGCGTGGTCAGCTCCGGCTGCGCGCCGGACCGCACCGCCGCAAGCGCGGATTCGATCGGAACCGTGTACTGGCGTGCGTCGAGAACGCCCGGAATCCGGCGGATCGCATCGGAATGCCCCTGGCTGACGCCGCGGCCCCAGAAGGTGTAGTCCTTTCCGTCGGGCAGGATCGCGTTGGCGTACATCCGCGCGAGGGAGAACATGCCGGGGTCCCAGCCGCATGAGATCAGCGCGAGCTTGCCGCCCGCCGCTGCCGCCGCGTCGACGGCCTCGAAGTGCGCGGGAATCTTTGCGTGCGTGTCAAAGCTGTCCACCACGCAGAAGTCCTTGGCAAGCGCCGGCGTCAGCACGGGCAGATCGGTTGCGCTGCCGCCGCAGATGATCAGAACGTCGATCTCGTCCCGGTGGGCGAGCACGTCGTTTGCCGCATACACCGGAACGCCGGTTTGCGTCCGTACCGAAGCGGGATCGCGGCGCGTAAAAACGCCGACGAGCTCCGCATCCGGGTTTTGCTGCACGGCGTATTCCACGCCGCGTCCGAGATTACCGTATCCGAAAATTGCCAGTTTCATCGTTTCTTCCTTTCACGCCCGATCGGGCGACTGCTTCTGACCCCATATTATATATAATATTTCAAAAATGTCAACCGCTTTCGGAATGCTTTTTCGATAGAACGGGTATGCGGGGCGCTGTATCGAACGGCCCCCTTGCGCGCATACTGTTCCCATGAAAATCTTTCGAAAAACGGTTTCCGCCGTATTGCTTGCGGCGGCTTTGCTTTGGTATGCGTCGCCGTCGGTGCAGACGCTGCTCGTCGGCGCGGGCGCGGCGACGGGCTCTGCGCCCGGGCTCTCGGTGCGGGAGGACGGCGTGCGGGAAGTACAGTCCACGACGGACGAACGGCTTTCGACCGGGCGGCGGTATACGGTGCGCTTGTTCGGCGCGATTCCGCTGCGCACGGTGGAAACGATCGGCAATTGGCGGCAGCTGGTCGCGTCGGGTGCGGCGATCGGGATTCGGATGCAGACGCAGGGCGTGCAGATCGTCGGCTTCGGAGGCATCCGAACGAAAAGCGGGACGGTGCATCCGGCACAGGACGCGGGACTCATGCCGGGCGACGCGGTGCTTTCCATCAACGGTGTTCCGGTGGAAACCGGCGCGGACTTTTCCCGCCTTTGCGATTCGGAAACGCCGGTGGAGCTCCGCTTTTTGCGTGACGGCGCGCCGCAGACCGTATCGGTTGCGCCGGCACTGGACGAGGACGGGGTTTATCGGATCGGCGCGTGGGTGCGGGACAGCACGTCCGGCGTCGGGACGCTGTCGTTCTACGATCCGGCGTCGCTGCGGTATGCGGCGCTCGGGCACGGCATTTCGGACGTGGATACCGGCGTACTGTTCGGAAACGGCGGCGGGCAGATCTATGCGGCGACGATCGTCGGCGCAGTCCGCGCGTCGGGCGGGGAGGCCGGGGAGCTGATCGGCGTGTTTTCGGGCGAGGAGACGGACGCGATCGGCGCGATCGGGAGAAACACCGTGTTCGGCGTTTCGGGAACGCTGTACGCGCCGATCGACGGGACGGCATACCCGCTTGCTTCGCCGGACGAGATCCGGTTCGGCGACGCGGAAACCGTCTGCACCGTGGACGGAGCCGTGCCGCAGCGATACCGCGTTCGCGTGATCCGAAAGGACGTGCACGCCTCGCCGCAGACGAACGGCATCATGATCGAGGTCGTCGACCGCGCGCTGCTGGATCGAACCGGCGGGATCGTGCAGGGCATGAGCGGCAGTCCGGTTTTGCAGAACGGGATGCTGATCGGCGTCGTCACGCACGTCTTTCTGAACGACAGTGCGCGCGGCTATTGCATTTATGCCGCGCAAATGGCCGAAAAACTGTTGGAATCGGATTGACGCGCTGTGTAAGAATATGGTAAAATAACTGTATCTTACAGAAGGCGGGGGATGCTCTATATGAAAAAAAGAGTCGCGCTGATCGTTCTGGACAGCGCCGGAATCGGGTACTTGCCCGACGCCGCGGCGTTCGGAGACGTCGGCGCCAATACGATCTGCAATATTTACCATAAACGCGGAAAGCTCGACGTACCGAATATGAAGCGGCTCGGCCTTGCCGACATCGACGAATGCACGCTGCCCGAAAGCGGGGAACCGATCGTCGGCGCCTTTGGCAGATGCGCCGAAAAAACGAAGGCGAAGGATACGACCTGCGGGCACTGGGAGATGGCGGGCTATTCGCTCGAAGAACCGTTCCGCACCTATCCGAACGGGTTCCCGCGCAGCTTCCTGGATGCGTTCGAAGCGCGCATCGGCCGGAAGACGATCGGCAATATCGTCGCGTCCGGCACGGCGATCATTCAGGAGCTCGGCGACGAGCACGTCAGAACCGGCAGTCCGATCGTGTATACCAGCGCGGACAGCGTCTTTCAGATCGCCGCGCACGAGGACGTGATTCCGCTTGCGGAGCTGTACCGGATCTGCGAAATCGCGCGGGAAATGCTCGTCGGCGAATACCTGGTCGGGCGCGTGATCGCGCGGCCGTTCACCGGCACGACCGGCAGCTATACGCGCACGGAGTACCGCAAGGATTACGCGCTGGCGCCGTTCAAGCCGACGATTCTGGACGGCCTGACCGAGCGCGGAAAGGACGTCGTCGCGATCGGCAAGATCGAGGACATCTTCTGCCGCCGCGGGATTACGACCGTCGATCATACGAAGAACAATCCGGCCGGCATCGCGGCGACGGAACGGTTCCTTGCCGACGGAACGGGCGATTTCATCTTTACGAACCTCGTCGATACCGATATGCTGTACGGACATCGGAACGACGTGGAGGGCTACGGGCAGGCGCTCGAATACTTTGACCGGAAGCTGCCGGACCTGATCGGCAAGATGGGCGAGGGAGATATCCTGATGATCACGGCGGATCACGGCTGCGACCCGACCTATCCCGGCACGGATCATACGCGCGAATACATTCCGCTTTTGATCGCGGGCAGGCACATCAAGCCGGGCGTGAACCTGCACACCCGTCCCGCGTTCAACGATATCGGCGCGACGGTTTTCGAATACCTGACCGGCGAACAGTGGCGCGAGGGCGAATCGTTTTTGCGCGAGATTTGGGAGGATTGAAGATGGAGCTGGAGCAAATCATTCAAAATGCAGCGGATCGGCTGCAGGAAGCCGGCGCGGCGGGCGCGTCGATCGGCCTGATTCTCGGCAGCGGGCTCGGCGCGTATGCCGAAACGCTGGACAACAAGCGGTATGTGGACTATGCGTCGATCGAGGGCTTCCCGGTTTCGGCGGTTGTGGGGCATAAATCCCGCTTCGTCGTCGGCGAAAAGTTCGGAAAGACGGTCGTCGTCATGCAGGGCCGGTTCCATTATTACGAGGGCTATCCGCAGCAGATGCTGTCGCTCGGCGTTCGCGTGATGAAGCGGATCGGCGTGGAAAACCTGCTGATTACGAATGCGGCGGGCGGCGTGAATTATCCGGCCGGGACGCTGATGCTGATTTCGGATCACATCAATCTGTCCGGCTCGAATCCGCTGATCGGCAGGAACCTCGATTCGTTCGGGCCGCGGTTCCCCGATCTTTCGAACGTGTACGACAAAGCGCTGCGGGCAAAGGCGAAGGCGCTTGCCGCGGCGGACGGCATTTCGCTCGCGGAGGGCGTGTACCTGATGATGGCCGGGCCGTGCTATGAAACGCCGGCGGAGATTCGCATGGCGCGCGCGCTCGGCGCGGACGCGGTCGGCATGTCCACCGTACCGGAAGCGATCACGGCCGCGCATTGCGGAATCAAAGTCGTCGGCATTTCGCTGATTACGAACGCCGCGGCCGGCGTGCTGGATCAGCCGCTTTCCCACGCGGAAGTCACCGAGACCGCGAACCGCGCGGCGGCGGAGTTCGCGCGGCTGGTCGACCGGTTCGTGTCCGACCTGTTCTGACAACG
Organism: Clostridia bacterium; assembly: GCA_017448545.1. GTDB lineage: Bacteria > Bacillota > Clostridia > Christensenellales > CAG-138 > UBA3792. Next base: position 4,534 of record JAFSLH010000034.1, read on the forward strand.
ACAATCTGTAAACTGTAAACTCTGAACTTGCCGCAGGCAATTATAACTTTCACAAAGAGGGGGAAAAGCGTATGTTCGTATTTTGGGGCGACGGTTCGCAGGGCGCGAAAGACCTTGTGGACAGCATTCGTGTTCGGAGCACGGAAAACTTCAACTGGACGTTTATCTTCATTCTGGCGGTCGTTTTCTACGTGTACTGGTCAGAGATTCACAAGAAGAACAAGGAAATCGTCTGCGCGGGCCTTGCGCTGTACGGCGTGCATTGGCTGTATGAAATCGCAAACGCGATTATCGGTCATGTGTTCGGCTATCCGCTGTGGTCGGTGTCGAACGAGTCGACGACGTTCATTCTGCTGATCGGCGTCTGCTGGGAGCTGTCGATGATGTTCTCGCTGGCCGGCATGATTTCGTTCAAGATGCTGCCGCAGGACAGAACCAAGCGGTATTTTGCGAAGAACGGAAAGGGCGGCGTCAGCTGCAAGCTCGTCGGCGCGATCGAGATGGCGCTCCTGTTCGCGCTGTTTGAGTCGTTCCTTGCCGGAACGTCCAACCATTCCTTTATCTGGGTATATAAGTGGTGGGGCGTGCTGCCGGTGTTTATCACGACCTATATCCCGTTCTTCCTCGCCAGCAATTATGTGCCGGACTGGGAGCCGAAAAAGCGCCGCACGTTCCTGATCGTCGTCTGGGGCCTCGTGGCTGTGCTGCTTGCCGTTCTGATTCCGCTCGGAATCATCTGATCCGTTTTCGATTGTTTCGGAGGGGCAGTCTCAAAACTCTTTGAGCGCTGTAAGGGGCTGTTGATAAGGCAGTCAGAATTCGCGTTTTCGTCCCGAAGGCTATACTGACGCTATGCCGAGGGCGAAAACGCGGATAATTTGCGGCATATAATCAGAGAAAAGGCGGAT
>JAFSLH010000010.1 GCA_017448545.1 Clostridia bacterium
GTTGGCAATTGAACAAATCTGTGGTAATATATGTATCGAGCACAAGCTTGCTTCCTTTCCATTTAGTCTCGTCAACTTAAATGATGAAGCTTCTTGTGCTCTTTTTCAACCCTTTTTTTCCACACTTATCGTTGAAGAACCATTTTATTTGCTTTTTGCGCGAATCAATGGTATACTTCTTGAATATGATCGAAGCCGCCCCAAAAACGGCGCGATCAATTCGAGCGAATGGAAACGAAATGGTATTCTCCGGTCTCACATTTTTATTACTGTTCTTTCCGATCACGACGCTGCTTGTGTTGATCAGCCGACGCATCCGTTGGCAGAATGCGGTGCTGCTTGTTGCGTCGCTGGTGTTTTACGCCTGGGGAGAGCCGAAATGGATTCTTGCAATGCTCGCGGTGACCGCCGTCAATTACCTTTGCGGCCTGCCGATGCAGCGGGCGTCGCTTCCCCTCCCTGTCAAGCGGCTGCTGCTCGCGGTCGGCGTGCTCGCCGGTCTCGGCTTTCTGATCTATTTCAAGTATGCCGCATTCTTTGTCAATACGGTCGGCGGATGGTTCGGGAGGCCGAATCTGCTTGCGCCCGCTGCGCTGCCGATCGGCATCTCCTTTTATACATTCCAGGCGTTGACCTACACCGTGGACGTGTACCGCGGAAAAGCGCCCGTTCAGAAGAATCCGCTGAAGCTGCTGCTCTACGTCTCCTGCTTCCCGCAGCTCATCGCCGGCCCGATCGTTCAGTATGCGGATATTGCGGAACAGATTGATCACCGCAGGATTACGGCGAACGGGTATCTTCGCGGATTTCGCCGGTTTTGCATCGGGCTTGCCAAAAAAGTGTTGCTTGCGAACGTCTGCGCCTCCGTCATCGCCGAAGTCGGCATGGCGGACGCCGGGGGCTTGACCGTTCTCGGCGCATGGCTCGGCGCGATTCTGTACAGTTTGCAGCTCTATTTTGATTTTTCCGCCTATTCGGACATGGCGATCGGGATCGGCAGAATGCTCGGCTTCACCTACAAGGAGAATTTCCGGTATCCGTACCTGGCGGATTCGATCACGGATTTCTGGCGCAGATGGCATATTTCGCTCGGCGCGTTTTTCCGCGATTATGTCTACATTCCGCTCGGCGGCAACCGTGTCGGCAAGCTGCGCTGGATCCTGAATCTGCTGATTGTATGGGGACTGACCGGTTTGTGGCACGGCGCAAGCTGGAATTTCATCCTTTGGGGACTTCTTTACGGCGTTCTGCTGATCTTTGAAAAGCTCGTCCTCGGGAAGCGGCTTTCCCGCATCCCGGGCGTGCTCCGCCGCATGTTCACGCTGCTTATGGTGATCCTCGGCTGGGTGATCTTTTATTATGAGAACGTCGGCCTCGGCTTTGCACACATCGGAGCCATGTTCGGAATCGCTCGTGCGGACGGTATCTGGCAGACCGTGCCGCTGTTTGACGACAAGCGGCTGCTTCTGCTTTTGAAGTATGCGCTGCCGCTTCTGCTGATGGTCGTTGCCTGTACGCCGCTTGCGAAGCGGATTGCCGAACGATGGGATGCGCAGCACCGGAAAAAACGCTGCGGCTTCGACCTTGCCGCGAGCGTCGTCTCCATTGCGCTCCTTGCGCTTTCGCTGCTTTTTTTGATCGGGCAAAGCTACAATCCGTTCATCTATTTCCGGTTTTAGGAGAACGTCGCATGAAAAAACTGCTGACAGCTCTGTATACATGGTGCCTTTTGCTGCTGCTCGGCTGCGGCGTGCTGCTGCTTGTCACGGCGCCGAAGGAAGCGACCGTTTCCGAGACCGAAAACCGGATGTTGGAGGCGTTCCCGAAAGCCGACGCGCAAAGTCTGCTGTCCGGCGCGTTTTCAAGCGGTTTCGAACGGTATCTTTCCGACCGGTTTTTTGAACGGGATCGCTGTATTTCGCTTTCGACCGTGCTGAAAAACAGCCTTTCCCTTCTGTCCGACGCCGATGCGCTGAAGCTCGCGGCAATGGATGTACGCATGGACGACGCGCCCGAAGAAGACGCCGCCCGGGTCGAAGCATCCCTGCCCGGCGAGGATGCGCCCGCAGAAACGCCCGCTTTCGAAGCAATCGAAACGCCCGCGCAGAAGCCCGCAGAGACGCCCGCTTTCGAAGCGATCGAAACGCCCGCGCCGAAGCCCGCGGCGGCGCAGACGGCCGAAGCCGTCGGTTCCTCCGATCAGGCGCCGTCGCTCATTCGCGTTTCCGCGGCGCTGCCCTCGCAAATGCCGAGGACGCCGCTGACGGACTACGATCGCGGGAGCGATAAGTCGGAGGAGAAAGCGTATATCTACCTGGTCGAAGCCGACGGCACAAAAAAGCAGCTTGCGTGGTATTACAAGCGATTTATTCGCGACGGCGCATATCAGCTCAATCGGCTTGCGGCGCTTCTTCCCGAGGGCGGGCAGATGTATGTGGTACAGGCGCAGCGCGGCGAATACGTCGTGCAGTATACGCTCGATCTGGACCGATACGTTGCCTATGAGAGCGAGATTGAAGATTACCTGGAACCGCTCCTCGACGAACGTATCAGCGTGTTCCGCTGCATGGACATTCTGGAGCCGCATATTCGCGCCGGGGAGTACGTGTACTTTTATACCGATCACCATTGGACGCCGCTCGGCGCATACTATATTCACAAAGCCATGATCGAGGCGCAGGGTCAAAAAGCCGTGCCGTATGCGGAGAATCGGCTGACCCGCCAAAGCGGCTCTTACAGAGGATCGAATGCCGAGAAAATTGAGCAGTATCTGCCGCAGGGAACAAAGGATTCTGTAGAGGAGGTCGAACCGTCCCTTGCCTTTGACTTTTACCGTGTGCAGAACATCAGCGAGCTGACGTCGCTTCCGCTGAACAATCCGGATCTCAAAGGCTATCAGGCGCTTCTCTGGCTGAATCTGCGGCCGTGGAAGATGATCCGTTCCTACGAAAACAACGGTCGGAAGATGCTGCTGGTCTGCGATTCAATGGGCATGGCGTTTGCGCCGTTCATGGCGTATTACTATGACGAAGTGCACGTCGTGCGTCCCCACAGCACCTATTATTCCGTAGAAGAAGCCGGCGGTACGATCAAGGAGTATATCGATTACTGGGGCATCGACGACATCTATGTCGTGCAAAGCAACTTTTTCTCAGGCGATCTGTATCGCGTGGAGCTGAATCGCTCGATCGGAGACAGACCATGACCAAAAAGCCTGCAAAAGAAATTTCATATCCGTTGATGCGGACGCAACTGATCGTGTTTGTCGTTCTTCTGGCGCTCGGCGTGACGGCTGCGCTGCTGTATCCGTCGATCTGTCTGTCCGTCGGCCGCCGCGCGATGGAGCAGGGAGATACCGAACGCGCCGTCCGGTATCTTACCAAGGCAGGCTCCGAAGACGAGGTGCAAAGCCTGCTGAACGCCTCCCGGGAGCAGCAGGCGGAAGCGCTTCTCGCGGAAGAACGGTATGCGGAAGCGCTTGCTATCCTGACGGACCTTCCGGGGATCGAGCCGGACGATGCGCGCATCCTTGCCTGCCGTTACGGCTTGGCTGCGTCGGCGGAACGGCGCGGCGCGTATGCCGAAGCGCGCGACGGCTATGCGGCGTTGCTGGGGTATGCGGACGCCGCCGACCGGCTTCTGCTCTGCGAAATTGCCTTGGCGAATGCGGCGTGGACGGACGGCGACACGGAAACCGCGCTTGCTTTGATCGGTAAATATCCGCAGGATCCCTCCATGGCGGCGCTGTACCGGGAAATCCGGCTGAACGACGCACGCACGCTTCTGGCTTCCGATACGCCGGAGGCGGGGCTGTCGCTTCTCATACAGCTCTGGAACGAAGATGCATCTTTGACGGAGGAAGTCATCGCCGCAGAGCGCAGCCTGTATCCCTATCTGTATGCCGATCGGGACGATGATTATGTACTGGAACAGCTTCGGTTGCTCAGCGCGGCGCAGGCTGCGCGGAAGAACGAGCTGGAGCGGATTCGTGAGCAGTTTCCGTCCCAGGTCCTTGCGGTCGGTACTGCGCACACGGCGGCGCTGCGCGCGGACGGGACCGTCCTTGCCGCGGGCGACAACACATACGGACAATGCAATGTGTCGGAATGGACCGATATCGTTGCGATCGCCGCGGGCGCATACCATACGGTCGGCCTCAAAGCCGACGGTTCCGTCGTCTGCACAGGCGACAACTCGCGCGGTCAATGCGATGCTGACGGCTGTACGGGCGCAGTCGAAATCGAAGCGCATGCCATGGATACCGTTGTTCGGCTAAGCGACGGTTCCATCGTTTGCTTCGGCGCGCACGATGATACGCCGGGCGCGGCAAGCTGGACGGACATCGTGCAGCTTTCTCCCGCCGCCTACGGACTTGTCGCGCTGTCTGCGGACGGCACCGCAATGGCAACCGAAGCGTCCCTGCTGACGCCGGCGTTCCGCGGACTGACGGAGATCTCTGCCGCCGGAGATTACGCGGTCGGCGTCACGGAAGACGGCGGTCTGGTCACCTCCGCGCCGTACGATCCCGGCTTTACCGACGTCATCCATGCAGAAGCCGCCGCAACGGGTTTCTTCGTTCTGACGACGGACGGTTCGGTCCGCGCGGTTCTGTGGACGGACGGCGATTACGCGCCGCTTCTTGCGCGCACGGATATTGCCGCGATCGCATTCTCGGGAACGCATGCGGTCGCGCTGCTCTCGGACGGGTCGTATCTCGCCTGCGGGCAGAACGACTGCAACCAATGCGAGGTCGGCGACTGGCGCCGCTGAACACAAAACGCTGAACACAAAAAGTGATAAAATATGACAAAGGAGCAGTCGAAAAAGCTGCTCCTTTGGTGGTTGTTAAGAAAGACGAACCGTATCATTCCGCAGAATCGGCGACCCCTGCGAAGCCGTTTGCTTATTGCTTCTTTTGTGCGGCTTTCCAGTCCTTGATCTGCTGCAGCCGTTCCTTGAACCGGCCCTCGAGCCCCTGCTCGGTGGGACGGTAGTATTCGCGGCCCTGCAGCGAATCCGGCAGGCACTGCATCGCGGTCATCTTTTCCGCATAGTCGTGCGCGTACTGGTACCCTTTTCCGTAGCCGAGCGACTGCATCAGCTTGGTCGGCGCGTTCCGGATCACGAGCGGCACGGGTTCTGCCAGCATGCGCTGCGCATCGTCCCGCGCGGCGTTATAGGCGACCTCCATCGCGTTTGACTTCGGCGCAAGCGAAAGGTACGTCACGGCCTGCGTCAGATGCACCGAACATTCGGGCATGCCGAGGTAGTGACACGCCTGGTACGCGGCGACGCAGATTTCCAGCGCGCGCGGGTCGGCCAGGCCGACGTCCTCGCTTGCGAACCGCACGACGCGCCGCGCAACGTACAGCGGGTCTTCGCCGGCTTCGAGCATCCGCGCGAGCCAGTAGATGGCCGCGTCCGGGTCGGAGTTGCGCATCGACTTGTGCAGCGCGGAAATCAGGTTGTAGTGCTCCTCGCCGTTTTTGTCGTACAGCAGCGACTTTTTCGAAATGCACTGCTCGACGCTCTCGGGCGTGACCGTGACCGTGTCGCCGTCCAGCTCGCCGTTGAGCACGACCATCTCCAGCGTGGAGAGCGCGGTGCGCGCGTCGCCGTTCGCAAAGGCGGCGAGCATCGAGATCAGCTCCGGCGAAATCTGCACGTTCAGCTTGCCGAAACCGCGCGGATCGTTGAGCGCGCGGTTCAGAAGCACCGCGATATCCTGCTCGGTCAGCGCCTGCAGCACAAAGACCTTGCAGCGGGAGAGCAAAGCGCCGTTCACCTCGAAGGACGGATTCTCGGTCGTCGCGCCGATCAGGATGATGCTGCCCTTTTCGACGAACGGCAAAAAAGCGTCCTGCTGCGCCTTGTTGAAACGATGAATCTCATCGACGAACAGGATCGTTTTTTCGCCGAACCGCAGGTTTTCCTCCGCCTGCTGCATGACCTGCCGGATCTCGCGGACGCCGCTTGTGACCGCCGAAAAGTCGATGAACTTCGCTTTGGTCGCGCCGGCGATAATCCGCGCGAGCGTCGTTTTTCCGACGCCCGGCGGCCCCCAGAAGATCATCGAAGAAACGCGGTCGCTCTCGATGAGCCGCCGCAGTACCTTGCCTTCGCCGATCAGGTGCTTTTGCCCGACGAATTCGTCCAGTGTGTTCGGCCGCAGCCGCGCCGCGAGCGGGCGCGCCGCCTCGGTTTCAAAAAATGTCGCTTGCTCCATTTCCCGGTTTCAATTCGGTGCGAATCTGCTTACGCCTTCCAGAGACTGTGCAGGTTGCAGTACGCATACGCGGCGACCACTTCTTCGCCGTCGCACAGCGCGAACGTTGCTTTCGGCGGCTGTCCCGGCGCGAGCGCCTTGCGCTGGTTGCCGGCGGTCGTCTGCAGCGCGATCCACTCGATGTAATGCACGGGCAGCATCGGATGCTCTACGGAACCGACGGTCACGGTGACGAGGTTGCCATCCTTTTGAATGACCGGAACATGCTTTTCGGCGGCGCCGTCGCTCGTGCCCGGTACGATCTCCTTCATTTTCTGCCCGCAGCAGACGACGGGAACGCCCGCGTCCCTGACCTTCGCGACGATGTTGCCGCAATGCTCACAGATGTAAAACTTCATTTCCATGCCCTGTTCCTCCATTTGAATTTCTATTCTTATTATACCATACGCAGGGCCAAAAAACAAGGCCGGAACGGGTCGTCCGCACAAAAGGAAAACCGATTTTGCAACCGATCGGCGCGCTTCGCGGTATTTTAGACAAAGGGAGGAAAACGCACATGAAACGTTTGATGATACTGCTGCTGATCTCGCTGCTTCTTTGCGGCTGCATAACGGCGCAGACGCCGCAAAGCAAACCAAAGACGGAGGGCGCGAAGGTCATCGTGACCGATGTTCCGACGCTGATGAACGAGATTGCAACGGCAAAGCCGCAAAAGAATGACCCGCAGCCGCAGGCGGACGCGGTCACAAGACCGCCGGCGCTGACCGTTTCGGCGGGGGAACGGAGCGTGACCGCGAGTCTTTCCACCTATTCGTGGGTGTATGACAACAGCGACGGGACCGCGACCGGCATTGATGCCGACGGACTGCATCCGCTGGAAGCCGAACCGTACATGGAGCCGCTGCCGCTCGGCGACGCGGAAACGATCACGCTGTCGTTTGCGCCGGACTGCACGCTGATCGACGTGTCGATCCGTGCGTGGGACGAATCGCTGCTCGGCGATTTTCAGAACGACGAAGCGTTTTACCGCCCCGTCTGGATGCGCGACGGCGATACCATCACGATTAAGCCGATCGGCAGCGCGGTCTACGAGGTCTATGCGACGTTTACCGGCGCGGGACGCGGCAGCGCGTACTACGCGGTCTGGACGACCGACGGCAAAACGGCTTATGCCGTGCCGTTCACAAGCGAAACGATCCGGATCGGCTGGGCTGAACACTACGAAACCGAGCCGGTTCTCCCGGTGCGGGATGCGGAAACGCTTCGCTCGCTGCTGGAGCCGCATTTCATCCCGGACGACGGCGGCATCGACGAGAGAAATACGGCGCTGCAAAACGCCATCGACGCCTACGACGAAGCGTTCTTTGCGGAGCACGATCTGCTTGTCCTGCGCGAAATCGCGGGCAGCGGCTCGGTGCGGTTCGAGACGCTGTATGTCGGAAAGGATGCGGCCGGGCTTTCGGTCACGGTCTGCATCACCGTGCCGGAGGTCGGCACCGCCGATATGGGCGCATGGCTGCTGCTTGTTTCGCTGCCGAAGGGGCTTGTGAACAGCGCGGACGACGTGTGCGTGCATACCGTAACGGAACCGGCGTAAGCCGACGGAAAACAGAGATCGAAAAAGGCGTTGTCTCAAAACTCTTTAAGCGTTGTAAGGGGCTGTCGATAAGGCAGTCAGAATTCGCGTTTTCGTCCCGAAGGCTATCTGACAGCGGATATCAAAATCCCGTGCTGCATCTCGCACTGCGAGCGCACGGAATTTTGTAGGGCGAAAACGCGGATAATTTGCGGCATATAATCAGAGA